>JBBRVZ010000006.1:0-87031 GCA_038246445.1 Mycobacteriales bacterium
CCGAGAACGTCGCCACGTACTGCGACGTCAGCAGGGCCGATCAGGACGAGTTCGCCCTGCGGTCGCAGAGCCTAGCGGCCAAGGCCGCCGCGAACGGGTTCTGGGCCAAGGAGATCACCCCCATCACCTTCCCCGACGGGTCGGTGATGGACGCGGATGAGAGCCCCCGTGCGCAGACCACGCTGGAGGGCCTGTCCGGCCTCAAGCCGGTGTTCCAGATGAACGGCAGCGTCACCGCCGGCAACGCCTGTCCGCTGAACGACGGCGCTGCCGCACTAATCGTCATGAGCGACACGAGGGCCGCCGAACTGGGCATCACCCCGCTCGCCCGGGTCGTCGCCACCGGCGTCTCCGCGCTCTCCCCGGAGATCATGGGCCTGGGTCCGATCGAATCCACCCGCAACGCCCTTGCGAACGCCGGCATGAGTATCAACGACATCGACCTGTTCGAGATCAACGAGGCCTTCGCCGCGCAGGCGATCCCCAGCGCCCGCGAACTGAAGATCGACATGGACAAGCTGAACGTGCATGGCGGCAGCATCGCCGTCGGTCACCCGTTCGGCATGACCGGCGCCCGGATCACCACCACCCTGCTCAACGGAATGCGCGAGCGCGACGCCACCTTCGGCCTCGAGTCGATGTGCGTCGGCGGCGGTCAGGGCATGGCGATCATCTTCGAGCGCCTCAGCTGACCCGGCACGACCCGATCGCGCCGGCCCGCGGAGAGCAAGCCGGCGCGGTCGGGTCGGCCTTCCGCAGTCCCTGTTGACACCGAGCAGAGCCGGCCTGCGCGGATCGGTCAGCTCTGGGCGATCCGCTCTCCACCTCGATGTCGAAGTCCGCCGGCGGGTCGAACGCGGCGCCCCGGCTCAGTCTCGCTGTCGGTTGCGGAGTTCTTTTACAGGGCCTACCCCAGCATGGTCGGCGCCCCGGCTTCGGGGAAATCAGCTGCCCAACGGCCCGTTCGCCTCGGTTCCTCCTGCGACGGGTCGTCTTCGTCGTAGGCTGGCCTTTTCCCCGGGCGGTCACCAGACCTGGCCGTCCGGACTCCGCGAAAGGCTCACCGTGACCACCACTCACCCGACGTCCGAACGGCTGACCGGCTCATCCTCCACCCAGGAGCCCACCGGCACCGAGCGCGACCCGCAGACCTTCCTCGACCTGGACGAGCTGTGGTGCGCGCACAACTACCACCCGCTGCCGGTGGTGATCGCGTCGGCGGAGGGCGCCTGGGTCACCGACGTGGCCGGCAAGCGGTACCTGGACATGCTGGCCGGGTACTCGGCGCTGAACTTCGGGCACGGCCACCCGGCGCTGATCGCCGCCGCGGTCGAGCAGCTGCGTAAGGTGACGCTGACCTCGCGGGCGTTCCACCACGACCAGCTGGGTCCGTTCTGCGAGGAACTCGCCGCGGTCACCGGCACCGAGATGGTGCTCCCGATGAACTCCGGCGCGGAAGCCGTCGAGTCCGCCATCAAAGTGGCTCGCAAGTGGTCGTACACCGTCAAGGGCGTGCCGGAGAACCGCGCACAGATCATCACCGCGGGCGGCAACTTCCACGGCCGGACCCTGACCATCGTCTCGTTCTCCGACGACTCCGTCGCGCACGACGACTACGGCCCCTACACCCCCGGTTTCCTGACGGTGAAGTACGGCGACCTGCAGGCGCTGGAGGCCGCGATCACGCCGGACACCGCGGCGATCCTGCTCGAGCCGATCCAGGGCGAGGCCGGGGTCCTCGTCCCACCCGCCGGTTACCTGGCCGGGGTCCGCCGGCTCTGCGACGAGCACAACGTGCTGTTCATCGCCGACGAGATCCAGTCCGGGCTCGGCCGCACGGGTACGACCCTTGCGCTGGACCACGAGGGTGTCCGCGCCGATCTGTACACGCTGGGCAAGGCCCTCGGCGGCGGCATCATGCCGGTCTCCGCCGTCGTCGGACGTCGTAGCGTCCTCGGCGTCCTGCAACCCGGCCAGCACGGGTCGACGTTCGGCGGCAACCCGCTCGCCTGCGCGATCGGCCGCGCGGTCGTTGCGCTGCTACAGACCAACGAGATGCAGACCCGCTCGGCGGAACTCGGCGCGCACCTGCACCGAAGGCTCGGCGCGCTGGTCGGCGACGGAGGCCTCGCCGAGGTCCGCGGCCGGGGCCTGTGGGCCGGCGCCGAGCTGGCACCGCGGATCGGGCCCGGCCGGCCGATCAGCGAGGAACTCGCCCGCCGCGGAATCCTGGTCAAGGAAACCCACGAGACAACGCTGCGGTTCGCGCCACCGATCGTCATCACCAAGGACGAGATCGACCACGCCGTCGACACCCTGGCGGCCGTGCTCGCCGAACGCTGAGCTACCCGCGCAGGGGGGCCGTTACTCGGGTTACCGCGCCTTGCTCTCGCCGCTGATGCACCGCTCGCCCTGCAGGGTGAGCAACGCGTCAGCGGCAAGAGCGAGTCGCCCAGCCCGACGTTCAGCTGCCCTCGCGGGCCAGCGCCAGGATGCGTGAGGTCGCCCGCAGGTACTTCTTGCGGTAGCCCCCACGCAGCATCTCGGGGGTGAAGATCTGATCCAGCGGCGCCCCGGAGGCACGGACCGGAATCGACCGGTCGTAGATCCGGTCGATCAGCACGACCCAGCGCAGCGCGGCGGCCTGGCCGTCCAGCGGCCGGACGGCACGAAGGTTGACGGTGCCGAGCCCGTCCACCAACCGGCCGTACCTGGAGGGATGCAGGTCCGTCAGGCGTGCCGTGACGGCGTCGAAGGAGTCCAGGCTCGCCGGCGCGGTACGGTCCTCGCCTGCCGCGCGGGCCGCGACCACCAGTTCATGATCTGACAGCGGCGGCGGCGCCTGGGCCATTCCAAGGTGCCGGTAGTCCGGGCCGTCGACCCGGAGCGTATCGAAACGCGCTGCCAGGGCATGGATCTCACGGCGAAAGTCCTCCGCCGCGAAGCGCCCCTCACCGAGCGAGCCGGGCAACGTGTTCGACGTTGCGGCCAGGTTGACCCCCGACTCGGACAGCTCCCCCAGCAGGCGCGTCATCAGCATCGTGTCGCCGGGATCGTCCAGCTCGAATTCGTCGACCGCAAGCAGTCGGTGGCCGCGGAGCCGCTGCACCGTCTCGTTGAACCCCAGCGCACCGACCAGATGGGTGTACTCGACGAAGGTGCCGTAGGCCTTCGGGCCCGGAACGGCATGCCAGAGCGACGCCAGCAAGTGCGTCTTACCGACACCGAAACCACCGTCCAGGTAGTAGCCACCGCCCACCTCCGGCGTGGACTTGCGAAACAGGCCCTTGCGGGGCGGCGTCGCGATCCGGTCGGCGAACCCGGACAGCCCATCGAGCGCCGTTCGCTGGGTGGGCTCGTCGGGCCCCGGGATGTAGGTCTGGAAGCGCACGTCGTTGAACCGGGGCGGCGGCACCAGAGAGGTGATCAACTCGTCGGGGCCGATGACGGGGTCGCGGTCGACCAGTTGGATGACGGTCACGAGGCTTGAGGGTATAGCCGTGCCGAACGGCATCCGTACCGCACGTCGGACACGCGTGGTACGGATGGTGGGTGCCCACCGACACCCCGCCCACCCCGGCCGGCGCACCCCTGCCGACGCCGGTCGGCGTGCTGGACCTGCCGGACGCGGACGATGCCCTCGCCGCGCTGTATGCCTGGCCTCCCGGCGAACGGCCCGTGGTCCGGGCCAACATGATCGCCTCCCTCGACGGGGGCACGACGCTCGACGGCCGGTCCGCCGGTCTCGGCAACCACGCCGATGAGGCACTTTTCGCGTTGCTCCGGGACCTCGCCGACGTGATCCTGGTCGGAGCCGGCACGGTGCGCGCGGAGATGTACGGCGGCATCAGGCTTTCCCCGCAGCGGACGGAACGGCGTAGGCGCTGGGGGTTACCGGCGTCACCGCCGCCCATCGCGGTGGTGACCGTCGGGGGCCTGGATCCGGCGGCGCCACTGTTCACCGACACCGAGACCCCGCCGATCGTGATCACCACGGAGTCCGGCGCGGCGCGGGTGCCGGCCGGCGCACGGGTCGTCGTCGCGGGCACCGACCGGATCGATCTGCACATCGCTGTCGGCGCCCTTGCTCGGGACGGTCGCCGGCGGATCCATTGCGAGGGCGGCCCCGGGTTGCTCGGCTCGCTGGTCGAGGCGGACCTGCTGGACGAATGCTGCCTGACGCTCGCACCGATGCTGCTCGGGTCCCGCGCGACCCGGATGCTGCCGGCGGTGCTGGCGGATCCGGCACGGTGGCATCTGGTCGCCGCAAGGGTCGGCGACGATCACCTGTTCACCCGCTACCGCAGGGCGATGACGTGAGTCCCGGCCGACCCGACAGCGGACGTCGCCGCCGCAGACCGGCCACGGGCTCAGTCGGGTTGCCGCTGGTGGTTCTGCTGCTCGCAGGCTGCACACTCGGCCCGTCACAGCGTCCCGTGGTGGCCACCTACGACCAGGGCGAGGGCGCGCGCACCTCCGCGGCGAGCTCCTCGCCGCCGGTCGGTCCCGGCGGCCCGGGGCAGCAGGCCGACCCGATCCAGTGGGGGCCCTGCGATGATGTCGATGCGCTCGACCGGGCCAGCGGCATCCGGTTCGAGGTGGACTGCGCAGCGGTCCTCGTCGACCGCCGCGGGCTCAACCCCTTTGGTGCGCAATCCATCCAGGTGGCACGGGCGAGGGCGCCGGGGGTATCGCGCGACTCGCCCGCACTGGTAGCGGTGATCGGTCAGCCCGGCGAGAACGGCCGGAGCGAGGTGGCCGCCGTCGCGGGCGGGCTGTCAGCGGCCGTCCGCGAGCACTTCGCCGTACTGACCTTGGACCTGGCCGGCACCGGACGGTCATCACCGATCGATTGCCTGTCCGGCTACGACGCGGGTGCGCTCGCCACCCTGGGGGTCGATCCGACGGAACCGGCCGCCGGCGCCGCCCTGGCCGAGCTCTCCCGGTCGCTCACCTACGAATGCGGGGACCTGGCCGGCCCGGAGCTCTCGCTGGTGAACAGCACCGCCGCCGCTGACGACCTGGATTCACTGCGTTCCGCACTGGGTGGTCCGACGCTGAACCTGATCGGCCGCGGCTTCGGCGCGACGTTGGGCGCGGTGTACGCCGACCGGTATCCGGGGCGGGTGGGGGTCGCCGTGCTCGACGGCCCGACAGACCCGCTGGATGACATGGACACCAGGGCGGCGGCCGTCGCAATAGCCGCCGAGAAAGCCCTGGACGCGTTGTCCGCCCGGTGCCCGACGTTCGCGGGCGGCTGTCCGCTCGGCGCCGATCCCCGTGCGACGGTGCAGAAGGCGGTGACGGTTCTCGATGCACGGCCGGGTGCGGGACCGGGTGCCGGCAGCACTAACGGCGGGAGTGTGCTGATGACGTTGCTGCTCCGGCTCGGCGACCCGGATGGCTGGCCGGAGTTGGCGACCGCGGTGGCGGCGGCGGCAGCGGGCGACCCAGCCCCGGTGGGCACCCTGCTCAGAGCGGTCCTCGACGGGCAGGACGGCGCCGGCTGGCTGAACGCGGCCATCGTGTACGGCTGCAACGACAGTGCGCTGCGAATCTCGCCGGCGCAGCTGAAATCCGCCGTGCAGGAGGTCCGCCGGCGGGCGCCGCTGTTCGGTCCTTACACCGTGGGCCTGGCGGGCGTCTGCCAGGCGTGGCCGGCACCGGAGGCGGCCTTGGGCTCGGTGAAGGCTTCCGGGGCGGCACCGATCCTGGTGGCCGGTTCGGTTGCCGAACCTGTGTCCCCCTACGAGCAGGTGCGTTCGCTGGCGGGTCAGCTGGCCTCCGCCAGATTGATCAGTTGGCAATCGGGTCGGCACGGCAGCTACCCGGCCTCCCCCTGCATCACCGCGGCTGTCGACGCGTACCTGCTCGAAGGCACGCTGCCCGCGGTCGGCACGCTCTGCCCGCCCTGATCGGCAAGGCAACGGGCCGGACGACCGTTCCGGCTCGAGCAGCCGCCCGGCCGGGCCGGCCAACGATCCGGACGGCGTGGTGTGGGTGCCCTGTCGGTACCCGGTCGTAGGGTCCCCGACATGACCGCGCTGTCGTCCACCGCCGGTCCCGCGGAGTTTCGGCGGGCCGTCGCCGGGCTCGATGGCGCCCGGATCCGCACCGAGGTGGAGCTGGGTCCGTTGCCGGCGCCGGCCCGGCTCGCGCCGTGGAGCCACGCACTGTCCGCAACGCTGTATCCGGCTGGCCGTGACGAGGAGACGGCGTCCGGACGGATGATCCTGCTGTTCGATCCGGACGGCGTGCACGCCTGGGGCGGTTCGCTCCGCGTTGTGGTGTTCGCCACGTGCGAACTCGACACCGAGATCGCGCAGGACCCGCTGCTGCCGGAGGTGGCGTGGAGTTGGCTGACCGAATCGCTGGAGGCCTCAGGGGCCGGTTACAGCGCCCTGGGCGGCACCGTCACCGCGACGTCATCGACCCGCTTCGGGGACATTGCCGGCCCACAACGGGCCGATGACCTTGAAGTTCGGGCGTCCTGGACGGCCGACGAGCGCACCGACCTGCACCTACAGGCGTTTGCGGAGTTTCTCTCCGTGGCCGCCGGTCTGCCTCCAGAAGGAGTGACGTTGCTGCAAACGTCTGATCCGTCAGGCGCCAGGTGAGAAAACATCGGACTATTGCGACTACTCGTTTCGGGTCCTTGACCACGGACGGCCGTAGGGCAGACACTAGCTGTGACAACGGAACGACTCATGCCCGTTGAACGGGTATGCCATGACCTCGACGGGCGACCGCGGGTTCCGGACATTGGTGACGCCGGGCATTCGCCCGGCCGGTAGGAGGAACGCCCGGTGAGCAACACGGCGGTTGGTGTGAGCGGCGGGGCTCTGGACATGAGCTCGTCGCAACGCCCGGACGACGGCATTCTGGGGACGCTGCTACCAGCGCAGCGTTCACCGCTGCGCGACAGCACCGTCATCCCATTGCGAATGGCGACCGTGCTGGTGGTCGATCCGGATCGTGGAACCCGCGATCCACTGGTGAACAGTTTGGGCGAGATCGGTCTCGGCCGGATTCTGGAGGCCACGTCGGTGGCGGCCGTCGAGGATCTGGTTGCCCGGCAGGTCGGCGGCGAACTCGCCCTGGTGAGCCTGCAGTTGGGTGCCGAAGCCGGACGCGTGGTGCACGCACTCCGCGAGTCCGGCTGGCCGCGGGTGATCGCGCTTGCCCCGACGGCCGACATCGGACCGGTGATCGACGCGGTCGGCGCGGGTGTGAGTGGTGTTCTGATCGGGCGCCGGGCGAATCCGACCACCGCCAGCATTCCCAGCAGCATCCATGAGCTCTCCACCCGGGAGATCGAGGTCATCCGCCTCGTTGCCGATGGCCGATCGAACAAGTGGATCGGCGAACAGCTGTCGCTGTCCGCTCTTACGGTGAAGAGCCATCTGGCCCGGATCGGCCGAAAGCTCGGCACGGGCGACCGCGCCCATATGGTGGCTCTCGCGATGCGCGCAGGAGTGATTTCCTGATCGACCCACGGTCCCGGACCGGTCACGATGGCCACGACAGCCCGTCCGGCGCGATAGGTTCCGCCCATGCCCGGCACTGGTGAGGTCGACGTCGTCGGCCCGGACGAGCCGGCGACGGGACCATCCGGCGCTGTGTGGTTGACGCGTGAGCCGGGTCTGGCCGACCGCAAGAATGGTGCGGCCGGCAACGATCCGAATAGTGCGGGATCCAACCAAGACGCGGCTGATGCGGCCGGACCCGAAGTGCTTCCGCTGCTGGAACCGGCCGGCCCGGTCGCCGGTCCGATCACCGAACGCTCGGACCTGACGCATTGGGCCGAACTGCTTTCCGCCGCCGGTGGCCCAGTGGCCATCGACGCGGAACGGGCCTCCGGCTTCCGCTACGGCTCGCGCGCGTACCTGGTGCAGCTGCGCCGGCCCGACATCGGGACCGTGCTGATCGACCCCATCCCACTGGGTGACCTGTCCGCGCTGGACGCGCCTCTCGCCGGAGCGGAATGGGTGCTGCACGCCGCGAACCAGGACCTCCCGTGCCTCGCCGAGGTCGGGATCCGGCCCCGCCGGCTCTTCGATACCGAGCTGGCCGGTCGGCTCGCCGGGCTGCCGCGGGTCGGGCTGGGTCCGCTGGTAGAGCAGATGCTCGGCCTGCACCTGCGCAAGGGGCACGGCGCGGCGGATTGGTCCACCCGTCCACTGCCGCAGGACTGGCTGACCTATGCGGCGCTCGATGTCGAGGTGCTGGTCGAGCTGCGTGACGCCATGGAGGACCTGCTGCGCAGGCAGGGCAAGCTCGAATGGGCGCGGCAGGAGTTCGACGCGATCATCGCCGCACCGCCGCCCCCGCCCCGGATCGACCCGTGGCGCCGAACGTCCGGCATGCACCGCATCACCGATCGGCGTGCCCTCGCCGTTATTCGCGAGTTGTGGACCACGCGGGACGGTCTCGCCCGACGGCGGGACGTCGCGCCGCACCGCATCCTGCCCGATTCCGCGATCATCGCGGCCGCCGTGGCGAAGCCCGCGACCATCGCGGCGTTGACCGCGCTGCCGGTCTATTCCGGACGGATGCAACGGCGCAGCGCCGGGGTCTGGCTGTCGGCGATCGGCCGCGCGCTGGCGCTGCCTGCAGAGGAGCTCCCAGTGGTGCGTCCGCCCGGCGATGGGCCGCCGGCACCGGCGAAGTGGGCCTCCCGCGAGCCCGCGGCCGCGGCCAGGTTGCAGGCCGCCAAAACGGCGCTGGCCGCGTTGGCCGAACGGATCGCGGTGCCGGTGGAGAACCTGGTGTCCCCCGACGCCGTGCGGCGGATCCTCTGGGCGCCGCCCGAGGCCGCCGGCATCGGCGAGGCCCTGGCGCAGCGGGGTGCCCGATCGTGGCAGATCGAACTGACGGCGCCGCTGCTGGTAAGGGCACTCGACGCGGGCACGATGGCGGGATCGAGCCAAGTTACCGGCCAGTAACATCCGGGGTACGATGACCGCGATCGCCCCCGGCACGCCGTTGGGTTCGGCCGGCACCGCCACTGTGCGAGCCAGCAGCCCTGCGCGGTGCCCCGACCCGCCGGTGGTGGTGGCGAGCATTCATACCGTCATGTCCGGCGAGGGAGAGGGAGCACGTCCGTGGTTTCAGCGGCACCAGCAGCAGACACCGCCCGTTCCGACACGCCCCGTTCCGACTCGCCCCGCGCGCCGCGGCAGCGAACGCTGCGGGACGTGGTGTTCGTCGAGGGGGTCCGCACCCCTTTCGGCAAGGCCGGTGAGCAGGGGCAGTACTGGCAGACACGGGCCGACGACCTGATGGTCACGGTGATCCGCGAGTTACTGCGCCGCCAGCCCGGGCTACCGCCGGAGCACATCGACGAGGTCGCCATCGCCGCGTCAACCCAGATCGGGGACCAGGGCCTGACGATCGGACGTATCGCCGCCATCCTGGCCGGGCTGCCGAAGACGGTTCCGGGCTTCGCGATCGACCGGATGTGCGCCGGGGCGATGACGGCGGTCACGACCGTCGCCTCCGGCATCGCGGTGGGCGCCTACGACGTCGTCATCGCCGGCGGTGTCGAGCACATGGGCCATCATCCGATGGGCGAGGGTGCCGACCCCAACCCCCGTTTCGTCGCCGACAAGCTCGTCGACCCGTCGGCGTTGATGATGGGCTCGACGGCCGAGAACCTGCACGACCGCTACCCGCACCTGACCAGGCAGCGGGCCGATGCCTACGCCGTGGCCAGCCAGCAGAAGTACGCCAAGGCCCTTGCGAACGGCAAGATCGGACCCGACCTGGTCCCGATCGCGACCCGGTCCGAGCAGGGCTGGGGATTGGCCGGCGCGGATGAGTTACCCCGCCCGGGAACAACTCTCGATGCACTGAAGAATCTGCGGACGCCATTCCGGCCGCACGGGCGGGTGACCGCCGGCAACGCGTCCGGGCTGACCGACGGCGCCACCGGGTGCCTGCTGGTGGCGGCCGACGTTGCCGACGAACTCGGGTTACCCGTCCGGATGCGGATGGTGTCGTTCGCGTTCGCCGGCGTCGAGCCGGAGACGATGGGCACCGGCCCCATCCCGGCGACCGAAAAAGCGCTGCGCACAGCGGGTCTGACGATCGATGACATCGGGTTGATCGAGATCAACGAGGCCTTCGCGGTGCAGGTGCTCGCCTTTACCGAACATTTCGGTCTGGACGACGACGACGAGCGGGTCAATCCGTACGGCGGCGCCATCGCGATGGGGCACCCGCTGGCGTCCTCCGGTGTCCGGTTGATGACGCAGCTGGCCCGACAGTTCGAGGAGCGTCCGGACGTCCGCTACGGACTCACGACGCTGTGCGTCGGGCTGGGGATGGGTGGCACGGTGATCTGGGAGAACCCGCACCATTTCGCGGCGCCCAGGGTCGCAGATGCCGCCGAGACCGCCGACGCCACCACCGAAACCGCCGGGAGCGCCCTGTGAGCACCATCGAACCAGGCACCGCAAACACCGGCGGCCAGTCCGGCGAGCGGGGCGGCAACGGCGGCGCGGGCGCTCCGCCTGAAATCGTCACGCAGGCGTTGATGAGAATCGTCCTCGTCCCGTCGCCGGCGGCACCGGGCGGCAGCCGACGGGTCGCGCTGATCACCCTGGACAACGGGCGCGATCACACCCGCCCCAGCACGCTCGGACCGCTGGGACTGGCCAGCCTGGACGCCGCCATTGGCACCGCCGTCGATGCCGCACCGGACGCCATCGCCGTCACCGGCAAGCCGTTCATCTTTGCGGTGGGCGTCGACCTGACGCAGGCGTCCACCGTGTCGACCCGGGAGATGGCAGCGGCCACCGTCGAACTCGGCCACCGGGTTTTCCGCCGGCTCGGCACGTCCGGGATCCCGACGTTCGCCTTCGTCAACGGGGCGGCCATGGGCGGTGGCCTGGAACTCGCCCTGCACTGCGACTACCGCACCCTGGCAGCCAATAGCGCGGCGTTGGCGCTGCCCGAAGTCTTCCTGGGCATCCTGCCAGGGTGGGGCGGCACCCAGTTGCTACCGCGGATCGCCGGTCCGGACAACGCGGTCACCGTCATCGTCGAGAACGCGCTGAACCAGAACCGAATCATGAAGCCACCGGACGCCCTGCGCCTGCGCGTCGTCGACGCCGTGCTGGACGCGGCCGACTACCTCGAGCAGTCCCTGGCCTGGCTCACCGGAGTGCTCGACGGCTCGATCACGGTCGACCGCACCGAGTTCCGAGGTGCCACCGACGACGAATGGGCGGCCGCTCTCGAGCGCGGCAAGATCGTTGCCGACATGCGCACGCACGGTGCGGCGCTGTCCCCTTACCGGGCTCTGGAGATGATCGCGCTGTCCCGGACCACTGACCTGGCAACCGGCCTCGCGGCCGAACGGGCGGCGGTGGTGGACCTGATCATGAGCCAGCAGTTCCGCGCCGGTGTGTACGCGTTCAACCTGGTGCAGAAGCGGGCCCGCAAACCCGCCGGGGCGCCGGCGACCTCGTCGGCCCGCCGAGTGATGAAGGTCGGCGTCATCGGTGCGGGCCTGATGGCCGGCCAGCTGGCGCTGCTGTTTGCCCGGAACCTGCACGTTCCGGTCGTGATGACCGACGTCGACCAGGCTCGGCTCGACAAGGGCCTGGGCACGGTGCAGCGGGACATCGACGCGCTCGCGTCGAAGAAGCGGATCAGCAATGACGAGGCGAACCGGCTCACCGCACTGATCACCGGCTCGCTGGACTACGCGGCCTTCGCCGATGCCGAATTCGTGGTCGAGGCGGTCTTCGAGAAACTCGCCGTCAAGAAGCAGGTCTTCGCCGAACTCGAGAAGCACGTCGGCCCGCAGACCGTGCTGGCGTCGAACACCTCGTCGCTGTCCATCTCGGCGATGGCCGCCGACCTGCAGCACCCCGAGCGGGTTGTCGGATTCCACTTCTTCAACCCGGTGGCAGTGATGCCGTTGCTGGAGATCATCCGCGGAGACCGGACCGACGGTCCAACGCTGGCAACGGCTTTCGGTCTGGCGAAGGCCCTCGAGAAGAGTCCGATCCTGGTCAAGGACGCCACCGGGTTCGTGGTCAACCGGCTGCTGCTGCGCAGCATGGGCGAGGTTCTCGCGGCGATCGACGAGGGCACCCCGCCCGAGGTCGCCGACGCGGCGCTGGAACCGCTCGGGTTGCCGATCAGCCCACTGATGCTCACCCAGCTGACCGGCCCGGCCGTCGCCCTGCATGTGCAGGAGAGGTTGCACGTGGCGTTCGGCGACCGATTCCCGGTCTCGGCGAATCTGCAGCGGATCGTCGCCGGTGGTCACCGGACGCTGCTGTCCTGGGATGAGGGTGGCAAGCAGATCCTGGACCCGGAGATCGCCGCCCTGCTGGTGCAGGGCAGTACGTCATCGACCGCTGAGCAGGTGCTGGACCGGGTGCTGGTCGCGTTGGCCGAGGAGGCCAGGTTGATGCTCGACGAGGGCGTCGTCGCGGACGCGGCCGACCTCGATCTGGGTGTCATCACCGGTGCGGGCTGGCCGTTCTGGCTCGGCGGCATCACCCCCTACCTGGACCGTACGGGGGTCGCCGAGCGGACCACCGGCCGGCGATTCGCGGCGCCGGGCGTGGCCACCCTGCCGGCCTGATCGACCACGGAGCAGCACGCCATCGGAGCCGACATTCCGTTGCCGCGTTGCCGTTTCGACGCGAGGTACCCAACAGCGCAGACGCCAGGCGGTGGCTACCCGGTCGTGGTGGGAGCCGGTTGCACCGTGATGGGCTGCGCGGAACAGATCCGGACCAACTCCTGGAACGTCGTCGGGAACACCGTGTGCGGCGTTCCACCGGCGGCCCACACCACGGCGAACTCCTGCAGTGCGACATCCACCATCGTCCGAACCGGCTGCGGATGACCGACCGGCGCGACGCCGCCGATGGGCTGGCCGGTGGCGGCGCGGACCTGCTCGGGGGTTGCACGTCGCAGTTCTTCGACTCCGACAACTGCTGCCACATGGTCAGTGTCGACTCGGTGGGCGCCGCTGGTCAGGATCAGCACCGGTTCGTCGTCGGCCAGGAAGACCAGGCTGTTGGCGATAGCCCCGACCGGGCACCCGAGCGCGGCGGCAGCGTCGCGCGCCGTTCGCGCCGAATCCTCGAGCGAACGGACCGAGCCCTGCGCGCCGGCCCGGACCAGCGCGTCGGCCACCACCGCAGCGTTCGGATGCACCCTGCCTCCAATCCGACCCGGCATCATCACCGCGACGAACAGCCTAGTTCGGGCATCGATCTTTCAAGGGGTGGGCCTGTCGACACCCTCACCGTGGTGCAGGATGTTCACCGGACGCGACGCTCAGCCGGCGCCGCGGCTGTGTGTCGTTGACAGGAGAGTGGTCCAGTGTCCCCCGAAAGCCACCCAACAGACTCGCGGATCGTGGTCGGAGTCGACGGCTCCGAACAGTCCGAGCTGGCCCTACGCTGGGCGGCTCGGCTGGCGCCGAGCCTGGATGCCCGGGTCGAAGCGGTCGTGGCGTGGCATTTTCCCCTCGGCTACATCTGGGCTGTGCCGGAGGACAATTGGACCCCCGAGGACGACGCCCGCCGTATCGTCACCGCCGCCGTCGGTACCGTGTTCGGATCCGACCCGCCCGCTGAACTGCAGATGCTCGTGTATCAGGGCATGCCGGCGAAGGTATTGAAGGATGCCAGTGTGGGGGCGCGGATGCTGATCGTGGGCAGCCGTGGACACGGCGGATTCGCCGGCCTCCTGCTTGGCTCGGTCAGCTCCACGGTAGCCGAGCACGCCCACTGCCCGGTGCTGGTCGTCCACCCGACCCCAGACCGCTACCCGGACACCGCGTCGACAGGGTGAACTCTGGCAGGCGCGTATCTCGACGAACTCGAGCAGCCGCCTCGACATCCCGCTCGCTCCGCAGTGACCCAAGGCGGAACACGGCGTGATGCAGTGTTCGGCGGGTGCGACGCCGTTCAGGATGGAACTGCGGGCCCAGGGATAGCCTCGCCACCGATTGAACCCCGCAGAGCACCGAAAGGGCGCCGTGCACACTTCCGATCTACTGCTGGACGCATTCGACCGGGTGACGCAGACCGCGCGAAGGGTCGTCAACGGCCTTGAGGTGCGTACGTTGACCTTCCGGGTGGAAACGGACGCGAACACCATTGGTTGGCTGATCTGGCACCTGTGCCGCGTGCAGGACGACCATCTGGCGGACGCTTTCGACACCGCTCAGGTGTGGACCGAACAGGGCTGGGCGGAGCGGTTCGGGTTACCGTTCGACGAGGATGCCACCGGATACGGGCACAGCGCCGACGATGTCGGCCAGGTCCGGGTTTCTGCGGAGCTGCTGGCGGGGTACCTCGACGCCGTGCACGACGCGGCGGCCGCACAGCTCGCCGCAGTCACGGACGCCGACCTGGACCGGGTGGTCGACACCGCATGGGATCCACCGGTGACGCTGGGCGTCCGGCTGATCAGCGTCGTCTCCGACGGGTTGCAGCACGCCGGCCAGGCTGCGTATGTCAGGGGCATCGCCGAACGGCGCTGACCGGCGGTCGACGACTCCGCACAGTGTCGATGAGGACCTTGTGCCCTGTCGGCATCGGCCCGTTCCGGCGCAGCCTAAAAGATACGGCCGGACGCGCCAGGATCGTCGACATGCGGCCCGTCATTCGAGCCGGCGAAGCGATGCGGCGCGAGGTGGTGCCACCACGATGAGTTTCCGGACGACTCCGGCGGTCTCGGCCCGGGAACTCGGTTTGACCCAGGCACAGGCGCATTCCATCCTGCGCGCCGATGGCCCTAACGTGCTGCCCTCCGTTCCGCCGCCGTCGGTCGCCAGGTTGTTGCTCCGCCAGATGGTGCACTTCTTCGCTCTCATGCTGTGGGTGGCGGCGGCGCTGGCAGCGATCGGCGGCATGCCGCAGCTGGCCGTCGCAATCGTGATCGTGGTCCTGCTCAACGGCGTGTTCGCCTTTGTCCAGGAGTACCGGGCCGACCGGGCCGCGTCCCGGTTGCGCGACCTGCTACCGGCCAAGGTGCACGTCATCCGGGACGGCGTCCGCGTCGAGATCAGCGCCACCGAGCTCGTCGTCGGCGACCACGCGTTGCTGGCCGCCGGCGACCGGGTCTGCGCCGATCTGCAGTTGCGCCACGCCGAAGCACTGGCACTGGACGAGTCCATGCTGACCGGCGAGAGCGCCGCGGTGCACGCCGATCCCGGCGATATCGCCAAGGCCGGCACCTTCGTCCTGGAGGGCACCGGCGGCGGAACCGTGACCGCCACCGGGGGGCACACCGTACTGGCTGGAATTGCCGAACTGACCCGCACCGCCGAGCGGCCACAGAGCCCGCTCTCCCGGGAGTTGCAGCACGTCGTCACGGTGATCGCTACGGTCGCCATCGCCCTGGGGATCACCTTCTTCGTCATCACGGTGCTGCTGGGCACGCCGGTCAACCAGGGCTTCCTGTTCGCGGTCGGTGTGACGGTCGCCCTCGTGCCGGAGGGGCTGCTCCCGACAGTCACCCTGTCACTGGCCAGGGCCGCGCAACAGATGGCCGGGCAACACGCGCTCGTACGTCATCTGGAGGCCGTCGAAACTCTGGGATCGACGACGTTCATCTGCACCGACAAGACCGGAACGCTCACCCAGAATCTGATGTCGGTGGTGACGGTCTGGACGACGGACGGTGAGACCACCGTGCAAGGCGAGGGTTTCGATCCGGACGGTTCGCTGGACGGAACCGCGCAAGCGGTTGCGGCAGCGCAGCGCACCGGCGAATCGGCACTGCTGTGCGTGACCGGCCGCGCCGTCCGCCGGGACGGGCGCTGGGTCGCGCAGGGTGACCCGACCGAGGTGGCGCTGCATGTCTTCGGCCTGCGCTGCGGCCGGCCCGACCACGGGTCCAGCGGGCTGCACGCCACCGGCCGGTTCCCGTTCGACCCACGGCGGCGCCGGTCGTCCGTCCTGGTCGACGGCACGCTGCACGTGCTCGGCGCGCCCGATTCCGTGCTCCCGCTCTGCGCTCCCGTCGCGGGTGCGGCCGAGTTCGCGCTGGCCATGACCGAACGCGGGCTCCGGGTGTTGGCGGTCGCCCGACGCAGCGACGTGGCCGCGTCCGTGTCGACTGTCGACGCCGCCGAGCAGAACCTCGTCCTGAGTGGTCTGGTCGGCCTGGAGGATCCGCCACGGCCGGGGATTGCCGATTCCATCTCGGCCTGCCGGCTGGCCGGCATCAAGATCGCGATCATCACCGGTGACCACCCGGGCACGGCGTCGGCGCTCGCCCGCGAGATCGGGCTGCTGACCGACGGTCCGGTGCTGGTCGGCGCGGATCTGCCGGATGATGACCAGCACCTCGGAGCGCTGCTGGACCACGACGGCGTCGTTGTCGCGAGGGTCACCCCGGAGGACAAACTCGCCATCGCCAGGGCGCTGCAGCGGCGCGGGCACGTGGTGGCGATGACCGGCGATGGAGTGAACGACGGCCCCGCGCTCCGTGAGGCCGACATCGGCGTCGCGATGGGTGCCACCGGCACCGACGTCGCCCGGGAGGCGGCCGACCTCGTCCTGCTGGACGACAGCTTCGCCACGATCGTCACGGCCATCGAACTGGGTCGCGCGACCTTCGCGAACATCCGACGGTTCCTGACGTACCACCTCACCGACAACGTCGCCGAGTTGACGCCTTTCGCCGTCTGGGCGCTGACCTTGGGCCATGTGCCCCTGGCGCTCGGCGTGCTGCAGATCCTCGCCCTGGACATCGGCACCGACCTGCTTCCTGCGCTCGCACTCGGTGCCGAACCGCCGCATCAACGCACCATGCAGGGTGCGGCACGGCAGACCCGACTGCTCGACGGCCGGGTCGTGCGCAGGGCGTTCGGGGTCCTCGGGCCGGCGGAGGCAATCACGGTGATGGGCGCGTTCCTGGCCGTCCTGATGCTCGGTGGCTGGCAGTGGGGTGACGTCCCGCCCGCCGCTCTGTTGGCGACAGCATCCGGAACCGCCTTCACCGCAGTCGTTCTCGGGCAGCTCACCAACGCGTACGCGTGCCGCAGCAGCAGCCATTGGGTCGGGGCGGTGCTCCGCCGCCGGAATCCGCTGCTGCCGGTTGCGGTGAGCGTGGAAGTGTTGCTGCTGCTGGTCTTTCTCGGTGTACCACCGATCGCTGACGTCCTCGGCGGCACCCTCCCGACGGTGGTCGGCTGGCTGCTGGCCGCGCTGGCCATTCCTGCCGTGGTGCTGGCCGATGCGGCCGAGAAACGACTCACCACCCCGCGGGTGGGCACCGTGTTCCAGGCTCCTTTCAGCCGGCTCAGCGGCCGACGGCTTTCTTCAGCCGGTTCCGCGCCCGGTCGACACCGGCAGCGTCACGATGACCCGCAGTCCGCCTTCGATCACCGGCGAAGCGCCCACGGTGCCGCCGTGCGCGGCCACCACCGCCCGAACGATGGATAATCCGAGGCCGGTACCGCCGTGACCGACGCGCGCCCGCCTACCCTGCCGGAACGGCTCGAACAGCTCCGTCAGGGCTCCGGGATCGATGTCCGGTCCTGACGATGCAACCTGCAGAACCACTGTGCTGCCGGTGCTCTCGGTGCTGACCTCGATCCAGCCGGTCTCGGTGTTGTGCCGCACGGCGTTCTCCAACAGGTTGCCGACCAGCCGCTCGAGCAGGGCCGGATCGCCGCGGACCACCGCCGGGTCACCGGTGACCGAGACGGACAGCTGCCGTTCCGCCACCTCGGCGCCGACCGCGTCCAGCGCGGGCCCGACGAGCGCCGCAAGATCCACCTGGTGGTGCACCGAAACGCCCCGGGCCTGGGTGCGGGCCAGCACCAGCAGCGACGTCAACAGCCGGTTGGCCCTGTCCGTCGCCTCCAGGACCACCTCCCCCATCCGGCGCAGCTCAGTGGTGTCGGCTTTCGGGTCGGCCATTGTCACCTCGACCTCCGTGCGGATCACCGCCAGTGGGGTGCGCAGCTCGTGCGAGGCGTTGGCCACGAATCGGCGTTCCGCCTCGAACGCCTCCTGCAATCGGCCGAGCATGTCGTCGAAGGTGTCCGCGAGGTCCGCGACCTCATCCCGTGGACCATCGAGCCGGATCCGCTGGTCCAGCGAGGACTCCGACAGCGCGCGCGCCGTTCTGGTGAGGGTGGACAGCGGCCGCAGCGTGCGGCCGATCAGCACCCACGACAGCAGCGCACCGGCCACAACCTGCAGTGGGAAGGCGATCAGCCCGACGATCAGCACTGTCCGCCGGCCCTGCGCGGCGATCTCGGCAGTCGCCCGGGAGGCGTCCATCACCTGATCGCCGATCTGCACCGGCGTCCCCGGCGGGAACTGCGGCAGCGCGGCGACGACCCGCCCGACCAGCAGATAGGACAGAGCCAGCAGCAACGCACCGATCAGCGCGAGCAGTGCGGTGGACAGCAAGGTCAGCCGGAGGCGGAGTCCTGATCGCAGCGGCGGCCGGCCGGTGAACGCGCCGACCTCGGCGGTCGTCATCGGACGTCGCCGCCCGGACACCGTGGACGGCTCATCCAGTGCTGATCCGGTAGCCCGCACCCACCACCGTGTCGATGATCGCCGGTTCGCCCAGCTTGCGCCGCAAGGTCATCATGGTCACCCGCACCGTCGTGGTGAACGGGTCGGCATTCTCGTCCCACACCCGCTCCAGCAACTCCTCGCTGGAGACCACCGAGCCGCGGGCGGCCAGCAACACCTCCAGCACGCCGAATTCCTTGCGGGTCAGGTCGATCGGCTCGTCGGCGCGGCTGACGGTGTGCCGGGCGGGGTCGAGTTGCAGATCGCCGGCCCGCAACACCGGCGGGGCCGCGGGGGTCGCTCGCCGGCCCAGCGCGCGCACTCTGGCAACCAGTTCCGGGAATGCGAACGGCTTGGCCAGGTAGTCGTCGGCGCCGAGCGAGAGCCCGTCCACCCGGTCGTCCACACCCGCGGAGGCCGTCAGCATCAACACCCGGGTGATGTCCCCGGCGGCGACGATCTCGGCGAGCAGGTCGTCGCCGTGCATCTCGGGCAGGTCCCGGTCGAGGACGACGACGTCATAGCGGGTGAACATCGACTTGTGGTGACCTTCGCGGCCGTCGTAGGCGACGTCGACGGCCATTCCCTCCGCACGCAGGCCGCGGGCGATGGCATCGGCCAACCGCCGGGCGTCTTCCACCACCAGCACGCGCATCGCCTTCCCCGACCCGTTCAGCCCGCCGGGCCGGTGTCGCGGTCACCGGCGAGCCGGTCGGCTCCGGAGCCGCCTTGTTCCCGTGTGCTCCGTTCGTGCGTGCTGCGTTCGTGCGTGCTGCGTTCGTGCGTGCTGCGGGCGATCTCCTCGGTGATGCCACGGGCAACGGCCTGCGCCGTCAACCCGAGGTCGGCCAGCAGTTCCGCACGCGCGGCGGGTTCCAGGAACCGCTGCGGGATGGCCAGTATCTGCACCGGCACCCCGGTGCCCGCGAGCACATCGGTCACCGCCGCTCCGACACCGCCCGACCGCGCGCCGTCCTCCACGGTGACGACGAGCCGGTGTTGCACCGCCAGAGCGGCAATCTCGGCCGGCACCGGCAGCGCCCATCGCGGGTCGACAACGGTGACGCCTATGCCCTGCTGCGCCAGCCGCGCGGCGGCCTCGACGGCGAGCGCGCCGAAGGCACCGACCGCCAGCAGCAACACGTCGCTGTCCTGCCCCTGCGGGGGTTCGGCGAGAATGTCCACACCCGCCGTGGCGTCGAGGACCTCGGCGGCATCCACGTCGTCCGGGAAGAGCCGGAATCGCCGCAACGCCGGAACTGTCGTCGGCACAGCGCCTTTCGGGAAACGCAGCACGGTGGGCCCGTCAGCGACGTCCAGCGCCTCGGACAGCTCCTCCGCCAGCGTCGCGGCGTCCCGTGGCGCCGCCATCCGCAGCCCCGGGATCATGGCGGCCAACGACATGTCCCACATGCCGTGGTGGCTCGGCCCGTCCTCCCCGGTGACGCCCGCGCGGTCGAGGACGACGGTGACGCCCAGGCGGTGCAGCGCACAATCCATCAGCAATTGATCGAACGCCCGATTCAGGAACGTCGCATAGATCGCCACCACCGGGTGCATCCCACCCATGGCCAGCCCCGCGGCGGACGTCATTGCGTGCTGTTCGGCGATGCCCACATCGAACAACCTGTCCGGGAACGCGGTCGCGAAAGGGGTCAGCCCGGTGGGGCCGCACATCGCGGCGGTGATGGCCACGACACCGGGGCGTTCGGCGCCGGCGACCACCATCTCCCGCCCGAAGACATGGGTCCAGGTGGTGGTGCTGGCCGCGGTGGGCTTACCCGTCGAGGGGTCGAACGCCGGCGGGGAGTGCATCTGCTCCGCGTCGTCGGACTCGGCCGGTTGGTACCCCTCACCCTTGCGGGTCACGCAGTGCACCAGCACCGCACCGCGGAAATCGCGGGCCGCCTGCAGCGCGGTCTGCAAAGCCGCGACATCGTGCCCGTCGATCGGTCCGAGGTACTTCAGCCCCAGATCGGCGAACATGGTCTGCGGAACGAACCAGTCCTTGACCGCCGATTTGGCAGCGTGCAAGGCCGAGTACAGCGGGCGTCCGACGACCGGTGCCTTCGGCAGGGTGTCCTTGACCCGGCCCAGCATGCGCTCGTAGCCGGGTTGCAAACGCAGCGCCGCCATCCGCTGCGCCATGCCGCCGGTCGTCGGTGCATACGAGCGACCGTTGTCGTTCAGCACGATGACCAGCGGACGCTGCGGGGCGCCGGCAATGTTGTTCAGCGCTTCCCAGGCCATACCGCCGGTCAGCGCGCCGTCGCCGATCAGAGCCACCACCGTGCGATCCGACTCATGGCGCAGGGCCAGCGCCTTTGCCAGCCCGTCCGCGTACGACAGCGACGTGGAGGCGTGTGAGTTCTCGATCCAATCGTGCTCGGACTCGGCGCGGCTCGGGTAGCCCGACAACCCGTTTCGGGTCCGCAGGGCGTTGAAGCGGTCCGCGCGGCCGGTGAGGATCTTGTGCACGTACGCCTGATGGCCGGTGTCGAACAGGATCGGGTCGCGAGGTGAGTCGAATACCAGGTGCAGGGCCATGGTGAGCTCTACGACACCCAGGTTGGGGCCCAGGTGGCCTCCCCGCTTGGCGGTCTGCTCCACCAGGAATTCGCGGATCCGGCTCGCCAGCTCTGTCCGCTGCTGCTCCGACATGGCGCGCAACCGGGCGGGCGACAGGTTCGCCAGCTCGACGGGCGCGGTTACGGGAATGTCGGCGGGCGAGGTCCCCGACCGGCCCGGGGCCGACCGATCGTTCCCTGCCGACGGACCCTGCTCTGTCACGACGCCTCCAGCTGTCCCGTGCCGCGCCGTGCCGGCCGGCGGCGGGGATCCCGAGCGCCCGAAGGCGCCTCGGCTGAGCGCCGACGCGACAGGATCCCACCCAGCGACGGTACCGCCACGGCGCCGCCCCGTGCGGTCGGCACGACCGGAGGACGGCTGCGACGCTGCCGGTTGGCCGGGCGTCGATACCCTCCCGTGGCACGACAGCAGGGACGACCACGGTCGATCACGCCGGCGTCGACCCCGGTCGTGCCCGATTTCTCCGGTTCCACCGCCCCTGTCGACGCGCTGGGGCCGCAACGGCGGGCACGCCTTCCGTTCGTCGTCGGACATCGGGGTGCTGCGGCCGACGTGCCGGAGAACACACTCCGCTCCTTCGCGCGGCTTGGGCGGCCGAAGTCCGGTGGGCGGCCCGGGTCACTCGCGCCTCACCGCAGGGAATGGTTGGCCTGCAACAGCTCTGCCGGATCCCAGCGGTCGGCAACCGCCCGCAACCGCGCGAGGGTGCCGGCGGCGAAGAACTGCGCCGGTGGCGCCGACCGCTCGCGGAAGTTCCCGTAGCCGCGCTCGCTCGACCACGGGGCCAGCGCCGCGCGCAGGGCAGCCAGTTCCGCGTGCAGCCTGACACCGACCTCGGGGTTCATCGGGATGCCGACGGCCAACGCCAGAAAGCGCCCCGGTAGCCGGTCGAAGGCTCCCCCATCCGGATCCGAGCGCGCCACCGCTCCGCCGAGCTGCCGCAGATCCACTGTCAGCAGAGCGGTGTGAGCGGCGGGGCCGGCGATGGTCAGCAGTGCCTCGATCGCAGTGTCGGTCAGCTCGTCCAGGATCAACCCGTCACCGATGCCGGGCACTGGCGTCGCCGGGTCCATGTGGATGGCACCGAGCGCCCCGGTCGGCATGTCGTCGAAGGTGTCGAGCACCGGACCGAGTGCTCGAAGCGGCGCGAGCAACGCCCGCGCCTGCCCGGCCGGTGCGTCGATCGCTCCATCTATGACGGCGAAGGCCCTGCCGCGCAAGGGTTCCGGAACGTCCGGCAGGGGCGGCACTCGGAGCAGGCGGACACACGTGGTGGCCCCGTCGTCGGCGGTCGCGCTCCACCGGGCATACGCGGTCAGCACCTCACGGGCCCGCTCCATCGGAAAGAACAGACTCCCGGCATACACCCGCGGCAGTGGCAGCACACCGAACTCCAGCGCGGTGACGATACCGATGTTCGCACCGCCACCGCGAACCGCCCAGAACAGCTCCGGCTCGGTGACGGCATCGACCCGGTGGAAGCTGCCGTCGGCCGTCACCAGTTCCGCCGCGGTGACCTTGGAGATGGCCAGCCCGTGCCGCCGGCTGAGCCAGCTGTAACCGCCGCCGAGGGTGTAGCCGACGACGCCGACGTCGTCGGACGACCCGGCGAGGGCGGCCAGGCCGTGTGGTGCGAGCGCCGAGGTGACCTGGCCCCACAGCGCGCCGGCGCCGACCCGGACGGTCAGCGCTGCGGGGTCGATGCTGACCTGCCGCATCAGCTCGGTGCGGAGCAGGATCGTGCCGGCCAGGTCTCCCAGCGGTGCGGCGTTGTGGCCGGTGCCCTGCGGCGCGACCCGGAGGCCGGTCGCGGCGGCGTACCGGACGGTGGCGGCGACGTCGGCCGGTCCGGCCGCCTGCACGACCAACGGCGGCCGCTGGTCGACGGCAAGGTTCCATGCCTGCCGTGCGGAGTCGTAGTCGGGATCGCCAGGTGCGATCACGCGGCCGGCAATGCCGGTGAGCCCGGAGGCGGAGGTCGGGGCGGTGCCGTTGAGCGTGGGCGATGTCACGTCAGATCCCTTTCAGGGTCGGCCGGTGACAAGGGTGGCACCGGAAGGTTCGGCGGCGGCGGCCCTGGCGCTAGCGGACGACCGCGTCCGGGTGCTGCCGGCAGGCAACGCTGTGCGCGCAGATCGACTCGGCGTCGGTGAGAACATCGAGAACTGACCGCAGGGAAGAGCTTTCGGGCACGTCGACGGTGAGCATCGGTGGTGTCAGCCCGCTGGCCGTGACGGCTCCCAGCGCGTGCAACCGGGTCACGATCGGGGCGAGTTCGGCCTCTGACGTCGCCATCACATGAATTGTCGAGTGGCCGCCGCGACTGACGACGGTGCCGCCGACCCAACCGATCCCGTCGTGCCGGACCTTCACGATGTCGCCGCGGCTGACGTTGGCGACGAACCACGGCACGCCGTGGACCCGGGCAAGATCGGAAGCCAGCAGCACCGCGTCGAGCTGCTCGGCCGGATACGGTGGCCATTCCTGGTCATCAACGAGGGGGAAAAGCACGTCGACCACGGCCTCGGGCAGTGCTGTGCAGGCGCTGGTCGCGGACCCGACGGCGGGTATCGCGGCGGACGGGGTGTGCTGCTGGACAACGGACATGGACCTGGACTCCTCCGCCGGGTGGTCGTGAACGCCACCAGATAGGCGACACCGGCTGGTGATGGCTTCAGGAGCCACCGCACCGCGCCTCCGATACATCCGGTCGGAGAGACTTTTCTCGCGCTGGACGGACCCGTCAAGGTATGTATCGGGCCACACACTCCACGTGCTGCGACTGCGGGAACGCGTCGAAAGCCTGCAGGGTGTCCAGCCGGTACCCGGCACCGGCCAGCGCCGCAGTGTCCCTGGCCAGCGCCGCCGGATCGCAGGCCACGTACACGATCACCGAGGGGGTCCGCCGCGCGATGGCCGCGCAGAGCGCGGGACCGGCCCCGCCGCGCGGCGGGTCCAGCACGACCACGTCCACCGGTTGCTCCAGTTCCGCGAGGACGTGTTCGACCTTGCCCACCCGGACGCTCGCCTGCGGGTGGCCGATCAAGTTGTCGGCGGCGAGCTGGCCGGCGAGCTCGTCGGATTCCACGCTGACCACCGAGCCGTCCGGTCCGACGGCGCGGCACAGCACCTCGGAGAACAACCCCACACCTGCATACAGGTCCCACGCCGACCGACCCTGCAGGTTCTGATCGGCGATCGCCTCGGTGACAGCTGTGGCCAGCACGTCGGCGGCGTGCACATGCGCCTGCCAGAACCCGTCGGCGGCGACCGAGAACTCCCGGCCCAGCGCCCGTTCGGCAACCACCGTCGACGGCAGCCCGATCCAGGTCGCGGTGCTTCGGCCCGCCGCGTCCCGGCACAGCGCCACTTCCGGCAGCGCCCCGGCACCCCGGTTGGTGCCTCGGCCGCCGGCCGGACGGTGGTCGGCGCCTCTGGTCTGCCGCCCGCGTCGCGGCGGCCGGACACCGGGCGGGACGTCGACCGCGGCTGCCAGCGGGGTCAGTTCCGCAGCGGCGATCAAACAGGGCGCCGCGGGGTTGACGCCCTCCACCCGGTGGGACCGGACACCGCGGGGACCGATCCGGCCCTCGGCGTCCAGCGCCCACCGGACCCGGCTGCGCCAGCCGAAGCCGCCACCGGGCAACTCCTGGACCTCGACGTCCCGTTCGATTCCGGCGAGCCTGCGCAGCTGCTCGCCGACCACCACCGCCTTCAGCTCCCGCTGCAGCGAGCCGTCCGCGTGCTGGAAGTCGCAGCCACCGCAGCCGCCGGGGTGGAAGTGCACACACGGTGCTGGCACCCGGCGTGGGTCCGCACGGAGTACCTCGATCGCCTCGCCGCGGCAGAACGAGCCGCGCTTGGCTTCGGTGATCCGCACCAGGGCCCGTTCGCCCGGCAATGCCAGCCGCACGAAAACCACCCGGCCGTCGAACCGCGCGACACAGTGCCCGCCGTGCGCGACCGGGCCGATGTCCAGTTCAACCTGGACACCCGGCGCGAGGTCGTCGGCGGTCAGCGCGGCGGCCGTGCGGTCGGGTCCGCTCATTCGTCGTCCCGGCTGCCGCTGAGCCCACCGGGCTGTGCCGGCAGGGAGTCACTCTCGAACGTCGCTCCTGACATCGGCCCCCGGACCAACAGAGTCCGGTCCGCCCGCTGCCGGATCCGCTCGTCCAACGCGTCCGAGGACGAGAGCTGCCACGGCACCGAGGTCACCATTACACCGGGGGTGAACAGCAGCCGTGTCTTGAGCCGGAGCGCGGACTGGTTGTGCAGCAGCTGTTCCCACCAGTGCCCGACGACGTACTCGGGGATGAAGACGGTGACGATGTCCCGGGGCTGGTCCTTGCGTACCCGCCGGACATAGTCCAGCACCGGCTTGGTGATCTCCCGGAACGGCGAGTCGATGACCTTCAACGGCACGGGGATCTGCCGGTCCTCCCACTCGCGCGCCAGGTCCGCCGTGTCCTCCGGGTCCACGTTGACCGTGACGGCCTCCAGGTAGTCCGGCCGGGTGGCCCTGGCGTAGGCGAGAGCGCGCATGGTGGGCAGGTGCAGCTTGGAGACCAGCACCAGCGAATGCACCCGGCTGGGCAGCACCATGTCGTCCTCGTCGGCCGCGATCTCCATCGAGACCCGCTCGTAGTGCTTCTTGATCGACGTCATCGTGTAGAAGATGATGCCGATCGCCACCAGGGTGATCCAGGCACCCGCGGCGAATTTCGTTACGAGAACGATCACCAGCACAACACCGGTGAACCCGAATCCGATGGCGTTGATCACCCTGCTGCGCAGCATCTGGCGCCGCCGGCCGGGATCCTGCTCGGTGCGCAGCAGCCTGGTCCAGTGCTTGATCATGCCCAGCTGCGAGAAGGTGAAGGAGATGAACACCCCGACGATGTAGAGCTGGATCAGCGCCGTCACGTTCGCCTGGAACGCGATGACCAGGACCATCGCGATCACCGCGAGGAACACGATGCCGTTCGAGAACGCCAGCCGGTCACCCCTGGTATGCAGCTGCCGGGGCAGGAAACGGTCCTGCGCGAGAATCGAACCGAGCACGGGGAAACCATTGAACGCCGTATTGCAGGCCAGCACCAGAATCAGGCCGGTGACGAACGAGACGACGTAGAAGGCGATCGGGAAGCCCGCGAACACGGCTTCGGCGATCTGCGCGATGAGGGTCTTCTGGTAGTAGCCCTCGGGCGCCCCGACGAGCTGGGTGGCGGGGTCGTCGGCGAACTGCACCCCGGTGTACAGCGTCAGGGCGACCAGGCCGAGCATCATCGACACCGACAGACCGGCCATCAGCGCGAGCGTCGTCGCGGCGTTCTTCGACTTCGGCTTCTTGAACGCTGGCACTCCGTTGGAGATGGCCTCGACGCCGGTCAGGGCTGCGGATCCGGACGAGAAGCCGCGCAGCAGCAGGAAGAACAGCGCGAACCCGGACAGCGTGGTCTCGGCCTGCAGCTGAAAACCCGCGCTCTCCGCCTGGACATCGGCGCCGCTGACGTACTGGACGAATCCGGTGATGATCAACGCGAAGATCGAGAAGATGAAGGCGTACACCGGGATGGCGAAGGCTGATCCGGACTCCCGGATGCCGCGCAGGTTCAGCGCGCAGACGATCGCGATGATCGCGATGGAGAACCACACCGGATGGTCGCCGACGATCGGGATCGCCGAACCGATGTTCGCCACACCGGCGGCCGTGGACACGGCGACCGTCAGGATGTAGTCGACGAGCAGCGCACTGGCGACCAGCAGGCCATAGGCAGGGCCGAGATTCTTCGTCACGACCTCGTAATCGCCGCCGCCGCTCGGGTAGGCGTGCACGTTCTGCCGATAGGAAGCGACCACGACGATCATCACCAGCGCCACCAGCGCGGCAATCCACGGCGCGTAGGCGTAGGCCGCGAGCCCCGCGACGGACAGCACCGCGAAGATCTCACCGGGCGCGTACGCGACGCTGGAGAGCGCGTCGGAGGCGAACACCGGCAGTGCGATCCGCTTGGGCAGCAGGGTGTGTGCCAGCCGGTCGCTGCGGAACGGCCGGCCGACCAGCACCCGCTTGGCCGCTGTGGTCAATTTGGACACGTCGGGGAGCCTACGGTCCGTAGATCACAACAGGCACAACGAACACCTGCTCGGCGCGGTGACCGGCACCATGAAGACGGTGCTGTCCTCCTGGTTGTAGGTTTCCTTCGTCGGTGCAGCGTGATGGCGCATGCTGTCAGCAGTTCACAGCACTTGATCGTGGTAGGTCGGATACGGGCGGGTCGAAACGGGCGGGTCGGGCCCACCAGAAGGGGTCTGTCCCAGTGCACATCGTCGTCATGGGTTGCGGGCGGGTCGGGTCGTCCCTGGCGCGCCAGCTCGGTCGCGCAGGCCACTCCGTCGCCGTGATCGACCGCGACCCCGCGTCGTTCCGCCGGTTGGGGTCGGAGTTCCACGGCCAGCAGGTCACCGGGATGGGCTTCGACCGCGATGTGCTTCTCGCCGCCCGGATCAGCGAGGCACACGCGTTTGCTGCGGTGTCCTCCGGCGACAACTCGAACATCATCGCCGCCAGGGTGGCCCGCGAGCAGTTCAACGTGGAGACCGTGGTCGCCCGGATCTATGACGCCAAGCGGGCGCAGGTCTACGAACGCCTCGGCATCCCGACGGTCGCCACGGTGCCGTGGACGACCGACCGGCTGATGCGCGCCATCATCCCCGAGGGCTTGATCAGCGAATGGCGCGACCCGTCCGGCACCGTGACGATCGTCAACCTGCCGTATCACCGGCACTGGATCGGCCGGCCGTTGCACGAACTCGAGACCGGCGCCGGTATCCACACCGCCTTCGTCGTCAGATTCGGCCGTGGCCTGTTGCCGGGGACGGAAACCGTTGTGCAGGAAGGCGATCTGATCTACGCCTCGGTGCTGTCCAAGGACATCCACGACGTGGCCGACAAGGCCGCCATCTCCCCGGTGGACGGTCTGTGATGCGGATCGCGATTGCCGGCGCCGGATCGGTCGGCAGATCGATTGCCGGTGAGCTCGTAGAAAACAGCCACCAGGTGATGCTGATCGACCGGGATCCGGAGGCCATCAAGCCCGGCCGGATCGAGGCAGCCGAGTGGGTGCTCGCCGACGCCTGCGAGGTGGCCCTGCTGGAGGACGCCGGCCTGCAGACCTGTGATGTCGTCATCGCCTGCACGGGCGATGACAAGGTCAATCTGGTCGTCTCCCTGCTGGCCAAGACGGAGTTCGCGGTCGGCCGGGTCGTCGGCCGGGTGAACGACCCGCGCAACGAGTGGCTGTTCACCGACGCCTGGGGCGTGGACGTCGCGGTATCGACGCCGCGCATCCTCGCGGCGCTCGTCGAGGAGGCGGTCACCGTCGGCGACCTCGTGCGGCTGTTCACGCTGCGGCAGGGTCAGGTCAACCTGGTCGAGGTGACGCTGCCGACGACGACAAGCATCGCCGGCCGGCCGGTGCGCGACCTCACGCTGCCGCGGGACGCTGCGCTGGTGACCATCCTGCGCGGTGGCCGGGTGATCGTGCCGCAGCCGGACGAGCCGCTCGAGCCGGGCGACGAATTGCTGTTCGTGGCCTCCACCGAGGTGGAGGACGATATCCGGGAGGCACTGCGGTAACTGCCCGCTGCGGCGGCGTGTCAGGCCTTGCGGGTGAATCTGCCCGGCAGCCGTATGGCGCTGGTTCCGGCCACGATCCACACCGAGATGACGATCGCGACGAGGAACACCGGGTACCCCATCAGAAGCCGGACAGCAGCCAGCCAGCCGACCTGATCGGTGTCGTAGAGGTAGTTCTGGACCAGGTAGCGAGAGCCAAACACCACGACCCAGACCAGTGTCGCCCAGTCGTAACGGCGGACCAGCCGCCGATCGGAGCGCCAGCCGGTCCCGCGACCGTTGATGGCCTCCCAGATCGCGCCGACCAATGGCCAGCGGGTCAGGATCGACAGCAGCAGCGCGCCGCCGTAGAGGAGATAGCTCCAGATGCCCAGCAGGAAGTAGCCCTTCGCGGAGTCGGTGCGGTAGGCGATGTAGGCAGCGATCGCCACGCCGAAGACGCCGGCGACAGCCTGGGTCACGGGCCGGCGGCGGGCGATGCGCAGCCCGGCGATGACGAGTGCCGCCGCGAGCGCGGCACCGATCCCCCAGCCCAGACCGCCAATCATGTTTGCCACGATGAAGACCAGCACCGGCAGCCCGGAATCGACCATTCCCATCGGGCCGCCCAGCTGTTCCCAGATGGTGGGGGGCGCCTGCTTGTCGACGACCGGATCGGCAATTGGTCGGTCAGCTCGGTCGTGCCCGGCCTCCGCGGCGGCACGATCGGCCAGTTCGTCCGGCACTCGCCCGGACAGCCCTGCGCCGTTGTGACCGTCGGCCTCCGGTGAGGCGCCGTCGGCACGGTGTTGCGGGTTCGTGCTGTCGCGAAACGGACGCTTCGCGCTCACGCGTGAGCCGGCAGGAGGTCGTAATCGGGGTTGTAGATCACTTTCTGGCCGTCCCTTACGGCGACCCGGCCACGCACCTTCAAGGTGCGGCCCGGCTCGATCCCGGGGATGGATCGGCGTCCCAGCCAGATCAGCTGCACACCTTCGGTGCCGTCGTACAGCTCGGCGACAAGGGCCGCGAGGGAATCGGTGGGGCGCAGGTCGACGTAGCGGAGCCTGCCCTGCAGGGTGACCTTGTCTCCTTGGCAGCAGACCATCGCCCGTACGGACCCGGAGGCGTCCACCTCACCGCTCAACCGGTCGGCATCGACCTCGTCGTCATCCTTGGTGAGCCGCTTGATCCAGCCCGCCATCTTGTTGCTCATCACGCCCTGCTTCCGCTGCCGGGCCGGGAAACCCGGGTCCGGCGGCATTACGGATTGGTTGACCCAGCGTAACCCGCGCGCCGTCCAGCACGCCGGCGATGTCCGGCGGCCGGTAGCTCGGGCCCTTGAGAATCTTGCCGTCGGCGCGGCGGACCGGACGGCCGTCGGCGCCGAGCTTGGTCATGTTCGATGCATGCACCTCGTCCAGGACGGCGTCGAGCTCTATCCCGTACACATGCGCGGTGCCGTAGGCGACGTACACGATGTCGGCCAGCGCATCGGCGACGCCGACGATGTCGCCGGCCCTCGCCGCTGCCGCCAGCTCGCCGACCTCCTCCTGGATCAGCGCCAGCCGCAGCCTCACCTGGTCCTCACCCACGGCGACGTCCGGACTGAGCCGGACCGGCAACCCGTACGCCGCGTGGAATTCGCCCACCTGACGGAACGTCCTGCTCCGGTCCGGGCGTTGCGGTGGCACGGTCCGGTCAGTCACAGTCGACGCAGACCAGCCGGCCCCCCTTGTCGGAGGCCAGGCGGCTGCGGTGCTGGACCAGGAAACAGACCGAGCAGGTGAACTCGTCGGCCTGCTTCGGGATGACCCGCACGGTCAGCTCTTCGCCGGAGAGATCGGCGCCGGGCAATTCGAAACTCTCCGCCGTGTCGCCCTCATCGATGTCCACGACCGCCGACTGGGCCTCGTTGCGTCGTGCCTTCAGTTCCTCGAGCGAATCCTCCGACGGCTCGTCGGACTCGTTACGGCGGGGTGCGTCGTAGTCGGTAGCCATGTGTTTTCCTCACTTCGAGCTCTCACTCGTCTTCGTCTGCATCGTCTGGTGCGTACCGGTAATCCTGTTTTGGCGGGCGCCGGGTAAACCGGGTCCGGACGGTGCTCCGGAGGTAACGCCGTCGACCCCTGTTTTGTGCCCGCAGCGGCAGTGATCACATCGCGCCGCCGAAACGGACGCCGTCAGCCAGGACAAAAAAGCCCCGGCTGCACAGCTTCTGACCGGGACCTGCACCGGTTCCGTCACGAGTTCAGAGCGCGCAGATTAGCCGATGCCGCGGTGTGATCGTCATCGGGGTGGCGGTGACGCATTCCACCGACGTCGTCACGGGCGGTGCCCGAACACGCCGGCGACGAGTGCGCCCGTCTGAAGAGACTCTCCGAGAGGGATCGGCGATATCGCGAACGGCGTGCCTTTACCCTGGTCGCATGTCGCGGCGGCCATGATGTCTGCGAGGTGGGGGCGCGCGTGTCCCGCGAAAGGGACCGGCCGCGCCGCACACCGACCGGCAGGTCCTCTCGCGTGTCCGATGCACGCAGCCCCCGGTTCTGCCCACAGGAGGTTTTCCAGCGGTGAGTCCCGACTCCGCCCCGGATCGCTATCAACGGCGTCGGTACTGGCCTGCCATCACGGTGATCGTTGTTCTGCTCGTCGGTGCGGTGGTCGTCTGGTACCCCAGTCTGCGGCCGAACCCGGAGAACAGCAGCGCCTGCAACGCGCCCGGCGCAGCGCCCGCCACCACGGCGCCGACGACCCGTAGCCAGGCCGGGTCCGGTCAATCGACCGCCAAACCCTCGACCAGACCGGCGCCCACCACTGCCCAGGTAAAGACCTCGCTCGGCGCCTACACCGAGCATGAGACGCTGACCGAGGTGCGGCCGGCCAATCCCGCCACCGTACTGCTTCGGGTGTACAACGCCAGTTCCGTCCGAGGCCAGGCGAAGGCCGTCAGCGACGAACTCCGGGCCGCCGGTTTCGACTCGATCCTGGACAGCACCAACGACCCACTCTATCCGGCTTCGGACCTGAGGTGCGTGGCGCAGATCCGTTTCGGTCAGGCCGGCGCCGCCGCTGCCCGGACCGTGCTGCTGGTCGCGCCGTGCGCGCAGCTGGTGGTCGATTCCAGGATCGACGACTCGGTGGACCTGGCTCTGGGCGGGCGGTACCTCTACGACCCGGTGTCCCAGCAGGTGCGAGACGAACTGAAGTCCATCCGTGATGCCGCGACTCCACCGGCCGTGATCGAAGGTCGGACGGCTGCCGCCAAGCCGTTGCCGTCCATCCCCGCACTGCCGCAGGCGGCCTGCGCGACCTGAGCGGGACTGCGGTGATCGTCAGTACGATTCGCGCACCCAGACCGTCACCTCATCCTCGGGGCGGGCAGACAGACGTAGGAGTTCGACGTGACTGGAACGAACAGCGGGCAGCCGGATACAGCCTTCGGCATCGACATCGGCGGCACCGGGATCAAGGGCGGCATCGTCGACCTGCGCGGCGGCGTGCTGGCCAGCGACCGATTCCGACTCGACACACCCAGCCCGTCGACGCCGAAGGCGGTGGCCGCAACAGCGGGCAAGGTCGCCGCCCACTTCGACTACCAGGGACCGTTCGGTGTGGCGTTTCCCGGTGTGGTGCTCGACGGCGTGGTGAAAACCGCTGCCAATGTCGACAAGGGCTGGGTGGACACCTCTCTCAGGAACGCGATGGAGCCGGAGCTGCCGGGTCCGGTGACGGTGCTCAACGATGCCGACGCCGCTGGGCTGGCCGAGGCCCGGTACGGCGCCGGACGTGGCCACCGCGGGCTGGTCATCGTCGTCACCGTCGGCACCGGTATCGGCATTGCGCTGATCAACGACGGCAAGCTGGTGCCCAACGCAGAGCTGGGTCATATCGAGATCGACGGGCACGATGCCGAGAGCAAGGCGTCGGCGTCGGCGCGCGAGCGTGACGGGCTGAGCTGGCAGCAGTGGGCCAAGCGCTTGTCCAAGTACCTGCGCACGCTGGAGGACCTGCTGTGGCCCGAGCTGTTCATCCTCGGCGGCGGTATCTCGAAGAAGCCGGAGAAATGGGTTCCGCTGTTGAAGAACCGCACACCCCTCGCGGTGGCGCAGCTGATCAACAACGCCGGCATCGTCGGTGCCGCCCTGGCCGCGGTCGAGGCGCCGGTAGCCGCCGCGGGAGAGTCGCCGGCAGAGACCACGCAGGCGCTCGTCCTCGATTGAACGGGCGCGCGGCAGAGGCGACTCCGGCGGTTCGCCGCGTGAACCGCCTGTTCGGTGCGCTTCATTCGGTCGAGATGCTGCAGGCTCGCCGTTACAATGGGAGAGTCGCTTTCCGGCAGGACCACGGTTCTCGAGTTCGGATCCATCGCGTGGGACAGCCACACTGTCCTTTGGCGTGACCGGGTACGGACTGCCAGTCCAGGCGGCTCGTTGAAGCGAAAGGTCATCAGTGGCAGGCGCAGCAACCTCCCCCAGTTCCACCCGTTCCCGTCGGGCAAAGCCCGCGGCGGCTCCGCGCACCGGTCCGAGCACCCCCCCTCCCGGCGCCGACGGCGACGACATCGCCGTCACTGACGGCAAACTCGTCATTCCGGCCGACGGCCAGGTCGAAGACATCGAGATCCTGGCGGTCCAGTCCGTCGAGGAGGTGGTCGGCGCCGGCGGCACTGTCGAGGTGGCCGCTGCCGAGGTCATCGTGGTCGGTGCCATCGAGCCGGGCGCCGTCGAGGACGACGAGGAAGAGGACGAGGAGAACACCGCGGTCACTGCGACGATCCCCGGGGCGGTGAAGGAACCGGCAACGGAGTCCGAGGACTTCACCTGGGACGACGAGGAAGAGTCCGAGGCGCTCAAGCAGGCCCGGAAGGACGCCGAACTCACCGCGTCGGCCGATTCCGTCCGCGCCTACCTCAAGCAGATCGGCAAGGTCGCGCTGCTCAACGCCGAGGAGGAGGTCGACCTCGCCAAGCGCATCGAGGCGGGCCTGTACTCCTCGGAGCGGATGCGGCAGGGCGAGGAGGCCGGCGAGAAGCTGCCCAACCAGATGCGCCGCGACCTGCGGTGGATCAAGCGGGACGGCGAACGGGCAAAGAACCACCTGCTGGAAGCGAACCTTCGGCTGGTGGTGTCGTTGGCCAAGCGCTACACCGGGCGCGGTATGGCGTTCCTGGACCTGATCCAGGAGGGCAACCTCGGGCTGATCCGCGCCGTCGAGAAGTTCGACTACACCAAGGGTTATAAGTTCTCCACCTACGCGACGTGGTGGATCCGGCAGGCCATCACCAGAGCGATGGCCGACCAGGCACGCACCATCCGCATCCCGGTGCACATGGTCGAGGTGATCAACAAGCTGGGACGGATCCAGCGCGAATTGCTCCAGGACCTCGGCCGCGAGCCGACGCCGGAAGAGCTCGCGAAGGAGATGGACATCACCCCGGACAAGGTGCTGGAGATCCAGCAGTACGCCAGGGAACCCATCTCGCTGGACCAGACCATCGGTGACGAGGGCGATTCTCAGCTTGGCGATTTCATCGAGGACAGCGAGGCCGTCGTCGCGGTCGACGCGGTGTCGTTCACATTGCTGCAGGACCAGTTGCAGGCCGTGCTGCAGACGTTGTCCGAGCGGGAGGCCGGGGTGGTCCGTCTGCGGTTCGGGCTCACCGACGGTCAGCCGCGCACGCTGGACGAGATCGGCCAGGTCTACGGGGTGACCCGTGAGCGGATCAGGCAGATCGAGTCGAAGACGATGTCCAAGCTGCGTCACCCGTCCCGTTCGCAGGTGCTCCGGGACTATCTGGAGTAGGAGTTCTCTGCGGCCCGGGGTCACGCGTCACGCCGATCCGGGGCGGCCACCGGCTATCGATACCATGACGAACCGTCGCCGGATCGCTACCGCAGCCGGAACGTGCCGGTGTCCGGCTGGAACGTGACGGCGGGGGTGTCGAAGGCGCACCCGATCGCTCCGCTGGCGGCCAGTTCCTCCACCCGCGCGCTGGTCACCGCCGCGCCCGGGCCGATCAGCCAACCGTCCTGACCCATCCGTACTGCCGCCTCCACGTCATGGGTGGACGCCACCACGGTGATGCCGCGTTCGGCCGCGATCCGGCGCAGCAAGGCCAGCAATTCGATCCTCGCGGGCGCGTCGAGGAATGCGCTCGGTTCATCCAGCAGCAGCAGCTCCGGTTCCTGCGCCAACGCCCTGGCAATCATGATTCGTTGCCGCTGACCGTCCGACATCCTTGTCAGTGCAACGTTTTCCAGGCCCTGCGCATGAACCGCGGTGAGCGCCTGCGAGATGGCGGCGCGGTCCATGTCGGTGAGGCTGCCGGCGCTGCTGCGGTGCGGGTAGCGGCCGAGCCGGACCACGTCCCCGCCACGCAGCAAGCCGGGTTCGAAGCGATCGGTCAGCACCACGGCGACCCTGGCCGCCCGCCGCCGGGGATCCAGTTCGGGCAGCGACGCGCCCGCGAGCAGCACCCGGCCGGCCAGTAGGCGCTGCAGACCGGCGACCGATCGCAGCAGCGTGGACTTGCCGGAACCGTTGGGCCCCAACAGCACCGTCACCCGGCCGGCGGCCGCTCGCAGATCCACGTCGCGCAGCACCACCACCGGCGGGCGCCGCCATCCCGTGCCCGGGTACCCGATCGTGACGCCGGTGAGCACCAGGTCGCCGACCGGTCCGCTCATGCCGCACCCGCTGCGAGGGTGCGGCTGCGCAGCAGGGCAGCGACCACGACGGGCGCACCTATCGCGGCCGTGACGACGTTGAGCGGTAGGACGCCGTCCGACCCCGGTAGCAGCGCGATCACCGCGCACACCTGGCAGACGATCGCGCCCATCAGGATGCTGGCGGGCAGCAGCAGACGATGGTCGGACCGTCCGAGCGCCAGGCGGGCCAGGTGCGGGATCGCGATGCCCAGAAATGCGATGGGACCGCAGAACGCCGTCACCGCCCCCGCGATCAGCGCCGTGGCGACGATCACCAACGCCCGAAGTCGTCGCACCGGGACGCCCATCGACGACGCGTAGGTCTCCCCCAGCAGCAGAGCGTTGAGCGACCCGGCGAGCACCGCCGCCATCCCGATGCCGATCGCGACCGGGATGCCCAGGAACCACAGGTCCGATCGTGTCGTGCCACTGACCGACCCCAGTCCCCACAGCACGAACTTCTGGATCCGGGCCGGGTCGGAGTAGGCCAGCAGCAGGGAGACCACCGCGCCGGTCGCCGCCCCGATCATCACGCCGATGATCAGCAGGGCAACGACAGAACGCACCCAGCGGCCCAGGGCCAGCACCAGCAGCAGCACGGCGAACGCCCCGATGGCGGCGGCGGCCACCGTACGGAGCCGACCGCTGACCCCGATCGTGGTGACGAAAGCGCCTGCGGCAGTGCCCGTTCCGAGCACCGACAACGCCACTCCGAGGCCGGCCCCCGAAGACACCCCAAGGATGTACGGATCAGCCAACGGGTTCGCGAACAGGGTCTGCATCAGCAGGCCGGCCACTGCCAGCCCGGCCCCGGCGATGACGGCGGTGATCACCCGGGGCATCCGCACCTGTGCGAGCAGCACGGTACTGGTCGGGTCGCCGGCGTCCCCGGTGACGAGGTACCGGACCGTCGCCGACGGCGGGATGGAGACCGACCCGACCCCGAAGGCGAGCACGGCCGTCACCAGCGTCAGCAGCGCGAGCGCTGCCAGCACCAGTGCCGGCCGTGTCCGCATCGTCAGCTGAGCTCGAGGTAGAACGCGAACTCGTGGCCCGGTTCCTGATCGGGGTGCAGGATCGCGACCAGGTCGCCCAGGATGAGATCGGGGCGGACCACACCGAGCTCGTAGTAGTTGTTGCCGCCGGATTTCGTGACGTCCCTGGCCGCGTTCCAGACGTTGCCGGTCTTGAACGCCTCGAACTGCGCGAATCGCGGTTCCTCGGCCAGTGCCTGCGCCTTCGTGGTCCAGGTGGTGCTGGCCAGCCACACCGGTGCCTTGCCGGCCTTGGCAAAGACGCTTTCCACGTCCGTGCTGATGGAACCGGTGGTGGTGTCGGCGGCCCAGGCGGTCGAGCCGCCCGCGTCCTTGATCAAAGTTGCGTTGAAGGACTTCCCGCCGGGCACGAACCAGGTGCCCTGGTACGGCTGTCCGGGTACGACGTCGACCTTGGGCACTGACTTCACCTGGTCCGCCAGGGCGGCGTAGGCCGCGCTGACCCCGCCGAAGAAGGTCTGCGCGGCCGCCTCCGTCCCGGTGAGGGCGGCGAAGTACTTGACCCACTCGGCGCGGCCCAGCGGGTCGTTCTCCAGCCACTCCGCGTCTGCCAGCACCGGGATGCCGGCTGCCGCGATCACCGCATAGGCCGGATCGTCGGTCCCGGCGGTGATGACCACTTGCGGTTTGCCCTTGACGACGGCTTCGGCGTCGACGGTGCCGGCGGCGGCGTACTCCACCACACCGGGCTCCGCGACCCTGTCCAGCACCTGCTTCTCCGAGACCAGCGCCTTGGCGGCGACCCCGGTCAGGGCATCCAGCTGGTCGAGCGCGACAAGGCTGCCCAGGTGCGACGTCGATCCGGAGTACAGCGACGTCACCGGAGTGGTGACGACAGGGGCGTCCGCGAGCTCGCCGGTCAGCTTCGGCTGCGGCGCACCGCAACGCAGCAGCACATACGACTCTGCAGCACCGCCCTGGGTCGGCTGTCGCACCGTCAGGACCTGGTAGGAGTCCTTGTACTCGATGGTGAAATTGGTGGCGTGATCGATCTTGGACTTGACCGGGTAATAGTCGACCCCCTCGGTGTAGTCGGTGACGCAGCCCTCGGCATCGAGCAGGCCTGCAGCAGCTCCGGAGGATCCGGCCGCGGATACGCCGGTTCCCGACTGCGCCGAAGCGGACGCCATTGCGCCGCCGGCGCTCTGGTCGCTCGAGGCGGTGGAGGACGATGCGCAACCTGCGAGAAGCGCGGCAATGGCGATGATTCCGACGATGACGGGCGACGATCGGCCGGCCCGCTGGTCGGCGGGTAGACGGTCGGGAGTGACCCCGCGGACGGGGTGGAGGGAAGGCACTGATGGCTCCTGGACAGGCCGAGCGGTGGCGGGTTCGGAGCCAGCGGCACGGAACGCGGGGCGTCCCGATCGCGCGCGACCGTCCCTCGCGGTCCCGAACGACGTGGACCGACGGTCCACGTAGCGATGGCAGGTCTTCGGACTTTCGGGCGCTGCCGGCGGCGGTCCACTGACGACCGTGCCGGGTCTCCTACTGGCCATCGCTTCCCGGACGCGAGCGTCCAGTGCTGTACCCCACCGCAATGGGGTGATGGCGATCGTTCCCGATTACCGCTGCGGGGCAGTGCCGGATTTGCACCGGATTCCCTGTTGTCCCACGTCGGCCGCCCCGTTCCCGCGGACGCACGCGCCGCGACGGACCGGAGCCGCTTCGGCGGACCATCAGCCGTGGCGAAGGTTACTCCAGAAACTGCGATCGCCGCGTCCCGCGCCGACGGCGTCACACCCCGGCTGCCGGGCCACCCGGCACCGCGGGCGCGCGGTGCCATCCCCAGTGCTATCCCCAGTGCAACAGCAGGACACTGGCCGGAATCGCCAGCAGGAGCAGCGCAAGCCCGTAGACCAACGCGACCTGCCAGCGGGCCAGCGGGTGCGGGTCCAACAGTCGCCGCACCCGGTCGGCGACGGCGGTGCCGGCAATGGCGGGGGAATCGGCGAGCCGGCCAACGAGGACCGGTGGCGGCGGGCCGGCCAGCGCCACCTTCGCCAACGCCGACGCCAGTACAGCGCAGGATGTCCGGCCCGCGGCAGCGTCGTCGGCCAGCATCTCGGTCAACTCCGACACCGCCCCTCCGGCGGGCCGGACGCCCGGCACCCAGCCCAGCGCGACGGCCCAGGCCTGGAAAGGCAGCACGAGCAGATCATGCCGGGCACGCAGGTGGGCGCGTTCGTGTTCGATGACGGCCGACAGTTCGTCATCGGTCAGCAGATCGACCAGTCCCGCGGACAGCACGACACGGGAGTGCCACCCGGGCACGGTGTAGGCGACGGCGGTCCGGTGGTCCAAGATCCGGACGTCAGCGGGACGGATCAGCCGCCACCCGCCCGGCGGCGGCGCGGATCCGGTGAGCAGGTCGAGGACCCGTCGATGCGCACGTCGCCGCCGGCCGATCAACAACGCGGTGCGCAACAGCACCGTGAGCAGCAGGCCGGCGATGAGCAGGGCGATCAGGCCGCACAGCAACCGCCACGGCGGCACGTCGAGGGTCCCGGTCAGGACCGCGGCGAACCAGTTCCAGGCCCCACCCAACAGCCAGTCACCGAGCGGTTGCACGGCCAGCAGAACCAGGCCCGCGACGACAGAGAACCCGGCGGCCAGACACATCGCTTGCCACAGCACGAGAGCGGGACGCGGTGAGCGTCGGGGCCACCTTGCGCCGGCTAGCCGGTAGCTCACCGGGGCCGTCAGGAGGAGGCCGACGAAGACCAGCAGCAGTGCGAACATCCACACCGGGATCTCGTCGGAGATCACGTGTTACCGGCCGTGCAACGCCCGCCGCAGCGCGTCGACATCGTGGGCCGACACGCCACCGACGAACCGGGCCAAGGTCGCGTCCCGGTCGGAAGCGGTATCCAGGACCTGTTGCATGAGCGCCGCTGTGTGCTCATCGCGGTCCGCCACGGTCTCGTAGGAGTGCGCCCTTCCGTCCCTGGTGCGGCGCACCAGACCCTTCGCCTCGAGCCGGGAGAGCACCGTCAGCACGGTGGTGACCGCCAATTCCCGACCGGGCAGCAAGTCGACCACCGCCCGCGCTGTCATCGGTTCGCCGGCATTCCAGAGAACCTCGATGACAGCGCGTTCCAACTCGCCGCGTCCCGCCATCTACCCTCCCCAGCTCGCCGAAACGACTCAATTCGGACGATTCTACACGCAGTAGAAAGTTCGGCCAGTGCACCGAAAGAACTGGGCGCGCCCATGAGCGTGCAGCAGCGGCACCGCCCCGGGTGACCACTTCGCGGCGGCTCATCTGCCGGCCCCGTCCCGAACCGTCACAGAATGTATCCGGCCCCGGTCCAGCCGCACGACGATGTCGGCGAGGTCGGCATCGCGCGGACGGTGGCTGACCAGCACAACAGAGCGGGCCGCGGCCGGGGTCATGACGACGCCCGTCACGGCGTCAGCGGTCGGGCCGTCCAGGTGCGCCGCCGGTTCGTCCGCGAGCAGCACGGGCCGGTCGGCGAGCAGGGCCCGGGCGAGCGCAACACGCTGCCGTTCGCCACCCGACACCGCTTGGCCATGCTCCCCGACCCTGGTACGGACGCCGTCGGGCAGACCGTCGAGCCACTGCCCGGCCCCGGCAGATCGCAGTGCCGACTCGATGGCCGCGTCGTCGGCAGGCACCACGACCTTCCGGCCCGGATCGAGGTCGAGATCCACGTCGGACAGGGCGTTGTGGGCCGAACCCGGCGACCGGCCGCCCGCGCTGTTCCGGCTGCCACCCTCCGACTGGCGGCTTCGATGGCATCCAGTTCCACCAGCCGGGCCGGGACCGCGTCCAGCACGGTCAGTTCGGACAGCTCCCCCAGCATCTCGGTGACCAGTTCGGTGCGCCGCGCCCGCAGGTCGACCACTGCCCGTTCCATCCGCCGGTTGCGGCGGGCGGTGAGCAACGGGGCCGCGATGCAGGCCAGCAGCAGTGCGGTGGCCTACGAGACGCCGGCGGCGGGGAGAATGAAAACGGCCAGCACCAGCGTGCCGGCACCGACGAGCAGCGCAGCCCCCAGCGGGAGCAGGCCGCGCAGGAACGCGTCCCCCGCGTCGTCGACATCATCCACGGTCCTGGCCAGCAGGTCACCCCGACGCATCAGCGGCAGCCCGGTGGGTGCCAGCACAGGAAGGTGACCCACCAACCGCAGCCGTACCCGTCCGAGCACCCGGAAGGCCGCGTCATGGGAGACCAGTCGCTCGGCATACCGCGGCACGCCCCGGCCGATGCCGAAGGCTCGGACCGCGACGACGGCCACCATCAGGAACAGCACCGGCGGCTGCTGAGCGGCGGGCGATCAGCCAGGCCGAGGTGGCCATCAGGGCGACCGCACATCCCGACGCGAGCCCGCCGATCACCGCAGCGGCGAGCAGCCTGCCGCGTGGGCCCGCTGCCTGCTGCCACAGGCGCCACAGCGGGGTGTCACGGCCGCTGGCCGCTCGCGGTGCAGCGTCGGGAGCCGGCGGCGGGTGGGCGGCCGTCGGGGGCGTCAGTGGCTCGGTCGTCACCACGGTCCCACCGCCAGCGCCGCTTCCTCTCCGGACGGGACCGTGGCCTGGTCGCCGAGCGCCGGCTTCTCCGGCTGGACGGCGGCTCGCCGGGCCGTGCCGGCGGCCGGAGCGTGCAACACGAACACTTGTTCCGCCAGGGTCAGCGGCGCCGGCCGGTGGGTGACCAGCACGACGGTGCGTCCTGCTGCAAGGGCCCGAATACCGTTCAGCACCCGTTTCTCGGTGTCCTGGTCCAGGGCGGCCGTCGGCTCGTCCAGCAGGACCAGCGACGACGGCCGTGCCAGCGCCCGGGCCAGCGAAAGCCGTTGCCGTTGGCCCTGACTCAGACCCGACCCGCCCTCACCGAGGCGGGGGTGCCAGCACTCCGGGGCCATCTGGTCCAGGCCGATCTCCCGGCGATCAGTCGCGTCGACGACGACGATCCGCCCGGAGTCCGGCCGTTGTACGCCGGCCAGCAGGTGCAGCAGCGTGGTCTTGCCGGATCCACTCTCCCCGGTGATGACGGTGACGGACCCGGCGGGAATCGACAGCGACACCGGCCCGACCGCCCCACGGTCGCCCGCACGGCCCACCATGACGGCGTCCAGACGCAGTCCGCGGATGTCCGTGAGGTCGGTGATGGTGCCGGCGGGCGGGACCGGCGTATCCAGGATCGCCAGCACCTTCTCGGTGGCGGCGACACCGTCCGCGGCGGCGTGGAACTGCGTCCCCAGCTGACGCAGCGGCAGGTAGGCCTCCGGCGCGAGGATGAGCACGGCCAGACCCACTTGCAGCGTGAGATCGCCGTAGACGAGCCGCAAACCGATCGCGACCGCGACCAGGGCAACCGACAGCGACGCCAGTAGTTCCAGGACCATGGATGAGAGGAAGGCAATTCTGAGCCCCCATCGACGCCCGCCGGTAGTCGTCGGTCACCCGTCGGACGGCCCCAGCCTGCGCACGTGCACGGCCGAAGACCTTGAGAGTCGGCCGGCCCGCCACCACATCGGTGAAGTGCCCCGCCAACCGAGACAGGCTCTGCCACTTCTCCTTCGTCTGTCGGTCGGTGTACCAGCCGACGAGCGCCATGAAAACCGGGATGAGCGGCAGTGTCACGGCCACGATCACGGCGCTGGTGAGATCGGTGGAGAACAGGTAGACCAGCATGATCAGCGGGATGACGACGGACAGCACCAGCTGCGGCAGGTAGCGCGCCACGTAATCGTGCAGTGATTCGACGCCGGTGGTGGCCAGCGCCGACAGTTCGCCGCCATGCTCACCGGAACGCCACCGGGGCCCAGAGCGGCCGCATGGACGAGCAGGTCACGGCGAAGTCCGGCGGTCACCGATGTCGCACTGCGCCGGGCGACCTCTTCGGACGTCCAGGCCAGGGCCGCCCGCACCGCGATGACCACGCCGAGCCAGTTCAGTCGGCCCTGCACGTCCGTCAGGCCCTGCCCACCGATGATGACGACGGCGAGTATCCCGGCCAGCAGAATTGCCTGCGCGATCACCACCATCGCCGAAACGACTCCCAGGGCCACGGAAACCACCAGCAGGGCACGCACGCCCTCGGCGTACCGCATCAGCCGCGGGTCCAGGGGTCGCATCAACCCAGTGTCACAGAGGGCCCGGACAGCGGTCGTCGACGGCCATCTCAGGTGGCCGGGCCACCGCCAGTCATTGACGGGCCACTGCCAGTCATTGATGCGACGATCGGATCTGATGGCCGCGGTCCCAAGAATCCCGCGACATCCGGCCCACCCCCAGGATTGAGCGCAGATGCACGGCCTGTTGTCCTGAGTAGCCCGGGTCGTCCCGTGCGGCACATTGATGCCGTCCCCTCAACCCGGCTGCGGTGTCCTGGGCACCCCGGAAGCACTCACAATGATGGTCCCTTCGAACTCGCTGTTGTTGCTCGCGACGCCTTCGTCATTCACGCCGAGGAACAACGGCTCACTACCTCACTCACCAGCGGGATGCCGGACGAGCCGCCGACAAGCACGCATGCACTGACGACCACAGGAGTGTGGCGATGTGCGCAGATGCTGAGCCGGACGAACCCGTCATGGATGATCATGTCGATTTGGGCGCCAGGACGGTGCTGGCGGTCATCCTGGCGATACGAACACCGTTACGGCGCAATGTCCACTTCTCGTCGACCTGTGATCCCGAATGTCACCCTCCTCTAGCGGTCGGGGTGGTTCAGGTTTAACCTTCGCTGCGACGCGCACCGGATCACCTGCGGGGCTGCGGATCTCATCGGAGTGGCCCCGGCTGTGCCGGTGTGCCGGAAAGCATGGGCGATACATGTCAATGCGACATCGGTCCAGAAGGAATCGGCCTGTTGCAACACTCGGCACCGCGCTGGCGGTGCTGGCTTTCGCCGTGGGAGGCGCGGGCAGTGCTACCGCAGCGCCCGAGCCCACCGAACCCGGCACAGCAGTCCCGGTGCCGATCGACGCTGGGCACGACAGCGAGCCCTCTTCGAACAACTCGAAATTCGCCGGCCCCCTGCAACACACGTCAAACGGTGTACATCAAGTTTTCGTTCAGGTCACCGGCCAAGGCGCAGCGCAAACCGCCACACAGAAATTGGCTGCCGGCGCACCCAAGGCCGACGCCAAGGAGTCTGCAAAGGCTCAAGCGAGAGCGAACGAGAACGCCGCCGACTCGGTCTTCGTCGCGGCCCGGGCCCTCGACCCACAAGCAGACGAGCTTTTTGCGGTCTCGAACGCGGTACCGGGTGTCGGTATCCGCGCGACCAAGGGAGCACTCGACGCGCTGGCGGCTCGTGGCGACGTCGTAAAGATCTCTGCGCTCGTCCCGAAGAAGATCAACAATGCCGGAACAGCGCAGCTCACCCGCGTGCTGGACACCTGGCAGAACTTGGGCGTCACCGGAGAGGGTATCAAGGTCGGAGTCATCGACACCGGCATTGATTACACGCACGCCGATTTCGGCGGTCCTGGGACGGTGGACGCCTGGAACGCCGCCCATGCCGCCTCGGACGCGCCTTTCACGCCAACCGCCAAGGTGGTCGGCGGTTTCGACTTCGTCGGTGACGATTACGACGCCGGTAACGACGGCTCCCAGCCGAAACCGGATCCGAACCCGCTTGATTGCGAGGGTCATGGCACACACGTCGCGGGCACCGCAGCGGGATACGGCGTGGGCGCAGACGGAACAACGTTCCGCGGCGACTACGCATCGCTGAACGGCGACGACCTGTACAAGATGAAGGTAGCGCCGGGCATGGCACCCAAGGCGTCCCTGTACGGGCTGAAGGTGTTCGGTTGCGTGGGGTCGACCAACGCTGTCATTCCCGCCCTCGACTGGGCCCTTGACCCGAACGGCGACGGCGATTTCTCCGACCATCTGGACATCGTCAACCTGTCGCTGGGGTCCGACTACGGCGCCGTCGACGACCCTGAGAACGACGTCATCAATGAGGTGGCGGCCAACGGCGTACTGCCGGTCATCTCGATGGGCAACAACGGGGACCTCACCGACACCGGTGGCGCTCCGGGCAATGCCGTTCGCTCCCTCGCTGTCGCTAGTTCTGTCGATGGGTATCAACTCCGGGACGGGTTGAAGATCAACGCGCCGGCGGGGTTGGCCGACGTCGTTGCCGGCCAGGTGTCGATCGCCTATCCCTGGTCCACCGCACCGGATGTGACCGGAGACGTTGTGCCGCTGTCAACAGGGAAGGCGGACGGCTGCGACCCGCTGTCCCCGGCTGACGCCGCCGTCGTCGCGGGCAAGATCGCCTGGCTCGAGTGGGACGACAACGACGCCACCCGTCGATGCGGCTCGGCGACTCGGTCGGCGAACGTCCAACAGGCGGGCGCGATCGGCGCCATCTTCACCTCCGAGCTGGAGGTATTCGGTGCCGGGATCAGCGGAAGTGCAGTCATTCCGGTGTTTCAGCTGCCGAAGACGGGCACCGAGCTGCTGCGACCTGCTCTTGAGGCCGGGACGCTAACTGTGTCGTTCTCCGGATCCCTGGTCGCCACGATCACGGACCGTTCACCGGCTATCGCGGACACCATTTCATCGTTTACCTCGCGCGGCACCCACGGCAGCATTGGAGTCGTCAAACCGGATGTGGCCGCGCCAGGTGACACAGTCGCCTCTGCGAAGATCGGGTCCGGCAACGGCGTGGTGGTCGAATCCGGGACGTCGATGGCTGCTCCATTGACCACGGGCATCGCGGCGTTGGTCAAGAAGGTGCATCCGACCTGGAGCACCGAGCAACTCAAGGCCGCCATCATGAACACTGCGGGACACGACCTGTGGACCGACAACGGGCAGCAGGGCGACCGGTACGGACCGGCTCGAGTCGGCGCCGGACGCGTCGATGCACTCAGCGCGGTCCAGACCACCGTCATCGCGTACAACTCCGATGTCGAAGGTGGCGTCAGCGCCTCCTTCGGTGTGGTGGAAGCGCCAATCGGAAAGAAGTCCGTCGCTCGGGTCCGCACCATCAAGATCCAGAACACCGGCCGCAAGTCGGTCAGACTTTCGCTGGCCTACGACGGGTTGGTGCAGCAACCGGGCGTCAGCTACGCGGTCACCCCGTCGGCGGTGACGCTGAAGAAAAATGCAACGGCCAAGGTGAAGGTCGTGATGACCGTCCAGCCGAGCGGGCTACGCCACACGTTGGATCCAACAATGGCGACCCAACAGACGGACAGCTTGATCGGCGCCGATAGGGCAAGGCAATTCGTGTCGGACGCCTCCGGCCGTGTGCTGATCACTCAATCAGGCCAGCCAGATCTGCGCGTTCCGGTTCATGGAGCAGCAAAGCCAGTTTCGACCACGAAGAGCCGGGCCGTGACCTCTCGGACCGGTACTGGGACCATTCAGTTGCGTGGTGACGGTTTCGATCAAGGCGGTGGCTCGGAGCGATTCGCTTCCCAGGTGTCCGTGCTGAACCTGGGTTCTACCAGCAGGCGCTTGCCGACGTGCTCGGTGAGCACGACGAACTCCGCTTGCACATTCAACGCAACGACGGTTGCCGGCGATATTCATCATGTCGGGGCGAACGCGACCGCGGATCACCGTGGTTCGAAGGCGAACGGCTGGTTGTGGTTCGGGGTGTCGACGTATGGCAACTGGGCAACGATCGGCAATTCCACGACGCCCTACGTCGACATCGACACCGGGGGGGACGCGAAGCCGGAATTCGAGGTATTCGTGCAAAATGAGCCGTCAACGGACCTTCTCACCGCTTATCTGGTTGACCTGAGAAGCAATGTGCTGCTGGACATCGAGCCGGTCAACTTCCACGACGGAGATGTCGATACCAACGTCTTCGACACCGACACACTTCTCATCCCGGTGTGGCCCAAGCTGATCGGCCTGACGGACACCACGGCGAGCTTCCCCATTCGGTACACGGTGGGCACGTTCAGCGCCTACGGATCCAGTGCTCTCGGTGGGGACATCGACCGGACGCCGGCCGTGACGTTCGACGCCGCGAAGCCCACGGTGCAGGTAGCGGATCCGCTGTTCTACGACGCGAGTGGTGTTGGTATCCCTTACCGACTGAACGGATCAGCGGCATCCGCGAAGGCGCTGGTGCTGCACCTGCACGGCAAGTCGGGCAGTCGGGCAGAAGTTGTCAGCGTTCGATAGCGATTTGTCGATCCGGGATGTCGGATCTCCGACACCCGCTGTGTGTGCCACCACGTCTGAGGCACCGGAACCCGCGCCGGCGACTCCGGGATCTGTCGGCGACTCCGGGATCTGGTGTACCGAAGGTCATCGAAAGGGCGGTGCCGCGGATGATCTGCTGCCAACCGACCGCCAGCGTCATCAGCACGATCGCCGCCGGTGCGTCGCGGAGCGCAACGTCCCTGGCCCGCTTATGCACATCAGCCGTCGTCTTCAGGGTCAGGTAGACGGCGCCATGGGTGATGGATCGGGTCAGCGAGCACAGCCCCATCGCCAGCGCGAAAGGGTTGAGCAGGTCGAAGAACGTTCCGAGTACTTCGGCCGGTAGTCACCTGGGCGGTACTGCTGCGCGAAGCGCTGCTGGACGTCGTCGATTCCCTCGACCGTGCCGCTCGGCGATCCGGTCGCCATGCACGACAGCACGTTCGGCACCCGGATCGACCAGATCTCCTTGGATCCGTCCAGATTGCCGATCGTGATCAACGAGAACGACGAATTGGTGGTCTCGTACAGCGCTTCGGCGGCCGCCATCTTCATCGGCTGCACCTCGGCCATTGCCTTGGCGAGCAGGTCACCGGTGACGAGCACGGCCGACGATCCGATCAGCATGCCGACCAGACCAATCCGCTTCGACGGGCGGAACACCTCGACGTCGCGCTGTTTCATCAGGAACCAGGACGCGGTGCGGGCGAACATCACCGCACTGAGCACTGCGGCGGCAGCCACATGCGAGTAGGCCCGCACCTGCAGCGGCTGGGACAACACGGCCCAGATGTCGTTCATCTGAGCCCGACCGCGCTCCAGGTCCATCGTGATGCCGGCCGGATTCTGCATGAACGAGTTGGCCGCCACGATGAAGTACGCCTACCGCAGCAGCGCGCCCGCTACGCCTGGGGCGAACTACCGGCGTCGACGGTCACCGGGATGGCACGATGAAGAGGTCCGGAGGGTGTCGAGAACCGAACCAACGATGGATCGGTATCGAATGACCGATGGATGGCTCTTATCTCTGACATCGCGGAGCCGGATTGACGAGAGCCGTTCGCAGGAACGCGAACGGTGTGTGACGTACCGCCACCGCCTTGTGGTGGCTGACGATGGGAGGACGACAATGACCGGGATCCTGGCCAGTCCAGCTGCACTCACCGCCGCCGACCGTTGTGACCGCTGCGGCGCAGCCGCCAAGGTTCGCGCCGTCCTGCCGACCGGTGGTGAGCTGCTCTTCTGCGGTCACCACGGGCAGGAACACAGCGCCCGCCTCGAGCAACTGGCTGCCGTTTTGCACCACTCCCGCGACGCGGGCTGATCGATCCGGGCGGGCTCGTCACAGATGTGACGTGCCGGCCCGTTCGCTACCGTGCCCGGCAAGGATTCAGCACTGGGGATCCAGACGAGCACGTCTCTACCGAGGGCGGTCCGTTCAGGCGGACCGCCCTTCGTCGTCCGCCGGCCCCCTACCGGTACCCCGGGGGCTTCGGGAGACGGCGGCGGCGCAGCACAGCGTCAAACCGGTTGCTTCCACAGCCAAACGCGCGATGATGCCGAGGCGAGGAGGTGGTGGTGACATGGGTACAACGGGCGGCGTGCGTGCCTCGCCCTCCGGGGTTGCCGGCCGACCGCTGCAGATTCTGCGCCCTTCGCGGCCCGACCCCGTCGCTGCCGTGGTCCTTTTCGTCGCCGGTGCGATCGGCATCTGGCAACTCCTTCTCCCCTGGCGCACCGTCGCGATCGACTCCAGTTCGCTGGCCGGCGCGGACGTGTCGGTGTCCGGCTGGCAGGTGTACCGGTTGCTCCGATCGGTGCCTGACTCCGGGGGCGACCTGCAGATCGCGACGTACTCGGTCCTCGGAACCGCCGTCGGCGGCGGAGCGCTGATCGTGCTCGGCGCAGCGATGATGATGGCCATCAATCACCGGCCGCTCGGATCGGCGGCACTGCTGGTGTCCCTGCTGTGCGTCGCGGGCGCGGGGTGGATGTTGATCTCGGCGCGGGCCATCTTCGACGTCGGGCTCTTCACCCTTCTCACCCAGGCACAGGTTGGCTGGTACCTGTTCGTTGCCACGGGCTTCATTGGGTTGATCGGCGCCTGGAAGGCGCTGGCCACCGGCTGAGCCTTCCACGACCCGTTCCGGGCACCCTGGAAACCCCGCGTCCGGACGAGCGTTGCTGACAGCTGGGTCCGGGCCGCGGCGTCATAGCATCCCGAGTAGATGATCGCGACGCGCCGCCAGCACGTCGGGACCGGCCGCGGCCGAGGCAGGTCCCGGCACTTCCCGGCGCAGCTGCGAGTGCACCTTCGCGTGCGCCGCGCCGGTACGTGCAGCGACCCGGCCGACCAGCTGGTTGACCTCGCGGCGCAGCGCCGCCGCCGAGCGCCAGGACGACGTGTCGCCGTCGTCATGTACGTGATCCTCGCGCCGGGTCTGCGACGCCACCTGCACCCGCCGCCGCAGGTCCGAATCCCGGGTGGCCAACAGCGCCGCGGTCTGCTCGGGCGTGAGAAGTCCTGGCAGACCGAGGTAATCCTGGTCGTCCTGGGTGACGATGGCTGCACCCCCCGCCGCGGCCGGCTCGGCTGTGACGGCGCGGCCCGAGTGCAACAGGTGCGCGAACTCCGCCTGTGAATCCAGGACCTCGATCACGCCGGACGCGGTCGGCTCCGCCGGCTCCAATGGCATGTCCAGGGCATCCGGGTCATTCTCCGCCGGGGGCGGCGGGGCGATGACGTAGTTGCGGTCGTTCTCCAATTCGGCGGCGAGAGCGAGCAGCGGCCGGACCGCGGGGAGGAAGACGGTGGCCGACTCGCGCGCGTTGCGCGCCCGCACCACCCGGCCGACGGCCTGCGCGAAGAACAGCGGTGTGCGGTACGACGTCATCCAGGCCAGGCACGCCGCCCGCGGGATGTCCACGCCCTCGGAGATCATCCGTACGCACACGGCGATGCGCTGGTCGGAGGTCCGGAACTTCTCGATCCGCTTCGACGCCGCCGAGTCGTCGGACAAGATGAGAGCCGGTGCGGCGCCGGTAATCTGGCGAACGATCGCCGCGTAGGCGCGGGCGTCCTGCTGGTCGCTGGCCAGTACGATGCCCGCCGCGTCCGGCATGCCGGATTGCCGCAGGTGACTGATCCGGTCGTCCATCGCTGCGATGACGTGCGGCACCCAACCCCCTGCCGGATCCAGCGCGGTCTTCCATGCCGCCGCCTCCACCGAGCGGGTGCCCGAGTCGGTCAGCGACGCGGCCACCACCTCGCCGGCGCTGTTGCGCCACCGCGAGACTCCTGTGTACGCGGCGAACACCACAGGGCGCACCACCCGGTCGGCGAGAGCGTGGCGGTACCCGTAGCTGTAGTCGGCAACCGAGCGGAGCAGCTCGCCGTCGTTCTCGTAGTCGACGAACGGGATCCGTTCCCCCGGCTTGGTGCGGAACGGTGTCCCGGTCAGGCTGAGCCGCCGGTGGACCTCGGCGAAGGCTTCCGCGGTGGCTTCACCCCAGGACAATCCGTCACCGGCGTGGTGGATCTCGTCCAGAACGACCAGCGTGCGACGCCGGCGGCACCTGGCCGCATGGATCGCGGGCCGCCCCGCAACCTGCGCGTAGGTAGTGACGTAGCCGGCCATCCCTTCCGGGACGGGGCCATGGGCGTTGGTCAGGGTGGGATCGAGCAATATATCCACGCCGCCGGCGGCGTCCGCCCACTGCGTCCGCAGGTGGTCGGTCGGGCAGACCACGACCACCCGGTCGATGACGCGGCGCTGCAGCAACCGCCCGGCCACGGCAAGCGCAAGGGTCGTCTTTCCCGCGCCCGGCGTCGCTGTGACGAGGAAGTCACGCCGCCGGCCGCCGTCCTGGGCCGCCTCGTAGGTCTCCAGCGCCTCTACCTGCCATGGCCGCAGCTGTGCCTGCGCTGGACCGACCGGACGCAATTCCACACACCCCCGTGAATCGCTACCGCAGTGAACTGCTATCGCCGTGCAGTCGTGCAAAAACCCTCGACGCCGGACGGTTCCGCGCACGGAACCCAGGTCCTGACGGCTCGAGGGCCGGAGCCGACTCTACCTCCCGGCCCGGGTCGTCCACGGCCGGGACCGGCCGCCCGCAAGCAATTCCGGTCCCCCCGGCGGGCATGCCGTGTTTCGACTTGGTGTCGCAGTACCGCTCGCCGCCCTGGGAAGGGCATGCTCGTCTGGTGACCAGTGCGCCGCCGCCGACCGGCGATCAGACCCACCGGCTGACACCCGACGGGCAGGGCTGGGCGGTCACCGCGCCCGCTGCGGGGCGACCCCAGTCGATCGGCGGCGGACGTGCCGCGGCGTCGACCAACGGATCTGCGGCCGGCCGCAACGGCACCACCGACGCGCACGGTCCACATTCAGGGTGGCCGCACGCCGCCGACGGTCACATCTCTGCGCGGCCGCCAGCGGCCGACGGTCACATCTCTGCGCGGCCGCCAGCGGCCGACGGTCACCCCGACTCGGATTTCGACGCCGAGACCACAGCGGTGCTGGCGGTGCCGGCGCCGGCGGACTCGCTGACGGTTCCGTGGCACCGGGTTGGAACTGGGCCGATGCCGGTTCAGGTACCCAGGGTCCGTCACCGCTGGCGCAGGATCTTCGGGCGGACCCTGGGCAAGGCGTGGGCCGACTCCCTGTTCGGGATGAGCTCGCAGGCCGCCTTCTGGTGCGCGTTGTCGACCGCACCTCTGCTGCTGGCGCTGCTGGGGATGATCGGTTACATCGTCCCGCACTACTTCCCCGCCGGCACCATCGACCAGGTACGCGAACAGGTGCTGCTCTTCCTCAACACGATCTTCGACAAGGAGGTCGCCGACAACCTGGTAGGCGACACTGTTCAGACCATCCTGCGCAACGGGCAGGCGGACGTGGTGTCTATCGGCCTGGTCATCAGCCTGTGGGCGGGCTCTTCTGCGATGTCCGCGTTCGTCGAATCGATCACTATCGCCTACAACCAGCACGAGGTCCGCAACCCGGTCGCCGAACGGTTCTTCGCGCTGGGCCTGTACCTGGGGGCGCTGCTGGCGGGCATCGTGCTGCTGCCGCTACTGGCGATCGGCCCGGACTACTTACCGAAGGTCTTCCCGGAGTCGTGGCAGCGCCAGGTCGCCGACATCGTGAATCTGGCGTATTACCCCGTGCTGGCGTTGGGCTTGATCTTCATGCTGACGGTGCTCTACAAGGTCGCGCCGAAACACAAGCACCCGTGGTACCGGGGGGTGCCGGGCGCGTTGGTGGCCGCCGCGGTGTTCATCGTCGCCAGCTTCGGCCTGCGGCTGTACCTGGCATACGTGTATTCGCACGGCCTGACCTATGGCGCTCTGGCCACGCCGATCACATTCCTGCTGTTCTACTACTTTGTCTCGATGGCCATCATCATCGGTGCGCAGTTCAACAACGCGATGCTGGAGTTCTATCCGCCGCGACTGTCCAAGCGTGAGCGTCGCAAGTGGCAGGCGTACCGCGAGGAAAAAGATCAGGCGGCACAGGATCAGCCGGCCACCGGTTGACCATCCGGACGCCGGTGCGTGTCCGACCCACTAACGTCTGCTCTTCCGCCGTCAGCCCTTCTGCTGTCAGCCCTTTTTCATGGATTCGTAGATCTTCTTGCAGTCCGGACACACCGGTGAGTCGGGCTTCGGCGATTTGGTGACCGGGAACGTCTCACCGCACAGCGCCACGACGAAATTGCCGAGCACCGCCGATTCGGCGATCTTGGTCTTGCGCACGTAGTGGAACATCTTCGGGGTGTCGTCGTCCGTGGTGGTGTCCTCGAGCGGCTTGTCCAGGGTCTGCGTCGATGTGGTCATCGTGGCTCCTCATGCGTGGCATCTTCTGTCGGATCCGTCTTCGCCCGGAGCGCGTCAGCCGCTTGCCGTCACGGCGCGGCGGCGGATCGGTGGTCCCGGGGGTGCTTCGATCATGATGCCAGTGACGGCGCCAAGATCCGCACCGACTTCTGGCCGGCCGCTGGCCAAGGCCCGTCTCGCGGCGCAGGTGGCCGTCTCGGTCGTCGCCCCCGCAGCCATCGGCGGGCAGGATGAACCTCCCGCGTGTTTTGACTGATCGCACGGGCCGGATGCGGCGGGGCGGGGCGCCGAGACTGAGCTCAGCGCCGCCGGTTTCGACTGCCGGTTCGTCGTCGACCCGGTGCTGCGCACGTGCGCTGACATCGCTGCGTGCCGGATTTGGCGCGGGCACCGCCGGAGCGGCGCGGATCGGTGCTCGGCCGGGCGCGCCGGCTCAGCCCGCGCGGTAGTTCCCGACTGAAGTCGAGCCCGCGGCGCCGCTCCCGGACCCGCGGGGCGCGTCATCCACGCTGCTGTCGACGATTTCCCGGCCGCCGGGCGGCAGTGCACGCTCGTAGTTGATCGTTCCGGGCATCACCGTCCGGGCTTTGCGGGCCGGACGATCATTGGCGATCAGCACCGCTGCCCACGGCAGCGGGATCGAGATGGCGATCACCAGCATCGCCAGCCACGGGGTCTGGTAGAGCGCGGTCGCCAGAATGAGGAAGGGCACGCGCAGGCTCATCATGATCATGTAGCGCTTGCGACGGGACCGGAGCTGCTCGTCATAGGACGGCTCAGCTTTGGTGATCACAGTCGCCTGGGCACGTCGGCCATGCCCGAATCCGGTGGCCGCGGCCGTGACGGGAGCCTGCGCCGAAGAGGACGTCATGCTTTTCCCCGATTCCCTATAGTGGCAGTGGCGTGACCATCTGCATTCAACTGACTATCAGTACCGACGTACCAGTCCAGGATGGATGCAGAGCCAGCCACCGACTTGCACCACGGGCAACGCTACGCCGCCGGACACCGTCGTGGTGAGTTCGCAATGTGAGCCTTTGACCGGCTGATCCGGGAATATCCCGGTCGTGCGGCGGCACGCTGTGGGGACCGATCAAGGTGCCGGTGCGTCCGCGGCAACGCTCCGCTCCCCCACCGCGCCCCCTGCGCGGGCAGCGGCTTTGGCGGCTTTCTTGGTCGCCCGCACACGTTGCAGTGAGTCGGGGTCGACCACATCGGCGACTGAGCTGTAGCTGCCCTGCTCGCCGTAGGGACCGGACGCCTCGCGCCAGCCCTGCGGTTGTACTCCGCACTGCTTGCCGAGCAGCGCGGTAAAAATTGCGGCCTTCTGCGGGCCGAAGCCGGGCAATGCCGCGATCCGGTCGCGGAGCTCGGCGCCGGCGGTCACGCCGGTCCAGAGGTTCGCGGCGTCCGCGTCGTACCGTTCGAGCAGGATTCGGCAGGTGGCTTGTACCCGCTTCGCCATGGCTCCCGGAAACCTGTGCACGGCAGGACGTTCCGCGCACACGGCGGCGAACTGATCTGGATCCGCTTCCGCGATCGCCCGCACGTCGAAACGGCCGCCCATCCGCTCGGCGATGACGGCCGGCCCCGAAAAGGCCTTTTCCATCGGCACCTGCTGGTCGAGCACCATCCCGATCAGCAGCGCGCTGGGGTCGGCGGTCAACAAGGCATCCGCCTCGGGATTGCCGGTCAGGAAGAGATCGGTCCGTTGCTCCATCAGTCCAGCCTGGCACGCTCAACGGGCCGGGCGCATCATCTGCGCCGCCGTCACCGCAGCGAACACCACAGGCTTCGGTGAACATCGACGAGGCAGCGTGCTTCACGGGCGACGGATCGGACGATTCGTCCTAGTCTGCATTTCATGGCCTCCACGTTGTCGTCGGCACGAAGGCGCACGTCCGCAACGCTGTCCACCCTGGCTTTTCGCCACGGCCGACCGGGTGTCGCCGGTTGGGTTGCGCTACTCGCACCGGGTGCCTGCACCGGCGCCGCGGTAGCCGCCGTTGCCACGTCGCGGCGTCCGTCGACGCGTCGGCTGGCCGTGGGTGCCGGCATCGGCGCAGCCGGCGCGGTGTTGCTGGGCCGGCTGATCGACGAAATCCGCTGGCGCAGGGGAGCCGTGTCCCTGACGGTTGACGGACCGGACACCGCGCTGGACCTGATGCAGGCGGTGCGCGCCCGCGGAGTGCAGGCGGACATGGTCCGTGCCGACGCGAACGAACCGGTCGGCCGGCACTACGCACTTCGCTACCGCGCCAAGGACGATCGCCGGGTCAGGGCCGTGCTGGCCGAGCAACACCTCTGACCGCGATCCGCCTGCCGCGGTTACTCTTCCGCCGGTGACCAGCGATCCATCACCGCAGCCCCTGTCCGATCCCGCCGTCATCGACTTCCTCGGCGAAGATCTGCGCTCTGCCGACTTCTCGCCCGCCGCGGTGCCCGACCTGCTGGGTACCGGCGCACACCGCGCGCTGGGTCGCGGCGAAATCGCACCGGCGCTGCGCGCGACCGGGTCGGTCTCTCCGTTGACCACCCTGGTCCGGCTGTTCCTGTTGGGCACTGTCGAGGAAGAGCGGGTCGTCGCCCAAGCCCTCCCCCGTACCGGCATCGCCAGGGCGGTCGCCCAGGGGATTGTGCAGCCGCACGGCGCGGGGTTACGGGCCGCGCTGGATATCCGCCCGTACGGCGCAGATGCCCAGGAGTACCTTCTGGTATCAGACCTTGATTCGGACACCCGGCCAGGGCCGGTCCGCCCCGACCATGTGCTCGGTCTCGGCGCGGCGTCGATCAGCCTGGCGAGGGCGGTGATTCGCAACCCGGTCAGCCGCGCGCTCGACCTCGGCACCGGGTGCGGCATCCAGGCCCTGCATCTGTCGTCGCACGCCGAGTCCGTGGTGGCCACCGACACCAACGCCAGGGCACTTTCCCTCGCCGCCGCGACCGCACGGCTGAACGGCCAGCAGTGGGACCTGCGTCGCGGCAATCTGTTCGAACCTGTCGGCGGGGACACCTTCGACCTCGTTGTCTGCAACCCGCCCTTCGTCGTCGGGGACGGCGAGATGCGTTTCTCCTACCGCGATTCGGGGATGGCGGGTGACGGGCTCTGCCGGGCCCTGGTGGAGGGGATGAGGCGGCACCTGAGGCCCGGCGGTACCGCCCAACTGCTCGCCAACTGGATCGTCCGGGAGGACACCGACTGGCGGCAGCGGGTCGGTGGCTGGGTGAGTGCGAGCGGCTGCGACGCATGGGTCGTGCAACGCGAATTGGCCGATCCCGCGCAGTACGTCGGGCTATGGCTCGATGACGCCGGCGAGAGCGGCCGCGGTGCGGACGCGGACAGCGTGGCGGCCACAGCCCTTGCCGAGCGTTGGCTGGAGTACTTCGCCGCGGAGCGGGTGCAGGGCATCGGGATGGGGCTGATCACCCTGGTCCACAACGGTTCCGCCGATCCGTCCGTGACGATGGACGAGATCACCGGGCCCGACGAGGAGCTCATCGGCGCGGAGGTCGACGGATTCCTGCGCCGTCGCGCATGGATCGAGGCAACACCGGACCGGGTTCTGCTGCGCACCCGGCTGGAGCTGTCCGCAGGTGCGATCCTCGAGCAGCGTTCGCTTGCCGGTCACCAGGGTTGGGTCGCGGTGCTGCGCCTGTTGCGCCGTGTCGGCGGCCCCGGCGCAACGCTCCAGCTCGACGAATGGGGACAGGCGCTGCTGGGCGGGTGCACGGGCGCGGTCCCGCTGGGCCTGTTGATCGAGCTACTGGCCGCCGCTCACGGGCTGTCCGAGGACGCCCTGACGGCGGCGGTACTGCCGGCCGTCCGAGTGGCCGTCCTGCGCGGCCTGCTGGAGCCCGTCACCGGGTGAGGGACGATATCGGTGTGCGCGCCGTCGTGAGCAGGGTCAGCAGTGCGGAGGTGTCCGTCGACGGCACTGTCGTCGGCCGGATCGACGAGCCGGGCCTGCTCGTCCTGGTGGGGGTGACGCACACCGACGCGGTCGACACGGCACGGCGACTCGCGGCCAAGGTGCATGAGCTGCGGATCCTGCGTGGCGATGAGTCCTGCTCGTCCACGGGCGCACCGCTGCTGGTGGTCAGCCAGTTCACGCTGTACGCCCGCACGGACAAGGGCAGGCGGCCGTCGTGGAGTCAGGCTGCGCCGGGTGAGAGTGCGGAGCCTTTGGTCGTGGAGGTCGTCGACGAGTTATGCCGAAGAGGCGCTTCGGTGCAGACCGGGGTGTTCGGCGCGACGATGGCGGTGTCGAGCGTCAACGACGGGCCGCTCACCCTGCTGGTCGAGGTCTGACGGCGGCGAAAATCCGGACCCGATCGGTGTGACGCTTCCCGCACACCGCGGTGCATCCACGGGCCGGTTTTCACCGGTGGCTCGAAATCGGTCACGGAGCGCATGGCTCGTTGCTCCAGCCGCACCCCATGGTCACCCCTTGTGAAGCCATTCACATGCACTTCCCACCTGGGGCACATCTCAGAACACCGCCTCGCGGGAGTATCTACTCGACAACGTTTATCGGCGGGCGATGCGTCTGCTTGGACCGTTGTACAACAGCCCGGGCAAGGAACTAAAAAAGGGCTGACAGGCGTTCGAACAATTGCCGGGTCGACATTGATCGGTCCGCTGAACGTGATGAAGGGAGCTTGACATGGCCGCCTCTTCCCTTGCGACGACCGATACCACCAAGACCGTTTCCACTGCTACGAGGCCCCCCCGCACAGCCTCCACGGCCCGGCCTTCGACCTTGCGCGCCGTGGGCCGCGACGACGACCTGGACGCCCAGGGCCCGTCCGCGGACCTCGTGCGTGTTTACCTGAACGGCATCGGCAAGACCCCTTTGCTGACCGCCGAGCAGGAGGTGGACCTGGCCAAGCGCATCGAGGCCGGCGTCTTCGCCGGGCACATGCTGGAATCGGGCAAGCGGGTCTCCCCGCAGCGCCGGATCGACCTCAAGATGATCGTTCGTGATGGGGCGCGTTCGCGCAACCACCTGCTGGTCGCGAACCTCCGCCTGGTGGTGTCGCTGGCCAAGCGCTACACCGGTCGCGGCATGCCGCTGCTCGACCTGATCCAGGAGGGCAACCTCGGACTGATCCGGGCGGTCGAGAAGTTCGACTACACCAAGGGTTTCAAGTTCTCCACCTATGCCACGTGGTGGATCCGGCAGGCCATCTCGCGGGGTATGGCAGATCAGGGACGCACCATCCGGTTGCCCGTTCACCTCGTCGAGCAGGTCAACAAGTTGTCCCGCCTGAAGCGGGAGCTGCACCAGCAACTCGGCCGGGACGCCACGATGGCCGAACTGGCGGACGAGTCAGGTATTCCCGAGGAGAAGATCGCCGACCTCCTTGATCATGCCCGCGACCCGGTGAGCCTGGACATGCCGGTGGGCTCGGACGAGGAGGCACCGCTCGGCGACTTCATCGAAGACAGCGAGTCGACGTCGGCCGAAGCTGCCGTGGTGGCGGGCTTCATGCACGACGACATCAACCGGGTCCTGCGCACTCTGGATGAGCGGGAGCAGACCGTAGTTCGGATGCGCTACGGCTTGGACGACGGCCGCCCCAGGACACTCGACGAGATCGGCCGGGTGTTCGGAATCTCCCGTGAGCGGGTCCGCCAGATCGAGCGTGATTCGATGGCGAAGCTGCGGGTCGGCGATCGTTCCGAGGTCCTTCGCTCCTACGCAAGCTGACTCACGTTCGACCGTGACGTGCGCGGCGCGCGCCGCTTCAGCCTGACGACTGCCAAGGATCCGCAACGCGTGGTCCGGGTCGGTCTGCTGCTGATAAATGTTGGGATCGGGTTCCTGGTGGCGGGCATGGACCCTGGCGCCGATGCCGGTGTGCTGACGATCCCGCTGGTACTGATGGGCCTGGGACTGGGCGCGCTGGCGTCCCAACTGGGCGCCGTCACGGTGTCCGCGGTGTCGCAGCAGGAAACCGCGAAGTAGGCGGGCTACAGAACACCCCGACGAACCTCGAGGCGTCGATGGGAACCGCGCTGATCGGATCGGTGCTGATCGCCACGTTGAGCACCGTCGCGTCGACCGGTGTCGCCGGCAGCCCGGCCGTGAGCGACTCGTTCAAGTCGCAGATCTTTACCGAACTCGTCGGCGGAGTGCCGTTCGTCTCCGACGCCCAGCTCACCGCCGGGCTCGCGAAGGCAGGGGTCGGTCAGCCGGAGATCGACTCCATTACCGCGATCAACGCGGACGCCAGGCTGAAGGCGCTGCAGGTCGCGTTTCGCCCTCGTCGGTCTGATCGCCATCGGTGCACTGTTCCTGACCTCCCGGATTCCGACCGGGCCGCCGGGTCAGGCTGCCCCGACCGCGGCCAAGGAGCCTGACGACGCCGCCCGTCATCGCCCAGGACTGATGTCCGTTACGGCAACCGTCGCCTGATGTCCGGCTTCGCCGACGGCGGCCCGATCCGCGCGATAGCCCCGGTCACCATCAGCCCGGCCGGCCCGGCCAGCACCGGTTGCAGCTGCAACATCACCAACTCGGGCAGATCATCCGACATCGCGGACAGCCGCAACGCCAATTCGATCAGCGGTTCCTTGGGGACGATCCGGGAACCGCGATACCCGTTCAGCAGCGGGGCCGCGCGCGGCGCGGCGATCAGATCGGCGGCGTCGGTGTCGGTCAAGGGGACGGCTCGGTAGGCGCGGTCGTCCAGGAGTTCGGTGGCCACACCCCCGATTCCGAACGAGATCAGTGCGCCGAACGAGGGATCGGCGGTGATCCGGAAGACCGTCGGCACCTCGGAGAACTCCCGCGGCACCTGCTTCTGTACGTACAGCCACGGTCCGGCGATGGACAGCAGGTCGTCGTAGGCGCGCCGTAGGTGGTCGGGAGATTCGACGCCGAGCCGAATCCCGGACTGGTCCAGGCGATGACGCAGCGACTGGTCGAACGACTTCAGGGTTACCGGATAGCCCATCGCCTCCGCCGCGGCCAGCGCCTCGTCGACGGATCCGATGGCCTTGAACTCGGCGAGTTCGATGCCATAACAACGCAGCAGCGACACAACTTCCGTGTCGGTGGTCGCCCGTTCCCGCTCGCCGTCTTTGGCGCGCATCGCATTGATGGCTTCGCGTGCGGCGGCGGCATCGATGCCGTCCAGCATCGGGACCGTGCCGGGTGGGCGTGCCAACCACTGCCCGTAACGGACCGCGCTGGCAAGTGCGGACACCGCCCGCTCCGGGGTGCGGAACGACGGGAGCGAACCGCGGGCGGCACTGCCATCGTCGGAGATCACCGCGAGGTGCTGCATCAGACCGTCAACGGCCAAGAACGTGGTGACGATCGGGATCGGCGCCTTGACCACCGCCTCGTGCAGTGCCGCCGCATGCTGCAGTCCCTTCGTCGCGATCGACGGCGCGAACACGACAATGAGCGCATCGAGATCTTCCCGCTGAGCCGCCGCGGTGACGGCCGCTGCCAGCCCGCTCGCGGTGACAGCGGCGCCCATGTCTAGCGCGGCTCCGTCGACGACATCCAGGCCCGCGTCGATGCCGGCGTCCACCGCCAGCATGCCCAGCGCACTGGAGTTGCCGATGATGGCAATCCGGTTGCCCCTGGGTACCTGCTGCGTCGACAGCAGCTGTGCGACATCGAACGCGGCGGTGAGGGTCTCTGTACGGATCACGCCGGATTGCGCGAACAGCGAGCCGACGGCCGCGTCGGAGACCTGCTGTGAGCTCTCGGCCAGCGCCGGGCTGAGCGAGGCGTGCCGGCCGGATTTCACCGCGATGACCGGCTTTTTCCTGGCCAGCACCCGGGCCAGCCGGGCGAATTTGCGTGGGTTGCCGAACGACTCCAGGTACAGCAGCACGACCTCGGTGCGGTCGTCGCCCTGCCAGAACTGCAGTAGGTCGTTGCCGGACACATCGGCCCGGTTGCCCGCGGAGACGAAGGTGGAGAGCCCGAGGCGACGGGCGGCGGCGTCGGCCAGGATCGCGATCCCCAGGGCACCGGACTGGCAGAAGAAACCGATCCGCCCCGGCGGCGGCACCACCGGGGCGAGAGTGGCATTCATCCGGACCGCGGGATCGGTGTTGACCAGGCCCAGGCAGTTCGGCCCCAGCACCCGCATCCCGGCCGCGCGCGCCACCGACACCAGATGTCGTTGCGCCGCGGCACCTTCCGGGCCCTCGTCGGCGAACCCGGCGGTCATCACGACCAGGCCGTGGACGCCCTTGACGCGGCATGACTCCACCACCTCGGCGACCTTGGCGGCCCGCACCGTCACGATCGCGAGGTCGACATCGTCGGGGATGTCGGTCACCGACCCGTACGCCCGCACGCCGCGGATGGACCTGACATCCGGATGCACCGGGTAGACGGGTCCGGTGAAGTCGGTGCTGAGCAGGTTCATCAGGACGGCATGCCCGAGTTTCGACCGATCGGTGGAGGCGCCGATGACGGCGATCGACCGCGGGGACAACAGTCGGGCGATGGACCTGGCCTCGGCGCGGTGCTCTCGCGAGATGATGACGGCCCGCGACTGCTCGGTGGGATGGATGTCGAAAATCAGGTCGACGACGCCCGAGTCGTACTCGCGCCGGACTGAATAGCCGGCGTCGGTAAAGACCCGCATCATCGAGGTGTTCTCGCCGAGGACCTCCGCGGTGAACCGTCGGATGCCGCGCTCCTCCGCAGCGGCAGCCAGATGCTCCAGCAGGATGGCGCCCAGCCCCCTGCGCTGCTGGGCGTCCTCGACCAGGAACGCGACCTCGGCCGACTCGGTGTCGCCGGTCTTGTTCCGGTGGTAGGTGCTGGCGGCGATGAGGTTCCCGCCGAGCACCGCGACAATGCCTGCGGAGTCGCAGTAGTCGACGCTGGTGAACAGCGAGACCTGCGCGTCGGACACCTCCGACAAGGCTGAGAAATACCGCAGATACAGCGTTCTCGCGCTCATCCGGCCGTGCATGGCGCGGATCTCGGCCGCATCGGCCGGACCGGAGGGACGCAGGTGCACCACGCCGCCGTCCGCCAGCAGGACATCGGCTTCCCAGTGCTGCGGGTACGGGTGCTCCGGGACCGCGGTGGCCACGGCGGTGGCGGCCACCGCCTGCGGGTCAGTCACGCGGGTCGAGCGGATCGAGTCCGTGCAGCGGATACAGCTCCGAGCGGGTGTCCTCGATGGCCCGGTCCACGGTCATACCATCAGTGCCGTCCCACTTGTCGAAGCTCACCGGGGAGGTTGTGCCGTCATTCATGTGCGTGGGTAGCTCGATGTCCGGACGGGCCAGCCCGGCCTCCGACACCCACCCCGGGGGCATCGGTGTTGCCGGATCGATGTCGTGGCCGGACACGATGGCAAGCAGGTGCGTCCACGCCCGCGGCACCACCCGTACCGGCGAGTAGCCACCGCCGCCCAGTGCCAGCCAGCGACCGCCCGTCACCGACTCGGCGAGCTCCCGTAGCGCGAGATAGGACGTCCGCTGCCCGTCGATGGTGAGGTTGAGGTTCGCCAGCGGGTCCTCCCGGTGGGTGTCGGTGCCCTGCTGGGTGACCAGCACCTCGGGCGCGAACGCCCGGACCAGCGCAGGCACCACTGCGTGGAAGGCGCGCAGCCACTGCGCATCCGATGTGCCAGCGGGCAGGGCGATGTTCACGGCCGTACCCTGGGCCGCGTCCCGGCCGACCTCGCCGGGGAACCCGGTTCCCGGGAACAACGTCAGCGGAGTTTCGTGGATGGACACCGTCAGCACCCGTGGGTCGTCGTAGAAGGCGGCCTGCACGCCGTCGCCGTGATGGGCGTCCACGTCGACGTAGGCAACCCGGCGGACTCCCGCATCGAGCAGTGCCTTGATGGCCAGGGCAACGTCGTTGTACACGCAGAAGCCGGACGCGTAGTCGGGCATGGCGTGATGCAGGCCGCCGCAGAAATTGACCGCGCGTTGCACCTCGCCATGCGCGATGGCCTTGGCGGCCGCGATCGATCCGCCGGCGATCAGGGCGGCGTTCTCGTGCATGCCGACGAACACCGGGTTGTCGTCGGTCCCGAGGCCGTGTTGCAAGGCTCCGAGCGCGCCATGCACAGAGGCGTCCCGGACCGCGGCGATGTAGGCCGGAGTGTGGATACCGCGCAGTGTGTCGTCGTCCGCGGGTTCCGGCTTGAGGATCTGGTAGTGGTCCAGCACGCCCAGTTCGGTGGCCAGCGCCCACGTCAGCTCCCAGCGGAGCGGATGCAGCGGATGCTCACCGCCCAGGTCGTAACCGAGCATGCGTGGGTCCCACACCACTAGCGGTGCCGTCATCGGCTCAGGCTAGTGCCCCGCCCGAAAAACGCTCCACCGCACCCAATTGCCGGGCCGTTGCCCGCCTACGGCGGGAAGGCTTGACCGACCACCGTCGAGGGCGGAGTCAGCCGCCGATCTCGACCGGGCGACCCAGGGTGCACCACTGCGAGAACGAACCCGGGTACAGCGCCAACTCGAGGCCGGCCAACGCACCGGCCAGGACAAGCTGGCAGGCGGTCACCCCGGATCCGCAGGACGCCGCGGCGCGCGGCGCGGCTCCCGCCGACTCAGGCTCCTGCCGCCCGGACGGCGTCAGCCCGACCTCGGCGAGCACCGCCGCCAGCTCCGCCGCGGGCCGATAGGTCCCGGCCGGGGTCACCAGCCGGGCGATCGGCAGGTTGACCGAACCGGGAATGTGACCGGCAACCGGGTCGATCGGCTCGACCTCACCGCGGAACCGTTCCGGGGCCCGCGCATCGAGCAGGACGGCGCCCGGTTCCGCGCCGATCGCACCCGCCTGATCGGCATCCACGATCGGCATCCGGCCGGCTCTGACCGTGACCGAGCCGGGCCGGCGGGGACAAGCATCGCCGTGCTCGAGGGGTCGGGCCGTCTCGGCGGTCCAGGCGGCCAGTCCGCCGTCGAGCACCCGAACCGAGTGCAGGCCGGACCATCGCAGCAGCCACCAGGCACGGGCGGAGCCGAGCCCGTTGCCGCCGTCGTAGACGACCACCTGCGTGTCGTCGTCCATCCCCGCTGCCCGCCAGACGCGCTGCAGCTCGGGCGGGTCCGGGAGCGGGTGCCTGCCCGCGGGCCCGGGCGCGGCCGCGAGGTCCCGGTCGAGATCGACGAACACCGCACCGGGGATGCGCGCCCGGTGGTACCCCTCACGGTCACCACCGGCGAGTGTCCAGCGCACGTCCAGCAACCCGGGCAGGTCCGAGCCGCGATCGGCCGCGAGCTCGGCGGCCAGTTCCGCGGCGCTGATCAAGGGTGTCGACATCGAGCCCATTCTGGCGCACCGGGCGGCTCGCCGTCCGGTCGAGTCGTCATCGCCCAGCCGGGCGGGGTCGGCCGGTAGGATCAGCGGGGCCGAGAAGGGGACCGCCAGCGTGAACGACCTCATCGATACGACCGAGATGTACCTACGTACGATCTTCGAACTCGAAGAGGAAGGCATCGTCCCGCTCCGGGCCCGCATTGCCGAGCGGCTGAACCAGAGTGGACCGACGGTCAGCCAGACCGTTGCCCGGATGCAACGGGACGGGCTGCTCGTGGTTTCCGACGACCGGCACCTCGAACTGACCGGCCTGGGTCGGGACCGGGCCACGTCCGTCATGCGCAAGCACCGGCTCGCGGAACGACTGCTGCTGGACGTCATCGGGCTCGAGTGGCGCGACGTGCACGTCGAGGCCTGCCGCTGGGAGCACGTGATGAGCGAGCAGGTGGAGCAGCGGCTGATCGCGCTGCTCGGGCACCCGCAGACCTCCCCGTACGGCAACCCGATTCCCGGGCTGGGCCATCTCGGTGACGCCGGGGAACCGCCGGCGGAAACACATCTGGATCTGATCGGCGCCGACGTTGCGGCGACCGAGGGCGGCCGGTACGAGGTACGCCGGATCATCGAGATCGTTCAGAACCAGCCCTCTGTCATGGACCGGCTACACCGCGGTGGCGTGATTCCCGGTGCGGTGCTGGAGTTTTCGGTGCGGGGCGATGCGCTACTCGCCGTCGGCGGAACCACTACCACGGAGCTCTCCCGGGACATCGCGCACGGCATCCACGTCCGTCCCGCCGCCTGACCCACCGGCACCCCGGTCCGGCTCCACGTCCGGTCGAACGACGGACCCGGATGGCAGCATGACCGGGACCGGTTGATCGCGTCGAGTCCGGCGCACCGGACAGTCCTCCACCGCCCTGCGCGGGATGATCGTGCGCGGCCCGCAGGCTCGAGACGGCGGGCACCATCATCCTGGAGGTAGGCGTGGACCCGGTCAGCATCTCCTCGCTCATCGCGGTCCCGGCAGCAGCCGTTCTCGCGCCGATGCTGTCCGCATTCCTGGCCCGGTTTGTTCGCATCCCGCTGGTCGTCTTCGAGATCCTGCTGGGCATCGTCATCGGACCGGCCGTGACCGGATGGGTGGAAACCACGGAGTTCACCACCCGACTCGGCCAACTCGGCCTCGCCATGCTGTTCTTCCTGGCCGGCAACGAGATCGATTTTCAACGCATCAGAGGCCGCCCGCTCAACCGGTCCATCATCGGCTGGCTGATATCACTGGCCGCCGGTATCGGCGCCGGGCTACTGCTCGCACCGTCTCCGGCGGCCGGGATCTTCATCGGCGTAGCCCTCACGAGCATCGCTCTCGGCACCTTGATGCCCATCCTTCGGGACGCGGGCGAGCTCCGAACGCGGTTCGGCGCTGCCGTCATCGCGCTCGGCGCCGTCGGTGAGTTCGGCCCCCTGATTGCGATCTCGCTGTTCCTGTCCGGCCGGCGACCCGGGCTGTCGGCCGTCGTGCTGCTGGCATTCGTCTGCGTGGCCGCGGCTGCCATCTACCTCGCCGGTCGCGGAAGCCACTCTCGCCTGCAGTCACTGGTCACCACCACGCTGCGAACCAGCGGGCAGTTCGCCGTGAGGCTGGTGATGCTGCTGATGTTGAGCCTGGTCGCCCTGAGCATCCTGCTCGACCTGGACATGTTGCTCGGCGCCTTCGCCGCCGGGGTGATCACCAAACTGTTGCTGTCCGGCGCAACACCCGCCGAGACCGAAGTCATCGATTCGAAACTGGAGGCGGTCGGATTCGGCTTCCTGGTTCCATTTTTCTTCATCAACACCGGGATAACGTTCGACCTCGACGCTCTGGTGTCCAGCGCGAGCACGCTGCTGCTCCTGCCGTTCTTCGTACTCCTGCTGCTCGTCATCCGTGGGTTGCCCGGACTGCTGACCGTGCCGTCCGGATCCGCCGCCGCCGACAAGCGGGCCCTCATCCTGTTCTCCGCCACCGGTCTACCGATCATCGTCGCCGTGACCGGCATCGGCGTCACTGCCGGGGACCTCGCGCCCGGAACCGCGGCGGCGTTGGTCGGCGCGGGAATGCTGTCCGTGCTGCTGTTCCCGCTGTTGGGCCTGGGTCAGCACCGCAAGGCGCCCGACGGTGGCGTCAGACCGCCGGACCTCGACGAAACCGCCATCGACGAGGGATGACGGTCGCAGTCCGTACCCTCGACGTGTGACCCGATCACCTTCGGACAGTGCGCGATGACGGCGATCGCCGGCACGCCGCGCACCGGGTGCGACAGCGCGCCACTGGGGTCCGTCGACGACGCCGCCGGCGTGCTGTGGGGCCGGGACCTCGTCGTCCTGACCGGTGCCGGACTCAGTACCGACTCGGGCATCCCCGACTACCGGGGACCCGACAGCCCACCGCGGACCCCGATGACGTACCAGGAGTTTGTCTCGGGACACGGCGCGCGGCAACGGTATTGGGCTCGGAGCCACCTCGGCTGGGAGCTGATGGGGCTGGCCCGCCCGAACCGCGGTCATGCTGCCACGACGGCGTTGCAGCGGGCCGGAGCCGTCGCGGGCTTGATCACCCAGAACGTCGACGGCCTGCACGGTGCGGCGGGTGCCCGGCCGGTGATCGACCTGCACGGCCGGATCGACGAGGTGCTGTGCCTGGGATGCCGACAGATCACGCCGCGGCGGGAGCTGCACGAGCGGCTCACCGACCTCAACCCGGACTTCGGCCGGCACGTCGACGTCACCACCGCCCCCGACGGTGACGTCGAGTTCACCGACACCGGCTGCTTCGTCCTTGCCGCGTGCCGGTCCTGCGACGGCCCGCTGAAACCCCATGTGGTGTTCTTCGGCGAGAACGTCCCCCGCGATCGGGTCGACGTCTCCTACCGGGCCGTCGACCAGGCGGAGGCGATGCTCGTCGCGGGTTCGTCCCTGACGGTGATGTCCGGCCTGCGGTTCGTCCGGCACGCCGCCCGCCGCGGAATACCCATCGTGATCGTCAACCGCGGCGTCACCCGCGGCGATCCCCTCGCCACGATGCGGGTCGACGCGGGTTGCTCCGAGACGTTGACCGCTCTGGCGGATCTGCTCGCCTGAGCCGTCCCTGCGGGTGGCCTCATTCAGCTGACCCTTCGTCGTCGATCATGCGGCTCAGCACGCGACTCGCCGACGACACGCCCGAAAAGCCGTGCTGAGCCGCATAATCAACAACGTTTGGGGCAATGGACGGCCCGCTCAGGCGCGGGCCACCGCGATAGCGACCTCGCCGTCGCCGGACGGCGCGCGCTCCACCGATAAGGCCAGGGTCTCCGCCTTGACCGTTTCGATGCGCTGCCGCACCGCCGCCCACAGCTCATCCGGCACCGAGAGCGTCAGCTGGATCCGGTCGGAGACGTCCAGTCCGGCGTCTTTACGGGCCTGCTGCACCTGCCGCAGCAGATCGTTGACGGCGCCCTGCGCGATCAGGTCGTCGTCCAGAACCGTGTCCAGGACGACGAACCCGCCGGAGCGCAGCAACCCGACCGCATCCGATGACGAGCCCGCCGCCACCAGCTCCAGCGCGTATTCGCCGTCCTCGAGCGCCACCCCGCCGCAGGCCACGGATCCGTTATCGGCCACCGTCCAGTCCCCCGACTTGGCGGCCTTGATCACCTGCTGCACCTGCTTGCCGAGTCGGGGCCCGGCGGCGCGGGCGTTGACCGACAGCCGGCGGGTCACCCGCTCGTCGTGGTCGGCGAGTTCGGTGAGCTCCATCGAGCGCACGTTGACCTCGTCGGACAGCAGAGCTGCAAAGGGCCGCAACCGATCCACGTCCCGGGTAGCCACCGTCAGCGACGCCAGCGGTTGCCGGACCCGGAGGCCGCCGGTCTTGCGGACCGACAGGGAAACCGATGCCACCTCACGGATCTCGTCCATCGCGGCCACCAGATCGGCGTTCCGGGGCAGCGTGTCGGCGGCCGGCCAATCCGTCAGGTGCACCGACCGCTCCCCCGTGAGCCCCCGCCAGATCACCTCCGCGGTCAGCGGCAGCAGCGGCGCGACGACCCGACAGATCACCTCCAGCACGGTGTGCAGGGTGTCGATCGCATCCGGGTCACCGTCCCAGAACCGTTGCCGCGAGCGGCGGATGTACCAGTTCGTCAGGCCCTCCAGGTACAGCCGCACCGACGCGCACGCCCCCGCGAGGTCGTACACATCGAGCGCCGCGGTGACGTCCGAGGTCAGTTCGGCCGTCTTGGACAGCACATACCGGTCGAGGACATCGGTGGAGTCGGTGCGCCAAACCCCGACCCGGTCCGATGCGCGGGCGTAGAGCGCGAGAAAATACCACGCGTTCCACAGCGGCAGGACCGCTTGCCGGACGCTCTCCCTGATCCCCGCCTCGGTGACGACGAGGTCCGAACCGCGCAGGATCGACGAGGACATCAAGAACCAGCGCATTGCGTCGGAACCATCCCGCTCGAACACCTGCCCGACGTCGGGGTAATTGCCCCGGGACTTGGACATCTTCTGCCCGTCGTCGCCGAGCACGATGCCGTGCGCCATGCAGGTGTCGAACGCCCGCCGGTCGAACAGCGCGGTGGCCAGCACGTGCATCGTGTAGAACCAGCCGCGGGTCTGCCCGTTGTACTCGACGATGAAATCGCCCGGGTAGTGGTTCTCGAACCAGCCCCGTCCCCTGGTCGGACCCACAAGCGGTCCTCCCGCTACTGGGGTCGGACCCGCAAGCGGTCCTCCCGCTACCGGAGTCGGACCCACAAGCGGTCCTCCCGCTACCGGGGTCGGACCCGCAAGCGGTCCTCCCGCATTCTCGAACGGGTAGTGCACCTGGGCGTACGGCATCGAGCCGGATTCGAACCAGCAGTCCAGCACTTCCGGGACCCGGCGCATCCGCGACTGCCCCGTCGGGTCATCCGGATTCGGCCTCGCCAGCTCGTCGATGTACGGCCGGTGCAGGTCGTCCGGGCGCACTCCGAAGTCCCGCTCCAGCTCGTCCAGCGAGCCGTACACGTCAACCCGTGGGTACGCCGGATCGTCGGAGGTCCACACCGGGATGGGCGATCCCCAGAACCTGTTCCTGGAGATCGACCAGTCCCTGGCACCCTCGAGCCACTTGCCGAACTGGCCGTCCTTGATGTGCGCCGGCACCCAGGTGATGTCCCGGTTCAGTTCGATCATCCGGTCCCGGAACTTCGTCACCTCGACGAACCAGGAGGAGACGGCGCGCTGGATCAGCGGGGTGTCGCACCGCCAGCAGTGCGGGTACGGGTGCTCGTAGCTGTCCCGGCGCAGCAGCAGCCCGGCCTCCTTGAGATCGGCCATGATCGGGATGTTGGCATCGAACACATGCATGCCCTCGTACGGTGGGACGAGCGAGGTGAACCTGCCCTGCGCATCGACCGGGTTGACGACCTCGATGCCGGCGGCGTCCGTGACGGCTTTGTCCTCCTCACCGAACGCGGGCGCGATGTGCACGATCCCGGTGCCATCCTCGGTGGTGACGTACTCGGCGGTCAGCACCCGGTGGGCACGGGAGGACCTGCTGGCAGGGTCCGACCCATCAGCACGGGAGGACCTGCTGGCAGGGTCCGACCCATCAGCACGGGAGGACCTGCTGGCAGGGTCCGACCCATCAGCACTGTCCCTGGCGACGAAGAAGTCGAACGGCGGGGTGTAGCGGGTACCGACCAACTGCGCGCCGGTGAAGGTCGCCAGCACCTCTGGGTCCGCACCGAGCTCGCGAGCGTAGGCACCGACCCGGGCGGCGGCCAGCAGGTACCGGCCGGCGAACGGCCCGGACGACTCGACCACGGCGTAGTCGACGTCGGCGTTGACGGCGGCGGCGAGATTGGACGGCAGGGTCCACGGCGTCGTAGTCCAGACCAGGGCATTGACACCGTCGAGCAGCGGGGTGTCGGAGCGCAGCCGCAAGGCGACTGTCACTGCCGGGTCCTGCCGCGACCGGTAGGTGTCGTCCATCTTGGTTTCCGTTGCGGACAGCGGTGTTTCGCACCGGGTGCAGTACCACAGCACCCGGTAGCCCTGGTAGATCAGGCCCTTGTCCCAGAGGGTCTTGAAGGCCCACATGACGGACTCCATGTAGTCCAGATCAAGGGTCTTGTAGTCGTGTTCGAAGTCCACCCAGCGCGCCTGACGGGTGACGTATTCCTGCCACTCGTGGGTGTAGCGGAGCACCGAGTTCCGGCACGCGTCATTGAACGCCTCGACACCGAGCTCGACGATCTCGGACTTGTGCTTGATCCCCAACTGACGCTCGGCCTCGACCTCGGCGGGCAGTCCGTGGGTGTCCCAGCCGAATCGGCGCTCGACCCGGCGACCGCGCATGGTCTGGTACCGCGGCACGACGTCCTTGACGTAGCCGGTCAGCAGGTGACCGTAGTGCGGCAGGCCGTTGGCGAACGGCGGCCCGTCGTAGAAGACGTACTCGTTGGAGCCGTTCTCACCCGCCGGTCGCTGCTCGACGGACGCGGTGAAGGTGCGGTTCTGGTCCCAGAACGCCAGGACCTCACGCTCGAGCGCCGGGAAATCCGGGTGCCCGATGACCTCCGAGCTCCCCGCGCGCGGATAGCCCCCGGAAGCGGCCGAGTGCGTCGACGCTTCCGTGTCGGACGAGGCCGGGCTGGCCGTGGGGGCGGTGTCGGTCATCGGTACTCCTTGTCGCTGCAGCTGCCTTCACTGCAGGGACGAAGCGCGATCGATGACGATCGCGATCCGCGGTACCACCCCGCTTGCCGGCTTCGCCGTGGCGCGCCGACCACTCATTGAACCCGGCTGTGACGGGCCGGACCCGTTCGGTTCTAGTAAGGACGCGGTTCGTGACGGTCCCGTTCTTCCGAATGGCTCGCCGGTGATGGCCGGGTCAGCGCCAAGTTCGTGACTGGTCTTGCGCACAGGATAACGCGCGGTGGAACCGAATTCGTCCCGCCAGCCGTGACCGATCCGTGGACGGCGTGTTTGTGCTTGGAGAGGACTACTCGCCGGGACCTGCGAGGACTGGTGCTCCCTGCTGTTCCCGGGTGCTCTCGCCGTCGAGCTGCGCGAGCTGCTCGCCGATCCAGCTCTTGAGCCGGCCGCGGTACTCCCGCTCGTAGCTGCGGAGGTCAGCGATCTTCTTCTCCAGGCCGACCCGTTCGCCGGCGAGCTTGCCCAGTACCTCGTCGTACCGCATCTTCGCCTCGGCGTCGAGAGCGTCGGCCTTCGCCCGGCTTTCCCGCCCCGTCGTCTCGGCCCGGGTGGTCGCATCGCTGAGCAGGGCCTCGGACTGTGACTTGGCCTCGGCCAGCACCTTCTCGGACTCGACTCTGGCCTCATCGGTCAGCTTGTCCGCGATCTCCTGGGCCAGCTCGAGCAATCGCGCGGCCTGGGTGGGCGAGTCACCGGTGCCTGTAGGAGCGGCAGCCGCTGCGGGCGACGCCTCGGTGGCCTTCTGCAGGACGGGCCCAGCGGCAGGCGCACCGTCAGCCGAGGCCGACCGGGAGGTCAGGGTGTTGTTCTCCTCGATGAGCCGGCTCAGCTCCGCCTCGACAACATCGAGGAAGGCGTCCACTTCGTCCTCGTCGTACCCGCGCTTGCCGATCGAGGGTTTCTTGAAAGCGACGTTGTGGACGTCTGCTGGGGTGAGCGGCATCGACTACTCCTCGTTCAATCTTCACTCAGGTTCATTGCAAGGGACACCGTTACACGGGCACAGCAGCGGCGCGCAACGGATCAGCTCTGACCGTCGGAATCTTAGAGCGCCGCCAGGGCCAACTGGCCCACGACCTCCATCAGGACGTACACGAGTATGAGCAGCACCACAATGCTGAGGTCGAACCCGACGCCGCCGAGCTTGACCGTCGGAATTATTTTCCGGAACAGCTTCACCGGAGGATCCGTGCTGGCGTACAGCAACTCCATGGCGACGGCCGGGGAGCCGGCGGGACGCCAGGTGCGTGCGAACACCCGCACGAACTCGATCACGATCCTGCCCAGCAGCGCCAGCCGGAACAGCCAGAGCAGCAGGTAGACGACCTGCCAGAGAATGTTCACCACTCCACTTTTACCGCAACGGCGCATGCGCCGGAACCACCATCAGAATTCTCTGCCCATGGAAGAGCGGTTCGACCCGGCACCAGGCCGTCAGCGGCCGGCGCGGGCGCCCGCGTAGGCCTGACGTTCCCGGCCCGACGGCTCGCCGAACCCGCCGGAGTATCCGGCGTGTGACGTCTCGTACTGGGGGATATCGGCCATATCGGTGTCCGGAGGCAGCAGCATGAAGACCTTGGTGGTGACTTTGTCGATGGAGCCGCGCAGCGCGAACGCGAGCCCTGCCGCAAAGTCCACCAGCCGGCGCGCACCGGCGTCATCCATCTCTGTCATGTCGAGGATGACGGGCTTGCCCTCCCGGTACTTCTCACCGATGACGCGCGCCTCGCTGAAGCCGGTGAGCTTGACGGTGACCGGCCTGATGGCCCCGGTGGGCTCGACATCGCGGCGTTGGTCCTGGCGGTGCTGGATCGCCGACGACCCGTGGGCCACCTGGTCGTCCTGGTAGCCACTGAGCATCGGGCGCGGACCGGATTGGTACCCGTCGCGCGCGTCGTCGGCGTAGTCGTCGTCCGCATCATCCGCGGACCGGCTGTCGCGGTCGGCGTAGTCGTCGCGGTAACCCTCGCCGTCGTGGTACTCATCACCGAACTCGTCGCGGGGTCCCTGTTCAGGGACGAGTCCGAGAAAGGCCCCCACCTTGCGCCATGATCCCATTGTCGTCCTGATCCTTCCGCCGTCATTGCGTGTCGTGCGACTCGTCCAGCAGTCTGTGGTCAACGCCGCCCTGTCAGGGGCAAGCCCGGTCGTATGCAGCCCTGGTGCGCGAATGAGAGCCGCAAGCCTGCCGTACGAACCGGTTTCCACGCCTGACGGTGAGATTATCGCCCGCCGTCCCGCCGGTTGCGCTGCGACACACCCGGTGCGGTCACTGCTCTGCCGGCATCCAGATCAGTCCGGCGAGCCGCCCGGTGGGAGCACCGCGCCGGTGGCTGAACAGGTCCTGATCGGTTGCGGTACAGCGGGGATCCACAACGACTGTCGGGACCCCGTTGTCGCCGAGTTGCCGGGCGAGCCCGGCGCGCAGGTCAAGGCCCGGGGTGCCGCGCTCGGTGGTGCATGCCGATCCCGGCAACGCCGCATCCACCTCGTCGCGCATGGTGGACGGAACCTCGTAGCAGGCGCCGCAGATGGCCGGACCGAGCAGCACGTCGATCCGGCCGACATCTGCGCCCATCCTCGTCATCTGCTCGAGCATGCCGATGGTGATCCCGTCGGCGGCGCCGCGCCTGCCGGCGTGCACGGCGGCGATCACCCCGGCCGTCGCCTCGGCCGCCAGGATGGGGACGCAGTCCGCCACCAGCACCGCAAGAGCCAGACCCGGTGTGGCGGTGACGATGCCGTCGGTGTCCGGCACAGCCCCATGGGTAGCGGTGGAGTCCGTCACCGGCGTCACGGCATTCCCGTGGACCTGCCGCATCCAGACGATCGAATCGGCTGCCAGTCCTGCCGCCGCGGCCAGTCGCGACCGGTTGGCAGCCACGGCGGCGGGGTTGTCGCCGACACCGCCACCGAGATTGAAGCTGTCGTAGGGCGGAGCGGACACACCGCCGCGCCGCGTCGTGACAATGCGCCGCACAGAACCGTGTCGATCGGAACCGCCGGGAACCGACCCGTGCCCGAAGGAATGCCGAACGCCCGAAACATTCGCGGAGGCAGCTGTCTCGGGCGTCACGGGGTCACCTGCGCTGACGTCGGTACCGGGTCAGCGCTTCATGAACGACGGGACATCGACGTCGTCGTCGTCCAGATCGGTCGGCCGCGGGTTCCGCGCCGGAACGCCCTGGTAGGCGGGGGCCGATCCGTACTGCCCGACCGGCGCCTGTTGCTGATAGCTGGGTACCGGCTGGCGCGGCGCCGGCGCGGGCGCGTACTGGGGCTGCGCCGGCCGAGTGGCGGCCGGCTGCGAGAAGCCGTTCGCCGCACCATTCGTGCCGCGCTCGGCGGCCGCACGGGCCCGTTGGTCGATGCTCGGGGGCAGCACCGACGGGGTGGAGTCGAAGCCGGCAGCGATCACCGTCACCCGCACCTCGTCGCCCAGCGAGTCGTCGATGACGGTGCCGAAGATGATGTTCGCGTCCTCGTGCGCCGCCTCCTGCACGAGCGATGCTGCTTCGTTGATCTCGAAGAGCCCCAGGTCGGACCCGCCCGCGATAGACAGCAGCACGCCGTGCGCACCGTCCATCGAGGCCTCCAACAGCGGTGAATTGATGGCTTTCTGCGCGGCTTGGATGGCGCGACCTTCCCCGCGGGCGGAACCGATGCCCATCAACGCCGTGCCGGCGCCGGCCATCACGGACTTGACGTCCGCGAAGTCGACGTTGATCAATCCGGGGGTGGTGATCAGATCGGTGATGCCCTGTACGCCGTTGAGCAGCACCTCGTCGGCGGACCGGAAGGCGTCCATCAGCGAGACACCGCTGTCGCCCAGCTGCAACAGCCGATCGTTCGGGATGACGATCAGGGTGTCGCATTCGTTGCGCAGTTCCTTGATGCCGCTCTCGGCCTGGCCGCCGCGACGGCGACCCTCGAATGCGAACGGCCGGGTGACGACACCGATGGTCAGGGCGCCGAGCTTGCGGGCGATGGAGGCGACGACGGGCGCACCGCCGGTTCCCGTTCCACCGCCTTCCCCGGCGGTGACGAAGACCATGTCGGCACCCTTGAGCACCTCCTCGATCTCCTCGCGGTGATCTTCGGTGGCCTTGCGGCCGACGTCCGGATTCGCGCCGGCGCCGAGGCCCCGGGTCATCTCCCGGCCGACGTCGAGCTTGACGTCGGCGTCGCTCATCAACAGCGCCTGGGCGTCGGTGTTGATCGCGATGAACTCGACCCCACGCAGGCCGACCTCGATCATCCGGTTGATGGCGTTCACACCACCGCCGCCGATGCCGACGACCTTGATGACGGCCAGGTAGTTGTGCGGTGGCGTCATTCGCCTGTGCCCTTCTGCTCGATCCCTGCTGATCCGTGCGCGACCGCACGAACCCGGTGGACAACCGCCCGGCATGTTGAACCCTCAACCTCAACCAGACAGTTATAGTTATGTCAGGTAGCGCTGGGATTGAAAGTAGGTCGGTGATACCCGCCGACCTCGGAGGCGCGCCGGTGTGGCGCGGGGTTTTGTTGCCGTTTCGTCAGACGCGTCGTCACAATGCTGCCGCGGGCCGGCGGTGTTCTCAGCCCTCGGCAAGGTCGGCGATCCGTCGGGCCATCGCGGGGAAGATGACCAGGTGGAACGGAGTGAGGGCCGACCTGGTCGGCTGCACCCCGTCCGAGAGGTCGAAGCGGGATAACTTGCCGAGATTGCGCGCGGAAGCCAGCACCTCGGTGACGGCCGACCGCGGAGCCGGAACCAGCCGGGATCCCACGTAGCCGGTCGCACCGGTCACCAGAGCACGCATTGCCCATCAGTAGGTCCGGAGCCGGTCGACGACGTGCCGCCGTCGTGTCCCGCGTCGGCGTTGTCTGTCCGGCACTATCGAGGTGAGTGATCCGCCCCAACACATGCTGCAGCCGACGGCACCTACGGAGGCTGCATCCGACCATCATGGAGTGGCCCTGATGAGAACCGTCCTGCTGATCGTCGCGGCACTGCTGATCGTCTTCGGAACGATCTTCTTCCTGCAGGGCATCGGGTTGGTCGGCGGCAGCGGCATGACCGGCGACCCGACGTGGGCGGTGATCGGCCCGATCATGATCGTGGTCGGCCTCGTGACGGGCCTGCTCGCCCTGCGCCGGCGCGGCACGTCGGCATGAGCGGATGCAGGCAGGGAGGACGATGGACGGATGGCAGTACCCGTCTCCGCTGACCGAGCCGTCCTGCGCCCGCCCGCCCATCAGGTGGCCTCCCGTGCCGTCTGGTACTGGTTCACCCGCGCGCTGTTCGGCTGGCTGCTGCTGATCGGCGTGCAGGCCGTCGCCTGGGTCTTCGACTGGCCGATCCCACCGTGGAAGGCGCCGGTCATGATCGTCACCGTGGTACTGGCGACCGTCCACCTGGCCGTGATGCCGCAGTGGCGATACCGCGTGCACCGCTGGGAATTGACCGCCGATGCTGTCTACACCCGCTCCGGATGGTTCACCCAGGAGTGGCGGATCGCACCGGTGGCGCGCATCCAGACCGTCGACACGGAGCGCGGCCCGATCGGCAGGATGTTCAAACTCGCGAAGGTCACCGTCACGACCGCATCCGCAGCAGGTCCGCTGGTCATCGACGGCCTGGACGAGAAGGCGGCCATGCGTTTCGCCGCCGACGTCACCGCCGCCGCTCCGATTGCCGGTGACGACGCGACATGACCGACAGAGCAGACCCTGTCAGCGATCACCAGGCGGCGGCCGACGACCTGACCGCCACCGACGCCGCGCCGGACGTGCCATGGCGCCGGCTCGCCACCGGGATGCTCCTCGTCGAGCCGGTGCGGGAGGTCATCAGGTTCATCCCGATGCTGCTGGTCCTGCTGTTCGCGGGACGAGCCGGCGAGTCCGGCCCGCCATGGGGTTTGATCGGAACCGCCGCCGTCATCGCCCTCGGCATCAGTAGGTGGGTCACCACCCGCTACCGCATCACCCCGACGGTGGTGGAGGTACGGCGCGGCGTCTTCCAACGCAAACACCTGACGGTGCCGCGCGACCGGGTGCGCACCGTGGACGTCAGCGCCCATCCTCTGCAACGCGTGCTCCACCTGGTGAGAATTCGGATCGGGACGGGCACGAACCACCAGGGTGCGGAGGGCCTCGCACTGGATGGACTGCCGGCGTCGGCCGCCGGCGCACTGCGGGCGGAACTGCTGCACCGAGTACCGGCACCGCCGGATCACCTGCCACCGAACCCAGCGGTGACGCGTGAGCGCGATGAGACCGAGTTGGCCCGCTTGGACCCGCGCTGGGTGCGATTCGCCCCGGCGACGCTGTCAGGGGTGATCACCGCGGCCTTTCTCATCGGGCTCGCCTGGCGACTGATCAACGAGGCCAGTGTCAACCCGGCTCAGATCGACGTTGTGCGGCGCACAGTCCGGTACCTGCAGAGCACGCCGGTATGGGTGGACATCCTGCAGGGCGCGGCGCTGGTGATCCTGATCGTCACCGTTCTCTCACTCGGCGGATATGCCCTGTCGTTCTGGGGTTATCGGCTCGTGCGACACGCGCGCGGCAGCCTGCAGGTGAGCCGCGGATTGCTGACCACCAGGGCGACCAGTATCGAGGAGCGGCGCCTGTACGGCGTCGAGCGCTCCGAACCGTTGCTGTTGCGCGCGGTCGGCGGGGCCCGGCTCGACGCCATCGCCACCGGGCTTCGTGAACGCGGGTCCGATCGGGGCAGCGCACTGCTGGTTCCGCCGGCTCCGGTCGGGACCGTGGTGCGGGTGGAAGCGGCCATCCTGAACGACACCGTCCTGAACGACACCGTCCTGAACGACACGGTCGTGCACGACACCGTCCTGAACGCAACCGTCCCCAAGGACGCCGGCGCCGAGGACGCGGGATCTGTCGGTCTGATCTCGCACGGGCCGGCCGCCCGCCGGCGCCGCTATACCCGAGCCCTCGGCGTGACGGCAATCGTCGTCGTCGCTCTGATCGCGTTGGCCCATTGGGCCGACTGGCCGGCGGCGGTCACCGTCGCCGCGCCGGTGACTCTGCTTGCGGCCGGATGGCTGGCGCACGACCGCTACCGCAACCTGGGCCACGCCTTCGTCAATTCTCCCACTGCAGGCGGTCATCTCCTGGCGCGGCTGGTGGTCAGGACCGGGTCCGTGGTCCGCAGGCGATCCGTCCTTGCAGTGCCGGGGATCATCGGGGTGACGCTCCGACAATCGGTGTTCCAGCGCCGGAACGGGCTTCTCACCCTCACTGCAACAACAGCCGCCGGGTCCCAGGCGTACGCCGTTCCGGACCTGCCCGAATCGATGGCGGCCGGCCTGTTACCGCAACTACTGCCGCAAAGTGCGCCGCTGCTCCATCGGGGCTGACGGTGATCACCTTCCGCACGAGGACTGGCGCCCACAAAAGAGCGACCCGCCCGATCGGCTGACCGATCTATTGGTGGCTCCCAGAGGCGACGCCGCCGCGTCCGCACTATGGTCAGGCGGTGCTCAAGGGTGCCCAGACATCGACCGCGACCACCACCATGAACGGCTTCCCGGAATGAACGAGACCGCCCGACAACCCCCGGACAACAGCCCGGTGGATCACATCCGCAATGTGGTCCTCGTCGGACCAGGTGGATCGGGCAAGACGATGCTGGTGGAAGCGATTCTCGCCGCCACCGGTACCGTCCCCCGGCCAGGAACGATCGAGAATGGCAGCACCATCTGCGATTTCGAGGACGTCGAGCGAAGGACCGGTCGGTCGGTGTCGCTGGCGGTTGCCAGCACTGTCGTCCGGACCACCGGCGACATCCCGCTGCCGGCAAAGGCCCCGAACGCCGTTCGGCTCAACCTGGTGGACACTCCCGGACACGCCGATTTCGTCGGCGAGCTCAGGGCCGGCATGCGCGCGGCGGACGCCGCGCTCTTCGTGATCTCGGCTGCCGAGGCCGCGTCCGGCGGCGGGGTGATCGACGGCGCCACCCGAATCCTCTGGCAGGAATGTGCCGACGTCGGCATGCCACGCGCGGTTGTCGTGACGCACCTCGATCAGCCGCGGGGGGACTTCGTCACCGCCGTGGAGGACTGCCAACTGGTGTTCGGTGACGGCGTGCACCCGTTGTTCCTGCCGCTGCGCGGTCACGAAGCCGCACCGCCGACAGCGCTGATCGGGTTGCTGACCGGGACCGTCTACGACACCGCCACCGGCTCCCGTGAGGTCCGCCCCGCCGAAGACGATGAGCAGGAAGCCATTTCCGGACGCCGGGACGCCCTCATCGAAGCGATCATCACCGAATCCGAGGACGACGGGTTGCTCGATCGGTACCTGGGTGGCGAGCAGGTCGGATTCGACACCATCGTCGACGACCTCGAGATGGCCGTGGCCCGCGGCGCTTTCCATCCGGTGCTGCCGTGCATACCGACCACCGGGCTCGGTGTACCGGAATTGCTGGAGGTCATCAGCCGCGGATTCCCGTCACCCGTCGAACACGTGCTGCCGCCCATCTACAGCCCGGCGGGCAGGCAACGGGACGCGCTGTCCGGCAGCAAGGACGGGCCGCTGGTCGCCGAGGTCGTCAAGACCACCACGGATCCGTACGTCGGACGGGTGTCCCTCGTCCGGGTGTTCTCCGGCACGCTGCAGCCGGACGTACCGGTCCACGTCAGCGGCCACTTCGCCCAGTTCTCCGGACACGCACAGGACGAGACCTGGCATGCCGAGCATGATCTGGACGAACGTGCGGGGGTGATCTCGCGTCCGCTGGGGTCGACCCTCACCCCGATCCACCAGGCGGTGGCCGGCGACATCGTCGCCGTGGCAAGGCTTTCTCATGCCGAGACGGGCGACACCCTGTCCGATCCGGCGGATCCAGCGGTTCTCTCGCCGTGGACGATGCCCGAACCGCTGCTGCCCGTGGCGATCTCGGCACGATCCTCCAGCGAAGAGGACAAGCTGGTGCAGGGCCTCGCCCGGCTGCAGGCCGAGGATCCGACCGTCAGGGTCGAGGTGAACCCCGCCACCGAGCAGTTGGTGATGTGGACGATGGGCGAACAGCAACTGGAGGTGCTGCTCGATCGGCTGCGCACCCGCGCGGGTATCGAAGTTGCCGTGGAACCGGTCAGGGTCGCCGTCCGCGAGACTGTCAAGTCGGCGGGTGCGGGTCTGGGCCGTCACGTCAAGCAGTCAGGAGGTCACGGGCAATATGCCGTCGCGCAGATCGAGATCGCACCGCTGCCGCAGGGCGGCGGGTTCGAGTTCGTCGACCGGGTCGTCGGCGGCGCCGTTCCACGGCAATTCATCCCGAGCGTCGAGAAGGGCATCAGGGCGCAGCTCGAGCGGGGCGTCAACGGACACCCGATGGTCGACGTCCAGGTCACCCTGGTGGGCGGGAAGGCGCACAGCGTCGATTCCTCGGACGCCGCCTTCCAACTGGCCGGATCACTTGCCCTCAGGGAGGCTTCGCACGCCGCCGGGGTGCAGGTGCTGGAGCCGATGGATTCCGTCACCATCACCGTCGATGACCAATACGTCGGCGCTGTGCTCGCCGACCTCGCTTCCCGGCGCGCCCGGGTTCGGGGCACCGAGCCCGCCGGATCGGGCCGGACCTCCGTGCTGGCGGAGGTCCCCGAGGTGGAGTTCCTGCGGTACGCGGTGGACCTACGATCCATCGCGCACGGGACGGGCACATTCGGCAAGCAGTACCTGCGACATGCCCCCGCTCCGGAGCATGTGCTGAACAGGCTCACGGCTGCGAAACAGGACTGACAGGGCGTCACCCTCACGGCCCAGCTGAGACACGCGTCACCCCCGAACCTGCGTGTCAGAGCGTGCCAGGTCTACCTTGGTGCGGATGGTGGATCATCCCACCCGTCACAGCAGGACGGCCGCACCATCGCCCTCCACCGGAGCAGCCGCTCCGCACGGCGACGCGGCTGATCTTCCGACTTCCTACGGCGCGGCGCTCGAGCGGCTGCTGGCCGGCTATCGCGCCATACCGTCGGGCGCGACCGTTCGGCTGGCCAAGCGGACCTCGAACCTGTTCCGCGGTCGTCCAGCCCGCGACGCACCTGGTCTGGACGTCAGCGGCCTGCAGGGGGTGCTCGCCGTGGACGCCACGGCACGGACAGCCGACGTCCGCGGCATGTGCACCTACGAGGACCTCGTCGCGGAAACCCTGAAGTACGGCCTGGCACCGCTGGTCGTCCCACAGCTCAAGACGATCACCGTCGGGGGCGCCGACCACCGGCCTCGGGATCGAATCCAGCAGCTTCCGCAGCGGGCTACCGCATGACGGCATCGTGGAGATGGATGTGCTCACCGGAGCCGGCGACATCCTCACCGTCTCACCGGACCGCCACCGCGAGCTCTACCACGGATTTTCGAACTCGTACGGAACCCTCGGCTACGCAACACGACTCCGGATCCGACTGGAACCGGTGCTGGCGTTCGTATCGCTGCGCCATCTGTCTTTCAGCGCTGTCGAGAACTCCAGGTCGCGATGGCCCGGATCGTCGACACCGGTTGGCACGACGGCGTCCCGGTGCACTATCTGGATGCAGTCGTGTTTCGGGCAGGCGAAAGTTATCTCACCCTGGGCACTGTGACCGACGAACCCGGGCCGGTCAGCAATTACACCGGCCAGCTGGCTCGCCGTGAAGCCCGGCGCCAGGGGCAGCGCCGATGTGCCCTTGCGACCATGGTGGTTGGGCTGAGCGGAGCCGTCCCGAGGAACCGGCTGGGCGGGGAAAAACGGTCAACCGTCGCACACCTGGCGGCCGGCTGCCGGTCGACCGCCGCGCCTGGCGACCGGCGGCGGCGGCACCTGCTTGGCCAGCACGACCGTCGAGAATTCCACCCTGACGTCGGCGCGCCGGGTCCGGATGACGCAGCCTGACGCATCGGAGCTGCTCAGGTAACCCAGCGCATCGGTGAGGCCGCCGGGGATGCGATGTCTGGCAACGACCCTGGTCCCGACAGCGGCGGATCGCAGGAACTCCACGGCCGCCGCACTGACAGCCGCACTGACCGCCGATCGACGCGCGGGCAGCGGGCTCACGACGTCCGCATCGTCGGCGGCCGGCCCCTCGGCGGCTGGGCCAGCGGTCGGTTGCCTCACCCCGACGACGGTAGACGTCCTACCGCGGCGGTGTCGCTGCATGTCCGATCGGGTGCCCACGGGTCATCGCCACCGAGGACTGCCTACGCTCGCAGGATGATGGAGTTCACCCGCGCGGGACTGCGGTTCCCGGTCACCGATCGAGGGCCGGTCGACGGCGAGCCGGTAGTTCTGCTGCACGGTTTCCCGCAGGACGCCTCCAGCTACGACGATGTCGTTCCGCTGCTGACCGCGCAAGGTCTGCGCACCATCGCGCCGACGCAACGTGGTTACGCGCCGACGGCGCGTCCCGCCGGTCGCCGCAACTACCGGCTCCGCGAATTGGTGGCCGATGCGCAGGTTCTGCTCGATGCGGTCGGCGGCCCCGTCCACCTGGTTGGACACGACTGGGGAGGAGCGGTCGCATGGGCGGTAGCCGCCGCCCACCCCGACCTCGTTCGGTCGTTGACGGTGCTGTCAACGCCGCACCCGGCCGCTCTGACCAACGCACTGTGGCACAGCAACCAGGGACTGCGGTCCTGGTACATCGGTTACTTCCAGCTGCCGTTTCTGCCTGAGGTGACGCTGCTGCGAAGCTTGCCGAAGGTGTTGCGCGACAGCGGTCTTCCGGCCGGCTCGGTCGACCGGTACACCGCTGTGATGGCGCAGGAGGGCGTACTGACAGCTGCACTGCACTGGTACCGGGCCGTACCGCTCGATCGGCTCTCCGGCGTGGGCAACATCGCTGTGCCCACCACTTACGTCTGGGGGCGGAAGGACTTCGCTCTCGGCCGCTACGCCGCGGAGGCCACCGGCGCACACGTCAGCGCCGACTACATTTTCACCCCACTCGACGCCGGTCACTGGTTACCAGAAACTCGTCCCGCCGAGGTTGCCGATGCCATCCTGCAGCGAGCTCGCCCGTCGGGCGATTAATTCTCGGGGAGATGGGCACTGTTGCGATCGTTGCAACGACCGCGACGGGCTACGGGCAGGGTGACGGATGAAAACGGCGGCGATCGCGGTGCTGGGGTTTGTGCTGCTCCTGGCGGGCATTGCCCTGTTGGTGCTGCCGGGCCCGGGCTTCGTCCTGGTCGCAGCAGGTCTGGCCGTGTTGGCCACCCGCTTTTCGTGGGCGAAGAAGCCGCTGAACTACGCGAAGGGCAAGGCGAAGCAGGGCGTCGACGAGGTGGCCCGCAACCCTTGGCGGGCCGCATTCGCCCTCGGCTGCGCACTCACCCTCGTCGCGCTGGGAATACTCGGAGTCGTCGGGGTTCAGCTTCCCTTCCTCAACACACTGACCGCCATCGTGCTGATTCTCAGCGGGCTGGTCCTGGTCGGAACCGTCATCTATGCCCGGGTCCGCGGGAGTCGCGAGCCCGCCGGTCGAACCGACTGACAATCGGGCGTCAACGCCCGGATCTACCGCTGACCACCACCGCAACAGGCTCGGTCTTGGCGATGGCCTCGGTCATGTTCGCCATCGTTGGATCTTCGCGAGCACCACTGCGATCAGCTCTGCGCGGCGTCGATCCCTCCTGGATTTCGCCAGGTGACCCGGCGGCCATGACGCCGGCGTCGCGGATATCGGCTGACGCCCTGGGTTCAGAGAAACAGGTAGTGGTCGCCGCCGTGATGACGCCGACGCTGACCCGGATCCGGATCCTCGGCGTACCCGCACCGCGGCGTGTGACACCGCGCGCACCGGGCGACCCGCTCGTTGGGATCGAGAAGGCTGCCCATCACAAGGATCTCCCAGTGATGGTCGCAATTATTCTTGGCGGGTCGGTTCTCCCAGTCCCATGGCCATGCGGGCCGGATCGGCAGGTCGTTTGCCACTATCGTGGACCGTGGCGCGTCGGATCGTCGATTCCAGCACTGCGACAGCCGTCTCGGGCTCACACCTGTGAACGCGCCCAGCACACTTCTGCTCCATCATTCCCGCTCCGATGCACCCACTCCGGGACCACTGTCGTACCTCGCTGGCATCATCGCCGTCATCCGGTCGTGACGCCGCGGAGACTGCACTCCGGGCTCGCCGCCGGACTGGAGGAGGCAGCGAATGGAATCCACCCGACTGTCCGGCATACAGCGGCTCGGCGAGCTCGGCCTGTCCGTAGAGGTCATCGCAACCGCGCTGCGCCGGGCGGACAGCGCGGCCGATGCGTGCAGTGACCTCGATCCGCCCATTCTTCAGGGCTTGCTGCGCTGGGCCCGCACGACGCGATATCTGCGCGAACAGCTGATCCCGTCCGGGTGGTCGTTCGACAATCCGCAGAACCTTGCCCGGACCATTCATCCGTCGGGTGAGTTCGCGGTCGTAATCGCCACCGGAGACGAACAGACCGGCCGGCCGGGAGCCACTGCGGGGCCGCGCCATCCGCGGGGCCACGCCACCGAGCAGGCGGTCACAGCGAACAGCCAATTGACCTTCGACTTCGGCTCGCTGCTGCATGTGACCCGCACCGGAGCGGCGGCGGGGCTGAACCCGCTGCGCACCTGGCTGCTGTTGTTCACCCGCGATCAAAACACTTTCCATGTCGAATTATCGATGCCCGAGACTTATGACGACGGACGTATCACGGCGTGGACCGAGCGCATCCTGCTACCGCCGATCGCCCTCCGATCGAGCGAAACATCAACGGACAGGACCGGTGTCGATGTGCAGGCGCCGCAGGTACTCACCGACGGCGCCGTCATCGCATCGTCGCTGGCCGCGGCCGGCCACGCGGTGGACCCGCGATGACGGCGGCCCGGGGCCCAGGCCGGCGCGACACGCCGGTGCCGGCGGTCGTTGAAAGCGGCACTGCAACCCGGTATCAGAAAGGCATGCGTCGACAGAAGGTCAATTCGACGAGCTTGGAATCGGTCGGGTTCGACCCAGCCACCAATGAGCTCGAGATCCAGTTCCGGGCCGGCGGTGTGTATCGCTACACGGTTCCGCGGCGGATCTACCGTGAATTGATGGAAGCGGGCAGCCTGGGTGCCTTCTTCGCGCGGCGCATCCGGCACGCCTACCCCGGGTGGAAGGTGCGGGCCTGACCCGACCGATCCGGAGCTGTTCAGGACTGGCTCTGCACCGTGTGCTCGGCGAGCGTGACGAGGTCGGCGGCGCGCATTTCCGGCCACCCGTGCAGCTGCGACTGCCAGCGCTCCGGGATGGCCGACCGTCCCCACCGTGCCCCCAGCAAACTGCCGGTGATGGCAGCGGTCGTGTCGGTGTCGTTGCCGGCTCGCACCGCTAGGTCAAGGGCGTTCGAGACATGTGCCGGTCCGCCGTTGGTTGCGTGAGTGATCGCCCACCACGCCGTTTGCAGCGCGTGCACGACCCAGCCGTTGTTACCGAATTTCTCCGGTGTTGCTGACGCTTGCGCCTCATCCAGCCGGGCACCCCAGAAGTCCCCCGGTTCCGGGGCAGCAATCTCGAGATACCCTCGGACACCGTCGAACGACCCGTGGACGACGGCGTGCCGGATGGCGAACGACCACATCTGGCACGCCTGCGCAGCGCGCAGGTCCAAGTGCGTCAGGTCGCTGACCATCTTCGCCGCCTCGAGACATGCGTTCGGGTCGTCCAGGTAGGCAAGGCCCACCGCCGCGGTGCGCATCAGGGATCCGTTGCCGGCCGTGCGACCGGTCAGCGCCCGCGCTGTCGCCGTCATCCCGGCGGCGGTTCGGTCCCGCGCGGCGAGCACCAATCGGGTCTGCGATCCTACGTCCTTCGGGCCGCCGTTGAACCACGCGAGGAACCCGGCGGCGACCGCGTCGAGACCCTGTGCGCTGCGAAGGTCAACACCAGAGGCGGTCACCATCGCGACTGCCACGGTCATCGACGTGTCGTCGGTCCATTCGCCCGGGGCAAAGTTGAACGGCCCGCCGCCGATCATGTCGATAACGGTATCCGGGCTGGGGTATCCGAACTCGTACCCGGCTCCGAGCGCGTCACCTGTGGCGGTACCCACCAGCGCACCGGCGGCGCGGTCCAACTGTGCCGGGTCGAGAATCATCTGTCTCCTCATATCGAGCTCCGACCGGCAGCTCGAACAGGACGTCACCGGTCGCTGCAATGGCGAAGTCCAGCTGCCCGCATGAGTTCGCCGCTGGATTGATGCAGCCTCGATGATGCCCCAGTACGCGCGTCGACGGCGCACCGGAACCGGTCCCTACGGTCGCGCTCGCCGTGACGTGTCTGGTTGCCGCCTTGTCGTGGATGCGACGCTGCGTTAGGGCAGAGCTCTTGAAGCGGACATGCTTGATTGCCTTGGTGGCGCAGGCGGCGGGGCGATCGTCCCGGCCTCCGTCACGCCCGGTCCAGCAACCGCCCGGCCGGTCCGCCGAGAGGCGCCTGCGCCGAGCGGACCGCCGAAGAACTGTACCGATCGTGAGAACGCCTACCGTGGATCCAATGTCCGCCGATACGAGCGCGCCCGCGCTTGCGCACCACGAGATCGCCTGGCTCGGAAACCCTCAGCCGCAGGACCGCACCATCCCGACCCTGGTGCTTCTGCACGGCTACGGGTCCAACGAGCAGGACCTGATCTTGCTCGTTCCTGCCATGCAGATGTTCCTGCCCGGGGTGAACGCGCGGGTGATCGCCGTTCGGGCGTCGCATCCCGCACCCGGACGCTCACGCGGGTACTCCTGGTTCCCGGGGTCGGTCGTGGCGCAGCCCTCGGCCGGCGCTGTCGCACACACAGCGGACAGGGTTGCCGACGTGATCCGCCGGCATGCCGACCACGCTGTGGTACTGGGGTTTTCACAAGGAATGTGCACGGCCATCACCGTCCTGCGCCGCCATCCCGACCTCGTCACCGGGCTCGTCGGGCTCAGCGGGTTCATGTTCGACGACGACCATCCCGGCGACGCCCGGCTGGCAGTCGCGGCGGCCGCCGGCACCGGCGTGCCTGCTTTCGTCGGGTACGACCCGGCCGACCCGATGATCCCCGCCATCGCCAACCGGTGGGCGCTGACCTACCTCCGGACACACACCGCGCTCGAAGAACACAGCTACCCGGGCATGGGCCACAGCGTGTCGTTGCCCGAGGTCCGGGACCTGACAGCCTTTTTGCGGTCGCTGCTGAGCTGAGCGTCGGGGTGCTCCGGCTGCGCCGCTGGGCGGGCTGAGTTGGTGGCCCACCCTGCTGGACCGATGACGCTATCGACGACCGCAGCTGCGACACCAGCAGACCAGGCGGCTCACGAACAGGATGAACCGCCCACCCGTTCACGTCCATCCCCAGCACCGCCTGACCCACAGCGCCTGACCCACCGCCTGACCCGCCAGCCCGGCTGAATCGCGCCGGCTGTACATCCATCACTATCGAACGTATGTTCGAGCAATGCCCGGTCATGCCGTGTCGGAGAAGCGGCCGGCCGACTGTCCGGGCGGGCACGCCTACGTCGGCGGACTGGTGATCATCGGCTGGGAGCCGTGCGGCTGCACCATCGAACACACCGGCCATCGC
>JBBRVZ010000007.1:0-80123 GCA_038246445.1 Mycobacteriales bacterium
AGTAGATCGCGTCCTGCCCGTCCGGCATCCGCGCCACGTATTCACGCAGAGTGGTCGGCTCGGCGTCGTGGGTCGACGGGAAGGAGCAGATTTCCAGAATGGCCTGCTGGTTGTCGAAGTCGGACAACAGCCCTTCCTTGACCGCGCGGCCCAGCTCGGTCCAGAACGTGGCGTACTTCTCGGGCTCCTTCTCCTGCAGGGTCTTGACCGTGGACAGGACCTTTTTCACGAGCCGTTTGCGGATCAACTGGATCTGCCGGTCCTGCTGCAGGATCTCGCGAGAAATGTTGAGCGACAGGTCGTTCGCGTCGACGACACCCTTGACGAATCGGAGGTATTCCGGGACCAGTGCCTCGCAGTCGTCCATGATGAACACCCGCTTGACGTACAGCTGCACCCCGCGCTTGCTGTCCCGCAGGAACAGATCCATCGGCGCGTGGCTGGGCAGAAACAGCAGCGCCTGGTATTCGAACGTGCCTTCGGCGGACAGCCTGATGGTCTCCAGCGGCGGCTGCCAATCGTGGCTGACGTGGTGGTAGAACTCGGTGTACTCCTCTTCGGACACCTCGCTCTGCGGCCGCGCCCAGAGCGCCTTGCGGGAGTTGACGACCTCCGCTTCGCCTTCACCGTCGGCCGGGATCATCCGAATCGGCCAGGTGATGAAGTCGGAATACCGTTTGACGATGCTGCGAACGGTGGCCGGGTTCGTGTAGTCGTGCAGCGCGTCATCGGTGTCTTCAGGCTTGAGGTGCAGCGTCACCGCGGTGCCCTGTGCCGCATCCGGCAGCTCGGACACGGTGTAGGTGCCCTCGCCGCTGGATTCCCACCGGACGCCGGTGTGCCCACCGGCCTTCCGGGTGACCAGCACGACACGGTCGGCGACCATGAAGCTGGAGTAGAAGCCGACGCCGAACTGGCCGATCAGCTCGGCCGTCGCCTGCTCGGAGGCGCCGCCGGACTCGCGGGCCTGCCGGAGCTTCGCCAGCACCTCCCCGGTGCCGGACTTGGCAATGGTGCCGATCAGGTCGACGACCTCGTCGCGGGTCATCCCGATGCCGTTGTCGCGGATGGTCAGGGTGCGCTCGGCCGGGTCGGTCTCCAGCGCGATGTGAAGATCGGAGGTGTCGGCCGCTAGCTCTTTGTCCTGGTAGGCGGCGAGCCGCAGCTTGTCCAGGGCGTCGGAGGAGTTCGAGATCAGCTCGCGAAGGAACACATCTTTCGTGGAGTAGATCGAGTGGATCATCAACTGCAGGAGCTGACGGGCCTCCGCCTGGAACTCGATGGTCTCGCTTGGCATGGCCTCGCTTGACATGGCCTCGGTATTCATTGCTGACAACGCCCTTTCACGCCCGCCGGAATCGTGCAACGACACCTTAGTCGGGTTGCCCCACGCAGCGTCGAGCCATGCAGGGACCGACCGTCCGAGAGCCCTGGAAATCGGGTGCAACCCGGTCGCTGCGTCGAGCCGCAGACCGTCACTGCGCCGACGGGAGATTTACGTCCGACGAGGTCACGACTGACGGATCGACTCCGCTGGAGCGGATTGCGGGAACCACTGGGGCCGGGTCAGCCGGACCGTCCAGAACGACGGGGTCGATCGGGAAAGCTGAGTCGACAACACCCGGCACCGGAGCCGGGTGGTAACGCAAAAGGTAACGATGGACCTCGTCGGGGGTGCGGAATCCGACCCGAGAAAGAATGTCCACGATATCGCTGCCCGCGATGACCACGACGGGGTGCTGATCTTCACGGATTTCGTGGTACGCCTGATCCGCGAGAAAGGACGTCGTCACCAAGATGCCGAATGCTGCGAGCCGGGGAGATCATCGAAGGTGACCGGTCCGGCGTTCATGACCCGCACTCTCGCACAGCGACCACAACACAGGCTGCGGTCCGGCGAGCGCGAACGGAGCTCCATCGGGATCGGTCAGGGGCGCCCGTCATGTCGCCGATGCCGCTAGGTGGTGGCCTTCGCCTCGTTGGCTTTCGATTCGGCGGCGGATCTTGCTTCTGCAGCCATCTTCCGATGCGCCTCGGCCAATCGGCCCTCGACGCGGTCCGAGGCCGCAAGTAGATACGGGATCCGATCCACCCGAGCCGGGGCGTTCGGCGAATCGGGACCGTGCCGGGCGATCGCCTCGGCGATGCGGTACGGGACCGTCATCCGGCGACCGTGCGGGCCGACGGTCTGGTCGGCCGTGGTCAGCGCGTCGGATACCGGATCCTCGGTGAACGGGAACTCGGCCATCATCGGTCCGAATCCCCGTTCTGCCGGCACGAACCGGGCTCCGGAGTGCTGCCCGACCAGTGCCGTGACCCGGTCGTCCCAGTCGTGCGCCTGCAGATACAAGCCGCCGTCCAGTGGGTGGAAGCCCGTCTGGTGTATCGAAGGGGCGTAGCCGATGTCGTGCAGCCACGCCGCCGCGATCAGCACCGCACGGTCTTCCTCCGCAACGGTCACAGCCAACTCCGCTGCCCGTCGCGCGACGCCCTGGGTGTGCTGCCAGCGTTCTGGAAGTTCCTTGCGCAGCAGCTTTCTGGAGAGTTTGAGGGCAGCTGCGATCAAACCCTGCTCGTCGGGCACAGAGGTCACCACGCCTTTGCCCATGACGATCAGTCCTGCGCGGATTCGTGGCCCCGCAGCACAATCAGCGGGTCTGCCGGATAGACCACGGCGGTGTTCTTGTCCTGGTAGTCGAACTGGTTGAGGAAAAAGCGCATCGCATTGAGGCGCCCCCGCTTCTTGTCATTGCTTTTGATCGACGTCCACGGCGCGTGGTCGGTGTCGGTGTGCAGCACCATCGCCTCCTTCGCTGCCGTGTACTTGTCCCACCGGTCGAGCGACTCGATATCCATCGGGGACAGTTTCCAGCGACGCACCGGGTCGATCTGCCGGATAGCGAAACGGGTGCGCTGCTCGGATTGGGTGACGGAGAACCACAACTTGGTCAGCGAGAAACCGCTTTCGATCAGCATCTCTTCGAACCTGGGTGCTTGCCGAAGGAAGATTTCGTAATCCTTGTCCGAGCAGAAACCCATGACCCGCTCGACACCGGCCCGGTTGTACCAGGACCGGTCGAACAACACGATCTCCCCGGCCGTCGGCAGGTGCTGGATGTAACGATGGAAGTACCACTGGCCGAGCTCGGTCTCGGTCGGCTTGTTCAGGGCGACCACCCGAGCGGCCCGGGGGTTGAGATGCTCCATGAACCGCTTGATGGTGCCGCCCTTACCGGCGGCGTCACGCCCCTCGAAGAGGACCACATGCTTGGTCCCGGTGTCCTGCGCCCAGTACTGGAACTTGAGCAGCTCGATCTGCAGCTCGTACTTCTGCGCCTCATAGATTTCCCGGTTCAGTCGCTCCGGGTAGGGGTAGCTCTCGCGCCAGGTCTGGATGGGGTTGCCGCCCGGGTCGATCAGGTCCGGGTCGGAGCCGTGCTGGTCGTGCCGCACGGAGTAGCCGTCATGCAGTAGGTGGTCGAGGTACTCGCGGAAGTTCTCACGGATCAACACGTCAAACAGTATCGACCAACAAGGCGTCCGCCGGCTGGTTCGGAGGTGCCGAGCCACTGCGTCCGGGGTCTGGAAGGCAGAACGCAAGCGTCTCGCCGCGACCTACTACCTGTCCGCGAACGCGCTCCAGGCCAGCGAGGACAAGACCTTCCCCGGCGCCATCGTGGCGTCGCTGGCGAGTCCGTCGGGTCAGGCCGTGGCCGCCGATGACCCGACCTTCACCTGTTTCGGTTCGTACCGTGCGGTTTTGCTCGGGATCTGTACGAGGCGATCACCGGTCTGCTGTCTTCCGGCGTTGTCAACACCGCGAAGGCGACGGTGCGTTTCCTGTTCGAGCGCCAGCAACAGCCGGATGGCTCGTCGCCGCGCAACAGCCTGATCAACAACAAGACTGACCCCGACTCGTTCGGCATGCAGCACGACGAGGTCGCGTACCCGATCTTGATGGCGAGCACCGTCGGACCGACCGACAAGGCCGTCTACGAACAGCACATCAAGCGCGCGGCGCACTATGTGGTGGCTCGCGGCGAATCGCACCGCGTCGAGTGGACCGTTGCCGTGCACAACAAGGTCCGGGTTGCCGTACGGCACCATGGTCGGGTGAGCCACGATCCGATCCGGCGACAGCCGGATCGAGCGGAACGGTTGGCAGCCATTGTGAGCCGGGACGGTGACCGGTGCGTGTGGTGTGGCGCGGCTTCGGTCGACTTGTGCCGGCGACGACCGACCATCTCGTCCCCCGCGTCAAAGGCGGTCCGTCGTGGATCGAGAACGAGGTTGCGGCGTGCCGGCGGTGCAATGGGCAGCGTGGTCATTCCTCGCCGATCGACTGGTTCGACGAATGCGAGCGCCGGGGTTGGGACTGCGACGCGGCCGCGCTGGGAGATGCGATGGACTCGCTGCAGTCGGTGATCGCCGAACGCGGTGGACAGCGCCGCGCGGCGAGGTACCTGGATGCGCAGCGGCGACGGTGGGTCAAACGCTGACCCACCGGTCGCGTTGCCGCCGTCATGATCCCGTCCGGTTGATGCTTTTGTGTACCGGGCTCGTCATAGGATCGACCTCGTCGCGTAGATCGCACGAATCGAGCAAGACTCGCCGGCCGACGGCACGGCCGCGGACCGCACATGGGGAGCCAACCTTGACCGAGGTCGATCAGCAGTCCACTGCCGCCGCATCACCGGAGCCGCGACCGGAGAACGGCGACCCGGCGCCGGGATCGCCGGTGGAACCGCGGGACGGCCCGATGCTCCTGTCGCTTCTCAAGCGGCTGCCGTTCACCACCATTTACGTCGTGACGACCCTCGTCTTATCGGTTGTACTGGGCACCCTGTGGTCGTCGATCGAAGACAAGTCGTGGTACGCGGACGTCGCTTACGGTTTGCCGGCATTCGAGGACGGACGTTGGCTCACCCTCCTCTGGGGCAACTTCTTCGCGCTGAATCCCGTCTACTACATTTTCGTTGCCGGGGCTTTTGCTCTCCTCACAGGTTTCTCCGAGTGGATGCTGGGCACCCGCCGAACTGTCATCATCGCCGTGACATATCAGTTCGTCGCAGTCCTCGTCACCGCTTTGGTCTTCCTGATTTTCCGGAGTTCCGGCTGGGAATGGGCGGCAGCACGGGCGACGGAAACCGACGTCGGATTCTCGGCCGGGATGCTGGCCGCGTTGAGCGTTGCCACTGCGATGGTGAAGCCGCCGTGGCGGTTGCGCCTGCGCCTGGCGATCTGGGCCTACGTGCTGTTCTCGATCGTATTCATCGGTCAGATGGCCGACGCAGAGCATCTGGTCGCCGTCGGCTTGAGTATGCCGTTCTCGACGCGGCTCGCCGGTCCCCGGGCTCTGCGAGCGAGAGCGCTACCGACCCGACACGAGTTACGGCTGCTGGCCTTCGTCGGGGTCCTGCTGATCGCGGCCGTGCAGGTGGCCGCGAATTTCGTGCCGGGCCGGCTGACCCCGTTCGGCGTGCCCGATGACGCACCCGAAGCGTGGTACGGGCTCATCCTGAACCTCGCGATTTCGCTGTTGATCGCCAACGGTCTGCGCAAGGGCTATCGCTGGGCGTGGTGGGTCGCGGTCGTCGTGGCTGCGATACCGGGACTGGCCGTGGCGCTCGTAGCGGTATTGCTGGTCATTCTCGCGTTCTTCCCGGACGCCGACGCCACCATCGACGGACTTCCGCAGATCATCGCGAGCGGGACCCTGTATATCTCTTTCCTGGTGGTGTTGATCCTTGGTCGCAGCGCCTTCCGGGTGCCCCGCAGGAGCAAGCGAAGGATGGCGTCGGGCACTTCGCAAGCAGATACGGCCAAGCAACTTCTGCGGCAGTGGGGCGGTAGCACCATCTCCTGGATGACGACCTGGCCAGAGAACAGGCACATGATCACCGAGGACGGCCAGAGCTACATCGCGTTCCGCAAGCACGCCGGTGTTGCCGTCGCACTCGGCGACCCGGTCGGCCCCCCCGGGTCCGCTGATTCGACCATCAAGAGTTTCGTGCAGCTGTGTGACGGAGCCGGCCTCGTGCCGTACTTCTTTTCCTGCACCACCGTGACCACGCAGGTGACGGATGCGATCGGCTGGGACAGCGTGCAGGTTGCCGAGGACAACATCATCGACCTCCCCGAACTCGCCTTCAAGGGTAAGAAGTGGCAGGACATCCGCACGGCACTGAACAAGGCGCCCAAGGAGGGCGTGACATTCCGGATGGTGACCCTCGCCGACGAGTCCTGGGCGTTGGTCCGGCAGGTGGAAAATCTGTCGCAACAATGGTTGGGGGACAAGGAGTTACCAGAAATGGGTTTCACCCTCGGCGGCGTCACCGAGGCCCTGGACCCCGAGGTGAAGGTCGGGCTCGCACTCGGGTCCGACGGCACGCTGCACGGCCTCACATCGTGGATGCCCGTGTACGGCGGAAACGGCGAGATCGCTGGGTGGACACTGGATCTCATGCGACGGGCGGACGGCGGATTCCGTGCGACCATGGAGTTCCTCATCGCCTCGTCGTGCCTGTACTTCAAGGACCAGGGCGCACAGTACGTATCGCTGTCCGGTGCACCACTGGCCAAGTCCGATGTCGACCCGGCCGGTGAAACCGTGGTGGAGAAGTTTTTGGACACGTTGGGCGAGAGCCTGGAGCCGGTGTACGGATTCCGGTCCCTGCACGCATTCAAGAGCAAGTTCCAACCCAGGCTGTCACCGATGTACATGGCGTTCCGGGACGAGGCCGACCTCCCGCGGATCGGGTTCGCCATCACCCGCGCCTACCTGCCGACCGCGCGCGTCCGCGACATGATCGCGGTGATGAAGCACTGACCCCCGCCGGCCTCGCTGGTCACACGTCCAGATCGTCGTAGATGGCAGCGTGATCCCATCGCGCCTGATGTGATCCGGTGATGTCGTCGAGCAGGCCTGAACGCGTCGCTGCCGATCACGAGCTGTCGGTGCGGGGCAGCGAATGACTACTTCCTGGGCATCGAGAGCCCGCAGGAGACGCCCAGGTCGCCCGAGCGGCTGGCCGAGTGGAGTGCGGAGACAAGGGGTCAACTGTTGACGCTGCTGGCGGGGCTCGACCCCGTTGACTACCTACCAGGGGCGGCTTCCCGGCCGCTGATATCTCCGATCTGCGTAGCCGCCTGATCTGATCCGTCGCAGACTGGGGAGATCGCCCGTTGCAGGGGTCGGCGGCTCGTACTGACCGTCGGAGGGCTATTCGGGGTCATGCACGGTTGTCGTAGCGATTCAACGACATGGAGGAGACTGCGGACCACGTGGTGGGGTTCGTCCAAGCCGGGCGGGCAGAAGAACTCGCTCGTGTTGGCCAGTGAGGTCTGCATTGAACGCAGTTGGATTACCTGGCGCGCAACGGGTCGGAAATGCGGAGGAGAACGACTGCGGCTTGCGGTGAATGAGCAAAAGCATGACAGGCCCGGATCTGACGGAAATCAAGCGTGGGTGCGATCAGAATCCAGATCTGGAACCGCTGCGACCGGTGACCTCCGGTTGAGGGACGACGCTGCGGCAGTGCCGGAGGACGGCCTCCACCTTGAGTGAGAGCGATCAAGGCTTCGGCTGGCCCGCAAGGGCCTTCGGCAGTGCGCAGGAGTCGATGGGTGGATGATCCACCCACACGTTCACGTCACTGCGTCCCGGGAAACGTAGACCTCTGGCGGCGCCCGACGTTGCGACCGTCCGCCTAGCCACCGCCGGACGATGCCCGGTGGCTGCACCGTCAGGCCGTGGACGACCGGCACGTGATCAGGCGTCTCGGTGGCCGCCGTTCGGCTTTCTCGTTTCGGAACCGGGGATGAAATGCGTTGCGCAGAACCAGCAGCTCGGGCGGCGGTCCACCCGCAAGGAGGTCAACCACCCATCCCGCGACGTCGTGATGAGCCGGTACCGTCACACGCCACGAAGGCAGGTGTAAGAAAACGCCTGGACGCCACATACCCCGCCGAGTTCACTTCCTCCGTGCGCGCGCCGACTCCCTGTCATTCGCCTTCTGCAAGGCATGAACGAGTTCTTCCTTGCTCATGCCGGAGCGCCCGGGAATGCCGACCGCGTCGCCAATTCGTAGAGATGCTTTTTGGTCGCGTTGGCGTCGACACCGCCGCTCGTCGTCGTACTCCTCGATCGCGGAGTCGTAGGTCTTCGCGAACGTCTGCTTCGCCTTGGCGCCGGAGCGTCGCAATGTGCTGGGCATCTCGTCGTCCTTCGCCGTGCCGTCTTTCGTCGTCTTCGGCATGTCACACCTCCGGTCCAGCAGCAGTTCCCCGTTTCGCCACCACCGAAGACGCCGGCGTCACCACCGGCCAGCACTAGCGAAGCCCCACGGGGACGCAAATTCACTCCGCCTGCTGGAGGAGGTCGCCGTCGACCACGCGCCGGGCGACGTCCCGAATGGCGAGGTGGTGGTTGCGGGAAAAGTCCCGCAACCGCTCAAAAGCAGTTTCCGGCGCAACACCGTCCCTACCAGCCAGGTAGCCCTTCGCGAGTTCGATGATCAACCGGGATTCCAGGGCGTGCTCCAGCTGCGAGATGCGGGTCTGAGCCTCCTGGTCGGCGGTGTGGCGGATGCTTCTGCGCAGATTGCAGACGAGTCCCCTGACAACCGGGTCATCGAGAAGATTGGTGAATGCTCCCTCGGCCCACACCCACTCATCACCGAGCTGCACCCGCAACTCCACCGGCGGCTGGGCGCCCGGCTCCGACAGCACCCTCTCCAGGAATCGACCGAGGACCGGCCGATCTTCCGGATGGATGAGCGGCACCATCGATCGACCGGTCAGTGTGTCCTCCTGCCAGCCGAAGAGCTGCCGAACCGCGGGGCTGGCGTAGGTGATCACTGCATCGGAGCGCAGCACAAGTGAGGCATCAGTCGAGCGCTCCAAAAGCGGACGCAATGCCGCGCCCAGATTCGTCGAGGTCCCGACGATGCCGACGAGCCGTCCGTTGGTGAAAATGCCCGCGTCGGTGACCAACGCCGGGAAGCGGCGGCCGTCCTTGCACCGGACCGGGAAGCCTCCCGACCACGGCTCCCCGCGAGCCACCGCCGCGAGGATGCCCGCCGCGACATCCTGTGCCATTTCAGGAACGGTCAAGGACGCAATGTTCCGCCCGATGGCTTCGGCGGGCGTCCACCCGTACATTTCCTGCGCCGCCGCGTTCCAATAGAAGACAACACCGTTCAGATCGGTGGCGATCACCGACTGACCGATCGAATCCAGTATTTCGGACGCCACGACATTCGGGGCGGCCGAGTGGCCGGGCATGGCGGTCACCTTCTCCAAGAGGCGCAAGAGCTGCGCTGACTTCACCATAAGGCCCCCCGCCGGGTGCCGGCGACGGGCAATGGTCCTGCTACCCCCAGACCCCAGACCCCCGGTCCCTCAGGCCGTCACGGGCTCAGTCGGCTCCCGCACTGTGTGGCTTCCCGGGGGCGGCTCGGGGCCACCCCCGGGAAGCGGGGGAAAGATCAAAGGCAACAGCGGATGACGTCGTCCCGGCGCTGTCGTCACCTGACACAGAACGCTGGCGATGTACCTGCTGGCGAACCGGAGGAGGGGTGGCGCCAACACCTCGGGCCGGGGGAAATCACGGGGTGCCTCCGACAGGAATGATCGTCGGACCGATTTCAGCTTTCGCGGTACCAGCCGATGGATCGGGAGACGAATCGCTGCCAGGATTCCTCCCACTCGTCCCAGCCGTACGGGCGATGGGCCGACGGGACCGCTGACGGGTGATCCGCGTCCATCACCGACGGCAGCACGCGGTAGTAGAAGACGATCCACCCGTCGTAACCCTGGTCGTACAGGGCTCCCTCACGGTGGTATCTGCTGTCCGCGGCCATTCCGATGCCCACGTACACCTTGCGGCCGACGGAAACAGGGTCCACCACCCAGCTCAGTTCGACCTCGTCACCAGTGACGTCCGGCAATCGGTCGCTGCCGGACGGATGGACCCACCAACGTAGAACTCGGCCGTAGGGGTCACCGCCATGGCAGCGGAAGGTGACCTTGTCCCCGGGGTGCAGCGTCCGATCCGTTTCCACCACCGCGCCCAGCGTTCGACCCTTCGAGATCTGGGTGGTCCCCAACCCGCTGTCATCGGTCACGAACTCGATCCAGGGGTAACGAAACCCGTCCGGGTCCTGCCCGGCGGTACCGATACTCCCAATGATGCTGTGGTCCGGCATTGGTTCAACTCCTTCGCTTAATTCCCCGAAGGTCGGCAATGAAGAGGACAATCCGGGCTTATACCGGGTGCCTGCTGACTTGCAGACCCGTGAAACCACCGCGTCCACTGGCCGAACGGGTGCATTACTGCTGGCGGAAGAATGAACAGTCATGCACAGCAGAATTCGGAACCGTCCGGGTTTGATGCCGCGCATTTCATGAATCGCGCCGTGCGCCAACACGTCTCGCCGGTGTTCGCCGAAGTCCGGGGCGGCCCGGTGCTCTCATCGTAGTCCCGCAGCCGCCATTGCGCATTACTCGATTGGTGGCGCTCGGGCTGCCGGGCGTAGGCATCGCACCATCAAGGCGCTCATGATCGCCTCCTTTACGGATCGATGTGCAGCTCATCCAGCAGACGTGCCACGGCTTCTTCGACGGTGTCGTCCGTGCGCAATACCAGCGCCTCGGGCCAAGGCAGCACGTCATGCTCCATCCGATCGGCGATCTGCGAATTTGCGTCGGACGGACCCGGAACGCGGCCGCGGATCCGCTGCTGACGGACGGCAGGCGGCGCCCAGCACCGGACCTGCAGCAGTTCTGCGTGGCCCGACCCGGCACGGGTCGCCGCTTCGCCGCGCCACACAGGGTCGGACCAGGACGCATCAATCACCACCGACTCCCCGCGGTCGATGAGTGCGGCTGCCCGACGGAGGATCTCGCTGTAGGTGCGCGAAGTGTGCTCGGTGTCGTACAGACCGCGTCGATACGCCTCTGCGGCCGGCCGCATCGGCGGCAATCCGCTCAGTTCTTTACGGATGCGATCGCTGCTGAGCAGGACGGCGCCGATTTCGTCGGCAACAGCCCCCGCAATGGTTGACTTTCCCGTACCGGGCAGCCCACCGATCAGCAGGATCCTCACCGAACCGGCACGAAGATGCCGCAGACTGAGGTCGGCATATTCGCGGGCATCGGCGGCTGCACCGGCATCTCCCTGCGCGAACCTGAGGCAGTCGACCTTGGCCCGCACGAACGCCCGGTAGGCGACGTAATGATGACGAAGTGGCGGCGGAGCCGGGTCGCCAGCGAAATCAGCGTACCGCCGCAGCAGCAACGCGGCTGGTCCAGCAGCGCCGAGCTTTTCCATATCCATTGCGAGAAAGGCGATGTCGTCCAGCCCGTCGATGTATCGCAAGCGGTCGTCGAATTCAAGACAGTCCAGAACACGTGGGCCGTCGTCCAAACAGAAAATATCGTCACAGATGAGGTCGCCGTGACCGTCGACAATGCGTCCGTCCGCGAGACGGCGATCGAACATCGCCGATCTGCCGGCCAGGAAAGTAACGACCCGCCTACGGATTTCACCAAATTGCGCAGAATCGAACACTGTTCCCACGAACGGCGCGACCTGCTCGAAGGTGGCCGACCAGCGACCGCGGATGGCGTCTCTGGAACCTTCGGCTGAAATGACGGGTGAACGCCGCGCCGCCCCATGGAAGGTTGCCATCAGGCGGGCAAGCCGGAGCACGGTGGACCCGAGATCGGCGCCGGCTGCAATCAGGGTGCTCAGACGGCGGTCGTCGGGCATCCGACGCATGACGACCGCCGGTTCGGCGCGTGCCTCCCCGGGGGTCGAGAGCATCCCGACGCCGAGGTAGACATCCGGGGCGAATTGACGGTTGAGCTCCACCTCGCGCTGACAGAAGGCCTCGCGCCTGTCACGATCTCGGAAGTCGAGGAACCCGACGTCGACCGGCTTTTTGAACTTGTAGGCGCAATCCCCCATCAGGAGGACCGCGCCGATGTGGGTTTCGCGCAGGAGCACGTACGGCGGGTTCGTCAGCCCGAGCGCGGCAACGCCCTGCGGCTGTGTGCGATGTCGTGTCACCGGACTCATCTGCTGGTGTTGTTGTCGGCGTCGCGGCCGGCCCCCTTGCAGGTGCAAGCCGCAGCACCATTGCTATAACCCGTGACGGTGCTGATTTCCGAGGTCCGCCTGAACTCGGCCGATCCGTTCGGACTGCAGGCGGTCAAACTCTGCCTGGTCGGTTGCGGCCACCACCTGCGCATCCGGTCCGGGGAAGACGACGGACTCCTTGTCCTCGTCGAGCCACCGGACGGTGTACGGCGGTTGTCCTTCGGACTTCGTGCCGAGGATTTCGGCCTTTCGGACGTGCCCTCCGTCGGTATGGCTGTGGACGATGAGCCAGTCGCCTGACTGTGCCTTCATGGTGCGACCTCCTGTCAGCTAAAAATTCACCCGCGTGATCGCGTCGAATTGGCCGCCGCTGCGTCGGGTGACCTCATCGACGAGCGCCAGGGGTCCGGCCGGCGAGGCGAGGTCGGCGGTGATGTCGGTCGTGATGTCGGCATCGTGCAGGTCGACGCCCAGCACGGTGTGTCCCTGGTCGGCGAGCAGTCGAGCGGTGGCCAGCCCAATGCAGTGCGCCGCCCCTGTGATGACGTACGTGCGCATGACTCCTCCTGGGGTTCCCAGCATCTCCATGTCATCAGGCGCGAGGGCAGGCCGACAGTGCCGTAGGTCCCTTCTTTCGAGATCACACGTCCCACGCTGGGCGACCATCCCCCGCCGGGAGGTCCAACGATCGGGTGATCGAAACGGCCGATGCCCGACGGACTCCCCGGGAAGTCTGCGGGGTATTGCGCGCTCCGCGCATGTCTGGCAATGAGGGGCTGTTGCTGGCTCAACGCCCAACCGAACCGGGGCCCTGAAGTTGAAGTCGGTGCGCGAGAAGACGCTGCCGGGCCCGGGCAGATCCCGAGACCACAGCATTGAGCAGTCTACTGGTGATCGCGGCGATCCCGCTTGCGGCCGGCATCCACGAAGAACTCCGTGGACCACCAGGTTCGATATCGCTGCGGGCCGACCGCTGCGATGAGGTCGCCGGTCTGCGAGCGGTGGGCCGTGAGCGCCGCAAATTTCCTGTCGAGCAGGTCGCCATCGAGTCCGAGCGCGTAGGCGAGCTCGTCGGCGGGGTCCGATGGCGGGGTCGATCCCTCGAACCACAGGCCCATTTCCTCGTTCAGTGCACCCCATTCCCGGTGAAAATCGGGGGTCAGGGTGGCGTACCACAACCGGCTCGGTCGACCCATCGCCGTCCAGGCCGAGGTCACCCAGCCGGACACCGTCCGATGGTCGGTGTGCCCGGTCATCCCGTCCGGACCGAAGGTCACGATGGTGTCCGGTCGGACCTCGTCGATGAGGGACGCGACCTGTTCGATACCGCGCTGCGGCGGCACCAGGTGCAGCGATCCGTCCCGATGGCCGAGCCACCGGTGGTCGGTGACGCCGACGGCGGCCATGCTGGCGCGGGTCTCCGCCTCGCGCTCCGCGGCCAGAAGCTCGGGTGGCCACCGGCCGGGGTCGCCCGTTCCGGCCTCGCCCTTCGTTGCTGTTGCGACCACAACCCGTTGTCCGGCAGCGATAGTGGCCGCCATCAGACCGGCCATCAGATACGCCTCGTCATCCGGGTGGGCCCAGATGCCCAGCAGCGTACCGACTGTCGTTGTGGTGATGATTTGTCGCGCCTCGCGTGCGTTGTTCATGAAACCGAACCGTAGACAGGGGACCTTCCCCGGATCTTCCCTCGCGACGGTTTCCCGATCGGCGGGGTGACGCGATCGGGGAAGGTCGCCGGAAGGTCGGCTCCCTAGCGTCCTCGGTGTCGTCATGGCCCACCAACCCGAAGGAGTACCACCATGACCAGCACGCAGACCGCCCCGCGATGAACGGCGTCGACGTTCCGACGCTCTTCGCCACCCTCGACGCCGTCAAGGGTCAGCCGGAGATCGCACAATTCCAGTTCCGCGCAAGTAACGAGTGGATCAGTGGAACCCACAACCGTTCCACCATCCAGGGTTTCTACGGGGCCGGACAGGAGGACGTCAGCCGAACGGCAGCGTTCACCTTTGACGCCGATCATCCGGCGGTGCTCGTCGGAAGCAACAACGGGGCCTCTGCGGGGGAGATGCTGTTGCACGCGATCGCTTCCTGCCTGACCGCCGGAATAGTCAGTATTGCTTCCGTCCGCGGCATCCAGCTGGACCGGGTGCGTTCCACCGTGGAGGGCGACATCGACCTGCGGGGCACGCTGGGCCTGTCGGATTCGGTCCGCAACGGTTACCGGCAGATCAGGGTCAGTTTCGTTGTCGAGGGCGACGCGTCGGCAGAGCAGCTGCGGACGCTGGTCGAGCGGTCGCGCTCGAGGTCCGCGGTCTACGACGCACTGGTCAACGGCACGGATGTCGTCATCGATGTGACGACACCGTCAGCAGTCTGAGCCCTTCCCGCGCCGCCGACGGTCGGCGGCTGCCCCGGTCCGGCCGGCACATCAAGGGAGACCCTCATGCGTACCGACGTTCTCGTCATCGGCGCCGGTCAGGCCGGGCTCGCCGTCAGCAACCTGCTGACGGCGGCGGAAGTGGACCACGTCGTCCTGGAGCGTGGGCGGACGGGGGAGCGCTGGGTCTCCCAGCGCTGGGACTCGCTCAGGCTGCTCAGCCCCAACTGGATGACCCGGCTGCCGGGCTGGAGTTATCGGGGCGGCGATCCCAACGGGTTCATGAGCGCCCGAGAGGTTGCCGGCTACCTGCAGTCCTACGCCAAGTCGTTCGATGCCCCGGTGGTCAACGGCGCCGCAGTGCACGCCGTTGACCGTCGGCACGGCCGCTACTGGGTCGCCAGCGATGCCGGTGAATGGTCGGCGGACGCGGTCGTTCTCGCCACCGGCTTCTGTGATCAGTCGTCCGTGCCGCGGGCCGGTGGCAGATTGCATCCGTCCATTCACCAGCTGACGGCAGATCGGTACCGAAACCCGGCTGACGTCCCTGACGGCGGCGTGCTTGTCGTTGGAGCCTCTGCGACCGGAGCGCAACTGGCCGATGAGTTGGCAGGCGCGGGAAAAGATGTCGTGTTGGCTGTCGGCCGACATACCCGGCTGCCGCGCCGGTACCGGGGAAGGGACATCTACTGGTGGCTCGATTCCATGGGAGTGCTGGACCGGGTATCCGAGCAGCATGGGCATGACCGGCCCGCGACCCCTTCGCTGCAGATCGTCGGCAGCGATGAGAGCAGGGAGATCGACCTACCCTCCCTGGTCGAACGCGGAATCCGGCTTGCCGGCAGGGTTATCGGTGTCGATGCTGGCTCCATCGCGGTGGCCGACGATCTGCCGGCGACGACCGCGGCGGCCGATATGCGGCTTGCCGCGCTGCTGCAACGGGTCGACGACCACGCTGCCATCACCAGTCCGAACCAGGAGGTCGGCGCAGCGCACCGGCCGCGCGGATCGACCGGCGTCCGCGCCCAGTTTGCCTCATCTGTCGATCTCCCAGCCGCAGGCATCCGCTCGGTGATCTGGGCGACCGGCTACCGGCGGCGCTATCCATGGCTGCACGTTCCGGTGCTCGACGCGGCAGGCGAAATCGTGCAGACAGCGGGGCGAACACCGGCTCGCGGGCTGATGGTCGTCGGTCAGTACTGCCAGACCCGGCGCAGCTCGTCGTCTCTCGACGGGGTCCGGTACGACGCGGCGGTGGTCGTCGACCACTTGCGCAGAGAGATTCTCCGCCGAACCGGAACATCCAGGAGGGCATCATGAGTGGATCGTTCGATGCGATCGTCGTCGGAGCCAGGGTGGCCGGCGCGGCGACGGCGATGCTGCTCGCCCGCGCCGGTGCACGGGTGTTGTGCGTGGATCGCACCCGTCGCGGCAGTGACACCCTGTCGACCCATGCGTTGATGCGGGGCGGCGTCGCACAACTTGCCCGGTGGGGGCTGTTGGCGGAGCTGGAGGCGGCGGGTACGCCGCCGATCCGTCGAAACGTCTTCCATTACGGCACAGAATCGTCCGCTGTTTCCATCAAGCCGGCGGCCGGCGTGGACGCCCTCTATGCACCCCGCAGGACGGTGCTCGATGCGATGCTGGTCAGTACCGCCGCGGCGGCCGGGGTCAGCTTCCGATTTGGGGTGACAGTCAAGGACCTGGTGCGGGGGGAGAACGGCGACGTGGTGGGAGTCGTCCTGACCGATCGCCGTTCCGGCGGACGCAGTGAGCGGGCCGGGATCGTCATCGGTGCGGACGGCGCTCGGTCCACCGTTGCGGACCTGGCCCAGTCACCGTTGCTGCGCAGTGGCTTTCATGCCAGCTCAGTCTTGTACGGGTACTGGTCCAACTTCCCCTCCGACGGTTGCGAATGGTTCTACCATCCCCATTTGACCGCGGGAACCATTCCTACGAACGACGAACTGACCTGCGTTTTCATCGGCGGGCCGCCCGCCGCGATCGCAGCGACCATCGGTTCCGGAACTCCGGCCACCGCCTTTCGTCAACTGGCCGGCGCTGCGGGCCTGGGGGAACACCTGGCGTCCGCAGTCGGCGTCGGGCCGATCCGGCACGTCCGCGGACTTCCGCCAGGCTTCCTGCGGTCGGCCGCCGGTGATGGCTGGGCGCTCGTCGGCGATGCCGGGCATTGGCTCGATCCGATCAGTGCCCACGGTATGACGGCTGCCCTGCGGGACGCCGAACTACTTGCTCGTGCCGTGCTGGCATCCGGGACGTCGCATTCCGAGCGGTGTGGTGCGCTGACCGGATACCAGGCCGAACGCGACCGGCTGTCCATGCCGATGATGGGTGTGGTAGACGAGATCGCAGGCTACACCTGGGATTTGGACAGGATCCGGGTCCTGCTGCGGCAGATGTCGTCGGCGATGACCGTCGAAGTGGAGGCCCTGGCAGGTCTGCAACCGGTGGCGTGACGGGCGCGCGGACGGGCAACCGCCCCCAGCCAGAGCGCACCGAAGCTGTCTCGGATAGGCGCACAGCAATAGGATGCCGACCGGGAGGTCTGCTGCGCCATGGAAGTGGCCATCACCCTGTTGGGTGGATTCGTCGTAACAGTCGGCGGCAGCGTGGTCGACCCTACGTTGTGGCGCCGGCGTCCTGCCGCATCTGTGGTCAAGGTGCTGGCCACCGCGCCGAATCGCCGGATGCATCGAGAGCAACTGATGGAGCGGCTGTGGCCGGATATCAGTGTCGAGGACGCGGCCCCGCGACTGCACAAGGCGGCGCACTACGCCCGCCGTGCGCTGGGCGACCCGGGATCGGTCGTGCTGGCCGGTGACATGGTCTCGCTGTTCGCCCGCGCGGACCCGCACATCGACGCCGTCGACTTCGAAACTGTTGCAAGCAGAGCACTTTCGACCCGGGACCCGACTCTGGCGGCCCGTGCGGCGGATCTCTATGCGGGTGACTTCCTACCCCAGGACCCCTACGAAACGTGGGTAGAGGATATCCGGGATCGGCTCCGAACAAAGTTTGCGGATGTGCTGCGCCTGGCCGGCCGGTGGGAAAGACTCGTCGACGTCGATCCCACTGATGAGCAGGCGCAACTCCGGTTGATCACGGCCCTGGCCCGCGGCGGTGATCGGGGCGGTGCCCTTCGGCAGTACGAGAGATTCGAGCGGGCCCTGCGACGGGAACTCGGCGTCGGACCCAGCCGCGCCGCGATCGAGATTCGTGCCCGCCTCGAGGCGGCGGGCCGCACCGCCACGCCACCGACCGCATCCGGAACGGTGGGACCCGTCAGCGGGAGTCCTACCTCACGGGCGGGCATCTCGACGTCCGCGGGCGCCATCGAGGACACAGTGCTGGTCGGGCGGGACCTGGTCCGGGAGCACATCAACCGGACGCTCGACGTCGTCTGCGGCGGCAACGGGCGGACGTTGTTCCTCCGCGGCCAAGCGGGTACCGGGAAGACCTCTCTGCTGGCGTGGCTGGAAGCAGTCGCGGACGACCGCGGGATGCGGGTCGGCACCGGGACGGCAGCGCAGATCGAGGGAGCATGGCCGTACGCTCCCGTGCTCGAGGCGCTGGCCGACCTCAGCCGCCAGCACCCGACGCTGCTGGACGGTCTGGATGATGCGCTCCGCGAGGAGATCGAGGCGGGTCTGGCCGGACGGCCGAGCCGGCGGAGCTCTGAGGTCGGTCACCAGCGACTGTTCGTCGCCGCGGCCGAACTGCTCCGTCTGGCGGCGGCCGGGTCGGGGGCGGTGCTGGCCGTTGACGACGGGCACATCGCAGATGATGCCAGTCTGCGTCTGCTGCACTATCTTGCCCGCAGCACCGCCACGGAGAAAATCCTGGTGGTGATGACCCATCGTCCTGGCGGATCAGCCGTGCTGGCCGACCTGCGACAGTCGCTGCTGGCGCGGGCTCGGGCGGTCGCGCTCGACCTGGAACCGCTGTCGCGGCCTGACGTCTCGACTTTGGTTCGGCAACTCTCGCCGGGCGCCGACGAACCGATGATCGAATCCATCTGGCATGCGTCGGGGGGCGTGCCGTTCTTCGTCGTCGAAATGGCGCGGTCCGGATCCGATGGCGTCGCCATTTCCGCGAAGCAGCTGTTGCTGTCCGCCCTGCCGCCGGCCACCGTTCGTTCTCTTGCGTCCGCAGCGGTGCTCGGAAAGACCTTCGACACCGATGAATTCGTCGCGGTCAGTGGCTTGTCGGACGAACAATCGTATGTGGTGCTCGACATTTCGGAGTCACAGCGTCTGCTGCGGCGAACGTCGACGGGCTACGAGTTTCGCCACGCCCTGGTACGGGACGCCGTGCTCGACGGTCTGATCGGTTCGGACCGGCGCGCGCTGCACCGCCGCGCGGCCGCCGCCCTCATGGACCTCGACGCTTCGCCCGCCCGCATCGGCCACCATCTCGTGGAGGCCGGCGACCGGGGCGCGGCCGTGCCGTGGCTGATTCGGACCGCCGAAACGTCGGCGGCGCTGGGCGCCTACCGCGAGGCACTGGAAACACTGGCCGCGATCCAGCTGCCCGCCCACGGATCGGATCGGCCCACCGTGCTGGCGATGCGGGCGGATCTGCTGATGGCGTGCGCGGATGCGGGCGCCGTCGATGCCTACCGGGCGGCCCTTGCGGTGGCTCCGGATCGGGCGTCGAAGGCGCGGCTGCGAGCCCGGCTGGCGCGGGCCGCCACGTTCGCCGGTGACCTCGAGACGGCTGCCGTGGCGCTGGACGGACTCGAGCCGGCCGGCACTGCCGACGACGTCGACCTGCTCCTGGCGAAGGGAAATCTCGCCCTGTTCCAAGGCGATCTGTCGTCCGCCGAGGCGGCGGCAACCGAGGCGCGCAGGCGAGTCGCACTGGATGCCCCCGGTGATTGGCAGAGGTTCGACATCATCGGACTGGAAGGTCTTGTCGCGCACACCAGGGGTCAGTGGTTCCAGCAGTTGCGCTTCGCGCTCCGCGCGGGCGCGGTGCGACCGGCGCAGACCACACGAATCTTCGACTCGTATCTCTGTTTGGCCGAGTACTTGCTGTACGGACCGACTCCGTACGACGAAGTGCTGCACCTGGCCGCCTCGCTGCGGGACATCGCACAGCGATCCGGGGTACTGCGCGCTGTTGCCTTCGCGACCGCACTCCGCGGCGAGAGTGCCCTATTGATGGGTGATGTGGAGCTGGCGGAGCAGGAACTGCTCGAGTCTGTCGACCTGCACAGGGATATCGGATCCACCGCCGGGGAGGCGGTCAGCCGGCAACGCCTGGCAGAGGTCAGGCTGGAGCAGGGCGATCGCGCGGAGGCAAATCGGTTACTGACCCGAGCGCTGCCACTGGGCAGGTTCTCCAGCCTGGCAAAGCATGTCCTGCCGCGGATCTACGGCACGATGATTACCGCGGCCACGGATCCGATTACCGCCGCCGCGGTCGTCGAACGGGCGGAGGCCGCCCTGGGTGTGAACGACTTCTGTCCGTTCTGCTCCGTCACGTTGGAAGTGCCGGCGGCCCGGGCCTGCGCCGACGCAGGTGCCGTCGAGGACGCCCGTCGTCATCTCCGAGCAGCGGAGCGATCAGCCGGGCTGTGGGAGGGCACCTCCTGGCAGGCTTCTCTGCTGGAAGTGCGTGCGCATCTGGCAGCGGCCGAGGGCGACCTGGCCAACGCCGGAACACTGCGGAATGACGCGGCGACGCTCTTCGAAGCAGCGGGTCAGCCGCTGGACGCCCGACGCTGCCGCAGCTGGCAGCCGGTGGCGCCGGCGGTCGTTGACGTGTAGCGCCATCACGAGCTGCTGCGACGCAGCAGGCCCGCGCGGCCGCGTCGCCTTAGCAATGGCGATGCTGCCGCTGACGCTCGGCTATCTGCCGTTCGGTCTGCTGCTGGGCGCGGCAGTGTCCGCCAGCGCAGCGCCACCGGCGGCCTTGGGGAGCGACGGGCCCACTATGCCGGTGCAGCAACCTGTCTGACGCTCGGCTGGCTGCTGTGGGTCAGCGCCGGTGCGGTGTTGGGGTCCGTCGCGGAATCCACATCCGCGCTCTCGGTGGCTGTTCCGTTGTGCCTCACCGCTGTGGTCGCCCCGCATCTGCGCCTGCCCGGCGGGGTTTTCGCCATTGCTGCCGGGTCTGTGACCGCAGTGGTGACGTGGTCCTGGCCCGCCGGGTATGGGATTCCAGCAGCGATGGCGGCGGCAGCCGTCGCCGGCGGCCTGGCGATGAGGCGCCGGTCATGCTGACCTGGATGGCCGTCGCGCTGGCGGGACTCGGGAGTTACGCGATGCGGTTGGCGCCTCTCATCCGGGGTGAGCGCCTGGCCATGGGGGAGCGAACGCAACACGTGCTTCGGCATGCAGGTATGGGTGCGGTCGCAGCCTTGGTCGTGCACAGCGTCATGGGAGCCATCCACGGAGGTGACCTCGCGGGCGCGATCCCGACGCTCGCCGCGGTCGCTGCGGTTGCCGTTCTGACGTTCCGCGGGCGATCGATGACGCCGGCACTGATAGCTGGTGCTGTCGTGTTTTTCGGCGCAAGGTTGGTTCTGGGAGTCTGAGGTCAGCGTCATGCGTATCGGTGGGCGGCCGCACGGAAAACAGGTACGGCGTGGTCGATCATTTTGTCAGTGGCAGTCAGGGATATTCGGAAGTACCCGGGCGCCTCGCAGATGCTGCCGGGCAGCACCAGCACCTTCTGCTCCGCCAGAGAATAGGCAAACGCAATGTCGTCCTTTTCCGGCGACCTGACCCACAGGTAAAAGGTGCCCTCGGGTGTGCGCAGGGTGTAACCGGCATCGCGCAGGGCGGCGCCCAGGGAATCCCGCTTGCGTTCGATGTCGGCAAGGTCGATGGACAGCACTTCGAGATCGTGCAGCGCATGCTGCAGGACCGCGTTGGGAAAGAGCCAGCCGGCCGCCATCTGTGACACATCGATGGCGTGCCGCAGATGTTCTCGAGCCGGGACCAACGGGGACAGGGCCAGCCAGCCGACCCGCTCGCCGGGGGTGAGCAGGACCTTTCCGTAGCTGTAGGAAATCATCGTGTACGGGTAGAACTCACTGGGGCTGTGGAATTCCGCATCACTGAAGATTAGGCGCGAATATGGCTCATCCGAGAGCAGCCAGATCGGCCGGCCGAATCGCTCCGACGCATCCGTCAGCAGCGCGGCCAACGCAGCCAGTGTGCTCGGCGGATAGATCCGGCCGGTCGGGTTGTTCGGGGTGTTGACGATGACGGCGCGGGTCCGCGGCCCGATCGCTGCGGCGATCGCCGCCAGGTCCAGGTCACTGTCGGCCGTAACGGTGACCTTGACCGGCACGGCGTCCACCGAGAGCAGCATGGGCTCGTAGAGGAACCACGGCGGCAATGAATAGATGACCTCGTCTCCGGGATCCAGAATTGTTCTGAACGCCGTCGCGATCGCCCCGAAAGCACCGGGGGTCAGGGCGATGTCACCGGAGTCGAAGGGCAGTCCACGCCATTCGCGCAACGACTGCGCGACAATCTCCCTGGCTTCGGAACCCGATCGTTTGTAGGCGAACCAATCCTTGTCCAGCGGCCGGGCGTTCTCTGTGATGGCGCGCACGAAACCGGGGAGGGGCATGTCCTGCGGATTACCGAGGACCATATCGCTGACACCGGTTTGTTGGCGTACCCCGTCGCAGAACTCCAAGTGGTCAAGTAGGGGCTTCAGTGCCGCCGCGATAGAGGTCGTGCGGCGCGCGGTCAGTCGTCCCGTTGTCGGCCTTGCGTGGGCCATGCCCGTTCCCGTCTGCCGGTGGAACCCATCCCGAACGCGCTCGGGCGGGCGCCAGCGTACGCGCGGTTACCCGACATGCCGGATGCCGGCGGGGCTGCCAGATCAGTGATCACGAGGTGGGCGTTGCCTAACAGTTCTTACTGTAAGTATAGTTAGACCATGAACCTGAGTGGGCGGCCGCTGCTCGACAACCCCGCCGAACACAGCCTGTTCGTCGGTCGGGCCGATGCCTTGCAGCGTATCGAGCGGTCATTGCGATCCGGGCTGAACTGTCTCGTGGTCGGGGACCCGGGTAGCGGCAAGACATCGCTGGTGCGGGCACTGATGTTCCGTGTGCATCAGGGCGGCGGAGATCTCCGGTTCCTGTACATTCGCGCGGCGGCGATGCGGACCGCCTCCGGCGTGCTGGAGGCAGTGTTGGCCGCGGCTTCCCGCAACGCATTGCAGTCGCATCGCGTCGAGGGCGGCGATGCTGCGGCGACCGATCTACTGGACATGCTGATCACGGCCATCGGTGATGATGCACCGGTCAGGACGGTCATCGTCGTCGAGGACGTGAACGCCGATGCGGGGCTGGAGCTGTTCGGGGCGTTGCGCGACGAGTTGTGGCAGGTCGACGCTCGCTGGCTCGTGACGGCGTCGACCGTGCAGGCCGCGGCGCTTGTGCGCCCGCCCGCCGACGTCTTCTTCGACGTCCAGGTGCGGCTCGAGCCGTTGACCAGGTCGGAGATCGACGAAGCGTTACGCCGGCGCGTCGACGATCCGCAGGGTCCCGCCGCCGACGCCCTGATCGCCGCCGCCACCCAGGCGGGATCCCTCACCCCGCGGCGGTTGCTGGAGGTGGCTCGGGAACTGACGGCGGAGCCGACTGTCGGGGGCACGGGGTTGACTACGGTCCAGGGACTGAGGGAGCGGACGGCGGCACTGGAAACGATGAGCAGGCCGGCGCGAATGCTCGCTCAGGAACTCGAGAGGCTGGGCTGGGTCAGCGCTTCGGAGGAGCGGTTGCTCGATCAGCTGGGGTGGACCAGGCCCAGGGTGGTGCAGGTGATCGGCGAGTTGGAGAAGGGGGGATTGGTTCAGATGCGGGAGGAGAACACCGGACGGGGCCGTCCCCGCAAGCTGTTCCGGCTGGTGCCGCCGACCGAATTCACCGGGCCGGACGAACCATGAGCCGCGCCGACCTGGAGTTGTTGCACAACGGTGGAGCGTTCAACCCATCACCACGCCACCAGGAGCTCTGGGCCACGCACGTCCCGTTCGACACGATGACGGGGACCCACGGCTGCGAGGCGGCCCTCGCCGCGGCGTTGCGGCGTCAGGAGCGGGTGACGCTGGTCGGCACCAGCGGCGCCGGCAAGTCCAGCGTCATCGCCTCGACGCTGAATCCTCTCGTGGCGGACCTGGTTCCGCTGCCCATTCCGGTGGCAGTCGAGAGGCCGGCGGTCGCCGGTGACGCCGTTGCGTTCGTCCGACACCTCGTTCAGGTGGTGAGCCGGCTCGTGCAGCTGATCCAGCCGGAGCGGGCCCGGCAAGCTCGCGCCATCGTGAGTGAGACTCAGCCGAAGGTGAGGCGCGGCAAGGGTTTCAGCGTCGCGCCGGGGATGGCGGGGGTGTCGGTGCGGTTGGCCTACGAACTCGAGGCCGCCGTACAGGAACCGAGCGTCACCAGTGACCAGATCATGGACCAGGGGCGGCAGATCCTTGACCTGTTCAGATCCCGCGATCTGACGCCGGTGCTGGTCCTCGACGACACCGACCGCTGGCTCAGCACGACCTGGCTCCCGGACAGCGGTCCCATCCGGGCCGCATTCTTCGGGACTATTCCGCGTTTGCTGTCCGAAGAGCTGCAGGCTGCCGCGGTGATCGCCGTCCATCCGAGCTACCTCAGCGACCCGTCCTTCCGGGCGGCGCGCGGGTTCCTGTCCCGGTCCATCTCGGTCCCGCCTGTCCCGTCTGCGGGCGCCATAGCCGCAATCCTGCACCGGAGGATCGCGCTCGCGTTCGAGGCCAAGGGATTGCCCGCGGTGGAGGTCGGTGACGTCCTGGACAACGCCGCGCTGGTCACCGTCCACGACTATTACGCGAGCAGTCCGTCCGACGTGCGTCGAAACGTGTTGCTGATCCTGCACGCTGCGCTGACGCTCGCGTTGGACGATCCCGGTGCCCAGCGCATCGACCGCAGGCACGTGGCGCTTTCTATCGCCGAGGCCGAGGGCTGAGCCGCCCGGCCCGGATTCGGGTCGTCGACACCGGTTGATGACGGTCGTTGCGTCGACTCTGGACGCGGCTGTCAGTGCCGCCTGGTACATATGTTCGAACAAGCACCGCCAAGGGTTGGTCGGTCAAGGTTGGGAGCGTCATGAAACTGCTGGTGGCCACCGCGCAAACACAGGGCGATCGGAGCAACGACTTCAACTTCTGCGTCGAAGGTGAGTTGGTGTGGATCGCGGAAGCGTGTGCGGCAGATCGACGGGACCCCGACGGGGGCTGCGGCTGCGGGCGGTCGTTCGCGGGAATGAACTCACATCGTGCGACCACCACGGCGCGCGTCGCCGAGTTGGATATCGAATTCCCGCACTACGCAGAGGCGCTCCGGTCCAGTCTGAGGGTCCAGGGTTACCTGACGAGCGGGGCAATACCGCTCGCCGGTGAACTGGCCGACATCGCTGCGGAGTTTTCGACGGGCGCGGTACTGGAGCGGCGCCTCGACGAGGTGCGCTGGCGTACGGTTTCGCCGGCGGTCGGGAACTGAGCGGTCGGCGACCGAGCGGTGGGCATGGCGTTCGAAAGGCGCCGCTACCCTGGCCCGCATGACGATGCTCGGTATGCATGTCGGCGCCCGTGACGACGACGCCGACCCGGTGGAGGAGGCCCGCGAAGCCGGTGCTGACGGCGTGCAGATCTTTCTTGCCGATCCGCAGGGTTGGAAGAGTCCGAAGCCGCACCCCCATGCCGAAGCGCTGCGATCCTCCGGGCTGACAATCTACGTCCATGCCCCGTACGTCTTGAATGTCGCCACCACCAACAATCGGATTCGGATTCCCAGCCGTAAACTGCTCGGTGCACATGCCGCGGGCGCGGCGGCCCTGGGTGCGAAGGGGCTGATAGTGCACGGCGGCCACGTAACCGCGGACGCCGACCCGGCGGTGGGCGTGGACAACTGGCGCAAGGTCTTCGCCCGGCAAGCCGAGGACGGCGGCTTCCCCCTGCCGATTCTGATCGAGAACACCGCCGGCGGTGACAAGGCGATGGCCAGGCACCTGAAAGCCATCGCGCGCCTATGGGACGCCGTCGGCGAATTCGGGCCGGGCTTCGTTCTCGACACCTGTCACGCACACGCATCCGGCATCAACCTGGTCAGTGCAGTGCAGGAAATCACGGCAATCACCGGACGCATCGATCTGGTGCATTGCAACAACTCTCGGGACGAGGCAGGCTCCGGTCGGGACCGTCACGCCCCGCTCGCCGACGGCAAGATCAACCCGCAGGCGCTGATCGACATCGTGCGGGAAGCCGGCGCACCGGTGATCCTGGAAACGCCGGGCGGCCCGGACGGCAGAGCAGCGGAAATCCGCCTGCTGCGAGAGGGTCTCGCGGCCGCCTAGTGTCCGCGGCGTCAATTCACCGAGGGTCGCGCCACGTGCGCTCGAACGGCAGCCGCCAGGCGTGCGGAGCGATCAATTGGTGAATCGCGTTGGGGCCCCACGACCCAGCCGCGTATGGCTTGACCGGCGGCGGATCGTCCAGCAGGAGAATCGACCGCTCCCACAAACTCTCGATGCCCTCGGCCGTGGTGAACAACGTGTGATCGCCCCGCATGGCGTCCAGCAGCAATCGCTCGTAGGCCTCGAGGACATCTCTGGCGCGTCCCGTGTCGTGGGCGGAGAACTGCATGGAGAGTTTGTCCAGGCGCATGCCAGGACCCGGCCGTTTACCGTAGAACGACAGGGACACCTTTGTCTCGTCGGCCAGATCGAACGTGAGGTGATCGGGGCCCTGGGTGCCGACGCCGGAGCCCGGCGGGAACATCGACTTCGGTGCCTCTTTGAAGGCGATGGAAACGATCCGCTGGCCCTCGGCCAGCTTCTTGCCGGTCCGCAGATAGAAGGGAACGCCGGCCCAGCGCCAATTGTCGACCCTGGTCTTGAGCGCGATGAAGGTCTCTGTGTCCGACTCGGGACTGACCCCGTCTTCATCTCGATAGCCGATGTATTGACCGCGGACCACCTGCAGCGGGTCGATCGGTAGCAACGATCGGAAGACCTTGTTCTTCTCTTCGCTGATGGCGCGGGGTTCCAGGGCCGTTGGCGGCTCCATGGCGACGAAAGCCATCACCTGGAACAGGTGGGTGACGACCATGTCCTTGTACGCCCCGGTGGCCTCGTAGAACGCTGCCCGCCGGTCCAGGCCCAGGGTTTCGGGAACATCGATCTGGACATGATCGATGAAATTGCGGTTCCAGATCGGCTCGAACAAACCGTTGGCAAACCGGAAAGCCAAGATGTTCTGCGCTGCTTCCTTTCCGAGAAAATGGTCGATGCGAAAGACCTGGCTCTCCCGGAACACGCTGTGCACCTGATCGTTGAGTTCGATCGCGGTCTCCAGGTCGGTGCCGAACGGCTTTTCCATGACCACCCGGGAACGTTCCACCAGGCCGGCTTCCTTGAGCATCATCAGGACTGCGAGCGCGGCCTTGGGCGGCACGCTCAAATAGTGCAGCCGCAGAGCGTTCTCGCCCAGTTCGGCCTCTGACTCGTGTACCGCTGCGGCCAGCGCCTGCGGCCCGGCGCTCTGCGGCACATACCGCAATTTGCTGGCGAATTTCGCCCACTGCCCTTCGTCCAGGGGCCGGCTACTGAACTCGGTGACAGCCTGATGAGCGAAGTGCCGGAAGTGGTCGTCGTCCATCTCCTCCAACGAGGTGGCGACGACCTGAACGTCAGGAGTCAGTGCGGACAACGCCAGGTGTGTCAGTCCCGGCAGCAGCTTCCGGCGGGACAGATCGCCACAGGCACCGAACAGCACGACAACATGCGGGTCCAGGTGTTCCGGCTCGCGACGGGACGGCCGGGAGCCGGGTGCTGGGTAGGCGATGCTCTGCGCATGAGCGAGGGTCATGTCGAAGATGATGTCACCGGAAAGGCGCTTCCCGTCCGCAGAACTGGACATCAGTATTCGTCAGAGGTCTGTGCCACCGACGGATCAATTCCTGCTCCGGTTTTCCGACCTCGACACAATGCCGTGCCGGCGGGCTCGGATGCCACTTCGGGCCATGAAATCGGTTCAGCCCGCGGTGATGTCGCCACTGCCCGTCGTCGACTTGTCGACCTGCGCGGGGTTGCCGGTGTAGGTGATGCTGCCGCTGCCGGTGGCCTTGGCCGAGAGCGTGCCGGACGCGTTGACCTGGGCACTGCCGGATCCACCGACCTGCACGGCGGTCCGTTCGGTGAGCAGGGCGGACCCGCGGTAGTTGCCGGAGCTGGTGCTCGTCACCTGTTGCGTCCGGGCCTTGCCTGCGAGCTCCACGTCCCCGGAGCCGGTCAGGTCCACGACCACCGCTGTCAGGTCCAGGCCGGTGAGGGTGGCTCCACCGGAACCGTACACGGCGACATCCGCGTCGCTCGCGAGCACCCCAACCCCTTCGGCGCCTCCCGAGCCGCTCAATTTCACCGATCGCAGCGGTGGAACCGTCAGGGCATAACGAATTTCGCCGGCGGAATTGGTGTTGCTCTTGTTGTCGAGGATCAGCGTGCCGTCGATGACCTGCGACGTCAGGCCGACGAGTCGATCGGCACCGGCCGTGACGGACAGTGTTTCCGTGCTCCCGGGGGTGATGGTGAGATTACCGCTGGACAGTAACCGCACCGCCGTCACACCCGAGATGGAACGCTGTTCCGTCGTCTGTGGACCCTCGGAACGGAAGAATCCGCATGATGCTGTGAGCACCAGAATTGCGGCCGCGGATGCCACAGTTACCCGTCGCTTCATGAGAGTCCCCCGTCTGTGCAACGTGTCGAAAGTGCTGGCCGTGTGATGCCCCAGCCACGGCATTTCCCGCGGTCGGTGTCGTTCTGGGTGTCACGCTAGACCGCTGTCGGCCGCGATCCAGGGAGTCAGACCACTGTGGCGGTCCGGGTTTCAGGGCGTTGAGGCCATTGCGGTCAGCAGCCGGTCGAGGAAAACAACCTGCCCCTTCACCAGTTTGTGGCGCGCCGTACCGGCGTCAAACCACTGCGCTCGGTCGACCTCCGGGAAATGCTGCAGGCGCCCGGAGCGCGGCGGCCACTCGATCTCAAAGGTGTTGCTGACGCAGGTATCAGCGTCGAAATCAGCGGCTCGGGCGAACACAGTGATGAGCTTTCCGCTCGTGGTTGCCGAACCGAGCGACGTCTCGGGCCCGTCCGGCAGCTCGGAGCCCAGCTCTTCGGCGAATTCCCGGGCCGCCACCTCGCGTGGATCTTCGGTGTCGGAGTGCTCGCCTTTGGGAATTGACCACGCATGCTCGTCCTTGCGCGCCCAGTACGGCCCGCCCATGTGCACCAGCATCACGTGCACGGCATCGCCGTCGACCCGGTACAGCAGTGTCCCGGAGCTGCGCTTCACCACCGTCCGCTGCGCACTGTCATGACGTCATCGTTCCCGCCGGTGGTCCGATCGCGCCAGTGGACCGGCGTCACAGCCAGCAGGGCGATGACACAGTGACCCTCGAGCAGGACGACAACTCGGAAGATTCCGGCGAGGTCCCGCCGGTCGTCACGCTCGGCCGTGCCGGAAACGGCGAGCAGGGGTCCGACTCCGAGAGCACGCTGACCGTGCTGATCGCCTTCGGGGCGAACCTGGTGGTCGCCATCGCCAAGAGCTGGGCGGCGATGATCACCGGCTCCGCGTCCCTGGTGGCCGAGGCCGCGCACTCGTGGGCGGATACCGGCAACGAGATCTTCCTGATCGTCGCCAACCGGCGGTCGAAACGTCCACCGGAGCCCGGCCATCCGCTCGGTTTCGGCCGCGAAGCGTACGTCTGGTCGCTGTTCGCGGCCCTCGGGCTGTTCGTCGCCGGTGCGGTGGTGTCGATCATGCACGGGATCCAGGAGTTGCGGGATCCCGAGCCGGCGAGTGACTTCCTCGTTGGCTACATCGTTCTCGGCGTCTCGTTTCTGCTGGAGGGCACGTCTTTCCTGCAGTCCGCCCGGCAGGCGCGGCGTGAGGCGTCGACCCTGCGTCGTGACCTGATCGACCATGTGATGCGGACCTCGGATCCGACCCTGCGCGCGGTGTTCGCCGAGGACGCCGCCGCGTTGACCGGCTTGTTGCTGGCCTTCGGCGGGCTTGCGTTGCACCAGATCACCGGATCGCCGACCCCGGACGCCATCGGTTCCATCCTCGTCGGCGTGCTGCTGGGAGTGGTCGCGGTCGTGCTGATCAACCGCAACCGGCAGTTCCTGATCGGCCAGGAGGTAAGTCCGGAGGCTCGGAACGCCGCGCTCCAGGCGCTGCTCGGGCTGCCGGAGGTGGACCACGTCACCGCCCTACGGCTGGAATTCGTCGGACCCCGTCAGGTGTACGTCGTCGCCGATGTCGACCTCACCGGTGACGACACCGAACCACACCTGGCCGTCCGGCTCCGGGCGTTGGAGGCGGAAATCCGGCGATCACCCGCGGTGGTGGATTGCACGCTGAGCCTGTCGGCGCCGGATGAGCCGGCATTGACGGCATAGCGACGGCCGGACCCGGTCAGCCCCGCGGGACGGTGTGCGCCGAGCACGCGGCGCAGGTGCCGAACAGCTCGAGCTCGTGGTTGATGTCGGTGTATCCGTACTCGGCTGCCACGGAGCGGGCCCACTTCTCGACACTGGGGGCCTCCACCTCCTGGGTTCGCCCACACTGCCGGCACACCAGATGATGGTGATGCGCGGGCTGCGCGCACTGCCGGTACAGGACCTCACCGCTGGGGGTGCGCACGGTATCCAGGTCGCCACCGCCGGCCATCTCCTGAAGCGCCCGGTACACCGTCGCGAGCCCGATGGTCGACCCGCCCGCACGGAGCGCGCCATGCAGATCCTGCGCGGACTGGAACTCGTCGGTCCCGGCCAGCACGTGAATGATCGCTGCGCGCTGAGTCGTGTTCCGGCGTTGCGTGACCACCATCGGGATGTCTGCCTCCACTGCTGGGTAGCTTGGCGACCCGGTCCGCCGGGGCCCCGCGGCGCTTGGCTCCGGCTCCCCAGGCTACTCGGCCGCACCCTGCGCCAGCCGACCCGTGCGGGGCACGGCAGAGATCGAAAACCTTGATGCCGCGCACAAAACAGGCGTCGGCCAGTGCGGGGTCAGCGTCCCGACGGGTTCGTCGCGTTACCGTGACCGAGCGGCGAGCGTGCCACAGGGGGTGACATGACGGAACGGACAGGCCGCGGGGTCGGTCCCGCGATGGCAGTGCTCCTAGCGGCCGTGGCGACGGCGTGCTCCGCCTCGACTGCGCCCGACGGGCCGCCGACTGCGACCACCAGGACCGTCACCGCCGGGACCGTCACCGCCGAATTGTCGATCACCGTCACCTCGACTGCGGCCGGCAACACCGTCACCGCGGCCCCGCCGCCGTCGACTCCCGAACCGCCGCCGACCGATGGCAGTTGCCCTTACCTGTCCGACGATGCGGTCGCCGGGATCAACGGCCAGCGCACCGGAACCACCCAGATCATCGCCGTCGAGCCGTATCCGGTGTGCGTCTTCTACCGCTCAGACGGCGGACTGCTCGGCTCGATCCGGGTGATCGAGGCCGACACCCCGCAGGCGGCGATCGCCGCCGTGGACCAGCACGTACCGATCGAGTCGTCCAACCCGGCCAGGCAGCCCGCCGGCTGGACCGGTGGCTCGATGGTCACCGATGAAGGATCGATCTACGCGGTGTCCAAGGGTCCGATCGCCGTCGTCGCGCAGTCCAACCAACAGCAGTCGATCAAGGGGCGGCAGATGGTCGTCCTGGCGGTGCGGAACCTGGGCCTGTGACGCGCCCGCCGGCACAGTTGGCCGGGTGTCGATCCGACCGCCCGGCGCCCCGGCGACCCGATGCAGCAGTCCGCACGGAGCGCCGTGGCAGGATGGACCACCGTGAGCCTCTACGCAACCCTGCACACCAACCGCGGCGACATCCGGATCGAGCTGTTCCCGAACCAGGCGCCCAAGACGGTCAACAACTTCGTCGGCCTGTCCCAGGGCACCGCGAAGTACACCACCAAGAACGCGTCCGGCCAGACCAGCGGCCCGTTCTACGACGGCGCCATCTTCCACCGGGTGATCTCCGGCTTCATGCTCCAGGGCGGCGACCCGACCGGTACCGGTCGCGGAGGTCCCGGGTACACCTTTGCCGATGAGTTCCACCCGGAGCTCTCGTTCGGCAAGCCGTACCTGCTCGCCATGGCCAACGCCGGACCCGGCACGAACGGCTCGCAGTTCTTCATCACGGTCGGACCGACGCCGCACCTGAACTACAAGCACACCATCTTCGGCGAGGTGGCCGACCAGGCATCCCGGGACGTCGTGGACGGCATCGATCGCACCAAGACGGACCGCTTCGACCGGCCAGCGGACGACGTGGTGATCAACTCGATCACCGTGCAGGACACCGACGCACCCGCCGAGGACAGCGCTGCGGAGCCTCCGGCCTCCGGGTGAGAGCCGACCGACTGACAGCCGATCGGACTGACAGCTGAATTCACAGGGGCGGCACGGACAATGAGCAGGTGAGTACTCCGCCGCCGCCGTTCCCGGCGCAGGGACCGGCCGGCTACCAGCCGCAGCCGGCTTCCGTCTGCACCTGGCATCCCGACCGTGGCACGGGGCTGGCCTGCTCTCGCTGCGGCCGACCCGCGTGTCCGGAATGCCTGACGCCCGCCAGCGTCGGGTTCCACTGCCGGGCCTGCGTCGCCGAGGGCCGATCGGTGCAGCAGGCGCCGCGAACGGTGGCCGGTGCGCGGCTGGGGCAAAGGCCGGTCGTTTCGATCGTGCTGATCGCGGTCAATGCGATCGCTTTCCTGTGGACCGCGGTGCAAGCGGGTTCCGCGATGGACCTGTCCGACTCGGGCGCCTACCAGCACGGGAGCCTGCTGCCGATCGAGGTGGCATCCGGCGATAACTGGCGGCTACTCACCGCAGGTTTCCTGCACGCGAACCTCATTCACCTTGCGACCAATATGTTCTCGCTCTACATCCTGGGGATCCCGCTCGAACGGATCCTGGGTCGCGGACGGTTCGTCCTGATCTACCTGCTCAGCCTGCTCGGCGGTTCGGTAAGCGTCATGCTGTTCAGTGGGTTGTTCACTCCGACTATCGGTGCGTCCGGCGCGATCTACGGGCTGATGGGCGCCCTGCTGGTGACCTTCAAGCGGCTGAAGTACGAGCTTCGCCCGCTGATCATCGTGCTGGTGCTCAACGTGTATGTGACGTTCCAGTTCCCTGGCATCTCCTGGCAGGGCCACCTCGGCGGCTTGGTGGTCGGCGCCATCGTGGGCGCTTCGATGGTGTTCCCGCCGCGCGAGACCCGGCGGAACTGGCAGTGGGGGACCGCGATCGGTGTCCTGGTGGTCTGTGTCGCGCTGCTGGTCTTCCGCAATGCGCAGATCGGTGAATGGTTCTGCGTCTACAGCATCCGCGGGATCACCTGCGTTCCGGCGCACTGAGCCCGGCGGGGTGGCCCTGAATCTCAGGCCCGCCACCAGGCGATGACGACCGCGAAGACGTCAGCCGGGTCCGCGCCCAGATCGATGCGGCTGAACACCAGCAGGTCGTCATCGACCGTGTCGATCTCCATCGTGCGGTTGCAGATTCCGAGGTGCGCCGACCGGGCACTGCGAATGCTGCGGATCTGCGACCACGGCAGGATGCGGGCGCTGCTGGTCCCGTGTACGAGCAATCCGCGGGGTCCCGCCACCAGTCGCCGGCGGGTGCCGACGACGGTGACGGCAGCCAGCACGACGGCGACGAAAACCGCCACCAGTCGATCCAAGGGCTCGCCGGCCACGATGGCCCAGATGACGGCAAGAGCTGCCGCCGAGGCGCCGATCAGCACGAGCAACCGAAGCGGCCGCCATGTTCGCGCACCCGGGCCCGGAAAGTCCGAGGGCAGCGTCACGTCATGGCCGTTGTGCACAGGGTTTGTCCACAATGGGGATGAATCACATCGGTGTTGTTTCGCTGTCAGCGCCACCGCATGGTCATCAGCAGGCCCGCAATCATCAGGGTGAAGCCGATGGCGAAGTTCCAGTTACCCAGGGTTGCGACGAACGGGATGCTGGCGCCCCAGAGGTAGTAGACGACCAGCCACAGCAGTCCGAGCACCATCAGCCCGAGCATGATGCCGACGTACACCGGCGATGACGGCGCGGCCACGTGTGCGCGGGTAGCGGCCGCTGCCGCGGTGTTGGCCTCGCTGCTCGTCCTGGCGGTCGTCGTTGCGACCTTCTTGCGGACCTTGGACTTGGGCACGTCGTTCCTCCATGCTGACAACAGCGGTGTTCTCTGCTGCGGATCCTGTGCCGCGACGGGTGTCGTCGGGCGGCGCGGCCGTCGCGATCCGGTGAATCTGGCGGCTACTTGCACACTCGCCGGCGGTGCGATCCGGCATCACCGGAACCGTACATCTTTGCTACTAGCCTACGGTGTGGGCAGAGTGCCGCGCCCCGGTCCGCGTCGTCGCCGGCCACCAGCAGGGTGGGTGTTCTGGGCGGGTGTCTCGATGCGGTGTCTCGATGCGGTGGTAGGGGCCGGCAGACGGTCCGGTTCGGCAGTGGTCGGGGGTCGACCCGGTGTTCGACGGTGATGGGGGATCGATGCAGGAGACAGCGGGAGCGCCGCGCACGCGGTCGCGCTTCACCGCGTCCCGCTGGCAGGTCGGCGCCGTCGTCGCCTTCCTCGTCGCCGGCGTGCTGCTGGGCACGGCTCGCAGCTACTCGCAGGGTGCGGACATCAGCCGCCGATCCGTCGACCTCTCGGCTCTCGTGCGTGATGCCGGAGCCCGGGTCGTTGCCGCCGACGCGCGGGCGGTGGCACTGCAGAAGCAGATCGACACGACGGCCCAGGGCGACGTGTCACCCAGGGTGGAGGCCGTCCGGAAAGAGGTGAGCGCTCTCGAGCCGGTCGCCGGCCTGCGGGCCGTGAAGGGTCCGGGGCTGTCGGTCTCCCTGTCCGACGCGGCCCGCGACGCCGCCGGCAACTACCCGCAGGGTGTCGACCCGGACGATCTGGTCATCCACCAGCAGGACGTGCAAGCCGCGGTGAACGCGCTGTGGGCCGGCGGCGCCGAAGCGATGATGATCATGGACCAGCGGGTGCTGACCACCTCGGCGGTCCGCTGCATCGGCAACACCCTGCTGCTGCAGGGCCGAACGTACTCGCCGCCGTTCGTGGTGACAGCCATCGGGGACGCCGACCGGATGTCCACGGCGCTCGATCAGGAGCCAGGAGTTCAGCTGCTGTTGCAGTACGTCGACAAGTACGAGCTGGGGTACCAGGTCACACAACTCGACGAGGTCCAGTTGCCCGCCTACGACGGCCCCATCCGGTTGACCTCGGCTCAGGCCGGTGCCCGATGACGGTCGATGAGAGGAGCGCGAGCCCGGCCGCGCCGCGCCGGCGAACCACCGGTGACGCGATCCGCACCGTGTTGCGTGGATTCGGCCAGATGCTGATCACGCTGGGCGTTGTCGTGCTGCTGTTCGTCGTCTACGAGGTCTACGTCACCGACCTGTTCGGCCACCAGAAGCAGGCCGCGGCGACCTCAGCCGTCGACCGAGTGTGGGCGAAGGCCGAAGTGAACACCACCAGCACCGTGGTCGTCGACAACCCGGACCAGCTGGCGACGGACCCCCGGCAGCGCGCACCCAGCTACCCGACGCCGATCGGCAAAGGCTTCGCCAAGCTGTACATCCCCTCCTTCGGCGCCGACTACGTGTTCACCGTCATCGAAGGCACCGATCCCGACGACCTCTACGCCGGACCCGGCCACTACACCGGGACGCAACTGCCCGGTCAGCAGGGCAACTTCGCCATCGCGGGGCACCGGGTCTCCAAGGGTTCACCATTCAACGACCTCGGGCTGCTGAACTCCTGCGACGCGGTAGTGGTCGAGACGCAGGACGACTGGTTCGTCTACCGCGTCCTGCCGATGGCCGAGGAGGCCTCGACCTGGGCGCAGCCGGCCCGACCGCAGTGCAAGGGCGTCGAGCCGCAGACAGGGGCTTACGCGGGCGTTCTCGGCCGGGAGATCACTCTGCCATCGGACTACGCCCAGGTGCTGCCAGTCCCGCACGTCGACTCCAGCGCGGTGCCTGCTGATGCGCAGCGGCTGATCACGCTGACCACCTGTCACCCGCAGTTCTCCGACGCCGAGCGCATGATCGTCCACGGCGTGCTGATGCACAGCTACCGTAAGTCGGCCGGGTTCCGGCCGCCCGAATTCGCGGAGGGTTGAGCCGTGTACACCTGGATCTGGCGTCGCCTTCCCGGCCCGGTGCCGATGCGCGCGCTGCAGGCCTTGCTGCTGTTCCTCGCGGTGGTCGCTCTGTTGTTCTTCGTCGTCTTCCCGTGGCTGGAGCCCTACCTGCCGTTCGACCGGGTGACGACCGGCTGAGCGCTTCGCCACGAGCTGGTTGCAGCCGACGTCCGCTCGGCGCGACCAGGTAGTGGATGTGCCACGCTGGATCGGTGACGACCATCCTCGTCGTGGACAACTACGACTCCTTCGTGTTCAACCTGGTGCAGTACCTCGAGCAGCTCGGCGCGGACTGCGTCGTGCGGCGTAACGACGCCGTGACACCTGACGAGGTGCCGGGTTTCGGGGTCGACGGAATCCTGCTGTCACCCGGCCCCGGTACCCCTGCCGATGCGGGCGTGACGGAAGAGATGGTGCGCTGGGCGGCCGGCCGACTGCCCGTGTTCGGAGTCTGCCTCGGCCACCAGGCGATCGCCGAGGTCTATGGCGCTGTCGTCGACCGGGCGGAAGAGTTGCTGCACGGCCGGACGTCGCTGGTGGAGCACACCGGCGTGGGCGTCCTGTCGGGACTGCCGGACCCGTTCACCGCCACCAGGTACCACTCGCTGGCCGTGGTGGACGGGACCGTCCCGGCGGAGCTCGAGGTGACGGCACGGACGACAGGCGGCGTCATCATGGGCCTACGGCATCGCGACTTCGCCGTCGAGGGCGTCCAGTTCCATCCCGAATCGGTGCTGACGCAGGGCGGCCACCGGATGCTCGCTAACTGGCTTGCCGGCTGCGGCGATGACGCTGCCGCGGGACTGGTCGCGCCGCTGGAGGCGGATGTCGAGCGGCTGCGGCTCAGCGCAGTCTGATCGGGCGGGAAACAACAGAGCCCGCCACCGGACCCGGTGGCGGGCTCTGTTGCACCCCTCAGCTGTGTTCTCAACTGGCCTGCTCAGTTCGCGGTGGTTGACCCCAACGGGACGTCGACCGTCCGGCTGGCACCGTTCCTGACGAAGGTGACGGTCACGGTGTCGTTGGGAGCCGCGGAACGGACCGCCGCGATCAGCGCGTCCGCGCTCTCCACGCTCTGCTTGCCGATCGCCGTGATGACGTCATCGGCCTGCAGGCCGGCCGTTTGCGCGCCGCTACCTCCGGTCACCTCGGCGATCTTCGCGCCGGTCGGGATCTGGCTGGACTGGCCCGCCGCGTCGGACACCGACGCTCCCAGGACGGCATGGGTGGCCTTGCCGGTGTCGATGATCTCCTGCGCGATCCGCTTGGCCTGGTCGACCGGGATGGCAAAGCCCACTCCGATCGAGCCGGCCTGTCCGCCCTGAGAGCTGGACAGCGAGGCGATGGCCGAGTTGATCCCGATGACGGAGCCGTTCATGTCCACCAGCGCGCCGCCGGAGTTGCCCGGGTTGATCGCGGCATCGGTCTGGACGGCATTGATGACCGTGTCCTGGGCCTGCGCGGACTGCGAACCCGTCCGCACCGGGCGGTTGAGGGCCGAAACGATGCCGGAGGTCACGGTGGCGGACAGGCCGAGAGGTGATCCGATCGCCACGACCGGTTGCCCGACCTGCAGGTCCGAGGAGCTGCCGAGGGTCGCCGGCGTGAGCCCGGAAACTCCATCAGCCTTGATCACGGCGAGATCATCGGTCGCTGTGGTGCCGACGACCGTTGCGGATGCAGTGGAGCCGTCGTTGAACCGGACCTCGATGCTGGAGGCGCCCTCGACGACGTGGTTGTTGGTCAGGATCAGGCCATCGGCGGTCAGGACGACGCCCGACCCCTCACCGGCCGAGCCGCTGGAGCTGGCCAACACCGAAACGGTGGACGGAAGCACCTTGGACGCAACGGCCTGGATGGAACCGGCCGGAGCAGGCGAGCGGTTTTCGGAAACGGGCGCACTGGTGTTCAGCTGGGTCAGCGAGCTATCGGCCGAGGCGGCAGAGTTCGAATTGAGCTCGCTGCCGAGGTACCCGCCGCCGAAGCCGGCGATCAGAGCGAGCGCGGCCGTTGCCGCCACCAGAGTGGACGTCTTGCGACCTTTGGCGGGCTGGTCCGTCACGGGCGGCAGGGTGGCGGTGCCGGAATAGCCGGAGCGTGCCTGCGCGGTGGGACCGTACTGACCAGTGACTCCGGGATAGCGGTTCGCGCCTGCCGGGCCGGCTTGGCCGTCGGCGCCCCAAGCGGGGGCGGACCAGGCACCACTGGGCCGCGGTTCCCACCAGGCCTGTTCCGGCCGGGCTTGATCCTGACGGGCTTGATCGGTGTGGGCACGATCGCTGCCGGCCGGGCCCATGCTCGCCGGACCGGTGTCGTGAGAGCTCTGCTGACTCCATGGCAGATCGCCGGAGTGGGGGGTGCTGTCCTGACTCATGTTTCTCACCCTCCCTCAGCTGTCTGTGGAACTGCTGAGCGCCGACACCGGCCGGCCGGTGAAAGGCTGGGGCGTCGCCTGTGAACGCAATCGCGGATCCGCTGAGAGCCCCGGCCCGCGATGACGGAGCCCATACCGCGATGACGGGCCTTCCCCCCGTGTCCGGTCCGCGCTCCTCGCGGCGGTCAGCCGCCGGGCCGATCGTTTCCCGGCACCCGCGCCGGCGGCCGGTTGCGTGCAGCCGGCGATGACGCAGGGGCCGCCGTGCCCGGCGCCGTCGCGCTGCTCGGCGGGGCTGTCGGCGGGGTTGTCGGCGGGGTTGTCGGTGGGGTAGTGGGCGGTGTCGTCGGTGGCGGCGGCGGCGGCTCGGGCGGCGGCTCGGCGCCGTAGATGCTGACCGTCACCGGCGTGCCGATATCGACCGGGCCGGACACACTCTGCCCCTGGACCCGGCCGGCCTGACCGGCAGGTGTTCCGCCGACCGTCACGAACGAGACGTTGGGGATGCCGTCCAGCTGGTTCCGGGCCTCCCGCTCGGTGTTGCCGGTGACGTCCGGAATGGTGATTTTCCCCGGGATACCGACCTGTATCTGGACCGGAGTGCCGACCTTTCCGACGACGGAACCAGATGACGGATCCTGGCCGACCACAGCGCCCACCAGGCCTGGGTCGCTGACCTCGACCGTGGTTCGGGTGAGCGTCTGATCGTCACCCCCCCATCCCGCATCACGCAGAATGGCCACCGCCTCGCCCTGGGTGGTGTTCTGCAGGTTGGGCATGACCATCAGGGTGAAGTTCGACACGGTGAGCGTGATCGGTGTGCCCTCCTGGACCCGGGCGCCTGGGGCCGGTTCGGCGGCTTTCACCTGGTTCAGCGGCTCGACGCCATCGGACTGCTGGGACACCGCCTTGAGCTTCGCGCCGGTGAGGATCTTCGTCGCCTCCTCGAGACTGCGGCCGACGAGCCCGTCGGGCACCTGCACGGTTTGCAGGCCGGTGCCGACCGTCACCTTGACCATCGTGCCGGGTTTGACCTGCGTCTGCGGTGCGGGGTCCTGCGCCAGCGCCTTGCCCTTGTCCGCGTCGGACGACGACTTGGGCACCTCCTGATACTGCAGATTCGCCTCGTTCAAGGCCTTCTTGGCCTCGTCAGGGGTGTAGCTGACGACGTTGGGGACGCTGATCAGACTCACCCCATTACCGATCTCGAGGTTGACGGCGGAGTCCTGAGCGACCTGGGTCCGGCTGGACGGCCGCTGATTGACGACCTTCTCCTTGTCGGCGTCGGACGAGTCGGTGGGCGTGACGGTGCCGAGCGTGAGCCGGCTGTCGCGCAGCTTTGCCGTCGCTTCCTCCAGCGACATCCCGGACAGACTGGGGACCGCGACCAGAGCCGCGGGCGGCGGCGCGCTGATCACCCGGAGGGTGAGCCAAACGGCCCCTGCGAGAAGCGCGACGCACAGCACCCCGATTCCCACGAAACCCCACACCCGCTTGGAGCGGTCGGCCTCCTCGGGCTCCCAGTCCTCGTCCTGGACGCCGCGGGTGGGCGGCGCGAGCAGCGGCGGGGATGCCCCGCCGACCCTGGTCGGACCGACCCGCATCAGCTCGGTGCGCTCGTCATCGCTCATCAGCGGTGTGGCCTGGACAGCCTGCCCGGACAGTGCGCGCACGAGATCGGAGCGCATCTCGGCAGCCGTCTGGTACCGGTTCAACGGGTTCTTGTTCAGCGCCTTCAGGACGATGGCGTCCAATTCCTTGGGCAGGTCGGTCTTGGTTTCACTCGGTGGCCGCGGCGCTTCCCGGACATGCTGGTAGGCGATGGCGACCGGCGAGTCACCGGTGAAAGGCGGTACGCCGCAGAGCAACTCGTACAACACGCAACCGGTGGCGTACACGTCGGAGCGGGCGTCGACCGCCTCGCCGCGGGCCTGCTCCGGGGAGAGGTACTGCGCGGTCCCGATGACGGCGGCGGTGGCCGTCATCGTCGCCTGGCCGTCGGCCACCGCGCGGGCGATACCGAAATCCATCACCTTCACCGCGCCGGCCTTGTTCAGCATCACGTTGGCCGGCTTGATGTCCCGGTGCACGATGCCGTGCCGGTGCGAGAAGTCCAGTGCCGCGCAGATGTCGGCGACGATCTCCATCGCCCGGCGTGGGGGCAGCGGACCTTCCTTCTTCAGCTCGTCGCGCAGCGTATCGCCGTCGACGTACTCCATGACGATGTAGGGAATGGTGCCGCCCTCGCCGACCGTCTCGCCGGTGTCGTACACCGCGACGATGGCCGGATGATTCAGCGAAGCGGCGTTCTGGGCCTCACGACGGAAACGCGCCTGGAATGACGGGTCGCGGGCAAGATCGGCGCGCAGCACCTTGATGGCGACGTCCCGGCCCAGGCGGAGGTCGCGGCCGCGGTGCACCTCGGACATGCCGCCGAAGCCGAGGGTGTCCCCGACCTGGTAGCGATCGCCGAACAGGAATCCCGTCATTGCCGTCCCTTGTTGCCCGTCGGTACTGCCGTCTGCCCCGCTAATCGGTTCGAGGTGGTCGACGGCCCGTCAGAATCATGTCGTGCGAGCCGTCCCGCCCTGCGCAGGATGCGCCGAACGGCTCTCCGGCCGCTCCCGCGAGCCGACCCATCACCCGGGGGCGTCGCCGAGTGTGCCATTCGTCCCGGTCGAAGACCGAACCCACGCGCCCGGGGCGGGGCCGACCAGACCCGCGTCATTCGGGCCCCATCGCTTCAAGTGCACCGACCCGGTCGATCACGAAGAGGGCTGCGCCGGTGGGCAGGCCGCCGAACACCTCGTGGAGGACGGCGAGCAGCACACCGGCGAACAGCAGCACCAGCAGGGCGATCAGTACCGCCAGTCCCGTGCGGCGGCCGGCCGGCCTACCCGTGTCGACGATCTGCGGCGCCGGTCGGGGCGGGGTCGCCGTTGCTATCGCCCGCCCGTCCTGGGGCCACGGTGCGCGTTGCGGTCCGGGCCATTCGGGCTGCACCCGGGTGGGTCGGGCTTGCGCCGACGGCGGCTTGTTCCCCGCAAGCTTGCTCGACGCAGGCTTACCGGTCGGAGGCTTGTTCGGCGACGGCCTGCCGGACGGCGGACGGGATGCCGGCTGACGTCCGGCCTGGGGAACCTGCGCGGGCGTCGTCGACCTGGCACGATCTGCCGCCCAGGCGGCCTCACCCGACCGCAACCGGGCGACCTCGCGCGCCAACGACCCCCCGTCGGCGAATCGCGTCGCAGGGTCCTTCGCGAGCATCCGCATGACCAGGGTGGCCACCGCCGGCGGGACGTCGGGGGGCAACGGGCGTGGGGCGTCCCGGACGTGCGCGAGCGCCATCGCGACCGCGTTCTCGTTGGGGAAGGGCAACGTTCCTGCCAGGCACTCGTAGGCGACGACACCCAGGGAGTAGACGTCGGAGGCCGGCACCGCCTCGCGTCCCGAAGCCTGTTCGGGGGAGATGTACTGCGCGGTACCCATCACCATCCCCGTCCTGGTGACGGGGACCTGGTGCGCCACCTTGGCGATGCCGAAGTCGGTGACCTTCAGCTGGCCGACCGGGTTGATCAACAGGTTGCCGGGCTTGATGTCGCGGTGCACCAGGGCACGGGCGTGCGCGGCCTGCAGTGCCCGGCCGGTCTGCTCCAGCACGTCCAGTGTGCGCGCCGGCGCCAGCTGACCGACCCTGGCGAGCACGGCGGACAGCGACTCCCCGGCGATCAGCTCCATCACCAGGTAGGCGGTGCCGCCATGGTGCGAACCAATGCCACCGGGGATCTCACCGTAGTCGTAGACGGCGGCGATGCCCGGATGGTTGAGCGACGCGGTGATTCTGGCCTCGGTGCGGAACCGGTCGACGAACTCGGGGTCGCCGGTCAGCTCCGGGCGCAGGATCTTCAACGCCACGATCCTGCGCAACCGCATGTCGTCGGCGGACCACACCTCTCCCATGCCACCGATCGCTATCAGCGAGCGGAGCCGGTAGCGCTGGGACAGCACCATTCCGGGCGCGGACATCAGGGACCACCGGCCAGCGCTGCGGCGATGATGGAGCGGCCGATCGGCGCCGCCACCTTGCCGCCGGTGGCCCCGAGCCCGAGATTGCCGCCGTTCTCGACCATCACCGCGACGGCGACCCGCGGATTGTCGGCCGGGGCGAACGCGACGTACCAGGCATGCGGCGGGGTGTTCTTCGGGTCGGTGCCGTGCTCCGCGGTGCCGGTCTTCGAGGCGATGACGAGATCGGCGATGGCGCCGGAGCCGACGGTCTCCTGCTCCGACCGGATCATCATGTCCCTGACCTGGTCGGCGACCGAGATCGGGATGGCCTGCCCGAGCGACTCGGGCGCGGGCTCGGAGATCATTGTCAGGTCCGGCTTGGTGGTCTTGGCAACGAGGTGTGTCTCCATCTTGTCGCCGCGGTTGGCGATGGTCGCCGTCATCCACGCCATCTGGAACGGCGTCACGGCGACATCACGCTGGCCGATTCCCGTCTGGGCCAGCGCGGCGGTGTCCGGGACGTCACCGAGCCGGGAGCCGACGACGTCGATGCCGATCTCCTGCACCTCACCGTTGACCCCGAGCGCCTCGGCCTGTTTGGCGATCGGTGCCCGGCCCAGGCTCATCGCCACCTCGGCGAAGGCGGTGTTGCAGGAAAACGCAATCGCCTCGATCAGCGGAACGTCCGCGCCGCCACCGTCACCGCAGGTCTCCCCGCCGAAGTTGGACAGCGTCGCGCCACCGGTCCCGGGCAGGGTGATCTTCGCTTTGCCCGTCACCGGCGTCTGCGGTGTGAAGCCCTGTTGCAACGCGGCCGAGGCGATCACCAGCTTGAACGTCGAGCCGGGCGGGTAGACCGCAGCGGTAGCCCGGTTCAGCAGCGGACTCGGGTCAGCGCTCACCAGGTCGTTGTAAGCCTTGCGCTGCACCGCATCCGAGTGGCTGGCGAGCGGATTCGGGTCGTAGGACGGCGTCGACACCAACGCCAGCACCTTGCCCGTCGCCGGCTCGATCGCCACCGCTGCGCCGACGAAGCCGGGATCGGTCAGACCCGAGTACGCCGCCTGCTGAACGGCGGGAACGATGTTCAGCTGGACATTGCCGCCGCGCGGATCGCGGCCGGTGATCAGGTCGGAGAGCTGTCCGGCTATCAGGTCCGGCGCCTCGCCGGACAGAATGTCGTTCTGCGTCCGCTCCAGCCCGGTCGGCCCGTACCGCATCGAGTAGTAGCCAGTGAGATCGGCGTACAGCGGTCCGTGGGGGTAGACCCGCTGGTAGGCGTACTGGTCGTCGACCGGCTCGGATCGGGCCAGTACCACCCCGCCGGCCGCGGTGATCTGACCCCGCTGCCGGCTGTACTCGGCCACCAGCGTGCGCTTGTTGTTCGGGTCGGCCCGGTAGTCGTCGGCCTTGATCACCTGGGTGTAGGCGATGTTGGCCAGCAGCAGACCGATCATCACGAGGACGGCGGTACCGAGCCGGCGAAGTGGCCGCTTCACGAGGCACCACCGGGTGTGTCGGCACCGGGTGTGTGGGGGCGGCTGAGCAGCGGCACCATCTGGGTACTGGCCTCGTCCAGTGGCACCTGGACGGCGGGCCGCGGTGGCTTCGGTGCCGCCGGGCGACGGGAGGAGTCGGAGATCCGGACCAGCAACGCGAGGATGGCGTAGTTCGCCAGCAGCGACGACCCGCCGTAGGACAGGAAGGGTGTCGTCAGCCCGGTCAGCGGGATCAGCCTGGTCACCCCACCGACGACGATGAACGTCTGCAGCGCCAGGGAGAACGACAGGCCGGCCGCCAGCAGCGTCCCGAAGCCGTCCTTCGCTGCCAGTCCGGTGCGGATACCGCGCGCCGTGAGCAGCAGGTAGCACAGCAGGATGGCGGTCACGCCGACCAACCCGAGCTCTTCGCCGAGCGCCGCCATGATGAAGTCGGTGGAGGCGAACGGCACGATGTCCGGGCGTCCGGCGCCCAGACCGGTGCCGAAGATGCCGCCCGTTCCGAGCCCGAACAACGACTGGACGAGTTGGTAGCCGGCCCCGAGCGGGTCGCCGAACGGGTCCAGCCAGATGTCGACTCGTACCCGGACGTGGCTGAACAACCGGTAGGCGACATAGGCGCCGCCGGCGAACCCGAGCACGCCGATGATCAGCCAGGACACCCGGTTGGTCGCGACGTAGATCATCGCCAGCAGCGTTCCGAACAGCAGCAGTGCGGTGCCGAGGTCTTTGCCGCGGACCAGCACGGCCAGCGCCAGCAGCAGTGCCACCAGCAGCGGGCCGAGGTCCCTGGCCCTGGGCAGGACCAGCCCGAAGATCTTCTTGCCGGCCGTGGACAGCACCGTGCGCTTGGAGACCAGGAACGCCGCAGCGAAGATGATCAGCGCGATCTTCGCGAACTCCGCGGGCTGGATGGAGAACAGCCCCGGCACCTTGATCCAGATCTGCGCGCCGTTCACCTCCGACAGGCTGGCCGGCAGGACGGACGGAACCGCCAGGAACAGCACCCCGACCAGGGCGAGGGTGTAGGCGTAGGACTGCAGCACCGTGTGGTCCCGGACCACGAGCAGCACCACCAGGAAGAACACCAGCGCGACTCCGGTCCACACCAGCTGCAACGAGGCCTGTGGAGTCGGGACCGGCTCGCCGCGGTTGACCGCCGCGACCTCGCGGGCCAGGTCGAGGCGGTAGATCATCACCAGCCCGATGCCGTTGAGCAGCGCGACGATGGGCAGCAGCAGCGGATCGGCGTAGGGCGCGTACCGGCGAATCAGCAGATGCGCGACCGCGAGCGCGGCGAGGTAGCCACCGCAGATGTATGCCAGGGTCCAACTCAGGGTCCGGCTCTGGTTCAGCTCGACGATCACCAGCGCCGAAGCCACGATGACGGCGGCAAAGATGAGCAGTCCCAGCTCGGCCAGCCGGCCGGTCCGCTGCTTCCGGCCGGTGGTGGGCGCTGCGCTGCCGATCGGCGCCGCGCCGTTGGCGGCGGTTTCCTTCGATGCCATCACGTCACTCACCTGACCACCCGGCAGGTCACCCCTGGTTCAGGCGCCCGGGTGGACAGCGGAGTCGCGCTCGACCCGGTGGGCCGCACGGACGCGCTGGTCTGCGCGGAACCCGTGCGCTGTGCCGACCCGGTCGTCGGTGCCGACGGGCTCGGCTGCACCGACGGGGCAGCCCCGTTCGCGGGCGGACTCAGCGCTGTGGTCGCGGCCCCGAATCCCGGGAGGAGGCCGGAACCTGCAGCGGGCGGCGCCACCTGGGGAGCGGGACACGGCGGGAGCATCTGACCCGCCAACCGCACGACGACACCGCGTGCGTCCTCCAGCGTGCCGGCACGGATACCCGTCACCACCTGGGCGCGCGCCGCGGGCACCAGATCGTCGATCTTCAACGGGAGGCAGCCGTTGAGCCCGGGTTCGCAGGAACCCTCCTGCACCGATGACAACCCCAGACCCAGCACGGAACCGTCGACCCCGCGGAACACCACCACTTCACCGTTGCTGGCGCCGACGTAATACTGGCTGCGCACCCAGATGAACGATCCGGCAATCGCCACCGACACCAGCACCACCACGCCCACGACACCGATGATCGCGCCCCGGCGCCGCCGTGAGCGGCGCCCATCGGGTGGCCCGGACAGGACGCGGTCATCGAAGGGGCGGTCGAACTGCGGGTCGACGGCCTCGGAATCCCCTTGGTCGGCGGGCAGGTACTCCGGCTTGGCCGGGACGTCCTCCGGGATGCCGGGCAGTGGCACCCGGGGCATCTCGGCCGTCATCCGTACCGATTCGTACGATCCGATCGGTCCCGTCGCGTCCGGGTCCGCGGGTGCCACCGCTCGCGTCGGACCGGTTCCGACCCCGGTATCCATCACGTCGGCGACGATCACCGTGATGTTGTCCGGGCCGCCGCCGACCAGAGCCAGCTGGACCAACGCGTCTGAGGTCGCGTCGGGGTCCTGGTTCGCCCCAAGGGTTTCCGCGATGGCCTCTGCGGAGACCACCGCCGGAAGTCCGTCGGAGCAGATCAGGTACCTGTCACCGGCGGTGACCTCACGGATGCTCAGCGATGGATCGACCTCGGTGCCGTTCAGGGCGCGGAGCAATAGCGACCGCTGCGGGTGGTGGGTCGCCTCCTCCTGGGTGATCCGGCCGTCGTCGATCAGCGACTGGACGAAAGTGTCGTCGTGAGTCAGCTGGTGCAGCACGCCGTCGCGGTACAGGTACGCCCGCGAGTCACCGACATGAGCCATCCCGAGGCGGCCGCCGTCGAACAGCAGGGCCGTGACGGTGGTGCCCATCCCGTCCAGTCCGGGGTTGCGATGCACGACCTCGGCGATCGCGCTGTTGCCCGCTCTGGTTGCCTTCGCCAATGCGCGCAGCAGGTCGCCACCGCCGTCCCGTTCGTCCAGGGGAACGAACGCGCCGACCACCAGCCGGGACGCCATGTCGCCCGCGGCGTGGCCACCCATGCCATCGGCGACCACCAGCAGGCTGTCCCCGGCGTACACCGAGTCCTGGTTGTTCGACCGGATCAGGCCTTTGTCGCTGCGCGCGGCGTAGCGGATCTGGTGCGTCATGGGCGCAACTCGAGAACGGTCCGGCCGATCCGGATCGGCGCCCCGATCGGGACCGGTGTGGGGCTGGTGATCCGGGCCCTGTCCAGGTACGTGCCGTTCGTGGAGCCCAGGTCCTCCAGGAAGTACTCGACGCCCTGCTGGGTGATCCGGGCGTGCCGGGTGGAGGCGTAGTCGTCATCCAGCACCAGGGTCGAGTCTTCGGCGCGGCCGATCAGGATGGGTCCCGGTCCCAGCCGTAGGCGGGTGCCGGAGAGCGACCCGGCGGTGACCACCAGGGTTGTGGGATGTAGCCGACCCGATGACATCTGGCGCTGATCGGCGGCGCGTCCGCGAGACCGGCCGCTGCCGCCGTCCTCACGGGGGTCCGCCGCGTACCGCAGGTCGGATCGGACAACCCGCATTGCGGCCAGCACGAACAGGCAGAGCAGGATCAGAAACCCGACCCTGGTCAGCTGAAGAATGAGTGCCGGCACTGTTGTCCTGTCCTGGGGGCGATCAGTAGCGGCCGGTGAAGACGACCGTGGAGTGACCGATATGAATGACGTCGCCGTCGGCGAGTTGCCAGGTCTGCACCGACGATCCGTTGACGGTGGTGCCGTTGGTCGACCCGAGGTCGTGCAGCACGGCGCTGTGACCGTCGAAGTAGAAATCGACGTGCCGACGCGAGACCGAGGTGTCGGCCAACCGGAACGCCGCGTCCTGCCCGCGACCGATCACGTTCGAGCCGCGCTGTAGCTGGTAGGTACGACCGGATCCGTCATCGATGGACAGCGTTGCTGTCAGCTCCTGCTGCGGTGCGGGTGGGCCGTAGTTCTGGCCGTACTGCTGCGGGTACTGCTGAGCCCCGGCGTACGGGGTCGGCTGATAGCCCTGCTGGTATCCCTGTTGGCCGGGATCCCACTGTCGCGGTGGACCCTGCTGGTAGGGCTGCTGCGGGTCCTGGTTCGGGTATCCCTGCGCCGGGTAGCCCTGGTCGGGGTTGTGCTGCGCGCCCGGCGGCTGCTGGCCGTACTGGGGTTGCCCATAAGGGGGTTGCCCGTACTCGGGCTGGCCGTACTGGGGTTGGCCGGGTTGCCCGTACTCGGGCTGGCCAGGTTGCCCGTACTCGGGTTGCCCGCCCTGGGGCCGGCCGTACTGCTGTTGCACGTACTGGGGCTGCCCGTATGGGGCTTGGCCGGGCTGCGGTTGGCCGTACTGGGGCTGCCAGGGCTGACCGTAACCGGCTCCGTCCTGCGGCTGAGGCGAATAGCCAGCGCCCTGCGGTCCAGCAGGGTAATTCCCGGGCGGCGGTTGGTCACCCTCGCGCTGCCCGTGATCGGCAGGCCCGTGCTCGTCCGGATACCCCTGTCCGTGCGGCTGCTGCTGGTGATCACCGCCCGACGGCGGCGATTGCCGGGGATGGCGGTCGGCCTCGCCTGGCTGTTGGGTCATCGGTCCCACTCCTGACCTTGCCTGCGGTGAACGCCGACCGACGTCCGGGTCGACGATCGAGCTGATACGGAACTGTCCGGTGTGCAGGGAGTCGGACTGTTCCAGGGTGACGGCCACGTTCCCGAAGGTCTGCCATCCCTGCTGGTCCAGATACTCCCGGATCATGTCCGACAACGCAGAGGCGACACTCACTTCGTCCGCTCCGAGGCCGCGCCGGTCCGTCGGGCCGAGCCGGACGCGGTACGAATTGGGTGCTATGGCCGTGGTGCCCTGGTGCTGGACGTGGTCGGCAGCCTCGCGCTGCAACGCGTCGGCCACTTCCGCGGGTTGAACGGAGCCGCCGAACAGGCGGGCGAAGGTATTGCCGACGGCGCCCTGCAGGCGGCGTTCGAAACTCTGCATGACGCCCATCGTCACCTCCCCGTCCGGTGATCTGGCTGCGGGCCGGCAGGGTGGCTGGCAGCTGTTGTGAATAGCTTCTGGCGGTTTGCTTCGTCGATCTCTGCTGGTGATGTGTCGGCTGACGAATGTCGGTCAGCGGTGGTGGCCCGCTGCGACCGGCGGCCACCGATCCCGGGCGATGTCTGCTCGCGCCGGGGGCACAGGGCACCCACCGCGGTTCCAACCGTCGATCGTAATGGTGACGTCCTGGCCCGCCGACGGTTGCGTAGGGGCCGGCAGCGGCTGCTCACTCCGCGACGTCGAGGAGCACCTCGTCGCCGATAACGGCGGTTGCCCGGCCGCCGCTGTGATCGGCCACCCACCCGACGAAGCCCGTGACGTCACTCGAGGGAACCAGCACCGCGAACTGCACGTCGTCGGCGTACCGCACACCGTCGAGTCGATGGCCGGCTCCGCGCAGATCGTTGTCGAGCTTTCACGCCACCGCGTGTGTTGTCGTGACCGTCATCAGGGTATGGCCGACCCGGAGCACCGTGCCGACCGCCTCGATGGCCTCGGCGACGGACCGGCCGTAGGCCCTGATCAGCCCTCCCATGCCCAGCTTGATGCCGCCGTAATAGCGGGTCACGACGGCGACGGTGTCCGTCACGCCGCGGCGTGCGAGCACCTCCAGCATCGGGACGCCCGCACTCCCCGCCGGTTCTCCGTCGTCACTGGATCGCTGCTCCGCGCCGTTCGGACCGATGCGGAATGCGCTGCAGTGATGGGTGGCGCTCCAGCTGTCCCGCCGGACGGCCGCGATGACTGCCCCGGCTTCCTGGGCGCTGCGCACCCGGGCCAGGCTGCAGACGAATCGGGACCGCTCGATCTCGATCTCGTGGGAGCCGTTCCGGGCAATGGACCGCACCGGCTCACGGTATCCAGGAACGGTTTCGCCGGTCCTGTCGACGGTTTCGGTACCCCTGGACCAGCGTGTTAGCCTGTGCCGCGTCACTCGGGCAAGTGGCGAAATGGCAGACGCGCACGGTTCAGGTCCGTGTGTCCGAAAGGACGTGGGGGTTCAACTCCCCCCTTGCCCACTCTGGTTGAGACAGACGTACAAGGCCCGCCGGCATCCACAGCCGCGGGCCCTGTGCGTTTTCGGAGAAAGATGAACCTCGGACCTCCCCCGGCATGTGCGCTCAGTCACGGGGTCGGGGTCACGGGGTCGGGGAGCCGCCCGTCACCGACAGGGTGGAGCCCGTCGTGTAGCTGGACTCGCCGCTTGCCAGGTAGACGTACGCACCGGCCAGTTCGGCGGGCTGTCCGGCGCGGCCCAGCTCTGACTGAGCGCCGAAGTCCGGCAGCTTCTCGATCGGCTGACCGCCGCTGACCTGCAACGGCGTCCAGAACGGTCCCGGTGCAACGACATTGACCCGGATCCCCTTGGCGGCCACCTGCTGTGCGAGCGCCTTGGAGTAGGTGTTGATCGCTGCCTTGGTGGAGGCGTAGTCGAGCAGGCCGGGTGAGGGTGTGTACGCCTGGATCGAGGACGTGCTGATGATGCTGCCGCCCGCCGGCATGTGCGGCAGCGCCGCCTTCGTCAGCCAGAACAGGCCGTACACATTGGTCCGGAACGTCTGGTCGAACTGTTCCGTGGTGAGGTCGCTGATGTTCTCGACGTAGACCTGCTTACCGGCTACGGCCACCAGCACGTCGATGTGCCCGAACCTGTCCACTGCCTGCTGGACGAGATCAATGTTGGCCTGCTCGGTCGACAGATCACCAGGGGCGGCCACGGCCGTGCGGCCCGCGTCTTCGACCAGCGTGACAACCTCGGTGGCGTCCGGTTCCTCGTTCGGCAGGTAGGACAGCACGACGTCGGCGCCCTCCAGGGCGAAGGCGATCGCGACGGCCCGGCCGATACCGGAATCGGCGCCGGTGATAATCGCCTTGCGGCCCGTCAACCGTCCGGAGCCGACATAGGAGTCCTCGCCGTGGTCCGGCTTCGGGTCCATCGCTCCGGCCAGGCCGGGCGCGGGCTGCTGCTGCTCGGGCTGCGGCGGTGCGGGGTACTTCGTCGTCGGATCGACTTGCTCGTACTGGTTGTCGTTCTGTGTGGTGGTCATGGACCCGTAGTTCCCAGCGGTGGGCTGGGCCAACATCGTGCCGGTGTGCCGGGCTGAGCCTTTTCTGCTAGGCCCCGTCTGCCCGGGACAGCTGCGCGCCGCCGATCGACGGTTCTGGTGATGACGGGTTTCGTTCGGTCACCGCAACGGCCTCTCGCGCCGCCCACCCGTTACTCCCTCTGCAGCGTGAGCATGCGGCCAGGTGGAGAGCAACCGCGGCAAGAACGCGACCCGTCATGGGTGATTTCATGTCGAGAAGCCTCGACCGGCTCCGCTCACCAGGTGAAGGGCCGCGCGACAGACGCAGCCCGTGAGATCGGGAGGTCATCATGCCGAAGTACCTACTTCTCAAGCATTACCGCGGCGGCCCGGAGCAGCATCGACCCGTGCCGCCCATGGACCAGTGGGATCCGGCGGACGTGGAAGCGCACATGGCCTTCCTCCGGCACGTCGGCGAGTTGCTCGAGAAGAACGGCGAGTTCGTCGATGCGCAGGCGCTCACACAGGCGCGCACCTGGGTGCGTTACGGCGGCCCGGACGCCGCACCGGTCACCACCGATGGCCCGCTGCCCGAGACCAGCGACCTGGTTGCTGGCTGGTACATGATCGATGTCGAGTCTCGTGATCGTGCGGTGGAGATTGCCGCCTATGTTTCCTCCGAACCCGGTCCGGGTGGGGAGCCGCTGTACGAATGGATCGACGTTCGCGAGGTGATGTCCGAAGCGCCCGCGGCCGACTGACAGCGTGATCGACGAGCCGGGAGCACCCGCCGCGAGAACCCCGCGGGTGGCTGGCGGCGGTGGCGACCCGGCGGCTCGTCGACGCCCGCCGCAGCCAGGCCGCGCGCTCCCGCCGCGAGGAGTCGACGCGGGCCGAGCCGCAGCCCGGTGCCACCGAAATCGGGGACGACACCCTGTTCCTGCTCTTCTGCTGCTGCCACCCCGAGCTCACGCCCGCGTCTCAGGTGGCGCTGACGCTGCGCGCCGTCGGCGGCCTCACCACCCAGGAGATCGCTGACGCCTTCTTCGTTCCGGAGGCAACGATGGCGCAGCGGATCAGCCGGGCCAAACGCGCCGTGCAGCAGCGACGGCTGGACCGTCCCGGCGACCTCGCCGTCGTACTCCGTGTGCTGTACCTCATCTACACGGCCGGCCACGCGGGCCGGGCGGACCTGGCCGGCGACGCAAGCCGGCTGGCACGTCAACTGACCATTACCACCGACGAACCGGAGGCGCGCGGGCTGCTGGCCCTGATGCTGCTCAATCACGCCCGACGATCGGCACGTTATGACTTGGCCGGTCGCATCGTCACGCTCGACCGGCAGGATCGCGGTCTGTGGAACAGCCGCGAAATCGCCGAGGGGCCCGCCGCCGGAGCTGCCTTTGCCGATGCCGCCCGGCTGGCCACGGACGTCGCCGAGCGGGACCATCTCGTGCGTCAGGCTGCGCGGGTGCGGGCGGTGGATCACGCCAGCGGGTCGCTCTGAGGGCTCATGGCTCGACCAGCGCCCCGCCCGGCCAATCGCGCACGACCCTGCGTCAGCGACCACCGTCGTCCACTGCCACGTCCGCAGGGACTTCCGCCGACAATGTCCCTGCTGCTGTGACACTCGGCCGGTTCCGTCGGACAGCCCTGGCAAGCTGACGGCAGGACGAGCTGGGGAGCACCACGGTGAGCGACAAGGATCTGTCCCGGATTGCGGCGCTGCTACGCAAGGCCGAAGGAACCGACAACGAACACGAAGCGGACGCCTACCTACAGGCCGCCCAGCGATTGGCCACCTTGTCGTCGGTCGATCTCGCCATGGCCAGGGCGCACACCGAGCGGCGCGAGCGGCGTGCGGTCCCCACTCAGCGCTCGATCGTGATCGGGGACTCGGGTAAACGGGGGCTGCGCACCTACGTTCAGTTGTTCCTCGCGATCGGCAGGGCGAACGACCTGACCTGCGACATCGCCCGGGACTCGTCACGGGTGTACGCCTACGGATTCGACACCGACATCGACCTGGTGGAGACGCTGTTTGCCTCGCTGGTCGTTCAGATGGTGCGGGCCTCGGACGGTTACATCAAATCCGGCGACTACGCCGGCGAGCTGGTGACCAGACGGATCAAGGTGACGCGGCCAGGACGATATGGCCGTTACATCGAGGCCCACGAGTACGAGAACCGGCCGGTGCACGCGACGACCGCCCGGATCAACTTCCAGGAGGCCTTTGCCGCCCGCATCGGCCAGCGGCTCGGACAGGCCCGTGAGCAAGCCGAGAAACAAATGGTCGCCGAGCTGCCGCAGGCCGAACGGTCGGGTGTCGCCCTGGTACTGCGGAACAAGGAAGTCGAGCTGGTCGACCACTACCGGGCACATTCCAGAGCCCGCGGTTCCTGGGCGGGAAATCGGGTCACGGGTGGTTACGCCGAGCGCAGCCGTCGGGCCGGTGACGCTGCCGGTCGCCTCGCCAGGCTTGGCGCCGAGCAGTCGATCGGTGGTCATAGGGCGGGTATCGGCGGCTGATGACGACTGGCAGGATGTCGGCAGTCATCGACGGGCAGCGGACGGCGCAATGAAGGGCGGCTCACGTGGCGGCGCGCAGATCAGCGGAGCGGGTGGCGGGCGAAACGGCCACCAACTCCGATATGAGCCAAGCCCACGCCCCGGCGCCCGATACCAACCGCACGACGAGCGGCCTAAGCGGCGCCGGCCGGGAGACACGCGATAATGCCGGTCGAACCCAGGGTGGGCCCGATCGCCCGGACCAGGCAGTGGCCGACAGGGCGGTGGCCGACAGGGCAGTGGCCAACCAGGCACGTTCCAACCCGCCACTGCAACAACAGGGGCAACTTGACGAGGCACTGGCCAACCAGGGGCAGTCGGACCTGCTCAGAGCGGACCAGATCAGGTCAGGGCGATCTCGAGCCGCACGCACCAGGGCGGCTGGGCGGATGACGGCGAGGCAATCAACACAGGTGCTGCGGGACTTCCAGCGGGGCAAGGTGTACGAAGCCGAGCACCTGGTCCAGCGGATCTTCGACCGTTCGGCGGAGTATCCGATGGTCGAGGTCGCTGGGTCGCATCTTGCGCTGCCGGTCGAACGCAGATTCGGTTCCATCGACGCTGTCCAGCAGTACGTGAGTCAGGTGCTCGCTCTTCGCTGGGTCAGGAACACCTGGCGTCGGGCGGCGACAGCGGTGACCGTTCGCGAACGGGCCGGCGGCGCGCAGGCGCACTACCTGCGGCCCGGAGCGATCATGGCCGTACCGGGACGTCGGGCCAACTCGACCTGGGCTCTACGTGAACTGGTCATCCTGCACGAGATCTCGCATCATCTCGCCGACACCATCGAGATCGCCCATGGCGCAGCATTTGTCGACCGCCTGCTGACGTTGGTGGACGGCGTGGTCGGACCCGAGGCCGCGTTGCTGCTGCGGGTCACCATGGTCGATTCGGGCGTCAGGGTCAGCTGACCCCCCCGGGAGTTCCAGGGTCGGCCGATGCAGGCCGCCGGACCGGCTGACACCGGCGGCACTGACGGCGCTGACGTCGGGCGGCAGAGGTATCAGACGGCGTGCGTCATCCGGAAGTGCCCCGGGAGAACCAGCCCGGCAGCACGTCGGCGGCCAGTATCGCGCCGCACTCGCCCAACTGCGGCACGGGCGGATCAGTGACGGTCCACGATCAGCATCATGTTGCCATGCGCAGAATCGTCGCGATGATCACCGTGGCGGTACGGATGACGTCGCTGCGCAGCGTTTGAGGTACTGAAACGGTGATCATGTCGGAGAGCCGAGAAGCACGCCGCGCCACCGGCCGCTGTAGTTTCGCGACTCAGCTCGGGCCGCTGTGTCGTCGTGCGGCTACGCCGCTGTGTCGTCGGGCGGCTACGCCGCGGCGTCCTGCAGCCGCCGGAGCACCACCGGAAGCTCGCCGGTGTGCACCACCGCGAGCCGCTGGGTGCTGCGGGTCAGCGCTACATACAGGTCGGACAGTCCGCGCTCGGATTCGGTGATGATCCCGCCCGGGTCGGCGACCACCACGCTGTCGAATTCCAATCCCTTTGCCTCCGGAACCGTCAGCACGACCACATGACGACGCAGATCCGTTGCGGCGGAATCCATCTCGAACAGCCCGGGCGGCTCGGTGGCCGCGGACCCGTTCGTCGCCGCAGGTCCCTGCGAGCTGAGTACGGCAGCTTCGACGGCCGCCCGGCGACTACGCGAGACGATCACCGCCAGCGTGCCGCTGCTGTCCAGCTGTTCGTCATCGAGCACGGCCTCCGCAACCGCGGCGGGAAGACCGCGCGCATCGGCCCGTCGGTGCGAAGGGGCGATACCGGCGTCGCGGACGGAACTGGGTGCGGACAACGCCGGGTCGATGGCGGCCAGCACCGGCTCGGCCACCGTCATGATCTCCGCCGGCGTCCGGTAGTTCACCGTGAGCTCCTCGACACGAAAGCCCTGGCGGGCGTACGGCCGCAACACGCGGGTCCATGACGACGCGCCCGCGGGGTCGGAGGTCTGGGCGAGATCGCCGACCAGGGTCATCGACCGCATCGGGCAGCGCCGCATCACCATCCGCCACGCCATCGCGGACAGCTCCTGAGCCTCGTCGACAATGACGTGGCCGTAGGTCCATTCGCGGTCCGCCGCAGCCCTTTCCGCGGTTGATGTCCAGTCCGCGGCTTCGGCGTGCAGCTCCGCGAGATTCGCCGCGCTGACCATGCTGACCAGGCCCACCTCGTCGGGATCGGTATCGTCGGCGAACTCGCCGCCGCCCATCATGTCGACGACCTCGGTGGCGTACCGGAGATCCGCGCCGGACCGGCCCCTCGCTCGGAGAACGTCGACAGGGCCGAGGATCTCGGCCGCTTCATCGAGCAATGGCACGTCGGCAGGGGTCCAGTCACGCGGACGGTCAGGCCTGGCGAGCGACGCCCGGTCCGCCGCACTCAAGTTCTCGGCGGCGAACGCCAGCCGCTCGGGAGAGGCATACAGGTCGCCGAGCAGTCGCTGCGCCGTCAGTACCGGCCAGAGGTCCCGCAGGGCGTCGCGCAAACCCTCGTGCTCCCGCAGATCCTCCCGGATCGATTCGAGATCGTCACGGGTGGCGAGACTCTCGCCGTCGGGACCGCGGCCGAGTCGCTCGGCGACCTGGGTCACCAGGCCGTCCAGCACCCGCTTCACGAAGACCGGCCGCGCCTTGTTGTGCGGACGGCGGGAAGCCCAGGCGCGGTCACGGGCCGCGCTCAGCAGAGCGCGATCCAGGCGGAGTGCGCCGTCCGGTGCTCCATCGAACCGCACCCGGATCGTGTCCGACGGCACCGATTGCCGGTGCAGCACAGCATTGGCGATCACCGTCGTCATCGCAGTCCGGCCCTTGACCCTGGACACCCGCGGTTCGTCGCTGCCACGGGCCCGGACGCCGGCGAACAGGTCGGCGATGGTCGACAGCACCACGGCGTTCTCGCCCAGCGAGGGCAGGACCTGGCTGATGTAGCCCAGGAAGGTCGGGTTCGGCCCGATGATCAGCACCCCGCGCTGCTCGAGCTGCGCGCGGTGGTTGTACAGCAGGTACGCGGCGCGGTGCAGGGCCACCGCGGTCTTCCCCGTTCCGGGACCGCCCTGCACGACCAGGATCCCGGCCTGGTCGGCGCGGATGATGCGATCCTGCTCGGCCTGGATGGTGGCGACGATGTCCGCCATCCGGCCGGTCCGCGGCGCTTGCACCGCGGCCAGCAGTGCCGCTTCGCCCGCGGGTCCGACGGGCGCCGTCACGGCGGCCGCCGCCATCTCGGGATCGCTCAGGTCGAGGTACTCGTCATTGACGTCCTCGACGACGCGCCGGCGGGTGCGGATGTAGCGGCGGCGGCGCAAGCCGAGTGGATTGGCGGCGGTCGCGACGTAGAACGGCCGGGATGACGGCGCACGCCAGTCCATCAGCAGCTGACGGTGTTCGCCGGAATTCTCGAAGATGCCCATCCGGCCGATATGCATGTACTCGCCGTCGGCAGAATCCAGGCGGCCGAAGCACAACCTGTCCTCGGCGGCGTTGAGGGCCTGCACGGCGGCCGAGTGGCTGGCAAAGGCCACGTCGCGTTCCACTCGCCCGCCGGGGGTGTTGTCGCTGTGCCTGATGTACCGATTGCGCAGCGAGAGGCGTTCGGCTCGCAGTTCGTCCAGCCTGCGGTACAGCAGCGAGACATGCTGCTGCGCATCAGCAATCGCCGCGACCGTGCTCGCAGCAGCGCCATTGTCGGTGGGCGCGACGGAGCGAGCCTTCCGGTCGGTATCTGACACGCCTGCCCTTCCGTTCGTGGTCCACGCGGCCCGGTCCCCCAGAACGGCCGGCGCACGGGGGGACGCGCACCAGGCCGACAGAACAGGATACTCCGCCGTCGACGGCAACCGGCCGGGTCGACGAATCTCCGCCGCGCCAACGGGTAGAAGATCCCGACGGGAACATCTGTGGCACCGGCGTGGTTGTCGGCAGGCATGACAACCCTTGGCTTGATCGGAAGTGGCAACATCGGCCGCGCCGTGGCGGGACTGGCCGTGGCGGCGGGAAACAAGGGGTCCTGAGCAACTCCCGCGGTCCGGAGACGCTGACCGACCTTGTCGCGGCTTCGGGTCCGGTGCGACCGCCGGTACCCCCGAGTACGCGGCCACCGGCGGCGACATCGTCGTGGTAACCATTCCGCTCAAGGCCTACCGCGCCGTGCCCGTCGAGCCGCTGGCCGGCAAGGTCGTCATCGACACCAATAACTACTACTGGCAGCGCGATGGCCACTTCCCCGAGCTCGACGAGGAGACCACCACCAGCTCCGAACTCCTGCAGGCGCACCTGCCGCAGTCCAAGGTTGTCAAGGCGTTCAACCACATCACCTCGGCGGACCTGGCGTCGCAAGGTCAGCCGGCCGGCACTCCTGACCGTCGGGCGCTGGCCATCGCGGGTGATGACGCCGACGCGAAGGCCGTCGTCACCTCACTACTGGATAGCTTCGGGTACGACGTCATCGACGCCGGCCCGCTGTCGCAGGGCTGGCGATTCCAGCCGGATACGCCGGCGTACGGCCCGCGACTCGACCGCGATGAGATGCAGGCCGCCCTGGCGATGGCAACCCGACGCAGGAGCTAGACACCGACGGGTGGGTCGCGCCCCTTCCGCGAACGTTGTCCCGCACTACCAGCTCACCCCGGGGCGAGGCCCGTCTCCGCGAGCACCGCATCGCGCAGCGCAAAGGCCGGGTCCATCTCGTCGGTTTCCTCGACGTTGCATAGCGCCACAACGGTGAGGTCGGGTGCGGGCCAGTGATTGACCGCGGCGTTGACGCCCGGGTCGCTGCCGCCGTGCCCCCCAACGGCCGTCGGGGTAGATCACGAGTACGTAGCCGTAGGACCAGTCGTCCCCGACCGTGGCGTCCCGCCGCGGCGGTGCACACGCAGCCGCCGTCACCGCCGCCGACGACCGGCACGCTGTGGACGTTGGTGCGCCCGGACGGTAGGTAGTGCACTGCAGACCCCGCCCGCGGCTCGTCGGAGCGATCGAACCCGCTGTCGTCCATCCCTGCCCTGCCCTGCGCAGCACGGTCACGCCACAGCGCGCCGTAGTCCGCGCCGGCATTGGGCAGCGACTCGTCCTCCTCGAAGTAGTCAGCAATTCCCGAGGTGTGGCACAGCAAGTGGTGGACGGTGACGTCGGCCGTCAGGTCGCGGGGACGGCGGTCGGGTGGCACCACCTCGACGACCGGGGTGCCCACCGTGACACGGCCCTGCGTCACCTGGTCGAGCACCGCGGTCGCGGTCAGCATCTTGGTCACCGATGCGGTCTGGTAGCGGGTGGCCGCCGTGATGGGGGTGCCGCAGGCGCGGTCGGCGAGGCCGAGGCAGTGCTGGACGATGGGAATCCCTGCCTCGGCGAGAAGCACCGTGCCCGACACACCGCCGAATTCCGCGAGCCGCCGGCTCAGGCGGGTTCGGGCCGCGTCGTCGAGGAGCTGCTGGGGCACACCAGGAGCATGCCCGAAGCGGACGGGCAGCAGCAATGAATTTGAGGCGCGGACAGGTCAGGGAGCGACGGCCTGCGAAAACGCGTCCGTGGTCGGCCCGTTCCAGTCGACCAGCTGCACGACGATGCCGTTCGGGTCACGGACCTGGAACGCCCGCTCGCCCCACTCCTCGGCCGTCAACGGCATCGTGATGGGCACGCCTTCCTTCTGCAGTCGGGCAAGTTCTCCCTCGAGATCCTCGACAACGAAGGCGACGATCTGGCCCTGTGCGTGAACGTCACGCTGATCCGCGGGCAATGTCGGCATCCCGACGACGAGGTACACCAGGTTGACTCCCGCGTCGGCGCGGTTAAGGGAGGCGAAACCGTCGGCCGCCATCGCCTGGGCGAAGCCGAAGTGCTCGACCATGAAGTGAGCTGACGCGGCCGGGTCGGCGACGTTCAGGCTGAGTGCCGTTTCGGTGATCTTCACGGGGATCCCTTTCGCAGTCGAGGACCTTGTCGTACGCCGTACTATGTACAGTGTACGACTTAAGTCAGCACTGCACAATGTGACTCATGGCTTTCGCACAGACCGGCGCAGGCGACCCGGCGCGAACGGTGGCCGCGCTGTGGAGGCACGCGCTGCCGGGTCGCGGCTCGGGGCACGGCCCGCAGAAGGGCCTCACGGTCGATGCCGTCGTCACGGCGGCGATCGCATTGGCCGACGCCGAGGGAATGGATGCGGTCAGCATGCGCCGGGTTGCGACCGCGCTCGGTTCAGCGCCGATGACGCTCTACACTTATGTGCCCGGGCGCGACGAGCTCGTGGAGCTGATGGTAGACGCGGTGTACAGCGAGGTAGCAGTCGCTCACGGCGGTCCGGCCGCAGTGCCATGGCGGGAACGTGTCCGTGAAGTCATCGAGGCCAACAAGAATGTGTACGAGCGCCACCCGTGGGTCGCAACGGTGGACACCACCAGGCCGGCTCTCGGGCCCGGGGCCATCTCGAAATATAACCGTGAACTGGCGGCCTTCGACGGTCACGGCCTCGATGACGTCACCATGGACGCGGCATTGGCGTGGACCCTCGCCTTCGTCCGGGACTGGTCGCGCACGGCGCTGGCGGCGACGCGGGTCAGAGATGCGACAGCCCTCAACGAGCAGCAGTGGTGGGACCGGGTCGGTCCCGTACTCGGCCTGGTGCTCGACGGTGCGCAGTACCCGTTGGCTGTGCGGGTCGGCGCTGCTGCCGGGAAGGCCCAGGGTGCCGCCTGGGAAGCGTTGCAGGCTTACGACTTCGGCCTCGCTCGGGTGCTCGACGGTCTGGCGCCCCTGCTCGATCGGAAACCACGGTCGACCGGTGTTCCATCAGCCTCCGCCATCCGGGACGATCAGCTGATGCGGATCGAACTGGTGGGCGTGGATTGCCCAGTCCTGCAGGGCGTGACAGTGGGTCTCCAGCGCGGCAAGCAGGTCGTCGACGAACGCGCGGCGACCGGCGAGGACATCATCTGGCAGATCGAGGCACGCATCGTCGAGCCCGGTCCGGAGCTGCGTGGTCCGTACGTGCACGGCCGCCCGGGCGCCCGCTTCCTCTACCTGTGCTGGCTGCGCGGTGTCGGCGGCGTGTTCCGCCGCGCCAAGCTGATGCTCGACGAAATACCTCCGGCGCTGATCGACGAGGAGCTCACAGGCATCCGCGGTCGTCTGTCGCTGACCATGCCCGACGGCACGCCGCTCTGCGCCGCGGTCCGCCCGCCCGTCGTGACCTGGTCCGCCCTGTGAGCCGGCCTGCTGCGTGGCTGTCCTGGAGCAGCGGAAAGGACAGCGCCTTCAGCCTTGCCGTGCTCCGCGAGCAGGGCGAGGTCGACGTCGTCGGACTGGTGACGACGGTCAACGCCGCCTCGGACCGGGTCGCGATGCATGCCGTCCGACGCGAACTGCTGGAGCAGCAGGCGGACGCCGTCGGATTGCCGCTGCGGACGGTGGAACTTCCATGGCCGTGCCCGAACGAACGATACGAGTCGAGCATGTCGGAGCTGGTGACGTCCGCTGTTGCGCAGGGCATCTCCGTCATGGCATTCGGCGATCTGTACCTGGCGGACATCAGGGCGTACCGGGAACGTCAGCTGCAGGGCAGCGGACTACGGCCCAGCTTCCCGCTATGGGGACGCGACACGACCGCGCTGGCGCAGGAGATGGTCGGCAGCGGGCTGCGGGCGAGGATCTGTTGCGTTAACAGCGCCCAACTGGACGCACAATTCGCCGGCCGGGAGTTCGATGCCCAGCTGCTACGGGACCTCCCGGACACCGTCGACCACTGCGGGGAGAACGGGGAGTTCCACACGTTCGCCTCAGATGGCCCGGGTTTCCGTCGGCCGATCATGGTGCGCAACGGCGAGACGGTTGATCAGGACGGCTTCATCGTCACCGATCTGCTACCCGTGCCGTCCGGCCAGCTACCGTAAACACATGTCCGAACCAGGCGCCAACGCCCCGCACAGTGACACCTACGACGTCATCGTGATCGGCGGTGGACCGCCGGGGGAGAACGTCGCCCAGTACGCCATCCAGGGCAGTGATCGCACGGCCGCGATCGTGGAGCACCAGCTGGTCGGCGGCGAGTGCTCGTACTGGGCGTGCATGCCCAGCAAGGCCCTGCTGCGACCGGTCGACGTCCTGGAGTCCGCGCGGCGGATGCCCGGCGTTGCAAGCATTGTCGGTGATTCTGGTCTGGACGTTCCGGCTGTCCTGAAGCGCCGTGACGCGTTCACCCACCACCACGACGACTCGAGTCAGGTCGAGTGGGCCAACAGCAAGGGCATCGACGTCATCCGCGGGCACGGCAGGCTGGCGGGCGAGAAGTCGGTCCACGTCGAGCAGGCAGATGGCTCGACCCGCGTTCTGACCGCTCGGCACGCCGTCGTGCTCGTCACCGGCACCACGGCCACCGTGCCGGATATCCCCGGTCTGCGGGCGGCCCTGCCGTGGACGTCCCGTGACGTCACCAACCTGCACGAGATCCCGCGGCGGGTCGCAGTGGTCGGCGGCGGTGTGGTCGCCTGCGAATCCGCCAACTGGCTGCACGGTCTGGGCGTCGAGGAACTCACGATCATCGGCGCGGCACCGACACTGCTGGGGCGCAACGAACCGTTCGCCGGCGACCTGGTCCGGCAGGCGTTCACCGAGCACGGGGTCACCGTCGTTCTCGGGGCAAGCGTGGATTCGGTCAGCCGGGTCGACCCGGTGGCCACCGGCGAGGGACGGGTGCACGGCGGGGAGGCGACGGTCAGCTTCGGCGACCGCTCCATCGTGGTCGACGAGGTCGTCGTCGCCACCGGCCGCACGCCGAGCAGTTCCGACATCGGTCTGGACACCGTCGATATCGATGTCAGCGGTGCACACGGCTTCCTTACCACCGACGATCAGCTTGCAGTGCTGGGTGTTCCGGGGCAATGGCTGTACGCGGTGGGGGACATCGCCGGCCGCGCACTGCTGACGCACATGGGCAAGTATCAGGCCCGCATCTGCGGGGCCGTTATCGGTGCGCGCGCCGACGGCCGGCCGGCCGAGGGTCCGCAGTTCACCGACCTCGCCGACGCGGGCGCGGTACCGCAGGTGACGTTCACCGACCCGCAGGTCGCCTCCGTCGGAGTGACCGAACAGCAGGCCAGGGACAGCGGCGCCGAGGTGGAGACCGTCGAGTACGACATGGCAAACGTCGCCGGGGTGTCCTTGCTGCGTGATGGCTACGTCGGGCGGGCGAAGCTGGTGATCGACGGGTCGTCACACACGCTGCTGGGCGCAACGTTCGTCGGCGCCGACGTGGCCGAGATCGTGCATGCGGCCACCATCGCCGTGGTCGGTAAGGTGACCCTGGAACAGCTGTGGCACGCGGTGCCGTCGTACCCCACGATGAGCGAGATCTGGCTGCGCCTGCTGGAAACGCATGCGGCACAGCATTAGCGGCAGCTTCCCGGTCAGAGGTCGTTGCCTGCGTACGACAGATTGAAACTTTTGTTGGCCAGGGGAAAGTCGGGCACGATCGTGTCCGCCATTGCGATCGGTAGCGCGGGCCAGTTGAAGAACGACGGGTCGACGATCTTCGCCCGGCTCACCGCGCCGGCGTCGTCCAACTCGACGCGGTGGACGATGGTGCCCCGCCACCCTTCGGCGATGCCGACCCCGGACCGGCGCCCCGGGCCCGATGCCGGTCCGTCGGACTGCGGCGTGGCGCGGGTTGCGATTCTGTCCGCCGCGGTTCCCCTGATCGCGATTCTGTCCGCCGCAGTCTTGTCCGCAGTACCGTCGGCAGTCGTCAGCGAACCCAGCTCGCTGACGAAGGCGGTGATGGCCGCGACGGAGTGCGCGAACTCCAGCGCCCGGACGGTGAAGCGGGCCAGCACGTCCCCGTCCGCGTCGACCGTGGGCGGCGGCGGGTAGCGGACGCCCGGGACCGGATGGTCGTACCTGGCGTCGACCGGCAACCCGCTGGCCCGCGCCACATATCCGAGGGTTCCGAGGTCGGTGGCCTGACCCGTCGTGAGGACCGCGGTGCCGGCGAACCGGTCGCGGACGACGCTATGGCCCACGGCCAGGGCGGCGATCCCGGCGACGTCATCGGCGATCCCGCTCAGCACCAAGGGGTCGGGCAGCGTTAGGACGGCCGCTCCCCCGACGGAGATGGCCCCGCGGAGCAGACGGCTGCCGGTCATGGCGTCGTTGATCCGCAGGAGTTGTTCCCGCACCCGCATCGCGTGGCTGTTCAGAACGGAATAGCCCGCGTCGTTGCAGAGCGCACCGATGTCGCCGATGTGGTTGTACAGCCGCTCCATTTCCAGCAGCACCGCCCGGATGCGTTGCTCCGCAGCCGGAACGGCAAGCTCGCAGGCATCCTCCACCGCGCGGCAGAAGGCAATCGCGTGGCCGACGGAGGTGTCACCGCTAACCCGCTCGGCGAAGGCGATGGCCTGCTCGGGATGCGTTCCCTGGAAGAGCTTCTCGATGCCACGGTGGACGAACCACAGCCGAGCCTTCAGGTTCAGCACCGTTTCGCCGACGACCGAGAACCGGAAATGACCGGGACCGATCATGCCCGCATGCACGGGGCCGACCGGGATTTCGTACACCCCAGCGCCTTCGACCGTGTGGAAGGAGAACGGGCCGTCGACGTCCCCGAATGGCGGAGGCTCGCCGGCGGAGCGCCGCATCGGGTACCAACCCCGCGGCCAGTGGAAGTGCCGCACCATCCTGGAGGGCAGCACATGGTCCTCGGGGACGATGCCGAGCAGGTCGCGCATCTCCCGCTCGAACCGGCCGGCGGTGAACGAGATCGTCGACAGGCTCGGCACCCGCGGCCGAGCGGCGTCCACGGTCAACTGCAGCTCGACCCGGCGATCGGTCCCGGCGTGCAGGAACAGGTAGACCACCCGCAGGGCGTCGCCGTCATCGTGCCCGGCGATCAACGCAACCCGGAAGTCCTGCGCCAGCAGATCCTTGGTTCTGGTCGGCAGGTCCGCGGCGGTCACGTTCTGGCGCACTGTGCAGCCCGCCCCCGGATGTGGCGCGGTGCTCATGGCGCCATTCCCGTGACAATGACGGTCGCCTGCTGCAGCAGGGTGCCCACCGGTCCGGCCCAGATCCCGAGGACAGCACAGGCGATCAGCGCACCGACCATGGCCCACACGTCAGCACCAGGGCGTCGCACGGCCGTCGCCGTACCCTTCGGTACCGCTCGGACGGCGACCGCCGTCGCCGACCCCGTACCGGAGAGCACTGTCGTCGGCGTCGCGCCGGAAAGCACTGTCGTCGGCGTCGCGCCGGAAAGCACTGCCGTCGACCCCTCGCCGGAAAGCACCGTCGGCGCCGGAGCGAAGCCTGGCCGGTCGCGGGTCGTTTCGGCGTGTCCCGTCATCACCGAAGCGGGGGCTTGTGCGACGCGTCCCAGCAGCATCCGGCTCGTGTGCACCACGAGAGCAGCGGCGGTGATCAGCACCAGCAGCAATGCGGCCGTGGTGACCGCGCCCATCCCGGCGGCGAATCCCGCGGTGGCGATGCCCACCTCGCTTGCGAACAGGCTGAACGGGGGGAACCCGATGACCGCGAGGACGCCTAGCCCGAAGGCGCCGGCCAGCGCCGGTGAGCGCCCGGCGAGTCCGTGGACGCCGTCGATCCGGGTGCTGCCGGTGAGCTGGAAGATCCGGCCGGCGCCGATGAACAACGAGCTCTTGATCAACCCGTGGCCCAGCACGTGCAGCAGCACGGCCGCGATGGCCAGCGGGCTGCCGATGGCTGCGCCCAACGCGAGCAGGCCCATGTTCTCGATGCTGGAGTAGCCCAGCATCCGCTTGTAGTCGCGCTGACCGAGCATCAGCGACGCGGCGAGCAGCAACGACGCCAACGACATCACCACCAGCAGGTTGCGGGTGAAGTCCACCCCCAGTGCTGAGTCGGCGATCACCTTGATCCGCAACACGGCATAGAAGGCGACGGAGCTCAGCACCCCGGACATCAATGCCGACACCGGGGCGGGAGCCTGGCTGTACGCGTCGGGTAGCCATGAATGCAGTGGCGACAGCCCTGCCTTCGTACCAAAGCCGAGGACCAGCAGGACCACGGCGATGCGGGTCACGGCCGGGTCGAGCTGCGGGGCGCTCGTCACCAGGGAGATCCAATTCAACCGTGCGGAGTCGTCGGCGTGCAGCGCGGCGAAGTTCAGCAGGAAGATACCGAGCAGCGCCAGCGCGATGCCGGTGGAGCTGATCACCACGTACTTCCAGGCCGCCTCGACGGCCGCCTTCGTTCGCTGCTGGCCGACCAGGAATGCGCTCACCACCGTGGTCGCCTCGATGGACACCCATAGCACACCGAGATTCGCGGCCAGAACGGCGAGCGCCATCACGGCCAGGAACAGCTGAACCAGCACGGCATACCGCCGCTGGGCCGCCTCATCAGAGTGGCCGAGATCGCTTTCGGTGCGCAGATAGCTCGGTGTGGCGACGCCCGAGACCAGCGACACCGCGCCGATGACGATCAGCAGGTAGGCACTCAACGCGTCCACACGCAGCAGCCCGACGCCGGTTTGCGGCCCGTCGGCGGTGACCGTGACGGCGAGCAGTATTGCCGCGGCGAGGACCCCGAGGCCGCTGCACGGCGCCAGAGCGTTCCTGACGGCGGAACTGGGCAGCAGACGTTGCGCGGCGGCCGCGAGCAGCGGCAGCAGGATCGGCATGATCATCAGCAGGCTCATCAGTCGTGCAACCCCCGCAGTTCGCCCAGATCGGTGTCGCCGAAGGCCTCGCGGATCCTGGTCTTGAGGACCTGCAGCACCAGCACCATCAGCAGCACGTCCAGCGTGACGCCGAGTTCCACGATCAGGCTGACCCCCGCCGTGCTCAGAAAGCCGACAGCGGTGATGCCGTTGTCCATCAACAGGAATCCGACCAGTTGCGACAGCGCGAGTCGGCGGGTGACGAGCACGAAAAAGCCGATCAGCACCACAGCCATCCCGACCGGGATCGCGTGCGCTGCGGGTGACGGATCGAGCGCCACCAATGGCTGGGATACCGCATAGGCCAAAAGGGTCAGCGCGGCCGCGGCCAGCAACGACGCCACCACGTTGACCAGCGGCCGGGTCTCCCGCCGGGTCGCGCCGGCATGCGACAGTGCGCGGCGCAGCAACCAGGGCAACACCCCCGAGCGCACCACGAGCACGCCGACGGCAACCACAAACAGCTCCACGGAGCCTTCGTCCACGGCGATGACCGCCACCATCACGGCAAGTGCCACCCCCTGCAGCGCGAAGATGTCGATGATGGACGCGAGTTCACGACGCCAGAGGATCAACACGGCGGTGAACAGGAACGCACCGGCGGCAATGTTCAGCACCTGAGCGGACGCGCCGGCGTTCACGACAGCACGAAGCTGGCGGCGACGGCCAGCAACCCGAGGACGAAGGAACCGGCGAGCAACTCCGGCACCCGGAACAGCCGCAGTTTCGCCAGGAAAACCTCGCCGGCCGCCAGGACGCCGCCCAGCACCGCCACCTTGACGACGAACGCGACGCACCCCACGAACAGCGCCAGCGGTGCGCCGGACGTGGCGATGCCCCAGGGCACGAACAGGTTTCCGAGAAGTCCCAGGAACACCACCAGCCGCATCGATGACGCCAGCTCGATCACCGCCAGGTCCGGCCCCGCGTACTCCAGCACCATCGCCTCGTGCATCATCGTCAACTCGAGGTGCGTCGACGGGTTGTCGACCGGCAGCCGGCCGGTTTCCGCGACGATCACCACCGCCAGTGCGACGGCGGCAAGAAGGCTCACCGGCGAGAAGACGCCGGCCGGGTCGTTCAGACCGGCCGTCACGATGGCGCCGAGATTGGTGGACCCGACCGGCACGGAGAGCGCGAAGATCGCGACCAGCATGGTCGGCTCGACGAGCGCGACGATGGTGGTTTCCCGGCTCGCGCCCATTCCGCCGAACGCGGTGCCGGTGTCGATGCCGGCCAGTGCGATCGCGACCGTTCCCAGGGTGAGGACGGCGACGACGGCGAACAGGTCGGCGATCGGGTTGAGCGCCGACGCCGTGCTGACGTACGGGGCGGCCGCGGCCACGACGAGGCAGGTCGCGACGAGCACCAGGGGCGCAACCCGGAACACCTCAGTGGTACCGCGCGGACGGATCGACTCCTTGCGCAGCAGCTTGCGCAGATCCCGCCAGGGCTGGCCGATACCGGCGCCGGCGCGGCCCTCCATCCGGGCCCGGATCTGGCGCATCAGACCGGTCAGCACCGGCGCCAGTCCCACCACGATGACGAGTTGGAGGGCGATGGTGACGATCCCGAACACCGTCATCTGATCACCACCAGGGCGATGAGGAACGCGCACAGCGTGCCGAATCCGTACCCGAGATAGCGGTGCACGCTGCCGTTCGCGAGCGATCGCGAGGCCCGGCCCCAACCGGCCAGGACGGCGAGAACCGGTGCGTACAGGCGGCTCTCGACAGGGTCGGGGGTGCGCCTGCGGTACTCGATGGTGCGCACCAGATAGTGCGACTCCTCGTAGTGCGTGACGTCGACATCCTGCTCGGCCGCGATGACATCGTCGAACACCCGCTGCAGTGGCTCGGCGAAAGACGTTGCGGTGTATTCCATCCGGGCTGACATCGGGCCGGCGCCGCAGTCCCACAGCCTGGCCCGCCGGGCGACCCGGCGACCCGCAAGGGCGCGCAGCGCGGCCAGCGCGGCGACGAGTGCGAGCAGCAGCGCGACACCGAGCAGCAACGGAGACAGGGAACCGGCCACTGCGTTGAGCTCGATGGTCAGGTCGTTGACGGCCACCGGATTGCCGCCGGGGATGCCATCACCGGCCGCGCCGCCGTGCACCACACCACCGGCAATACCGCCGATGGCCGGCAGCACGATGGTCGGCAGCAGCGACAGGCCGATGCAGGCCGCCCCGGCGATGCCCATCCCGACCTGCATGCTGGTCGGGCTTTCCGTCGCCGCGGCCGCCTCCGGGGTGCGCGGTCGTGCCAGGAAACCCACCCCGAAGGCCTTGACGAACGTCACCACAGCCAGGCCGGCGGTGAGTGCGACCGCCGCGACGGCCAACGGAAGGACGATCGCAGCGGACGTTCCGGCCGCCGGCAGACCGTGGATCAACGCCTGCAGCAGCAACCATTCGCTGACGAACGCCGCCCCCGGTGGCAGGGCCGACGCAGCAAGCGCGCCCAGACCGAAAGCGGCGGTGGTGCCGGGCATTCCGGCGCGCAACCCGCCGAGATCGTCCAGGTCCCGCTGCCCAGTCGCGGCGACAACGGAACCGGCGGACTGGAACAGCAAGGTCTTGAAGGCCGCGTGGTTGACCACGTGCAGCAGGGCGGCCGTCATCGCGAGCCCCGCGAGGGTCGAGTCGCCGGCGACGTCGAACATTCCGGCGGCACCGATGCCGACGAGCACCAGGCCCATGTTTTCCATCGTCGAGAAGCCGAGCAGGAGCTTGAGGTCGGTCCCGATGGCCGCCTGCAGGATGCCGTAGATCGCCGATACCGCGCCCAGGATCAGGACCAGAATCCACCACCAGCCCTCGCCGCCGCCGAGCAGGTCGAACCCGACCCTGACGATCCCGTAGACGCCGAGGTTGACCATGGCCGCCGACATCAGGGCCGACACGCTGCTCGGCGCCTCAGGATGGGCCCTCGGAAGCCAGGCATGCAGCGGCAGGGTGCCGGCCTTCGACCCGAAACCGATACCGGTTGCCACGAACACCAGCCCGGCGATCAGCGGCGACAGCGTCGGTCCGGCGGCGCGCAAGGCCGCGAACGACGTGTCCGTGGCCTGCGCCGCGAAGAGCACGAGGCCGATCAGAATGGCGACCATGCCCAGCTGTGTCATGACGGCGTACCACCGCCCCGCGGACGCGACCGTGGACCGCCGGCCGTGGTCGGCCAGCATCAGGATCAGGGACGTGAGTGCCATCAATTCCCAGCACAGCAGCAGAGTCCCGACATTGGCCGCGGTCGGCACCAGCACCATCGACAGGACGAACAACGGCAGCACCGACTGGAACGAACGGGCACCCAGACCGTGGCCGGCGTAGCCGATCCCGTACACGCCGACGGCGACGGCAACCCCGCCCGACACCGCCATGAACAGGCCGCCCAGCGGGTCGACCTGCAGCATCAGACCGGACAGCGGCAGGACCGCAGGCAGAGACAGCACCATCGTCTGCCCAGCGATGGCGGCGATGCCGGCGAACACGGCGGCAGTTCCCAGCACTGCGATGCCCGATCCCACCACCCCCGCACGTAGTGGTTGCGGCAGCAGGAGGCCGGCCGAGGCGCTGCCCAGAGCGGCCAGCACAGCGATCAGCAGCCCCGCCGCGACCACATTCATCGGCCGGTGAGGTTTCGTAGCCCCGCCACGATGGCCTCCGGTCTCGGCGGGCAGCCCGCGATCTCGAGGTCGACGGGCACGACGGCGCTGACCGGACCGTCGACCCCGTAGGCGTCGGCGAACACACCGCAGTTGCGGGCGCAGTCCCCGACGGCCACCACCAGCTTCGGGCCGGGCACGGCGTCGTAGGTTCGGCGCAGCGGCTCGGCCATGTTGCGCGTGACCGGCCCGGTGACCAGCAGCGCATCGGCGTGCCGGGGTGAGGCGACAAGTCTTGCGCCATAACGCTCGGCGTCATGGACCGGGCCGAAGGCAGCGCCGATCTCGATCTCGCATCCGTTGCAGGAACCGGTGTCGACGTGCCGGAGCTGCACGGAACCGCCGAGGGCGGCTCGTGTCCCGGCACCGGCAGGGGACAAGGCATCGACGGGTGGTGCGGGGGCCGGTTCGGCTACCCGGCCGTTCGACCGGATCGTGCGCCACAGAGCGCGCATACCTCACCTCCGGATCGCCGTGTCGTGGTGCCGCCGCCAGGGCGGCAGGTCAGAGAGCCTGTGGTGCTGTGGCTTTCGCCGCGCTCCGGTCGGTGCGGCGACGCTGGTCGCGGGTGCCGCGCAGGTCCTCGAGCACCTGCATCCGGCCCGCCAGAACTTCGGTGAGGATTACCCGTGCCACCCGCAGCAGTTCCGCGATCTCCGGACTGGACAACGAGTAATACACCGCAGAACCCGCTTTGCGCGTCTCGACCAATCCGGCGCGACGCAGTACGGCGAGCTGCTGCGACAGATTGGCGGGTTCGACACCAATCTCGGGAATTAACTCCGAGACGGCGTGTTCGCGCTCGCCGAGCAGTTCGAGCACCCTGATCCGGGCCGGATGCCCGAGCGTTCGGAAGAACTCGGACTTCAGTTGGTACAGCGGTGTAGTCATGCCGCGCGCGGCCTGGTTGCAAGCATTGCCGCCCTCCCGTCCGGTACGCCCCTGCGGCAGCGGTGCTGATCTTTCACCGCGATGCAATTGCAGTGTTTTGCAACCGTACGACGGACCGGACCCCCAGGGTGGTTGATGTGACCGCCGTCACCAACGCGGAGGTGCACCCGGCGATGCCGGGCCGAAGGACCCGGCCAGGACCACCACTGAACGGATCGTCGAGCGCTGCCCGCGCTGCCCGATACGCCAGTCCCGGACGCTCTCGCTACTGGTTGCTGAACAAGTGCCGGTCCGCGCCGTCAGCATTGCGGTCGGTCATCTTCGTCTGGGTTCCCAGGAAGTGACTGACCTCGGCGGTCGCCGGATGCCGCACCGCGGAGATCGTGACCTCGTTGAGAAACGCGGTGCCGTCCTGACGGTAGTTTCGGATCACCCGGCTGATGTCGGTACCGGTGTTCAACGCATCCACGATCGCCGCCGTGTCAGCCGAACCGGTGTGCGTGCCCTGCAGGAAGCGGCAGTTGCGCCCCAGCACCTGATCGCTGGAGTACCCGGTCAACCGCAGGAACGCGTCGTTGGCGTACACCAACGGTCGATCACCGGTATTGATCGCGATCGTTACGCCGTACGGGGCGTTGTCCACCGCCCGCAACAGCACCTTTGGCAACTCACCGGCAGGAACGACAGCTCGCGCAGCCCCCCGGTCGGACGCCGCACGTGGCTGCGCGGGCACGAGTTGCCGCGCAGCGGGCAGCTGCGCTGCGTTGTCTCGTGCGCATGACCGCGATGACGCTCCGGCCGACCGCAGATCATCGGTGATCTCTCCGAGCAGCCCGTCCAGTCGGGCCGCGGCGGCGGAACTTCTCAACCCGACCAACGGGCGAGCGGTCAATTCGACAGCGATGGAACGCAGCTTGACGTTCGTCTGCTGGGAATGCCACCGCAGCAACGCGAAGGCCGCGTCCGCGGTCAACCCGTACACCGCCATCAACGCACCCTTGGCCTGCTCGATCACGGGCAGTGTGGTCAGCCGGGCTTGCAGGTCGTCGATCTGGGCGAGCAACTCCGCCGTCGTTGGTTCTGCATCGGCAGGTGGCGTCACCACCCGATCACCCTTCGCATCGATCGTTGCTCCCTGATCCACATCTGGTGGACGGCGGCCGGCATCGAGCTCACCGAACGCGACTGCGATCGCGGCGGGTACAACCTCCACCCGGTCGTGTCTTTGGCACCACAACACTGTAACGAGATGCAGTCGTAGCAGCCAGGCTCATCGGAGCTCGGACTGATCGGCGCAGGCATCGCTGCCGGTGAACCGCAGACCGTGCGGGCGCCACCACACCGTGTTGGCCCTGCGGAGCAGCCGTGGAACGGTTCCGATCGGGTGATGGAGCAGGGTGAACAGGGTCCTGCCGGTGTATTGCGACGGGTTGCGGGGTAATAGCTCAGTACGGTGGGTGCTTCTCCGGAGAAGTGACCTGTCGGAGGTCCGACCGGTCGAACAAGCCGGCCGGCCGGACCGTCAGGGACCGCCTCGTCGCGGTGACCGTGCGCGGCGGGCCTGACGGGGTAGGTGTCCGGTACGTGTGACGTCGGCGGCGATGCCGGCCAGCTTGCGGTTGAGGTTCTGGCTGGCCGTGCGGAGCTGGTCGAAGGCGGTGTGCTGGGTGAGCTTGCCGCTGGCCATCAGGATGCCCATCGCGACCCCGATCTGCCGGTTGTACTCCAGGGCATGGGTCAGCTGATTGATGTGGTCCTGACGGGCGGCTGCGAGTAGCGCCATCGAGCTGTAGGCGGCGAACATCGATCCGGTGGCGATCGACTGGTCGGTGAACACCCCGGGCCGGGTGGCATACATGTTCAGCGCGGCCCGGTTCTGATCGTTGAGGAACCGCCCCAGCACGTCGCGTACCACGGCGCAAGACATGTCCCTTGGCAGTCACCGGTCCCGGTTCTGCCAGTGGGATTGCATTTCAGCGCTCGAGTTCCCGCTTTTTCTCGAGCAGTCGCAGGATCAACGGGGTGAAAATCAACTGCATGGACAGTTCCATCTTGCCGCCGGGCACCACGATGATGTTCGGCCTGGACATGAACGAGTCGTGCAGCATCGTCAGTAGATAGGAGAAGTCGATGCCCTTGGGATTGGCGAACCGGATGACCAGGAAACTCTCGTCGGCGGTGGGGATGTACCGGGCGGTGAACGGATCCGAGGTGTCGACCGTCGGCACCCGCTGGAAATTGATGTCGGTGCGGGCGAATTGCGGGCAGATGTAATTCACGTAATCCGGCATGCGCCGCAGGATCGTATCCGTCACGGCCTCGCTCGAATAGCCGCGGGCGGTCTGGTCACGGAGCAGCTTCTGGATCCATTCAAGATTGATGATCGGCACCACCCCGACCCGAAGATCAGCGTGCTGGACGATGTCGACGGTCTCGGTGACCACGGCGCCGTGCAGCCCCTCGTAGAACAGCAGGTCGCTACCGGAAGGTAGCTCCTCCCAGTCGGTGAACGTTCCGGCGGGCTGTCCGTACGGCGCCGCCTCCTCGTCGTCGTGAAGATATTTGCGTGCCCGGCCGCCACCGGTGTCGCCATACTCCTTGAACAGCGCTTCCAGATCGCCCAGCAGGTTTGCCTCCGGCCCGAAGTGCGAAAAGTGATTGTTCTTGTTCTGCTCCGCTTCGGCCATTGCGAGCCGCATTTCCTGCCGGTCGTACCGGTGAAAGGAATCGCCTTCGATCACTGCCGGCCTGATGCCCTCCCGGCGGAAGATGTGCTGGAAGGTTTTCGTTACCGACGTCGTTCCTGCCCCTGATGAGCCGGTGACGGCGACGACGGGGTGCTTGATCGACATGTCTCTCCAGGCGTGGGGGGATGACGGCGGTGGCTGAACTACACCGTGCGGAACAGCGACCGCGCGGTGAACAGGGAGGCGTCGAACGATCCGACCATGCCGTCGAGATATTCGGCGTGGTAACGCTCGAGCCGCTCGACCTCCTTGCGGGAACCGAAGATCAGCGGCACCCGCTCGTGCAGGTCCTTCGGTGTGCGGTCGAGGATTCTTTCGTTGCCGGTGCTCGCCGCGCCGCCGGCCTGCTGGATCAGAAAGGCGATCGGATTGGCCTCGTACAGCATTCGCAGGCGTCCGGACCGGCCCTCGTCCTTGGTCTCCCGGGGATCGAGGTACACACCGCCGACGGTGAGAATCCGGAACGTTTCGGCCACCAGCGACTCCACCCAGCGCATGGTGAAGTCGCGGCCGCGACGACCGGCCGCGCCGTCGAGGCATTCTTTGATGTACCGCTTGACCGGCTGCTCCCAGAAGCGCTCGTTGCAGGCATTGATGGCGAATTCGTCACTGTGCTCCGGAATCCGCATCTGCGGATGGGACAGAACGAAAGCGCCTATCTCCCGGTCGAGGGTGAAACCGTCGACACCCCGGCCGGTGGTCAGCACCATCATGGTTGCCGGCCCGTACAGCGCAATGCCCGCGCAGACCTGTTCCGTGCCGGGCTGCAGGAAGTCCTCCGCCTGCGGTTCGGAGCCGGTGTCCGGGCAGCGCAGGATGCTGAAGATGCTGCCCAATGACATGTTCAGGTCGAGGTTGCCAGACCCTTCCAGCGGATTGAACGCCAAGAGGTACTTGCCGCGGCGGTAACGCTCCGGAACCGGATAGATGTCGTCCATCTCGCCCGACAGCATTGCGGCCAGATGTCCCGCCCACTGCGTCTCGCGGATGATCACCGCATTGCCGAGCACGCTCAGGTTCTTGTCCACGTCGTTGCCGGGAGTGCCGGCGACCCGTTGCGAACCGACCAGGGCACCCCGGTTCACGTTGTTCGCAACGATCTTGATGGCGGTTGCGAGCGCATTCAGCAGCCCGGAGAAGTCGCCCGTCGAATTCGGGTGACGGTGCTCCTCCTCGATGGTGTACCGGGTGAGCGTCTTGAGTCCTTCGGGCATGGCGTCGGTCTCCTGTCGGTGGACGAGCCGTGGTGCGCGGGTGCCAGATCCGCTAGCGCGATGGATCTGCTGCGGCAAGGCAACTATCAGCGGGCGGGTACCTCATCGACGACATCGGCGACCTCCTCGGAGTTGGTCTCGATCGGTGACTGCGCGCGGCCGAACAGGCTGCTGCCGTAGACGTCCTGCGCGGTCAGCGTCACCAGATCGTCGCGGGTCAACGGCCGATCCAGGTCCACCAACCGTCGGGCCTGCCGGAGCCGGCACCGCTCGATCCCATTCCGGACGCTGCGCGCGTTGGAGAATCTCGGCTGGCCCATGCGGATCTCCAGGTACTGGGCGAAGGCCTCCCGGCCCTCTTCGTCGAAGCGGAAATTCTCCTTGACGACCATCAATTCGGCGATCTCGACCAGCTGCGGTTGGGTGTAGTCGTCGAACTCGATGTGGTGCGGTACCCGGGAGGAAAGCCCCGGATTCGCCGAGAAGAAGGTGTCCATCCGATCCGGATAGCCGGCGAAGATCACCACCAGGCTGTCCCGATCGTTCTCCATCTCCTGCAGCAGGATCTCGATGACCTCCTGCCCGTAATCGCGCTCGTTCTCCGGGCGGAACAGGTAGTAGGCCTCGTCGATGAACAGCACGCCGCCGGCCGCCTTGGCGATGATCGCCTTGGTTTTCGGTGCGGTGTGCCCGATGAACTGCCCGACCAGGTCGTCACGGGTCACGCTGAGCACCTTGGGCACCCGGATGTAGCCCATGGCGTGCAACATCTGCGCCATCCGCAGCGCAACGGTGGTCTTGCCGGTGCCGGGCCCGCCGGTGAAGCTCATATGCAGTGTCGGGCGCGAGGAGTTGAGGCCGAACTGGCTCCGCGCCCGATCGACCAGCAGCAGGGCGGCGATCTCCCGCACCCGCCGCTTCACATTGGCCAACCCCACCAATTCCTCATCCAGCGATCGCAGCGTCTCGTCGACGTCCCGGCGCGCGGTGTCGGCGGACAGATCCAGCACCGCATCGTCGGCCAGCAGTTCCGGGGTAGCCGGCTCCTGGTCGACTGCGGAACCGGCCCGGGTTGGCTCCGCTCCGGGCCGGTAATACCCGAAGCCGGAGGAGGCCTGCCGCGGTTGGGGGTCAGCAGCCATGGTGCCCACCGGAGCTCGCAGCGATCATGAGCAGACCATCAGGATCGCGCGCCGTTTTCCGGCCTGGCGTTGGCGGTGCTGTACGAATGCACCGCATAGCTCTGCCGACGGTCCTGACCTTCCGTGCGGGTCAACAGGAAACCGGGTTCCTGGGCGGGGCGCTGCACCAGGAAATGCAGAGCCGTCGTCTGCCGGCCCAGCGACGCGTCGTACGCGAGTACCCGGATGTAGTGGTCGGGGAAGGTCGCGCGGCACGCGTTGATCTCGGCCAGGGCGCCGTCCGGTTCGTCGAGATCGAACAGCGGCAGGCCCCACATCTCCCAGTAGATGTTCCGCGGATGCGGGTCGTCGGTGTACTCGATCGAGATGGGCCAGCCGTTCAGCAACGCGTACCGCACCTGGGCCGAGATCTCCTCGTCGGTCAGCTCCGGAAGATAGGAAAAAGCTCCATGTCGCAAACGCATGTCGACTCCTAGAGGCTCACGGTGGGCACAGCATCGGGCGCATCTGTTGACGTGTAGTCGAAGGTGACATCACCCCAGGTCGCCAGTGCGACCTCCAGTGGTCGGCAGTTCTCGGCGGCACGCCGCAGGACCGCAGGGCCCTCCCGGAGCAGGTCCCTGCCCTCGTTGCGCGCCTTGACGACCGCCTCCAGAGCGACCCTGTTCGACTCGGCACCTGCCGCGATCCCGAGCGGGTGCCCGATGGTCCCGCCGCCGAACTGCAGCACGACGTCGTCACCGAACAGGTCCAGCAACTGGTGCATCTGGCCGGCATGGATTCCGCCGGATGCCACCGGCATGACGCCGGGCATGCTCGCCCAGTTCTGGTCGAAGAAGATCCCGTTGCTGGGCGTGGTGGGGATGAAGTCGTCGCGCAGGGTGTCGTAGTACCCCTTGGTCGTCGCGGGATCGCCCTCCAGTTTGCCGACGACGGTGCCGGCGTGCAGGTGGTCGACTCCGATCAGCCGGCACCACTTTGCCAGCACCCGGAAACTCACGCCGTGGGTCTTCTGTCGGGTGTAGGTGGAGTGACCCGCGCGGTGCAGGTGGAGCAGAACCCCGCTCCTGCGTGCCCAGTGCGACATCGACTGCATGGCGGTAAAACCGATCGTCAGATCGATCATGACGACCGCGCTGCCGAGTTCTTTGGCGAATTCCGCGCGCTCGTACATCTCCTCCAGTGTCGCCGCCGTCACATTCAGGTAGTGACCCTTGATCTCGCCGGTGTCGGCCATCGCCTTGTTGACGCCTTCCATGCCGAACAGGAATCGATCCCGCCACCGCATGAACGGCTGAGAGTTGATGTTCTCGTCATCCTTGGTGAAGTCCAGGCCACCACGGCACGCCTCGTAGATCACCCGACCGTAATTGCGGGCGGACAGCCCGAGTTTCGGCTTGACGGTGGCACCGAGCAGTGGACGCCCGAATTTGTTCAGGAACTCACGCTCCATCACGATGCCGTGCGGCGGGCCCTGGAAGGTCTTGACGTACGCGACAGGAATGCGCATGTCCTCGAGCCGCAGGGCCGACAGCGGCTTGAAGCCGAAAACGTTCCCGATGATGGACGATGTCAGGTTGGCGATCGAGCCCTCTTCGAACAGGTCGATGTCGTAAGCCACGTATGCGAAGTACTCGCCGGGACGACCTGGGACCTCATCGACCCGGTAGCACTTGGCCTGGTAGTGGGAGTTCGCCGTCAACCGGTCGGTCCAGACGACAGTCCAAGTCGCGGTGGATGATTCGCCGGCCACTGCGGCCGCTGCCTCGATCGGATCGACACCCGGCTGGGGCGTGACCCGGAAAACCGCCAGGATGTCGGTGTCCTTGGGCTGGTAATCCGGCGCGTAATAGCCCATCGACGCGTACGACTGCACACCCGGGTCCCAGCGGTCCTTCGCGGTCGGGTCAACCATTGTTCCTCCTGCGCTCGAAATGCGTGTCGGCAACCTGTCAATACCGCGAAATGACTATTAATGGTGTCTTGGGTCACAAATGCAGAAACGCGACCCAATCCGTGCAATGTTCGGCCGGCGCTCGGCGAGGACCCGCCCCTGCGGACGGCGCTTTTACCGCCTATTTCTGGGCGGTTACCGGATGTCGGTCTCTGGATAGTATCGACCCCGCAAGCACTGTCAACCGGAGTTCCGGACCACGCGGCAGGTGTGCGGCGATAACGGCAGTGAAGTGTTCGACAAAGTTGGACAGTGGGGATTTCCGTCGGCACTTTCCCGCTACGGCGAGGGTGCAGCGGCCCCGACCCGGTCCGCGCGGATAGGTGAACGAAGGAGGAACACCTGGTGTACTCCGGAGGGTGTGTCCCGATGGGACGCACCGCGCCCGGTTCGCATGTCAGCAGCGCAACTGACCCCAGGGCAGCCCGCACGCCTCACGATGGGTCCACACACTGCTGGTCAGCGCCGGGGACGGCGGCAGGGGTGTGTGCGTTCGGTCAGCGACTTCCTCACCGGGGGCGAGGGCGGGTAGAGGTCTGGCTTCTGACGACGTCCCCGGCGTGCGCATGCTGACCTGAGCGCGGCCGGAAACCTCCGTCAGGACTCTTCGATATGCACGCCGCGCCAGAACGCGACATGCTCGGTGATCTCCTTGGCGGCGGGCTTGGGCTCCAGGTAGGTCCAGGCGACATCGGTGCCGACCTTGCCGCCGGCCTTCGCGGAGTAGTAGCTGGCCTGGCCCTTCCACGGGCACCGGGTGGAGGTGTCGGTCGACTCCAGCAGGTCCCACTTCACCGAACTCGGCGGGAAGTAGTGATTGCCTTCGACGACGACCGTTTGGTCGCTCTCCGCAAGAACCGTGTCATTCCATACTGCGCGCATCGGTGAGCCCTTTCGTTCCGCGTTCCGGGCACCATTTGCCCGCATTCCTGCTACGACCAACATCCTCCGGCTGCCGCCGATTCCCGGTCGGCAGTCAGGGCAGCCGCTCCGCCCGAGCGAGCAGGTAGCGCTGCTGCTGCAGGCTCGCGGTCCGTAGGGCCGCCGTGCGGTAGGCCTGCGCCGCGGCAGCAGGTTCGCCGGCCATCTCCAGCAGGTGGCCGCGGACGGCCGGCCGTCGGTGGTCCTGCTCGACGAGCACATCGCTGAGCAGGCCGCCTCGCTGGAGTACGTCCAGCCGATCCAACCCCGCCTGCGGTCCGTGCACCTGGGCAAGTGCCACCGCGTGGCTGAGTGCGACCACCGGATTGTTACCGGTGCGCAACAGCAGGTCGTAGAAGGCGAGGATCTGTGGCCGGTCGGTGTCCGCTGCGGTCGGTGCCTCGTCGTGCACCGCAGCGATGGCCGCCTGCACCTGGTACGGACCACGGTGGCCAGCCGGATTGCCTCCGCGGCGAGATCCGGCCGGTGCAGGCTCGGACCGCCGCGGGCGGCAGCGGAAACGGTAGACCGCTGTCTCTGATCCGGGCCTTTGCCCGACTGATCCGACGTGTCATGGTCGCCTCGGGTATCAGGAGGGCCGAGCGATCTCGGCGGTCGTCAGGCCCCCGACGGCGCGCAGCGTGAGAGCTATCTGCGACGCCGGCGGCAGGCTGGGATGGCAGCGCATCAGGAGCAACGGTGTCCTCGCGGCGGCGACGTGCCTGGTCGGCGCGGAGCAGATCGGTGAGACGGCGGGCTGCGACGGTGATCAGCCATCCGCGCGGGTTGTCGGGGATCGGTTCCGTTGCCCACTGCCTGGCGGCGGCAATCAGCGACTCCTGCACCGCGTCCTCGACGGTCCTGCTCGTCATCGCGACGCTCAGGCTCCCGGCACCTGGTCGCCCTCGGAAAAGCCCTCGTCGATCGGCCGGACGTCGGCATCCTGCCCCTCGCCACCTCCGGGACCGGGCGGGCACGTCGCCAGCCGGCGCGGCGATTTCCGTTGCCCTGTCGAAGCTCTCGCACTCGACGATGGTGTAGCCAGCGAGCACCTCCTGGGTTTCCGCGTACGGCCCGTCGGTGACCGCTGCCACGCCGTTCGTCAGTTGCCACGCGGCGCGTGTGGACCGGCGCCGCCAGTCCCTTCGCGTCGACGAACTCCCCGGACGCGACCATCTCGTCGGTCCAGTCCTGCATGAACTGTCCCATCGCCGCCAGATCCTCGCCGGACCACGCCGGCTTGTCGGTGGACTGGCCGGCCATCGCGTCGTGGTCCTGCTGCGATCCGTAGAGCAAGATCACGTGCTCATGGCTGCATCCTTTCGGCTCGGCACCCGGGCGGCGCCTTCACCCGTGACGTCGATGCCGACGCTGTATCCCGGACATCCACGACTGAATCTGACATCCGCCGGTGGAGTCAGGGGTCGTGCTGGAGTCGACCCAGCACTGCGGCCGCCGTCACGGGTCGTTCCGGTTGACGATGCCGGTCGATCATGGCGCCGGGTAGCGTTTTCGACAGCACGAACTCCCGCCCGGCGCCGCACTGCCGGGGTCGCCCGGCAGCATCACGCTGTCGACCACGGGCACCGACCATGAGCTGTAAAACCGACCATGAGCTGCAACGAAGCAGCGCCGATCAAGGAGCATCTGTGACCGCAGTCCCCGATACCGCAGCCCCCGATACCGGCGCCGGCGCTG
>JBBRVZ010000008.1:0-78151 GCA_038246445.1 Mycobacteriales bacterium
CCCGCCAGCACCGCGATCGCCGAGAAACTCGACGCCATGGCCCTGTTCACCACCGCCCGCGGGCACCCCAGCAGCCCGATCGAGCAACGCATGACCAGCCTGCTACTACGCCACCACCTCAACCAACCCGCCCGCGAATACCACCCCGACCCCGACTCCTGGACCCACCCCACACAGCCCGGCCAAGACAACCAACCGGGAAACCAACCACCCCGAGACCAGCAACGGATCGGCACGCCGTACCCCGACGCCGACAACAACAGCCAGCCCCAGGACGGCGACACAGGCGACAACCACACGCGGGTCAGCAACCCGTGGGACACCGACGAAGACGCCGAACCGCCCTTCTGATCACCGCTCGGGTTGCGCCACTAGGCTCATCTTCCCCTGCTGCGATGTTCCGGACTCCGCTCACCGTTCGCCTTTGACGCCGGCCAGCAGCATCTGCGCCACGTCCAGCACCTCGACGTCCCCGATATCCCTGCCAGCCGCGCCCTCAGCAGGTGAACCCTGCCTGGCGGTCAGGCCGTCGGTCAGCATCACCTTGCAGAACGGGCAACCGGTCAGGATCTTCTCGGCTCCGGTGTCCAGCGCCTCATCGGTGCGCTCGAGGTTGATCCGCTTGCCGATCTTCTCCTCCATCCACATCCGCGCGCCGCCGGCACCACAACACAATGCCCGGGCGGAGTTTCGGGGCATCTCCGTCAGCGTTACCCCGGACGCCTCGATGAGTTCTCGCGGCGGCGAGTAGACCTTGTTGTGCCGACCGAGATAGCACGGGTCGTGATAGGTGACGTCCTTCTTTGTGGCGCGGTCGGCGGGCTGCTGCACGATCAGCCGCCGGTCCCTGACGAGCCGGTTCAGCAGCTGGGTGTGATGGATGACCTCGTAATGACCACCGAGATCGCCGTACTCGTTGGACAACGTGTTGAAGCAGTGCGGGCAGGTAACGACGATCTTGCGGGTGGTCCGCTCACCGAACGCGTCGTTGATGGTCTCCACCGTGGCCTGAGCCAGCATCTGGAACAGGAACTCGTTGCCGGCCCGACGAGCCGGGTCGCCGGTGCACGTCTCGTTGGTGCCGAGTACGGCGAAACCGACTGCTGCCATGTGCATCAGCTCGGCGACGGCACGGGTCGTCTTCATCGCACGATCGTCGAATGCCCCGGCGCAGCCGACCCAGAACAGGAACTCGTAGTCCGGGTCGATCGTGTCGGCGACGACGGGGACCTCGAACGGCAGGTCCTTGGCCCAATCCATCCGGTCCTTGTTGTTCTGCCCCCAGGGATTTCCCTTGTTCTCCAGGTTGCGGAACAGACCGCCGAGCTCGGAGGGGAACTCGGATTCGATCATCACCTGGTAGCGCCGCATGTCGACGATGTGGTCGACGTGCTCGATGTCGACCGGGCACTGTTCCACGCAAGCCCCACAGGTCGTGCAGTCCCACAGCACCTCCGGATCGATGATCCCGCCGACATTCCGGCCCTGGTCGTCGATCTCGGGACCACCGATCAGTGGTCGCTGCGCTTCCAGCATCCCGAGCGGATTCGCGTGCGCGTAGGCCGCGAGATCGGCCTCGGACAGTTTTTCCTCACCGGTGGCCAGATCGATGCCGCCGCCGGCCCGCAGATAGGGAGCCTTCGCGAACGCGTGGTCCCGCAGGGCCAGCACCAGCAGCTTGGGCGACAACGGCTTTGCGGTGTTCCACGCCGGACACTGCGACTGGCAGCGGCCGCATTCCGTGCATGTGGAGAAGTCCAGCCATCCCTTCCAGGAAAAGTCCTCGACCCGGCCGGCGCCGAAGGTATCCTTCTCCGGATCCGCCTCATCCAGGTTGAGCACCTCCCCGTTCGACAGCATCGGCTTCAGGGCGCCCAGCGCGGTGCGGCCGCTGTCCTCACGCTTGAAGTAGATGTTGAAGAACGCCAGGAAACGGTGCCAGGCAACACCCATCGCCAGGTTTCGTGCAATGACGATCGCCCACACCATCGAGATGATCACCTTGATCAACGCCACGACGCTGATCGCCCACAGCCATGCCGGCAGCCATGAGCCCAGCCACGTCGAGATGGGCGCCGCCCACGCCGGGTAAGGCAGTAGGCCGTTCGCCGACCTGAACCCACGAATGAAGAAGATGCACAGCCCGACGGACAGGATCACCAATTCGACGAAATAGGCCTGGGCAAAATTGGAGCCGGCGAACCGCGACTTTCGGCCTACCTGCCGCGGATGCTGGCGTTGCCGGATGACGATCAAGGTGCTGATTCCCAGGACGGTCATCAAGGTGATGAGTTCGACGACAAGCCCGGACCAAGCCTGACCTCCGATCCACCAGAGCTCGAACGAAGGGACGAACGTCTCACCGGTCGCCTCGACCAGCGTCAGGAACAACGCGCCGAAGCCGACCATCACGAACCAGTGCGCCGCGCCGACGATGCCCCACTTCAACATCCGGGTGTGCCCGAGCGACTCCGTGAGCATCGTCTTCAGGCGCTGCCCGACCGGTGCCGCGCGGTGCGGGTCGGGCCGGCCCAGCCGCACATGGCGGTAGATCTGCAGACCGGCCCGGATGAGCATTCCGAAGCCGACCACCAAGAAGCCGGTGGCGATCAGGCCAAGGGTGAGCGACCACCACGTCATCGAACCCACCCGGCTATCACCAGCAACCCCGTCAGCACGCCAGCCCGCTCATCGGGATGGTCCTGATCCCCGTCATACCAGACACCGCACCATGGGCCGGCTCATCTCCTTGCGCACACAGCGATGGACGTCGCCGACGATCGAACGATACGGCAAGTTACCGACCAGTAACTTGCGGCCGAGAGCCCAGTCCCGATGTTGATGATCACATCATCCGCGCCGGACACTGCGTCGTTACAGTCAGGCCACGGGCGCTGACCCCACGCACGCCGGCGGGTTGGTGGAACGAATTGGTGCGCATACCGTCTGCCTCATCGCCGAGGCGAAAGCCCGGCGGTGCGCGACCTTCGATCCAACCTCGACGGTACGGAAGGGCAACGACGCCGCGACCGGACCGCAGTCCGGTGCAGCGCGGGGCGCCGCTGACTTCCCGTTCCCGCACCTGCTGGTGACGTCCGCGCAGCCGACGCCGGTCTGCGCTCCCGCTAACGATGTCAGCGGCGGGTGTCGTCCTGACGGAAGTTCAGATGTGCGCGGGACGGCGTCGGGCCGCGCTGACCCTGATACCGGGATCCGTACTGCGCTGATCCGTAAGGGTGCAGGGCGGGGGAGGTGAGCCTGAACAGGCACAGTTGGCCGATCTTCATCCCCGGCCACAGGGTGATCGGCAGGTTCGCGACGTTCGACAGTTCCAGGGTGATGTGTCCGCTGAAGCCCGGATCGATGAAACCAGCCGTCGAGTGCGTGAGCAGACCGAGCCGGCCCAGCGACGACTTCCCTTCCAGCCGGCCCGCCAGCGAGTCCGACAGCGCCACGCACTCGAACGTCGATCCGAGCACGAACTCGCCAGGATGCAGGACGAACGCGTCTTCGCCGTCGACCTCGACGAGCGTGGTCAGGTCATCCTGCTGAACCTTGGGATCGATATGGGTGTAGCGGGAATTGTTGAATACCCGGAAGTACCGGTCCAGCCGCACGTCGATACTGGACGGTTGGATCAGCGACGCGTCGAACGGGTCCAGCGCCAGCGCCCCCGCGTCGATCTCAGCGAGCAGGTCGCGGTCGGACAGCAGCATGGGGTGAGAGTAGCCAACGGACTGTGAGCGACCCCGCGTGTGGTGATGGCGTCGACTATGCCCTGCGACTGAACCACCAATTCCTGGGCGGAGTCCTCGGCTGAGAGCCGCCGTCCATGCCACCAACCTCGAGCGTTCCACGCTGACGCACGTCGACGAGCTCCGGCGACCGGCCAGCTGCGCGAACGCCCCGTGCGCGCGTCGCTCGCGTTGCCGCACCTTCGATATAGTGGCGGCGCCGATGCGGGCGTAGTTCAGTGGCAGAACTTCAGCTTCCCAAGCTGATAGCGCGAGTTCGATTCTCGTCGCCCGCTCCACATCAGGTGTCCGGGCCGGGGGGCTCAACCGTCGGATTGTGCCGCCTGCCACCCCGACCATCGCAGCACGGTCGCACCGACCGCCGTCCCGTCCGGCGGGCGCGCTCGGTACTGCGGATATTTCGCCACCAGAGCCGACAGCGCACGGTCCCGCAGAACTCCGTCGAGAAGGACGGCATCGGCATCTGCCCGGACCCACCACAGCCGTTTCCAGTCCTCGTCGTAGACGTCAGCCAAGAACGCCACGGCCGGGTGGACGGCAATGTTGGCCAACCGGCGCAACTCCGTCGTCGACTTCGGCTTGGCATCCACCGCGAAGGCGATCAACTCGGCCGGCGCCGGATCGCCGGCCAACGAGTCCGGGTTGATGACGCAGAACGTCACCGGGACCAGATGCGGCACCCCCGCGGCGGTGACGGTCGCCAGCCGGGCGACCCGGGCTGCCCGGAACCGCGACGCGGCCTGCACCGCCGTCAGGCGCATGACGACACCCTCATGCCCCCAACCGCTACCTGGTGTTCCACCAGCGGCTACTTGGCGTCCGCGTAACAGTCCACCAGGACCGGCCGCACCGGCATCAGCGCGGACGCTCCCGGAAACACCAGACGCCGCGCGGATTCGGCCGCTGCCACGGTGAGATCCGCGACCAGCTCGGCACTCCCGACCGGCACCTGGACGATCAGCTCGTCGTGCTGGAAGAAGACCAGGTCCGCACCCGCCACCCCACGCAGATCACGGCGCAGGACGGAGAGCCAGACCGACGCCCAGTCGGCGGCCGATCCCTGGACCACGAAATTCCGGGTGAACCGGCCGCGATCCCCCGCACGCTGCTCCGCGCGGCGCCGTTCCGCCTCGGTTGCGTCCTGTTGGGAACCGATCTCGACGGCTTCCCGCCAACCCGATGACGGTGGAGGGCAGGCGCGTCCGAGCACGGAATGCACCACCTCGCCACCCTCGCCGAGGCGAGCCGCGTCCTGAACGAATTGCATCGCCTGCGGGTAACGCCGACGCAGGGTGGCAACCAGCCGGCCCGCCTCCCCCGACGTGGCTCCGTACATGGCGCCCAGCATGGCAACCTTCGCCTTGGGCCGGCTGCCGCCGAATCCGTCATCGGCGAGCGCCGTGTACAGGTCGGCGTCCGCCGCAAGCTCCTGCAGCGTCACGTCACCCGAGATTGCCGCCAGGACCCTCGGTTCCAGCTGCGCGGCATCGGCCACGACAAGGGTATGGCCGCGGTCGGCGATCACCGCCCGCCGCAGCGGCTTGGGGATCTGCAGCGCACCGCCGCCCCTGGTCGTCCACCGGCCCGACACCACCGCACCGGGAACGTATTCCGGTCGGAACCGACCGTCGCGGGCCCACTGGTCCAGCCAGTTCCAGCCGTTGGCCGTGTGCATCCGCGACAGTTCCTTGTACTGCAGCACCGCCGGCACGGCCGGATGGTCCAGGTCTTTGATCAGCCGCGACCGGGTGCTGTCGATGTCGAAGCCGGCGCGCTGGAATGCGGCTCGGAGGTCCTGAACAGAGTCCGGGTTGACGGCAAATCCGAAGGCGTCACCGATGTCGCCCGCGAGCTCCGCGAGTCGCTGCGGTCGCTGACCCGACGGCGGCCTCGGACCGAGCATCCGCAGCAGGAACTCGAGGTGGACCTCCGCCCGCCACGGCAGCCCGACCCGACCCATCTCCGCAGCCGCCAGTGCCGACGCCGACTCTGCCGCCAGCAGCAGACCCAGCGCGGGGTCACCCGCGGCGCGGTGGCGCTGCTGCGCGTATGCCGCGGACAGCACCTCCAAAGCGCCCACCCCGCAGGGGTTATCGGCCACCCCTGCCGGATCGAACAGCACCGGCTGGTCCTGCGGCGCCGACAGGGAATCAGCCGGCACGTCGAGGCCGATGGTCCGGGCGCCAACGGCCGCTGCGCACGCGGGTTCGCCGAAACGACCCTGGCGCCCGAGCAGGATCCGCTCGGTCAGCGTGATGTCGTGACACCGCTCGATCCCGATCCCGGCGCTCAGCAACAGTGGATAGATGTCCGCGGTGCTGTCCCACACCCACCGTTCGTCCCCGGTCGCCAACGCGCTGAGGTCTGCGGCACCGGCCAACGAGATCACCGGCCCGCAGGGCTTCCCCGCATCATCCAGTTGCTGAACGCGATAGCCCGGGCCGAGATCCCGGACAAGTGCCAGCACGTCAGGACTGTCGGTGATCCCGCAGCGACTGGCGGATCTTGGCCAACGCGGCCTCCGCCGCCTTCGCCCGCTCTTCGGCGCGCTGCTCGAACGACTTGGCTTCCTCGGTCTGCCGCGCAAGTTCCTCGGCACCCAATGACGCGGTGTACCGCGCCTCGATCTTGTCGCGGACGAAGTCGAGCGTCGGGACGCCGTACTTGTCGTAGTCACCCGACGGTGCCGCTGTCGGCGGTACCGCAGGGACCGGCTGAACGGCCGCGGCCGCGGCGGCGGGATCGGACTCGGGGCCGACAAGAGTGAAGGCATCGGGTTCCGGCGCGTCGTCAGAAGCCGCTACCGGTGTTGCCGTCGGTGGATCGTCCTGCTGCTGCGTCATGCTGCCTCCCCGCTGGCGGTTGCTCCCGGCCCGTGCCGACCAGGGTTGCGTTCACGGTAGGCGGTCCGATGGACCGCGACCACCTGTGCACTAAGGCGCCGCACCACCAATCGGCGATTGAACCGGTCGAAGCCATGTGCCGGGCCTCGAGTCACGCACAGGTGTTGCTGTTCACAAGCTCACAGTTGAATAGTTAGCAAGTTAGCCCACCAGGCTGCTAATGTTGCTAACAGGCGCCGTACTGCGGTGCCCGGTCCGAAAACCACCGAGGTCAAGCTATACGACGCGGCCCAGCTCATTTTGGAGCAGCCGCATCAGAGAAGGAGTGTCATGACCACCAATGCCGATACCTACAAGACCGCCGCCAGCCAGGCGCGCGGCGTCGCCGACCGGTCCGTCGAGGCGTGGAAGCGCAGCGCAAAGACCGTTGCCGAGCAGGCCACCGCGGCCACCAAGCTGCCCACCGTCGATCTGGTCCAACCGATCGAGCGATACTTCGAATACATCCAGCGCTCCGTCGATGTCAGCCGGGATCTCGCCATCAAGTGGGCCGAGTCGCTGAACAGCCTGTCCGGCATGGTGCGGGAGCAGGCCGAGAAGATCGGCAGCGTCGTCGTCGAGCAGGCCGACAACGTGGGCAACGCTGTCGTCAAGCAGGCCGAGAAGGCCGAGCACTTCGTCGACGAGAAGGCAGATCAGGCCGAGAAGGCGGCGCACGAACGCCAGGTCGAGCAGGAGCAGGCCGAGAAGGAGCAGGCCCGTCAGGCCCGCGCGGCAGAGCGCGCAGAGGCCAAGGCTGCCCACGAGAAGGCCCGCGAGCAGTACGAGAACCTCACCAAGGCAGAGCTGGCCGACAAGCTGGCCGAGCGTGACCTGCCGAAGTCCGGCAATGTCGACGAGCTCATCGAGCGGCTCGTGAGCGCCGACAGCGAGTAAGTGCCGGGGGCCCGTCCCCCGACGGCACCACATCAGCACCGAGTCTTCCACTGACGCCGGTGCAGGCAGTTGTTCAGCCTGCACCGGCGTCAGTCGTTTCCGCGCAAGGTGGTGAGATTGATGACTCGGTACGGGCCGTCAACACGGCCTGTCGACCCGCAGTTCATTGGCGATCGCGGCCCACCCGCACCGGGTGTCCACCGTCCCCCCAGGTCCTGTTGAGGTGCGTCCGACAGATGTTGCGGCCGCCGGAACTGACGCCTGCCAAACGGCAACGCCGCACCCGTAGCGGACCTTCCCGCCCGGTGCTCGGTTCGTCGGCATTTCGTGGCGGCCGTGGCGACTGGACAAGAGCGCGTCCGATTTGGCTAGTTGAGCTTTGCGACGCTGAGCAACACGACGGCGTCTTCGAGTGCTTCCAGATCGTGACGGTGGTCGGGAACGATGAGCAGATCCCCCGGCGAGCCCTCCCAGGCTTCACCTGCCGAACCGAGCCGAACCCGTCCCTGCAAGACGTGCACTGTTGCCTCACCTGGGTTCTCATGTTCGCTGAGTTTCTGGCCGGCGGCGAGCGCGATCACAGTTTGCCGCATGACGTTCTCGTGCCCACCGAAGACCGTGAGCGCGCTGCGCCCATTGGGGGCGGAAGTGGCGATCGCCAGATGCTCGCGGGCGAGGGCGGTCAGGGACGATATGAGCATGTCGGCCTTCTTTTCCGGTGATGGGTGACCGGACGTCGCGGCCCGGGGGTTTGGAGCGCCGTTTGCCAACTGGCCGTCCCAGGTGGGAGGCGTCAGAGCGATGTCCAGCCGGCGGAGCTCGTCGCGATGCAGCTCGCTGAGGTAGGCGAGGGTCTGCTCGCCGTCCTCGGTCAGGTGTGCGCGGACCATCCGGGCATCGTCCGGATTTGGGCCGCGGTCCACCGGTCCTCGTGCCTGGGCCCGGTTGACCAGCTCCACGACACTGTGATGGCGCAGCTGAAGCAGGTCCGCCAGCTCCCGGACCGTCGCCCATTCCCGGTCGGGAAATCCCTTCAGCGCCAGTAGCAGCTGGTAGTGCTGTGGGGTGACCCCGTGACCGCGAACCGTTTCCTCGCTGAAACGCAGGTAGTGACGAATCCCGGAACGGAACCGGGCCAAACGCTTCGAAGTCCTTCTTTGTGAGCGCCCCAGGACGGGGCAGCTGACGGGGTCCGGCAGCTCTTGTCACCATTCGGGGAGACTATCGCCTCACGACCTATCGTGATCCGATAGAAGTTGGATAGCGCAGTGAATTCTTGACGCGGGGGAAGCGTTGCGCGAACTCGACCGGCAATCTGCGGCCGACCCGAATGCGGCCCCACACCCGTCAACCGCATGCAGTTCGGCGCCCTGGCCCGGTTGACCTGGTGGGCCCGGTTCCCCTCGACCGACGACGAACCTCCAGCGACCATGCAGTCCCCCGACGATGCAGTCATGCACCAGGTGATCTCGCGACGCAAGACCAATCGACAACCCTTCCTGGGCGCCGGGATCCCCGCCCGTGATCGGCGCTTGCCGATCAGGGCGCGCCGACGACCGTCACACTGATCAGGTACTTGCCGGACAGGCACTGCAACGCGCAATACTGACCGCACCGCACTTTGGCTCACCATGTCCTTCCTGTCCTAACCCATCAAGGTCACCGAACACGGTCGACAACTGCGCAAACTCCTGGCAAACCGGCTGCACCCGCAGGCGATCCTGCGCTGGGCTTCAGTCCACCCGTCACGACGACGACCGGCGACGGCGACGGTGACCGCGACGCCTCTCGTTCTAAGGTGGGCATTTTGCACGCAGGGAGAAGGTGCGAGCGGTGAAACGCCCTGGCCACACCGAGATTTGGACCATCGGGCACTGGACCTGCCCGGAGCGCACATTTCTCCGGCTCCTTCGGTCACAGGGCGTCGACCTGGTGGTGGATGTGCGCGCCGGTCCGGCATCGGTAAGGAGCCCCCACTTCAACCAGGACTCGATGCGGCGCTGGCTCGACGGCGCTGAGATCGGCTATTGGCACCTGAAAGAGCTCGGTGGCCGGCGGCCCGCACAGGAGATCGACGACGTCACGCGGAATGCCGGTTGGAAGAATTCGAGCTTCAAGAATTACGCCGACTACACGATGACGCCTGAGTATCGGCACGGGATCGAGCGACTGATTGCACTCGCGTCCGACAACCGGGTCGCCTACCTGTGCGGTGAGCCGATGCCCTGGCGTTGCCATCGACTCATCATCTCCAACACTCTCGTCGCACGTGGCTGGATAGTCAGACACATTCTTGGTGATGCCGAGCCGAGGGTGCATGAACTGGGCAGGTGGGGCGCGACACCTGTTTCCGACGGGAACGGTGTGCTGACCTACCCGGCCGGTGACGGGACGCTGCGGGCCCGACCAGATCCGGCCGACGACGGCTGCTGCGTCGTGCTGGACACCCGCTGACCGCGGTCGCCCATCTGACTGAACAAGGACAGACCCCAGAAGATGGTCATGAGGGCGGCCAGGCTCACGAAAAAACCTACGTCCGGCATGACCTGCGCAACGATCGCAGCGAACACGAACGCGGCCAGGCCGATCGTCAACATCACCGAACCCCAGACGGACCCGCCGCGGCGGCTCTGGAAACCCGCCATGCTGGCGAAGAACTCGGGGTCCTGGGCACGCACACCCTGCTGGATCTCGACCAGTACCTGCTGTTCGTGTTGGGATAGTTTCATCGGAAACCTGCCCCCGACAGGACTTCCCGGCCCGAGAGGTGTGTTGGCTGCGTCGCAGACTGCCGATCGGAGTCCGTCGGTGGGGTTTCGCTGGGGCGACGACGTCGTTCGACGGTCGCGGGTATTCGCAACATGTCCTGTCCTTGTGATGAAGAGTTCCCTCGAACGTCCAACCGGGCTCAGAAAGCGGCAGAACCGACCGGTTCGCCAAACAGCAGATCTGCCGGGTCCCGCCGGGGGGTGGCCGGCACGGGCGCGCCGAAACCCATGCGCAACACGGCCTGCGGGTGGCGCCCGTCGGCCAGCAAACGGCGCAGTTCCCGCCGCTCGTCGCTGACCTCGATGGGCTGGGACAGGAACGACGCGGTGAATCCCAGAGCGGTCGCGATCAGCAGCACGCGTTGCAGGGCCTGACCGGCCTGAACCTGGCAGCCGGGTCCGTCCCTTTGGGTGGACAGGACCACGACGAACGGTTCGGACTCGAAATCCTGGTTCCGGGGCCGAACCCGGGCGAACCCGTTTCCCATGTCCCGCGACACCCACAGGTCGTGGGGTTCGGGTTTCGGCCCGGCCGCCACCAGCGGCACCCCGTCCGGGTGACCGCTGCGATACCCGGTCCAGGCCTCCAATTCGGCCCGGCAGACCACGTCGTCACGTTGCCGCTGTTCGGCAGCGGCGATGATGCACCTCAACTCGAAACGCTCCGACGGGGTGATGATCGTGCGCAGTTCCGCCCCTTCCGCGGCGGCCGAATAGGCCAGCACGCGCCGGTAGGTCTCCGGCATCGGGGTGTCCAGGAAGGGTTGCCGGTTGGTCCGGCGCCGCGGGATCGCCTGATGCAGGGCGGCGTCGTCGCGGGACTGCACGGTCGCCGGGCCCCGCCGGATCACGGCCAGCGCGTCGGGCAGGTCGCCGGGTTGGATGGTCACCACCGGGGTGACACCGTGTGCGTGCAACGCCAACCGGAGGTTGAACAATGCAGCGCCGCAGGCGATGCGCAGTTGCCGGTCCTCGGGGTCGTGGGCGATCAATCGGCGGCCCAGGTCGGCGTGCACCTCGATGCGGTCCGGGCAGAGCCGGAACCGCCACGGCTGGGTGTTGAACAGCGACGGGGCCATCCCGGCCGCCGTCAGCACCTGCCGGGTTGCGGATTCGGACAATCCCAACACTGTGCTCATGACGCTCGAACCTCTTTCCTGTGTTCCGTCGACCTGGATCGGCCGAGTTCGGGTTCCTACGTTGTGGCCCCCCCGCACCGGGTGCGACCCGGTGCGGGGGGCGGGGAAGCGGCCGGACCTGCGGGAGAACCGTCCCGATGGGCGGCAGCATGGCTGATGTGGAACTCTCGGTCGGATCCGTCGAGGCAGCTCAGGTCGCCCACCCACCCCTGGCGAATGCTCGGGTCGGTCGTGCTCGAATAATGCACGCGCCCCGGGGGCGCCGGCCGGGTGTCGGGGACTCGCGTCCCGATGTGCTTCCCGGCACCTATTTTTAAGGGCCGCTTTCCTCTAAACTATGGGGTCTCACCAGGGAAGTCAACCGAGCCTCAGGGACGTGTGAACCATGACCTATGTCATCGCCGAACCGTGCATCGACGTGCTCGATCGGGCCTGCGTGGAGGAATGTCCGGTCGACTGCATCTACGAAGGCGCCAGGGCGCTGTACATCCATCCCGACGAGTGCGTCGACTGCGGCGCGTGCGAACCCGTCTGCCCGGTGGAGGCCATCTTCTACGAGGACGACGTCCCGACCCAGTGGGCCGCGTTCACCGACGACAACGCCCGGTTCTTCATCGACCCCTTACCCGGCCGAGCATCCCCACTGAACTCACCCGGCGGAGCGAGCAAGCTCGGCCGCGTCGGGGCGGACGCCCCACTGGTCGCCGGCTACCCACCGCAGCCGGGCACATGAAGGGGGACCTCGATCCCCAGGTGGACCAGGACGCCAAGGATCCCGCTGCCTCGAAACCCCGGCGGCGGCTACTGAAGCTGCTTCGCCGCAGCGACACACCCTTGGACGTCTACCAACTCGCGGACACCACCGGGCTGCACATCACCACCATCCGCTTCCACCTCGATGTGCTCGCCAAGGCCGGGCAGGTCACCGTGCAGAAAACGCCGCGGACCACCCCGGGCCGACCCCGCACCGTCTACACCGCCCGCACCGAGGAGGCCCCACCCAACGGTTACCGGCCCTTGGCTGCCCTGCTCGCTGCCAACCTCGGCCCCACCCCACGCACGCGCCGACGACGCGCCGAAAAGGTCGGCCGGGACTGGGCAACCACTCTCATCCCCACCGCGGACGGGGTGGCCACTCCGGACGAGGCTGCGCACCGGATCGTTGACCTGTTCGTCGAGATGAACTTCGACCCCGAACTCGCCGACCCCGCACCCGACACCGGGGAACGGGAGATCCGGCTCCGAGCCTGCCCCTACCGGGAGGTCGCCCGGGAACACCCCGATGTCGTCTGCGCCATCCACCTCGGGCTGCTGCGGGGCGCGCTCACCCAACTCGGCAAGCCACCCACCACGGGGCGGCTCATGCCGTTCGTCAAACCGCACCTGTGTCTGGCCTACCTGAGCCCCGAACCCGAACCTGCTGTCGCACCGACGACCGCCTCGACCAGTGCCTGAGCGATGACCACCGGACAGGCCCTCGGTGCGGGCACCGCGTTCGTCTGGCTCGGCATGGTGCTGGCCATCTCCTTCCTGGAGACTCCCCTGAAATTCCGTGCCCCCGGGATCACCCTGCCCCTCGGCCTAGGTATCGGTCGGCTGGTCTTCCGCGCTCTTAACGCCAGCGAAATCATCTTGGCGGCAATGCTTCTCGCCGCGATGCTCGCGTACCGGCCGGGGGTCCCCGGCTGGATCCTGCTCGGCATCAGCGGAACACTGCTGGCCAGCCAGGCCGGGCTCCTGCGGCCACGACTTGACCGACGTGCCAGGCAGATCATCGCCGGGCAGACCCCAGCCCCATCCCGGCTGCACCTGGCCTACATCGCCCTGGAACTCTTCAAGATCGTGGTGCTGGCCGCCCTGGGAACCCTGCTGATCACCGGCCGATGAAACCCGATCAAGACAAGGAGTCGACCATCACCGGGTCAGACCCAGCAAGCGCACGCTTGACTCTCCGACGATCCCGCCGGGGTGGTCGCCTCCATCAACGAGTTCCTCCAGCGGGCGGCGGAGTGACATTCTCCAGCTGGAGCGTCGCGGCGGAACTGCGCAGTTCGTCGATCCGGACCAGCGCCACCCCGAGCAGGATGAATGCCCCGCCGGCGAGTTGTACCGGCGTGGGCAACTCCCCCAGCAGCAGCCAGGCGAACAGCACGGCGAACAGCACCTCGGTCAGACCTACGAAGGACGCAAGCTTGGATCCCAGACGGCGGGTCGCTGAGATGCCAAGCACGTAGGCGAGGGCGGCCGCGAACAGCGACAGCCCGATCACCGGCACCAGCCAGCTCACCTGATGGCCGGCGAACTCGACAGCATCGGTGTTCGCGGCCATCGGCAACGCGCCGACCCCGCCGAGCAGCAGCAGCGCCACCGCGCCGACAGTCATCCCACCGCTCGCCATCGCGATGGGCGGCAGCTCACCGTCGCTGCTCGCCGACAGGATGAAGAACAGGGCCAATCCGACCGCGGCGCTCAGACCCCACAGCACCCCGACGAGGTCGATCGTGGTGCCGCCGGTGAGGTCGAGCACGAGAGCCAGCCCGAGCACCGCGGCGACGGACCCGGCGATCGTCAGTTTCCGCGGCCGCCGACCGGTGCGGAACCACAACCAGCCGACGATCAGCACAATGCCCATGTACTCCAGCAGCAGTGCGACGCCGACCGAAAGATGTTGCACCGCATTGAAATACGCCACCTGGCAGCCGGCGACGGCGATCAACCCATACACCGAGACCATGCCGATATTGCGGCGGAGCACCCTCCATCGGCCGCGCAGCACGATCACCGCCGGCACCGCAAGCAGCAGCGCGGCCACGCTGATCCGAACGGTCACCGCCGCGCCCGGGGACCAGCCGGCGTCGATCAGCGCGCTGGCAAAGGTGCCCGACGTGCCGAAGGTGGCCGCCGACAGCAGCGCCAGGATGAAGCCGGTGCGGGCGACAGGCTGCTCCAGCATGCAGTCCTCCTCCAGGTGCGTGGGTGTGGCACCGATCGGCGCCGGACGATCCGAGCAATACCGTCATGAGCGAAACGGCTTATGCTAATGACACTAGGGCCGGCCGGCGACAGGAGTCAAGATGCCTTTTGCGCATGACACCGAGGTCGCCCTGACCGCGGCGGCCGCGCTCGTCAACACCGAAGACGTGCTCGATCCCGATCACGAGGCCCTGCCGGACCTGGCGGCCCTGCGCAGTTTCGTGCGGGCGCAGGGCTGGACCGGTCACGTCGCCGGCGACGAGGAGGAATTGCGTCAGGTGCGGGCCATTCGGCCACGACTGCGGCAGATCTGGCTCGCCGACAAGGACGGTGTAGTCCGGATCGTCAACACCCTGCTACGTGAGGCTCGCGCGCTACCCCAGCTGGTCCGGCATGACGAGTGGGACTACCACCTGCACGCCACCCCGGAAGCCGCCCCGCTGGCGTCCAGAATGGCGGTCGAGGCCGCGATGGCCATCGTGGACGTGGTCCGCAGCGACGAACTGTCCAGGCTGCGGATCTGCGATTCGCCGACGTGCGACGACGTGGTCGTCGACCTCTCGAAGAACCGATCGAAACGGTTCTGCGACGGCGGTTGCGGCAACAGGGCCGCGGTTGCGGCCTACCGGGCTCGCAAGGCCCGGAGGGCATGATGACCGCGTGACCGCGTTCGCGACGAAGCCCTGGCTGCCGGCCTATGCACCTGGTGTGCCCGCCGAGATACGGCCCACGAACCAGACGCTGGTCGAGATGATCGACGAATCCGTCAACCGCTACGGCGGCAAGATCGCTGTCGACTTCTTCGGTGCCACCACCACCTACAAGAACCTCGGAGAACAGATCCGGCGGGCGGCGAACGGACTGCGCCTGCGCGGCGTCCGCCGCGCCGACCGGGTCGCCCTCGTACTCCCCAACTGTCCACAGCACGTCATCGCGTTCTACGCGGTGTTGCGGCTGGGAGCCATCGTGGTGGAACACAACCCGCTCTACACCGACCGGGAGCTGCGCCATCAGTTCGAGGACCACGGCGCGACCGTTGCGATCGTCTGGGACAAGGTCGCGGACACGGTGCTCGGCTTTCCTGCCGCGTTGGGGGTGCGGACCGTGATCTCGGTGGATCTGACGGCCGCGATGCCACTGGCAAAACGGCTTGCCCTCCGTCTGCCGCTCGCCAAGGCGCGCGATGCCAGGACGGCGCTGGGCACCGGCAGGCTCAGTGCGGGCGCGATCGACTGGCGCACCATCGTTCGAGCGGGGCGGTTGCCCTTCAACCACCCCGGCCCCGTGCTGGCTGACACCGCCGTGCTGCAGTACACCAGCGGAACGACGGGCAGCCCCAAGGGCGCGATTCTCACCCACCTGAACCTGCGGGCCAACGCTGCGCAGGGGCAGGCCTGGGTGGTCGGGATGCGGCCGGGCGAGGAGGTCTTCTACGGCATCCTGCCGATGTTCCACGCGTACGGCCTGACGCTGTGCCTGACCTTCGCGATGAGCATGGGCGCCCGGCTCGTCATGCTGCCCAAGTTCGACGAAAAGCTCGTACTGGACGCGATGAAGCACGCGCCGGCGACATTCCTGCCCGCGGTCCCACCGATCTACGAGCGACTGGTCACCGCAGCCACCGACCACAACGTCAGTCTGCGCAGTGTTCGCTTCGCCATCTCCGGCGCGATGAGCCTGCCGGTCTCCACGGTCGAGCTGTGGGAGCGGGCCAGTGGAGGTCTGCTCGTCGAGGGATACGGAATGACGGAGGCGTCCCCGATTGCCGTCGGAAATCCGATCGGGCCGAGCCGGCGGCCGGGCACGGTCGGAATCCCCTTCCCCAGCACCGAGATTCGGGTGGTCGATCCCGCCGATCCGAGCGTCGATCGCGGCGTCGACGAGGAAGGGGAATTGCTGATCCGCGGCCCGCAGGTGTTCTCCGGCTACTGGAACCGGCCGGCGGAGACGGCGCGGGTGCTGCTGCCGGACGGCTGGCTGCGCACCGGTGACGTGGTCCGCGTCTCCGCCGACGGATTCGTCGAGATCGTCGACCGGGTCAAGGAACTCATCATCACCGGAGGGTTCAACGTCTCGCCGTCCGAGGTCGAGGAGGTGCTGCGGTCCCACCCGGACGTGATCGACGCCGCGGTGGTCGGGCTGCCGGCTGCCGGTGGCGGCGAAACGGTGGCGGCGGCGGTGATCATGGCCGAGGGCGTCGTGCTGGATGGGGACGCACTGCGCAGCTACTGCCGCGACCAGCTGACCGCCTACAAGGTGCCGCGGACCATCACCGGCGTGCCCGAACTTCCGCACTCGATGATCGGCAAGGTGCTCCGACGCGAGGTTCGCGACGAACTGCTGGCCGGCGGCTGAACCCGACTGAATCGCTCAGCTGCCGATGCGACCCGAACAGGTGCTTGTCACGCTCTTCCTTGCGTAAGTTACTGGCCAGTAATAACGTGGGTTAACGCGCCACTGCGGACAGCGGAAGACCGATCGCACGCCCCGTCGACCCCGAGGTGCACCCCTCACCGTTCAAGGAGCATCGGCCATGAGCCACTACCGTTCCCACGTCCGCGACCTGGAATTCAACCTGTTCGAGGTACTCGGCGCCGGCGAGCAGATGGGCTCCGGCCCGTTCGCCGAGATGGACGCCGAGACGGCCACCGGGGTGCTGCGCGAGCTCGAGAAGGTCGCTGCCGGGCCCGTTGCCGCGTCCTTCGTCGACGGCGACCGCAACCCTCCGGTGTACGACCCGGCCACCTTCAGCGTCACGCTGCCGGAGTCGTTCAAGAAGTCCTACCGGGCCATCATGGACGGCGAGTGGTTTCGCCTGGATCTACCCACCGAGCTCGGCGGCTACGGCGCCTCGCCCAGCCTGCGCTGGGCAGCGGCAGAGCTGATGCTCGGCGCGAACCCGGCGCTGTTCATGTACTCCGGCGGCCCCAATTTCGCGGCCGTTGTGCACAAGAACGGCACCCCGCTGCAGCAGCGGATGGCGCGGACCATCATCGACAAGCAGTGGGGCTCGACGATGGTGCTCACCGAGCCGGACGCGGGTAGTGACGTCGGCGCGGGACGCACCAGGGCGATCCTGCAGCCCGATGGAAGTTGGCACCTGGAGGGCGTCAAGCGATTCATCACCTCGGCCGAGCAGGACATGACCGACAACATCATCCACCTCGTGCTGGCCAGGCCGGCAGGTCCCGGCATCGAGAACCGGCCGGGGACAAAGGGTTTGAGCCTGTTCATCGTCCCCAAATTCCATTTCGATCCGGAGACCGGTGTGCTCGGCGAGCGTAACGGCGCCCTGGTCACCGGCCTGGAACACAAGATGGGGCTGAAGGTATCGACGACCTGCGAGCTGAGCTTCGGAACGCACGGTACGCCCGCCGTCGGATACCTGTTGGGCGATAGCCATGACGGCATCGCGCAGATGTTCCAATTGATCGAATACGCGCGGATGATGGTCGGCACCAAGGCCATTGCGACCCTCTCGACCGGCTACCTCAATGCCCTGGAGTACGCCAAGCAGCGGGTCCAGGGCGCCGACCTGACCAAGGCCGGCGACAAGAGCGCGCCGCGGGTGACGATCATCCATCACCCCGACGTCCGGCGGATCCTGATGAAGCAGAAAGCGTATGCCGAGGGTCTTCGTGCGGTGTACCTCTACACGGCCGGCTGGCAGGACCGGATCGCCGGCGGCGAGCTGGTCGCCGAGGACCTCGTCATCGCGAAGCGGGTGAACGACCTACTACTGCCGATCGTCAAGGGCGTCGGGTCCGAACGGGCCTACGAAAATCTCGCCCTGTCGCTGCAGGTGTTGGGCGGTTCCGGCTACACGCAGGACTACCCCATCGAGCAGTACATCAGGGACGCCAAGATCGACACCCTGTACGAGGGCACCACCGCGATCCAGGCCCAGGACTTCTTCTTCCGCAAGATCGTCAAGGACGGCGGCGCGGCACTGGGCACCGTCTCCGGCGAGATCAGCGCCTTCATCACCTCATCCCTGTCCGAGAACACCGACGGAAGGATCAAGGAGGAGCTGGCCCTGCTCCAGGCGTCGCTGGCCGACGTCCAGGGGATGGTCGGATCCCTGGTGGGCTACGCCATGGCATCGGTGCGGGAACCGGAATCGGTCTACAAGGTCGGCGAGCACGCGGTAGGTCTGCTGATGAGCGTCGGCGACCTGCTGATCGGCTACCTGCTACTGCGTCAGGCGACTGTCGCGCAGGCTGCCCTGGACAATGGCGCCGCACCGAAGGACACGGAGTTCTACACCGGGAAACTGGCGGTGGCGCGCTGGTTCAGCCGCAACGTGCTGCCGGAATTGACTGCCCGGCGCAGGGTGATCGAGAACGCCGACCTGTCGCTGATGGACGTGGCGGAGTCCGCGTTCTGAGCCCTACCGTGGAGCGGTGACCGGCGGCGCGCTTCCTGACGAACCGTCTGTGCGGCGCGCGGCCGGCGCGGCACACAGCATCGCCGAGCTCGACGTCCTGATCACCGGCTGCCGGGCGTGCCCGCGACTGGTCGCGTGGCGGGAGCACACCGCCGACGTCAAGCGGCTGGCTTTTCGTCACGAGACCTACTGGGGCAGGCCTGTTCCCGGTCTCGGACCGGATGACGCCGGGGTATTGCTCGTCGGGTTGGCGCCGGCCGCTCACGGGGCCAACCGAACCGGACGGATGTTCACCGGCGACCGCAGCGGTGACGTACTTTTCGCGGCCCTGCACCGGACCGGTTATGCATCCCAGGCGGTCTCGCGACACATCGACGACGGCCTCACCCTGACCGGGCTTCGCATCACCGCACCCGTGCACTGCGCACCACCGGCGAACAAGCCGACACCGGAGGAACTTCGGACCTGCTCGCAGTACTTGGAACGTGAACTGGAACTACTGGCCGGCACCGTGCGAGTGACGATCGCGCTCGGCGCGATCGGCTGGTTGGCATTGCTCCGCGCGCTGGGCCAAGCAGGGTGGGGCATCCCGCGTCCGCGCCCCGCCTTCGGGCACGGCGCGGAGTTGTCCCTGACGCACCCCGACGGTCGCCGGATGACCGTGCTCGGCTGCTACCACGTCAGCCAGCAGAACACCTTCACCGGTCGGTTGACGCCGGCCATGCTGGACGAGGTGCTGGCTCGCGCACGGGAACTCACCCGCGAGACCGGCTGAGCAGAACCGCCCGAGCGGAACGCTGACGCGTCCCGTCCCGGGGGGCCTGCCGGTCCAACCAGAGGCTGATCTCGCAGGTCAGTCGGAGTCGCTGGAATCGACCCAGTCGAAGGTCTTGGTGACGGCCTTCTTCCACTTCGCGTAGTGCTTGGCGCGCGTCGCCTCGTGCATCTGCGGTTCCCACCGCTTGTCCTCGGCCCAGTTGTTGCGAATATCGTCCTCGCTCTGCCAGAACCCGACGGCCAGACCCGCGGCGTAGGCGGCACCCAGCGCCGTGGTCTCCGCGACCACCGGCCGGATGACCGGTACGCCGAGGATGTCGGCCTGGAACTGCATCAACGTCTCGTTGACGACCATGCCACCGTCGACCTTCAGCGTGGTCAGGTCCACGCCGGAGTCGGCGTTCATCGCGTCCAGGACCTCCTTGGTCTGGAACGCGGTGGCCTCCAGGACGGCCCGGGCGATGTGGCCCTTGTTGACGTACCGGGTGAGTCCGACGATCGCGCCGCGCGCATCGTCACGCCAGTACGGCGCGAACAGACCGGAGAACGCCGGAACGAAGTAGCACCCGCCGTTGTCCTCGACACTGGCAGCCAGCGTCTCGATCTCCGGTGCCGAGCTGATCAGACCGAGGTTGTCCCGCAGCCACTGGACGAGCGATCCGGAAACTGCGATGGACCCTTCCAATGCGTACACGGTGGCCTTGTCGCCGATCTTGTAGCAGACCGTGGTCAGCAGGCCGTTTTTCGACGGGACTATCTCTGTGCCGGTGTTGAGCAACATGAAGTTGCCGGTGCCGTAGGTGTTCTTGGCCTCGCCGATGGACAAACACGCCTGCCCGAAGGTGGCCGCCTGCTGATCGCCCAGGATGCCGGCGATCGGGACTCCGCTGAGCGAGCCCTTCGGACGGCCGTGGCCGTACACCTCCGAGGAGGAACGGATCTCCGGCAGCATGGACAGCGGAATGCCCATGTCCTTGGCGATGTCCGCATTCCAGGTGAGCGTGTCGAGGTCCATCAGCATCGTGCGAGAGGCATTCGTCGGGTCCGTGACGTGCAGGCCCCCGTCCACCCCGCCGGTCATGTTCCACAGCGTCCAGGTGTCCATGTTGCCGAACACCAGGTCGCCTGCCTCGGCCTTCGCCCGGGCTCCCTCGACGTTGTCCAGGATCCACTTGACCTTGGGTCCGGAGAAGTAGGTGGCCAACGGCAGACCGACCTTTGCCTTGTACCGCTCGGCGCCGCCGCCGAGATCTCCGAGCTCGTGAACGATCCCGTCCGTCCGGGTGTCCTGCCAGACGATCGCGTTGTAGACGGGCTTGCCCGTGGTGCGATCCCAGACCAGCGCGGTCTCCCGCTGGTTGGTGATGCCGACGGCCGCGATGTCGGGCTCGGTGAGGTCGACCTTGCCCAGTGCGGCAGCGGCAACGGCCCTGGTGTTCTCCCAGATCTCGATCGCGTTGTGCTCGACCCAGCCGGCCCGGGGGAATATCTGTTCGTGCTCCCGCTGATCGACCGAGACGACCCGACCCACACGATTGAACACCATGCACCGGGTGGAGGTCGTACCCTGGTCGATTGCTGCTACGTACTTCTCACTCATCTGCGCTTACACCCTTTCGTCAGTGCGTCTTCGAACATGACGTGAAACCAAGGCCCGTAGGCCGATGACGCTTTCCCACGGCTCAGACGACGCCCACGAACAGATCCGAGCCGCCCAGGGCCAGGAACGCCAGCGCGCCGAGTGCGCCGCCGATCATCGGCCCGACCACCGGAACCCAGGCGTAGCTCCAGTCCGAGCCGCCCTTGCCCTTGATCGGCAAAATGGCGTGCGCGATCCGCGGGCCCAGGTCACGGGCGGGGTTGATCGCGTACCCGGTGGGACCACCGAGCGAAGCACCGATGCCCAAGACCAGTAGAGCCACGAACAGCGGGCCGAGACCGGACGGCGACCCGCCCGAGATCAAGATGACGAAGATCAGCACGAAGGTGCCGATGACCTCGGTGACCGTGTTCCAGCCGTAGCTGCGGATCGCCGGCCCGGTGGAGAAGACAGCCAGCTTCTTGCCGGGGTCCTCTTCGGCGTCGAAGTGGTCTTTGAACGCCAGCCACGCGAGGATCGCGCCGATGAAGGCTCCGATGAGTTCCGCCGCGTAGTAGACCAGGGACTGCGCAAACGTGATGTCACCGGTGATCGTCAACGCCAGCGTCACGGCGGGGTTGATATGCGCGCCGCTGCGAAAGGCCACATAGACGCCGGCGAAGACCGCAAGGCCCCAGCCGAAGTTGATCAGCAGCCAGCCGCCGCCCTCGCCCTTGCTGCCCTTCAGGATGGCCGTGGCCACGACGCCACAACCCAGCAGCAACAGCATTGCTGTGCCGGTGACTTCGGAGATGAAGATGTCTCCGTTCGAGATGTCCAACGCTGACCTCCTAGAGAGAACCGTCCGGCGTCGACGCCGACACCGGAAAATGCGCAGGGATCCTGCAAATCCCGTCGCAACCTACGCCACCCGGGTGACCCACGTCACGGATGACAGGCCGGTGTTACGGCACCGTGACGACCGGTCGCCGACCGTCAACGATGATCACCCAGCGCCCACCCTGACGTCCGGCGCACCGAGCCGCGCGGCGTCCGCAGTGCGATCGTCGGGCTGCTCCTGCGATTCGCGCTCCGCCGCCACCCGGGCCCGGTAGTGCTCCACCTCGTCGGCCACCGCGGCGGAGTCCCAGCCGAGTAGCGGCGCGACCAGATCGGCGACCTCCTGCGCGGCGGCCTCACCGCGGTCCCAGGTGTCGATGGAGATCCGGGTGCGCCGCGCGAGGATGTCATCCAGGTGCAACGCGCCTTCATGCGACACCGCGTACCTGGCCTCCACCTTGAGATATTTCGGCGCAGTCGACAGCGGCTGCGCCAGGTCGGGTTCCGCGTCGATCATGTCCAGAAGTTCGCTGATCGCACTGCCGTACCGGCCGAGCAGGTGTTCGATCCGCGGAAGGTCGAGCCCGGTCCGCTCCGCGAGCTTCGCCCTGGTGGCCCACAGCGGCTTGTAGCCGTCCGCTCCGATCAGCGGGACCTTGTCGGTGATGGATTTCCCGGCCTTACCCGGAAGTCCTTTGACCGCCTGGTCGATGGCGTCCTCGGCCATCACCCGGTACGTCGTGTACTTGCCCCCGGCGACGATGACCAGGCCCGGGACCGGTGACACGACCGCGTGCTCGCGGGACAGCTTGCTGGTTTGGTCCGACTCCCCGGCCAGCAGCGGGCGTAGGCCGGCATAGACACCCACGACATCCTCACGGGTCAGCGGCCTCTCCAGCAGTGAGTTCGCGTGCTCGAGGATGTAGTCGATGTCCGATGAACTGGCCGCGGGGTGGGCCAGGTCCAGACTCCATGGGGTGTCGGTCGTTCCGATCACCCAGAAGTCCTCGCTCCACGGGCAGGGGATGATGAACAGCAGGCTTTTCTCGGTCTCGGTGATGAGCCCTGTCCTGGACTTGATCCGATCCCGCGGCACGACGATGTGCACGCCCTTGGAGGCCTGCACCCGGAACTGGCCCTTGCCGCCGATCATCTTCTGGATGTCGTCGGTCCACACGCCGGTCGCGTTCACGGTTTCCTTGGCCTTGACGGCGATCTCACGGCCGGACTCGAGGTCCTTGACCGTCGCGCCGATCACCCGCTCGCCGTCCCGCAGCAGTCCGATGACTCTGGCACTGGTCGCGACATGTGCCCCGTAGGCGGCGGCCGTCCTCGCGATCGTCATCGTGTGCCGGGCGTCGTCCAGCTGGCCCTCGTAGAACTTGATGGCCCCCTGGATGTGGCCCAGCTTGCCGTCCGGGAAGCTTTCCAGGGTCTTGCGCTTGCTCATGTGCTTGTGGTGCGAGGGCACGCCTTTGCCGGCGCCGAGCACGTCGTACACACCGATGCCCAATCCGACGTAGCCGCGATCGATCCCCTTGCGCTCGAGCGGATAGATGAACTCCACCGGCTTCGCCAGGTGCGGGCACAGCACGTCCAAAATCAGCGAGCGCTCCCGCAACGCCTCGAAGACGAGCGAAAAGTTCAGCTGCTTGAGGTATCGCAGCCCGCCGTGGACCAATTTGGACGAGCGGCTGGAGGTGCCGGCGGCGAGATCGCGGGCCTCGACCAGCCCTACGGTCAGGCCGCGGCTTGCCGCGTCCAGGGCGGCGCCGGCTCCGACGACCCCGGCGCCTATGACCAGTACGTCCAGCTCCGTCGCGGCCATGTCGTCAAGGGCCTGCTGCCGTGTCGCGGGACTCAACTGCGTTGTCGTGTAACTCATCGGTCGCACTCCTGCCGGTTTCGTGAGAGTAGGAAAGTTCAAGTGTGCGGTGTACCGGTCCGGCCCGCCGGTTGGGGTCGGTGTGCGCGGACTGCCGCTCGGGCACTCCGCCCCGCACGGTTGCTGTGGCAACAGCCGGAAACGAGCGGGGGGATACCGCCGAAAATGCATGCTCTTCGCGGGCGCAGGTTGACACCGGGGCTGAACGCCGTCTGGATGACAAGGGCACGCTGATGGTGATGGTGCCGTCGGGAGGAATCGAACCTCCCGCATCGCCCAAGCTCGACTGCCGCGTGCACAAGGCACACCGTCTGTCGGCAGAAACTACCTTCGCATCCAGGGCCGGCCACGTGGTTCCAACGGTAGCCCCGCAGTCACTATTCCAACATCTTTCGGACTGTGCGGTTGGCGACACCCACCAGCTCGGTCTGCTCGACGACCGGCACCGGGGATGGCAGCGCGTCCGCGCTGAAAAGATGCTCGAGTTCGGGCACCGGCGCCGGGCGCGCGTACAGGTAGCCCTGCACCAGCTGGCAGCCCAGGAGCCGCAGGATCTCTGCCTGCTCCACCAACTCGACCCCTTCGGCCGTCACGAGCAGATCGAGGTCCCGACCGAGCGCCAGCAAAGCCTTGAGGAACCGTTCGGCCGACCGATCGCGGTGGATGTTCGCCACGAACGCGATGTCGATCTTCACCGCCTGCAGGGACATCTGACGCAGGCTCAGCAGCGAGGAGTATCCGGTCCCGAAGTCGTCGAGCCAGAGCTGGACGCCCATCCGCCGCAGCGCGTCGGCCACCTGCTGCGCCACCTCGGTTTCCCCGAGCAGCGCATCCTCGGTGATCTCCAGGATCAGCCGGTCGGGACCGAGCCCGTGCCGGCCCATCGCGGCGCAAACCCGCCGCGGGAAGTCGCGGTCGGTCATCAGGCCCGGCGGGACGTTGACGCCGATCAGCAGGTCGTGACGGCCGTGGCGCACAGACCAATCGGCGAGCTGCGCGCACGCCCGCTCCACCATCAGGTCGGTCAGCTGCGGCAGCAGGCCCAGCCGGCCGGCAAGCTGGATGAAGTACTGCTGCGGAACCGTCTCGCCGTCCACCACCCAGCGGGCCAATGCCTCCAGCGAGTGGATGCGGCCGCTCTGCAGGTGGATGATCGGCTGGTACACGGTGTCGATTCCGCCGCACCGCATCGCCTCGATCAACAGTGGCCGGTAGCGCAGGTCGGCCGCCTCGGGCAGCACCATCGACGAGTCGTAGATGGCGAGCTGACCCTTCCCGGCGCGCTTGGCCGCGTACATGGCGATGTCCGCGCGGGAGAAGAGGTCGTCCAGGGTGGGCGTCTCCTGATCCGCCGGTACGTCCGCGATGCCGATGCTCGCCCCGATGGACAGTTCGTCGCGCCGCAGGGAGAACGGCTGCCGCAGGGCCTCCACGAGGCGGGACCCGGCCGTGACCGAATCGATGTCCCCCTCGATGAGGATGGCAAACTCGTCACCGCCGAACCTGGCGACGGTGTCGGCGGCCCGCATCGCGCCGCGCAACCGCTCGGCCACCCTGATGACGAGTTCGTCGCCGACCGGGTGGCCGAGGGTGTCGTTGACGGCCTTGAAATCGTCCAGGTCGACGAACAGCAGCGCAAGCGGGCGCATGCTCCTGCGGTGCTGCTCCAGTGCGTGGGTGACCCGGTCGATGAACAACGCCCTGTTGGGCAGGCCGGTCAGCTGATCGACGAAGGCCCGGCGCTGCAGTTCCTTCTCACGGTTCTCGAGGTGCTCGGTGAGGCGCTGATTGTCGCGGATGGTCAGGTACTGGCGTGCCAGTACGCCGACGAACGTCACCACCACTGCGACACCGGCTACCCGGTCCACGGAGTTGTGCAGGCGGTCCGTCCCCACCACGATCAGTGCGATTCCCAGCGGGATGTAGGGCAGGGAACTCGCCCTGCGGGCGCGGGCCTTGAGCCGGCCCTCGCTGTCCATCGACGTGCTGCCGCCGGTGCCGGGTATGTGCTCGTCCATGCCGAAGCCGCTGCTGGCGGCAAGGGCCGCGCAACCGATCAATCCGAAGCCCAGCGTCCACCCCAGCGTGGTGATCGATCCGGCCTCGAAAGCGTCTGTCGCCGCCATGTACGCGTAGAACGCGTCGGACAGGGCGATCAGCGCCATCCCGACCGCGACCGCCGCCAGATTCGACCGCCGATCGACCCTGCGACTGGCGCTCAACAGCACCATCGTCAGGACCACGATGTCGCCGCACGGGTAGGCGAGGTTGATGAGCTGCCCCAGCAGGTCGGCCTCATCCGTCACCGACGCGGCCAGGTCATTGATCGTCGTCACCCAGCTGATGGTGAACAGCGATGTCCCGATGATGAACGCGTCGAGCAGCGTGCGGAGCCGATCGGTGTGCCGGCCGCTGGAGGGCCACACCGCCACTGCCATCAGGCCGGTGAAGGAGAGGAAGAAGAAGTCGGCGATCGATACCTGCGCGACCTGCTCGCCCTTTATCAGCTCGATCCAGCACCAATACAGCTGCCCGATCGTCCAGAAGCCGCAGGCGATCGCGACCAGAAGCCACGCCCGCCGGTATCTGTGGCGACGATGCCGGTGTGCCGCTGACGCGGCGCCAATGGTCGCCAGGGCCGCCGCCGTCAGTTGACCGAGGTTGTTGAACCAGGAGGCAACGGCGGAGTCGGGGCCGGCCCAGCGTGAGGCCAGGTAGCCGGCGACGGCCGCAGCGATCACGACGATCCCGGCCACGACGACCGTGGGATGCCGCCACCCCGTCAGGCCCGGGGCGCGCTGCCCGGATCCGAGCTGTTGCCCGCGGTCGGGCGTCCCGGGTGACCCGGCGCCGTCAACCCCCGGCGTGGTCCCTCGGCGACCCGCACTCCGCAGGGCAGTGGCCGCCGGACCGGGCGGTGTACTGGCGGTGGTCACCATCGCCTCCTCCCGCGATCACTCCTTCGGCCGGACATCACCGGGAGGATCCCGACGGGCACAGAGGGCTCGCCCAGCTTGTCGGATTTGCCCCATCTGGAGCAACCGCACGCGCGGGTATTCATCGGATCGACAGCACACTTCACCCCGGCTGGCCGAACGCGAATGCGCCACTACACAGGGTGGCACACCCGGTTCGGAGAGTAACCACGAACCGTAGAGGGAATACCGCGGGGCACGAGTGGGGGCGTCGTCCAGACACCGAACGCTCCGAAGGGGCGCTTGAAGCGCACGCAACTGTGCCGTTCTACTCCGGGGCCGTTCCACTCCGGGGCCGTTCTACTCCGGGCCGTTCTACTCCGGAAGCGGCGTGAAGGACCCCGTCTCGGTCACCTTCGCGATGGCGCGCATCTTGTTCACGGCGTCGAGCGCGGCCACCTTGTAGGACTCGGCCAGCGTCGGATAGTTGAAGACCGCGTCGACGAGGTAGTCGACCGTGCCGCCGCAGCCCATCACCGTCTGTCCGATGTGCACCAGCTCGGTGGCGTTGGTGCCGAAGACGTGCACACCCAGTAGTTCTCGGGACTCGCCGTGGACGAGAATCTTCAGCATCCCGTAGGAGTCACCGAGAATGGCGCCTCTGGCCAGCTCGCGGTAGCGGGAGATGCCCACCTCGAACGGGACGCTCGCTGTGGTCAGCTCCTTCTCGGTCCGGCCGACGAAGCTGATCTCGGGGATCGTGTAGATCCCGATCGGCTGGAGGTCGCCGAGCTTGCTGCCGACCGGCTCGCCGAACGCGTGATAGGTCGCCCGTCGGCCCTGTTCCATCGCGGTGGCGGCGAGTGCCGGAAACCCGATGACGTCGCCGACCGCATAGATGTGGTCCACCTCGGTCTGGAAGTGCTCGTTGACCTCCACCCGCCCACGATTGCTGGCCGAGACGCCCGCGGCGCTGATGTTCAGTTCCTCGGTCACACCCTGCCGGCCGGCGGAGTACAGCACCGTGTCAGCCGGGATCTTCTTGCCCGATTCCAGAACGGTGAGCGTTCCGGCCGGGTGCTTCTGCACCTCGCGGACGGACTCGGAGAACCGGAACGTCACGGCCAGCTCTCGGAGCCGGTACTGCAGGGCCTCGACGATCTCCCTGTCGCAGAAGTCCAGCATCGACGGCCGCTTCTCGACCACGGTGACCTTGGTGCCCAGAGCAGCGAACATGGAGGCATATTCGATCCCGATGACGCCGGCGCCCACCACCACCATCGACGTCGGAACCTTGTCCAGGCCGAGGATTTGATCGGAGTCGACGATGGTCGCGCCATCGAAGTCGACCGACGCCGGTCGCGCCGGCCTGGTACCGACCGCCACGACGATCTTGTCCGCTGTGATGTCGTGCTGATGACCGGCCTCGTCCACCACCGAGAGCTGGTGTGCATCGACGAACCTGCCCGTTCCGACGATGAGCGTGACGTGGTTACGGGACAGCTGGTTGCGGATGACGTCGATCTCCCGCGCGACAACGTGTTGGGTCCGCGCGGACAGGTCCGTCACCGTGATGTCGTCCTTCACCCGGTACGCCTGTCCGTACAGCTCCCGCTGGTTCAGGCCGGTCAGATACAGAACCGCTTCCCGCAACGTCTTCGACGGGATCGTGCCGGTGTTGATACAGACACCGCCGACCATGTCCCACCGTTCGACGATGGCGGCCCGATATCCGAGCTTGGCCGCTGCGATGGCGGCCTTCTGGCCGGCGGGACCCGACCCGATGACGATCATGTCGTAGTGGTCCATTGCGATCTGCTCCCTGTTCGCCGGCTGCGGGTCACACGCCTACAAGTAAAGACCTGTCCCACCTCGGGCGCGCTCACCGGCCACCGCGTTCAGATCTCGTTCTCGCAGCAGGAGAGGGTAACTGCCGACAGGGCAGCATCGGGAGAAGACAGGGCAGCATCGGGAGAAGACCGGGCAGCATCGGCCGACGGCCGGGTGGGGTCGCGCACATGCTCGCGAGACGGGTCGACCCCGGACGGCTGCCAGGTCGGGGGTCCGGCAGCTGTCCGGGGTCATTGGGCATATCGACGAAGCCGGGACGAGCGTTACATGGTTCCCGAGGAAACTTGTCTCCTCGGGTGCGAACCCCGGCTGTCGTTCCGCGCGCGCTGGGTCAGCGCAGCCAGATGCCCTGGGCCTGCGCCATTGTCCGAAGCTCATCACGCACGGACCGGCTGGCGTGGTCCATGGCCTGGGTGATCTCGCGGCGGGCCCGCGCGCTGTTGCGGTGGTTACGTACTGCTTCGCCGAGGCGACTCATGGTAGTTCCCTTCTCACTGCACTGCTGTGCTGTTCGTTGCTGTTTGGTCCTGCACTCTGTATGACGCTGGACGGGCCGAGAAGATGCCCGATTCGGCGGTGATACACCCCACAGGCCGGAGATCGTCCGGTCTAACTAACCGATCACAGTCTATTCGCCGTTCGAGTCGCCCGCCCGCCCACTGGTCTCGGCCACCGGCCACACTAGGCGGACGTCGGAAACCCGTCCGGGCAAAGGGGGTCCGTGATGCTGCACGGGGATGATCGGCCGCTGGGTGTGTTCGTCGGGTTGGCAACGCTGGACATCGTGCACCGTGTCGTCCATCACGCCGGCCCGGACCAGAAGGTGACGGCCATCGGTCAGGAGATCGCCGCAGGGGGTCCGGCGGCCAATGCGGCGGTGACGTTCGCCGCACTGGGTGGACGGGCGCTGCTGGTCACCGCACTGGGCGCGGCCCCGCTGGCTCATGTCATCGCCGACGAGCTCCGATCACGCGACGTGGACGTCGTCGATGTGAGCCCCGATGACCCGGAGCCTCCAGCAGTCTCGGCCATCGCGGTCGACGATGCCACCGGTGCCCGTTCGGTGACGTCCGTGGACGCCGCCGGTAGGGAGGTCCCCGGGCCGGCACCGAGCGAATGGAGCCGGATACTGGCGGGCGCCGCAGTCGTCCTGCTGGACGGTCACCATCCACTGCTGGCGGTTCCGGCCGCGCTCGCCGCGGTGCGGGCCGGGGTTCCTGTGGTGCTGGACGCCGGCCGGTGGAAGCCGGTGCTGCGAGAGCTCATCCCGCTCGCCGACGACGTCATCTGCTCGGCGGAATTCCGCTGGCCGGGATCATCGGACGCGGCCTCGTCCGCCGCCGGAATCCTGGGCGCCTCGGGCACCCCCCGGTCGGTGGCCGTGACGAACGGAGCAGCGCCGGTGCGGTGGTGGCACGGGCAGGCGTCCGGGGACGTCACCGTTCCGCAGGTACACGCCGTGGACACCCTCGGCGCCGGGGACGCCTTCCACGGGGCGTACGCATTCCTGCGAACAGATCCGCAGCTGGCCTTTACGCAGCGACTGGCCGGTGCGGCAGGTGTTGCGGCGCTGCGGGTCTCGGTGAAAGGACCACGCGAATGGCTCGCCCAGCTCACCGATCGGGGTACTGATCGGGGTGCCGATCGGGGACGCCGCTAGAAAGCCAGTGCCAGTCCGGGGTCGGACAGCAACGCACCGACGTCGGCCAGGAACTGCGAGCCCTGCTGCCCGTCGACCACCCGGTGATCGAAGGACAACGAAAGCTGACACACCTTGCGGACTGCGAGGTGCCCGTCCACCACCCACGGCGCGTCCTTGATCGAGCCCAGCGCCACAATGGCGGACTCACCTGGATTGATGATCGGTGTGCCGGTGTCGACGCCGAACACACCGACGTTGGTGATGCTGAACGTCCCCCCCGACATCTGCGCCGGGGTCGTCGTCCCGGCCCGGGCGGCGGCCGTCAGATCCCGCATCGCAGCGGCCATACCGGCCAGGTCGAGCCGGTCGGCGTCCCGGATGACCGGTACGAGCAGTCCGCGTGGGGTCGCCGCGGCAATGCCGAGGTTGATGAACTCCTTGAGCACGATGTGGTCCTGGCCACCCACCTCCGGCGACGCCTCGAACGCCGAGTTCACCTCGGGTGTCCGGCGTGCGGCAAGGCACACCGCCCGGGCGGCGAAGGTCAGCGGTGACAGCGTGACGTCGGCGAACTCCGGGCGTCGGCGCAGCCGCTGCCTCAGTTCCATCATGGGCGTGACGTCGACGGTGAGGAATTCGGTGACGTGCGGGGCCGTGAACGCGCTCGCGACCATCGCCGCCGCGGTCATCTTCCGGACGCCCTTGACTGGGATCCGGCGTTCCCGCGGGCCCGAAGTCCCCACCGAAGTCGCGGCAGCCGCACCGGTTGTCTTTGCGGCGACGGCATTCTCGACGTCCGACCGGCTGATGACGCCATCGGCCCTGCCCGATCTGACGGTGCCGAGCTCGATTCCCAGATCCTTGGCCAGCTTGCGCACCGGCGGCGCGGCCAGCGGCGCGCGCCCCGACAGCGAGGCAGCGGCCGTGGGCTCCCTTTCCTGGTCCCCCACGACCGCAGGGACGGTGCAAGTAACCGGTGATGGCATGGCGGTCGGTTCCAGGACTGCCCCCGAGGCGCCGCGGCGCGGCCGACGCGCGGTGCTGGCCCCGGCCGATGTGTAGCCGACGAGGGTGGCGATGCGGCCGTCGGCCGACACCTCACCGATCTTCGCTCCGGCACCGGAGCCTTCTCCGGGGGAGGCCTGCGGCTCCGCGTTGGCCACCCCGTTGCCCCCGGTCGCCGCGGGCGGCGGCTCCAGGGCACCGGCCGAGGGGTCGGTGTCGACGGTGATGATGGGGGTCCCGACCTGCACGGTTACCCCTGGTTCGACCAGCAGCGCGTGCACCCGGCCGGCGAACGGTGACGGTAGTTCGACCGCCGCCTTGGCGGTCTCGATCTCCACCATCACCTGGTTGACGGTGAGCAGGTCACCGACCGCAACCCGCCAGTTGAGCACCTCCGCCTCGGTCAGTCCCTCACCCGCATCCGGCATCGAGAAGGTTTGCAGCCGTGCGCTTGTGGCCGTACCTGTCGCGTTCACGTGAGCTCCTCAGTACGCCAGTGCGCGGTCGACGGCGTCGAGCACCTTGTCCAGGTCGGGCAGGTACTCGTCCTCCAACCGGCTGGGCGGGTAGGGGGTGTCGAAGCCGGCCACCCGGATCACCGGCGCCGACAGCGAATAGAAGGCCTCCTCGGTGACCCGGGCCGCGATGTCGGAGGTGATCGACGCCTCCCGCGGCGCCTCCGAAACCACCACCAGCCGGCCCGTTCGGCGGACCGACTCCACCACCGGCCCGAGGTCCAGCGGGGACAGCGTGCGCAGGTCGATCACCTCGAGCGACTTGCCCTCGCCGGCGGCGGCATCAGCGGCTGCCAACAGGACCGGCATGCTCGGCCCGTACGACACGACGGTGACGTCGGTGCCCGGGCGTCGGACGATGCTCCGGAAGCTGGCCGGGGGCCATTCGTCGGGAACTCCGCGGCGGGAAGCGGTGTCCAGTGACCCCTTCTCCCAGTACCGCCGCTTCGGCTCGAAGAACACCACCGGGTCGTCACACGCGATCGCCGCGCGCAGCATGTCGAAGGCATCCTGCGGCGTCGAGCACGCCACCACCCGCAGGCCACCGATGTGACAGAAGAACGACTCGGGCGCCTCCGCGTGATGTTCGACGGCACCGATCCCACCGCCGAACGGGATCCGGATGACCAGCGGCATCGACCATGCGCCCTGGGTCCGGTAGGTGATCTTGGCAACCTGCGAGATGATCTGATCGAAGCCCGGGAAGACGAACCCGTCGAACTGGATCTCCGTCACCGGCCGGTACCCGCGCATCGCGAGCCCGACTGCGGTGCCGATGATCCCGGACTCCGCGAGGGGCGTGTCGAGGACCCGGTGGTCACCGAAATCCTTCTGCAGGCCGTCCGTCACGCGGAAGACGCCACCGAGCTTCCCGACGTCCTCGCCCATCACGATGACCTTCGGATCGTCCTCCATCGCCGACCTGAGGGCGGAGTTCAGAGCCTTCGCCAACGTGCTGCTCGGCGGCGGCGACGCGATGCCTTGGAAGCTCTGCAGCCCTTCGGGTGTGCCTGCGCCGGCGCTCGATACGTCCGGCGCGCTGGGCGGCGTCATGCCCGTGCGCCCGACTGTGTGGCACCGTCATCGACGAAACCGGCCAGGTACTGCAGGTACTCGCGCTGCTGCGTGTCCAACTGCTCGTGCGGTTGGCTGTAGACGTGAACGAAAATCCTTTCGGGCGGCGGCTTTTCCATTCCGATGCAGTGCGCCCTGAATCGGGCGGCGAGCGCGTCCGCCTCGGCACTGACGCCGTCGAAGAAGGACTGATCGGCCAGGCCACGCCGGGACAGGTGCGCCCGGACGCGTTCGATCGGGTCCAGCAGCTTCCAGTGCTCCTCCTCGGCCGCCATCCGGTAGCGGGTCGGGTCGTCCGAGGTGGTGTGCGCGTCCATCCGGTAGGTAAAGGCCTCGATCATCACCGGGCCGTTGCCGGAGCGGCACTCTTCCAGCGCCCATCGCGTCACCGCGAGACACGCGAGCACATCATTGCCGTCGACCCGCACCCCGGGGAAGCCGTAGCCGGCCGAGCGCTCCCACAGCGGGACCCGCGATTGCCGGGACACCGGCTCGGAGATGGCCCACTGATTGTTCTGGCAGTAGAAGACGACCGGCGCGTCGAAGGCCGCCGCAAAGACCATGCCTTCGTGCACGTCGCCCTGGCTGGTTGCGCCGTCACCGAAGAAGGCGATGGTTGCCTCGTTGGTGTCCTCGCCGGCAATTGCCGAGCCGATGGCGCCGTCGAACCGCTGCCCCATCGCGTAACCGGTCGCATTGAGGACCTGGTTACCGATGACGATGGTGTAGCTGTTGAACCGGGTGGCTTTCGGGTCCCAGCCGCACTGATCGGTGCCACGAAAGATCCCGAGCAGCTGGGTCGGGTCCACTCCCCGGCACCATGCGATGCCGTGCTCACGGTAGGACGGGAACGCCATGTCGTTGCGGCGCATCGCTCGGCCGGCGCCGATCTGGGCGGCCTCCTGACCCAGCAACGGCACCCAGATGCTCAGCTGCCCCTGCCGCTGCAGGGCGTTGCCCTCGCGGTCGAACCTGCGCACCATCACCATGTCGCGGTAGAGGCCACGCAACTCCTCGGCGCTCACCTCGATCGGGAATTTGGGGTGTGCGGTGAAGTCGCCCTCGGGGGAGAGCAGTTGCACCAGGTCCTCGCCGTGGCTGGTCGCGCGGAGCCCGGCAATCACCTCGGATGGTGTGGGCTGCCCCCGCAGACCTGCGGCGCCGCGTGCGGCGGCTTCGCCCGCGGTGTTCGGTGCCGCGGTGCTCGGTGCCGTGGCGCCAGGTGCTGTGGTGATCGGTGTCGGTGATACGCCTGACATTGCGCAACTCCTCGCTTCCGGACCGACCCCCGGGATCACCGGGAACCGGCACCGGCGGTGGCCACGGGCTCGAAGCTCCCACGGGCGCCGTCGGCGGTGACGGTGGCGTCGACGGCTGCGCGGGCGTGGATCACACGACCGGCCTAGGTTCGACATCGTCGATAGTGGCACGGAATCATCGTCATCTCGACTTTCGCCACGGTTCGTCGGCGCCGCTGAGCCGGTCCGACCTGCGGTGTTGCCACCGGAGACGGTTCTGCGGGTGCCGTCATACGATCGCACCCTGCCGGCGGATCAGATCGTCCGGCCGGATACCCGGAGGTTGATCGTGGAGCTGGAGCACCGGTTCGAAGTCCCGGTCGGCGTGGAGAGGGCCTGGACGAGTCTGCTGGATCTCGAGCAGGTCGGTTCCTGCTTTCCCGGAGCGAGCTTGGAGACCGTCGAGGGTGACGGGTTCAGCGGCTCGGTCAAGATCAAGCTCGGTCCGATCCGGATGACCTACAAGGGATCGGGCCGGATCGTGGAGAAGGACCCGGTGGCGCATCGGGCCAGGATCGAGGCGACCGGCAACGCGGGTGGGTCGTCCTCGACGGCGGCGATGATGGTGACCGCGACGGCGACGGCACTGGCTCCGAACCGCACGGCCGTCGGCCTGGTCACGACGCTTTCGCTCACCGGGCGGCCGGCGCAGTTCGGCCGAGGCGTGATGGTGGACGTCGGAAACCAGCTGATCGGGCAGTTCGCCGACTGTCTGTCCAGCACGCTCAGCGGCCGCACCGGCACCGGCGCCGAGCTGATCGACGTGGTCAACCCGGATGAGGTGGCTGCCGAATTCGTCGCTCCACCCGGCGCGGGTACACCCGCCGGCGTCTGGGCCGCCGCGTCCCCGCCGGCCTCGTCCAGAGATCTGAACCTGCTGTCCGCCACCGCCGTACCGATCCTGCAGCGGGTGCTGCCGGTTTTGGCCGGCATCGTCGCACTGGTGCTCGTCCGCAAGCTGTTCAGCCGGCGATCCGCGGACACTGACGACTGACGGTGACGGGGCCGCAGAGACGACTGACCGCCAGGGCACGACGCTGGGCCCCGGCGGTCAGTGATACAGGTTGCTCAGTTGGTCCCGAGCCGGAGCTTGAGCGAGTCCAGTTCATCGCGCAGTGAGGTCGGCACACTGTCGCCGATCTTTGCGAACCACTCCTCGATCAGCGGCACCTCGGCCTTCCACTCCTCCGGGTCGAAGGCCAGGGCGGCTTCGACCTGTTCCAGCGTGAGGTCGAGCCCGTCGATGTCGAGCGAACCGGCGCTCGGGACCAGGCCGATCGGTGTCTCGACGACGCCGACCGTGCCCTCGATCCGGTCGACGACCCACTTGAGCACCCGGGAATTCTCGCCGAAGCCCGGCCACAGGAAGCCGCCGTCGGAGTCCCGACGGAACCAGTTGACGTAGAAGATCTGAGGCAGCTTGGTGGCGTCGGCGCCCTTGCCGAGGCTGACCCAGTGGGCGAAGTAGTCGCCGGCGTTGTAACCGATGAACGGCAGCATGGCCATCGGATCACGACGCACGACACCGACTGCACCGGTGGCGGCGGCGGTCGTCTCGCTGGACAGCGTTGCGCCCATGAAGACACCGTGCTGCCAGTCGCGAGCCTGGGTGACGAGCGGGATCGTGGTTTTGCGCCGGCCGCCGAACAGGATTGCCGAGATCGGCACACCGTGCGGCTCGAAGTACTCGTCGGCGATGATCGGGCACTGGGTGATCGGGGTGCAGAACCGTGAGTTCGGGTGGCTGGACGGCTCGCCCGCGGATTCGAGCTCGTTGCCGTCCTCGTCCAATCCGCTGGGGGTCCAATCCCGGCCTTTCCAATCGGTCAGGTGGGCCGGCGGCTCATCTGTCAGTCCCTCCCACCAGATGTCACCGTCGTCGGTCAGGGCGACGTTGGTGAACAACGAATTGCCCTGGGCGATGGTCTTCATGGCGTTGGGGTTGGTGCCCCAACCGGTACCGGGGGCCACGCCGAACAAGCCGAACTCGGGGTTGACGGCATACAGCCGGCCGTCGGCGCCGAACTTCATCCAGGCGATGTCGTCGCCGAGCGTCTCGACCTTCCAGCCGGGGACCGTGGGCTCCAGCATCGCAAGGTTCGTCTTGCCGCAGGCGCTGGGGAACGCGGCGGCGACGAAGTGCACCTTCTGCGCGGGGGAGGTGATCTTGAGGATCAGCATGTGCTCGGCGAGCCAACCCTCGTCCCTGGCCATCACCGAAGCGATGCGCAGCGAGTAGCACTTCTTGCCGAGCAATGCGTTTCCGCCGTAGCCGGAGCCGAACGACCAGACCATTCGCTCCTCGGGGAACTGGACGATGTACTTGATGTCGTTGCACGGCCACTTCACGTCCTGCTGTCCGGGCGCGAGCGGCGCACCGACGGAGTGCAGTGCCTTGACCCAGGTGGCGCCGGCGTTGATCAGGTCCAGCGCCTTCGAGCCCATCCGCGTCATCACCCGCATCGACACGACGACGTACTCGGAGTCGGTGATCTCGACACCCAGCTTCGGATCCTCGGCGTCGTAGGGGCCCATGCAGAAGGGGACGACGTACATCGTCCGTCCCCGCATGCACCCGGAGTACAGGCCGGTCAGGATGGCCTTCATCGCGGACGGTTCCATCCAGTTGTTCGTCGGACCGGCGTCGGCCTCGTCCACCGAGCAGATGAAGGTACGGTCCTCGACCCGAGCGACATCGCTGGGATCCGACGCGGTCTGGAAGGAGTTGGGCTTCGCAGTGAGGCGGGTGAACGTCCCGGCGTCGACCAGCGCGTCGGTCAGCCGGGTCCATTCCTGTTCCGAACCGTCGGTGAACACCACCACGTTCGGCTGTGCCAGTTCCGCTACTTCCAGAACCCAGGAAAGCAATGCCGGCGAAGTGCCTCTGGGTGCACCGAGCACCTGCACCCCGGTCGAGGACGTCGTTGCCGGCGGGCGGATGACCGCGGTCACATGCACCATCTCCTGGAATTTTGAACGGTTCCCAGGCGGCCGTTCGGCTCGCAAGGGCTGACGAAGTAACGGCACCGCGCTGTGCCGGTAGATTTTATTGACCTTAGCGACACACGGCCGTGAGCGCTTCGAAATGGCCTGTTGTTCCCACCACAGAATCGAAAAAGTCAGGGGTGATCAGGCGCGGTTAGCGAACTCGATGTTGAATTCTGTTGGATCGCGACAAGACCTGGGCGAACGTGCCGCTACCTGCGCAGACACGGCATGACGCAGCTCACCGGGACGAACCGCTCGCGAGATCGGCCTCACACGAAAAAATGTACCGGATTGGCCCGCAACTTCGCGAATGGCAAACCCCATTCGCGAGTTCGTCACGGTGGTTTGCGGGATTTGTCGCGATGGTATCCGGGCTGGATTAGCCCTTTCCGGCGACATCGAACCGGTCGCAATTGATCCGAGTCCGGCAGGATGGGCGGTGGGCGCCTGCCCAGGCGACCCCTGGGATGCTCGAACACGGGGGACAACGATGTGTCGACTGTTCGGACTGCATGCGGGGCAGGACCCTGTCGCAGCGACCTTCTGGTTGCTGGATGCGGCGGACAGCCTCCGAGAACAGAGCCACCGCGAGCCGGATGGCGCGGGCATCGGGGTCTTCGACCCGACCGGGCAGCCGGTCCTGGACAAGCAACCGATCGCGGCCTGGGATGACGCCGAGTTCGCCCGGGAAGCACGAACCGCGCGCAGTCGCACCTTCATCGCCCACGTCCGCTACGCCAGCACGGGCGCGCACACCGTCGACAACACCCACCCGTTCGCGCAGGCCGGCCGGCTGTTCGCGCACAACGGCGCGTTCGGCGGGCTGGACCGGCTCGACGAGAGACTCTCCGACGATGGTGTCCGGCACCTGGTGCGCGGGCAGACGGACAGCGAGCGGATGTTCGCCCTGATCACCTCGCAGGCACGGCTCAACGGCGGGGACGTCCGCGCCGCCATCGTCTCCGCCGTTTCGTGGATCGCCGATCGGCTCCCGCTGTTCGCCGTGAACATCCTGCTCGCGACACCGGACGACCTGTGGGCGCTGCGCTATCCCGACACCCACGAGCTGTACGTCCTGCAGCGTCCGGCGGTCGACGAGCGCCTGGACGTCCGAACCCGCCGAATCCGCACCAGGTCGCACGAGCTGGCGGGATCGCCGTCCGTCGTCTTTGCCAGCGAACCCATGGACGGTGAAAGCGGCTGGCGCCTGCTCGATCCCGGTGAGCTGGTACACGTCGGCCGCGGCCTCGAAGTGGACAGCAGCCATCCGCTGACGGCGCCGCCGCGCCACCCGCTGACCCTCGCCGACCTGTCACCCGCTGCGGCGGCATCCCAGGCAGGTACCGCGCAACGAACCCAGTAAGGGCGTGCCTACTGCGCCTTCGACACCGACGACATGTTGAAGTCCTCGACCACCAGCGGCGGCATCGCCGACCGGGTGAACCAGTCACTCCACTCTCGGGACAGCGCGGGCACCGTGCCGCCGGCGTCCACGGTCTGCCGCAGGACGTCCAACGGTGACATGTTGAATCGGAAGTTGTTGACAGCGCCGACGATCTCGCCGTTCTCGATCAGGAAGACTCCGTCCCTGGTCAATCCGGTCAGCAGCATCGTCATCGGATCGACATCACGCAGGTACCACTGCGAGGTGACGAGCAGCCCCCGCCGGACACCGCTCACCAGATCCTCGGTCGTCCGGCCCTGCCGGCCGCCGGTGAGGATCAGGTTGTCGGCCAGCGGCAGGAACGCCTCATCGAACTGTGCGGCCGAACCCCTGGTGTGCAACAGGTTCGAGATCACACCGTCGGTCAGCACCTCGCACCGACCGACCGGTGCCCCGTTGTCGAACACCGACACCTCGTCGCCGGACCCGGCCGTGACCAGGAACGGTGATGACTCCAGACCTGGGTAGGTCGAATCCCCGAACAGGGTGAAATTTCGCTCGGTCAGCCGCTGACCGATCGTGGTCCCGCCTCCCGGCGCGGAAAACGCGGACCTGCCTTCGTGGGCCGAGCGGGCGCCGGCGCTCCACGCCAGGTACACCATGAAGTCGGCGACAGCCGTCGGCGGAAGGACGGTGTCGTAACGGCCCGGCGGGAGGTCGATGGTGCGTCCGGCCCAGGCGAGCCTATCGGCCAACACGTCTGCGGCCTGGTCGACGTCAATGCCGGCGAAATCGGCGGTGGACACCCCGGACCACGCGGAGCGCCGGAGATCCGCGGACTTCGCATTGAGTTCGAAAAGTCCGGTGGGCTGAACCCAACGGAGCCGCAGCCCGGTGGACGACCCGAGATGGGTCGTCGTCATCTCATGACGGGCGAAACCGTACAGAATTCGTTCGCCGCTGCGGGCATCGTGCAGCGCCGTCCGCAGCGACGGCAGCAGCTCACCGAACACCTCGAACGAGGTCGGCTCGGCCGGATCGTCGAAGAACTGCGCCGGACCACCCTGTCCGGGCTCCAGCAGCGGCTGCGCGTCCCGGGCCCGGCCGGAGGCCGCCGCCGCGGTCGCGGCTTGATGGGCCGCCGCGACGACGTCCCGCACTGCGGAAACCGATTCGGCCGACGACGCGGAGGCCGCGACAGTGCCCGCCGCGCCGTCGACCACAGCCACCACGAACCACGACAACGAGCGGGAAACACCGTTTGTCGTCACGGTGTTGTTGGCCCACCGGAGGTTCGCCTCGGTGCTGGATTGCACGACCACCACGCAACCGTCCGACTTCGACGCGGCCAGCCCGGCTTCGATGACCTGCTGCGGGCTGAGCAGGCCGGTGGCCGTCATGCCGCTCCCTCCCGCACGGTGTTCAGAATGGAAATCCCGCGGAATCTCGCTGCCGGACAGCCGTGCGAGACGGCGGCAACCTGGCCGGGTTGACCTTTGCCACAGTTGAAGGCGCCGCCCAGCAGGTAGGTCTGCGGTCCGCCGACGCCGTCCATCGCGCCCCAGAAATCCGTCGTCGTCGACTGGTACGCAACGTCCCTCACCTGGCCCGCCAGCCGGCCGTTCCTGATCCGGTAGAAGCGCTGTCCGGTGAACTGGAAGTTGTACCGCTGCATGTCGATGGACCAGGACTTGTCGCCCACGACGTAGATCCCGTCGTCCACTCCGGAGATGAGATCGGCGGTGCTGCCGCCGTGCGGGTCGGGTTGCAGGCTGACGTTGGCCATCCGCTGCATCGGCACGTGGGTCGGGGAGTCTGCGTAGGCGCACCCGTTCGACCGGTCCAGCCCCAGCCGGCGGGCGAAGACCCGGTCCAGCTGATACCCGCTCAGGATGCCGCCGGTAATCAGGTTCCAGGACTGGCCGGCGACGCCGTCATCGTCGTAACCGACGGTCGCAAGGCCGTGGTCGACGGTCCGATCCCCCGTGACGTTCATGATCGGCGACCCGTAGACCAGGCTGCCGAGCTTGTCCGGGGTGGCGAAAGACGTTCCTGCATAAGCGGCCTCATAACCGACAGCCCGGTCGTACTCGGTCGCGTGACCGATCGATTCATGGATCGTCAACCAGAGGTTCGTCGGATCGATCACCAGGTCGTACCGACCGGGCTCGATCGACGGCGCCTTCATCTTCTCCGACAGCTGGGCGCCCATCGTGGCGACCTCGGCATCGAAGTCCCAGCTGCCGTCGGTCAGGTACTCGTAACCGCGGCCGACCGGCGGATTCAGGCTGGACATCGTCTCGAAGGCGCCGGTATCGGAGTCCACCGCTGTCGCTGTCAGCGTCGGCTGCAGCCGCACTCGTTGCTGCGTCGTCAGCGTTCCGGCGGTGTCGGCGTAGAACTTGTTCTCCTTCACCTGGAACAGCCGCGCGCTGGTGTGTGCGACGCCGTCGGAGGCCAGTAACCGCTGCGAGCGATCCAGCAGCAGCGCTATCCGGTCCGCACTGCTGACGCTGAACGGGTCGACGTGGTAGCTGCTGACCCATTCCCGATCACGGTGTACCGGCTCGTCCGCCAGCTCGACCCGTTCGGCCACCACCCCCGACAACGCGCGGGCGATGGCAACAGCCTCGCGCGCGGTCCGCACGGCCTCGTCCGGTGTCGCGATCACCGACGACGCAAATCCCCAGCTGCCATCGACGAGAACCCGTACGGCATAGCCGGTCGTCACCGCGTCGGTCGCCGACTGCACCGCGGTGTCCCGAACGGAAAGGTTCGCGGTGACCAGCCGTTCGAACCGGAAGTCGGCATGCGACGCGCCCGCGCCGGTGGCCGCGGAGAGCGTCGCGTCGGCGAGGGTGCGCAGTGGCAGATCGGTGAACGCGGGATCGACCCGGTGGCGCAGCGACTGGCTCGCTGATGATGTTGACGGCGTTTCGCTCGGCTGCACGGTTGGAGCCTAACGGGGCGCCGGGCTGCGGCCGGTGCCGGCAGTCAGTCACCATGGGGCCGTCGGACACCACACACAGTCAGGGACATGACGCATGATCGAAGCGATCGGACTCACCAAGCATTACGGCAGCACCGTTGCCGTCGACAACCTCTCCTTCATCGTCCAGCCGGGCACCGTCACCGGCTTCCTCGGACCCAACGGCGCCGGCAAGTCCACCACGATGCGGATGATCCTGGGCCTGGACAACCCGACCAGCGGGAGGGCGCTGATCGGTGGCCGGCCGTACGCCGCATTGATCAAACCGCTGACCCAGGTGGGCGCCCTGCTCGATGCGAACTGGATCCATCCCAATCGCTCTGCCCGCGCGCATCTGCGATTCATGGCCGGCTCGAACAGGATCCCGGCCACCCGCGTCGATGAGGTCCTTGATCTCGTCGGACTGAGCAGTGTGGCGAAGAAGTCCGCGGGCAAGTTCTCCCTCGGTATGAAACAGCGGCTCGGCCTGGCCGGCGCCCTGCTTGGTGATCCGAAGGTGCTGCTGTTCGACGAGCCGGTGAACGGGTTGGATCCGGAGGGAATCCACTGGATCCGCAACTTCATGCGGAACCTTACCCAGCAGGGCCGGACGGTGCTGGTCTCGTCTCATCTGCTTTCCGAGATGGCATTGACCGCAGACCATCTCATCGTCATCGGCCGGGGCAGGTTGATCGCTGAGGCGTCGACGGCGGATTTCATCGCACGGTCGACCAGAACGTCGATCCGGGTGCGGTCGCCGCAGATGGCGGAACTGCGGAAGGCGCTGACCGACGCCGCGCTCGCGTTTACCGATGTCAACGGTGCCGTGGAAGTGACGGGCGCACCGATCGAGCAGGTGGGTGACCTGGCCGCACGTGCCTCGGTCACGCTGCACGAGTTGTCGCCGCAGGCCGGCTCGCTCGAGGAGGCCTTCATCCAGTTGACCGGCGACTCGGTGGAGTACGGCACCTCCCGTGCGGTCCCGGGGCCCGCGCCTGACGGGCCCCCGCAGGGTTACCCGCCGCAGCAGGGCTTCGGCCCGCCGGGGTACGGCCCGCCGCAGGACCGACCACCACCGGGATACGGACCACCACCCGGATACGGACCACTACCGGGCCGGCCGCCACGTCCTGCGCAACAGACCGCAGGCACCCAGGAAGGGCAGCAACGATGACCCTGCTCAATGTCGAGCGCATCAAACTGTTCTCGACCCGCTCGCCCTACTGGTGTCTGGTCGCCATCGCGGTGGCGGCGCTGGGCTTCGCCACCCTGTTCGGACTGGTGGACAACGGCAGCGCAGCGCTGCCCTACCTGGTACTGCGTGGCGTCAATCTCGGGTTGAGCATCTTCATGGTCCTCGCGGCGCTGTCGGTGACCACCGAGTACCGCTTCGGCACCATCCGCAACACCTTTCTGGCCGTGCCCCGACGGCCCGCGGTGTTGGCGGCCAAAACCGCCGTCATCGCGCTGATCGGTGCCGTGGTCGGGCTCCTGTCGGCCTTCGGCGCCTTCTTCCTGGCGAAGGTGCTGTCGACGGACCCGCCGGTCCCGCTGGAGTTGACCACCGCAGACGACTGGCGACAGGTCGCCGGCTACGGGGCGCTGTTCGCCATCGCGGGCGTCATCGCGGTCGCCGTCGGGACCATCGTGCGGCAGTCCGCGGGCGCTGTGGCAATCCTGCTGCTGTGGCCGCTGGTCCTCGAAGGTCTGTTCACCCTCATTCCGACGGTCGGCAAGGCCGGGCCGTGGTTGCCGTTCACCGCCGGCGACCGATTCGTGACGCCGACAACGGGTATTGGCAATCTGTTCCAGCCCAGCTCCGGGCCGACGCCCATCCAGGGACTCCTGGTGTTCGCCGGGACCGCCGTGCTGCTGTGGCTGACAGCACTGATCCTTCTACAGAAACGGGATGCTTGAGAAATGGGTGCACTTCGCGAGACCTTCGGCTCGGCTCGGCACACCGACCGGCAGGTCGAACACCCCCGGCCACCGGGTGCCGACGACGCCACCGTCGACGCCGTGGGCAAGATCTCGGCGGCCTTCGAGGTGGTGGAGAACGCCCGCGGGCTGCTCTACCAGTTCCACCGGATGTCCGGTGAGGCGGACCTGGCCCTGCAGGAGGCCCTCGCAGCACTGCGGGAGGCCGGTCACCAGGACCTTGCGGACGAGATCGACGCCGTTCTTGTCGGCCGCGATGTCGTCGGCGACATGTGGACGTTCCAGATCGTCGAGTCCTATGACGAGCAGTACTGGCGCGCCTTCAAGGCCGCCGACGAACTGGTCCGGCACACGCTGGCCGCCGGCACACCGCACATCTTCGAGGCGGAGATGAAGCAGCGGGAGCAGACACACGGCGCGTCCTGATCTGTACTACGGTGCCCGATTTTCGGGGTGTGGAAAGTACCGTCTCAGCCATGTCACGTGCAGCAGGTTCTGTCCCGGTTGCGGGCATGCCCGACACCAGGATCGTCACGGCCAAGGTCGACGACGGACTGCCGAGCCATTTTCGCCGGGTGGTCAGCTTCCATCCGCGCGGTGGACGACTCAACGCGGTCCAGCGCAAGGCGTTCGAGACCCACGCCGATCACTGGTATCTCGAAGCCGCTGAGCTATCGGAGCCGATCGATGCACCGGCACTGTTCAGTCGGCGGACGGACGTCGTGCTCGAGATCGGCTCCGGCATGGGTGAGTCGACGGTGGCGATGGCGGCGGCCCGGCCGGAGATCAACCTGCTCGCAGTGGAGGTCTACAAGCCGGGCGTCGCGCAGACGCTGCACCACCTGAGCCGGGCGAATCAGCACAACGTCAGGGTGCTCCGCGGCGACGGGGTGCAGGTACTGACCGAACTGGTCTCGCCGGGCGGCCTCGACGAGGTCTGGCTCTTCTTCCCGGATCCGTGGCCCAAGACCAAGCACCTCAAGCGCCGCCTGGTGACGCCGGAGTTTGCGGCCCTGGTGGCCTCCCGGTTGCACCGCGGCGGCACGTTCCGGTTGGCCACGGACTGGGCGCCGTACGCCGAGAGCATGCTGGCCGCGTGTACGGCCACCAAGGGTCTGCGCAATGCGCACCCGGGGTGGGCGCCCCGCCCGGAGTTCCGCCCGAAGACGAGATTTGAACGGCGCGGTATTGCCGCCGGCCACGACATCTTCGATCTGGAGTTCGTCCGGCGCTGACACCGACACCGTCCGGCAGGTCCCCGGCAACCGGCCGGGTCCTTTTTCGGCCGCTTCGGACAATGGTGAGTTCGCTCACCCGTCAATCAGCGCGCCGGCCGCTGACGGGAATGGCGTGCGGCGCCTGCACGCATTCTTTGACCATTTCTTTACTGATCAGAGGCCTGCGGGGAAATACATCCGGTACGCCCGCCGTCATCGCGGACCGTCGGCATTGGCGAGGCGTCGCCCAGGGTGGATGTACCGAATCGGTCAAATCTGTGACAACAAATGGTAGGCACTGCAATACTCGCTGGGTGTCAACTCCCGATCCGCCCACCGTGACCTCGATGAAGGTGGTCCGCTGGTGGGACACCCTTCCCCGCGCAACGCGGATCGTGATGGTCGTGCTGCCGGTCACCGTGGCGGCGTTCGCGGCGTGGGTGTTCGGCGAGGTCATGGGCCAGCACCACTCCCAGTTCGATCTGCGGCTGTACTACGACGCCATCAACTATTGGCGCGCCGGGAACGACCTGTTCTCGTACTCCCAGCCTGATCCGGTCAATGTGTCGCTCGGCTTCACCTACCCACCGGTGGCGGCGCTGCTGATGTCCCCGATGGGGTGGCTGTCGTACCCCGTCGTGCTGCTGCTGTCTCTGGCGGCGATCATCGCCAGCGCGGCGTTCTTCGTGTTTCTGATCCTGCGCGAGCGTGTCCGCCTGCCCAAGCCGCTGCTGTTCGCGCTTGCCGGGGTCGCCACCGCGTTTGCCTTCACCCTTGAGCCGTTCCGTCAGACGCTGTCGTTCGGGCAGATCAATCTCTACCTGGGTGTCCTGGTTCTGGTCGATCTGCTGGTGTTGGGTCGGCGGAACAGCAGATGGACCGGGGTCGGGATCGGTCTTGCCACCGCCGTCAAGCTGACTCCGGGCATCTTCATCGTGTACCTGTTCCTGGTCGGCCGCTGGCGGGCAGCGGTCACCGCGATCGGCACCGTGGTCGCGGCGAACCTGACCAGTGCCGTCATCGCGCCGGGCGAGACCTGGCGGTACTTCACCTCGTTGCTGTGGGAGACATCGCGGGTCGGCTTCCTCGACACGACGATGAACCAGTCCGTCAATGGTCTGCTCGCCCGCCTCGAGGCGCCGCTGGCGCCCGGCCGGCTGCCGTGGATGGTGCTGGCCGGATCGCTTGCGGTCTTCGGTCTCTGGCGGGCGCGCCGTGCGGCAATGGCCGGTGACGAGCTGACCGGACTCACCCTGGCGGGCCTGGTCGGGGTGCTGGTCAGCCCGGTCAGCTGGGTCCACCACATCATCTGGGTGTTTCCGGCGATGGTGTTGCTGAGCCTGCGGCTGATGTCCGGTATTCGCGCGCTGGCCAGCGACGACAGCGGCTATGCGCGGTCCGACCGGGCGCTCACCGGCCGCATCGCGCAGGTCGTCGGCTACTCGATGCTGATGACGGCGGGGTTGGCCATCTGGTGCGCGCCGACCGCATCGTTGATGCACGTGCGGGACGGCGATTATGACGCGGGCGGCGCCGTCCTCGCCTTTGCCGGCAGCGTCCAGCTGCTGTGGCTCGTCGTCGCACTGATCGTGCTACCGGTTCACCGGTCCATCCGGGCGCTGCCCGGGCCGGCGTCGGAGGTAAGTGCCGGCGTGCAGACCGGCGTGCCGATCACGACGGATCAGCTGGCCCCGCGGTTCCCGCACGGCAAGATCGTGTTGCCCTCGCCGCAGGTGCACCGGGACTGAGCCGGTCGCGCTCGGTCCGGTCACCGGATGTGTCGTTGGAACCGTTCCTGGGAACAGAGCTGGCATGACCATGCCGAAGTACACCGTTCCGTCCATGACAGTCGAGCAGGGCGCCGAGGTCGCGGGCGCCCTACAGGACCGTCTCAACGCCCTGAACGACCTCGCTCTCACCCTGAAGCACGTCCATTGGAACGTCGTCGGACCACATTTCATCGCGGTCCATCAGATGCTCGACCCCCAGGTCGACGCCGCCCGGGCGATGGCCGACGAGGTCGCGGAGCGCATCGCCACCCTGGGATCGTCGCCTGTTGGTACCCCCGGAGCCCTGGTCGAGCAGCGTTCCTGGAACGACTACTCCGTCGGTCGTGACGAGGCGATCGCGCACCTTGGCGCACTGGACCTGGTCTACCGAGGGGTGATCTCCAGCCACCGGGAGGTCGCCGAGAAGGTCGAGAAGTCAGACCCCGTCACGAACGACCTGATCATCGGTCAGCTGCAGCAGCTGGAGCTGTTCCACTGGTTCGTCCGGGCACACCTGGAGTCGTCCTCCGGCGCGCTGTCGACCAGCGAAGCGTCCACCGAGAAGACCGCTGCCGAGCGCGCCGAGGCTTCTCACTGACTGCATGAGCTGAATGGGACGATCACGGTGCGGCCGGGTTGGGAGGTGGCGAACGTTCATCATCACCCTTTCAAGGCGACGACGTGGGGGTCCAGCCGGACGATACTTCCGCTATGCCCCTGCATACCGGATCCTCACAACCTGTCCGCGCCGTGCACTCCAACCCGATCTACGGCTTGGCGAATCCAGCGGTGGGCGACGAGGTGCAGCTGCCCGAGATCGCCCTGAGCGACGAGCCTGTCCCTGCCGATGTCGCCTACCAGTTGATCAGGGACGAGCTGCTGCTGGACGGTAGCGCGCGGCTGAACCTGGCCACCTTCGTCACCACCTGGATGGAACCGCAGGCCCTGACGCTGATGTCGGACTGCGCGGACAAGAACATGATCGACAAGGACGAGTACCCGCAGACCGCCGAGATCGAACGCAGGTGTGTCGCCATCCTTGCCGACCTGTGGCACGCCCCCTCGCCGGACCGCGCCACCGGCTGCTCGACCACCGGATCGAGCGAGGCCTGCATGCTCGCCGGGATGGCGCTCAAGCGCCGGTGGGAGCGCACGGTCCGGGACGGCGGCGGCGACCTGAACACCCGCAAGCCCAACCTGGTGATGGGCGCAAATGTTCAGGTGTGCTGGGAGAAGTTCTGCCGCTACTGGGATGTCGAGCCGCGAACGGTGCCGATGGACGGCGAGCGGTTCCACCTCGAACCGGAGGGCGCGATCGCCGCGTGCGACGAGAACACCATCGGCGTCGTGGCCATCCTCGGTTCCACTTTCGACGGCAGCTACGAGCCGGTGGCGGCGATCGCCGAAGCGCTGGACGCCCTGCTGGCCGGCGGCGGGCCGGATATCCCGGTGCACGTCGATGGCGCGTCCGGCGGCATGGTGGCGCCGTTCCTCGACCCGGACCTCGAGTGGGATTTCCGGTTGCCGCGGGTGTCGTCGATCAATACCTCCGGCCACAAGTACGGCCTGGTGTACCCCGGCGTCGGGTGGGTGCTGTGGCGCGACAAGGACCACCTCCCCGACGAACTCGTCTTCAACGTGAACTACCTGGGCGGCAACATGCCGACGTTCGCGCTGAACTTCTCCCGACCGGGCGCCGAGGTGGTGGCGCAGTACTACAACTTCTTCCGGCTGGGCCGCAAGGGTTTCACCGCAGTGCAGCAGGCGTCACGGGACGTTGCGATGACGCTGGCCGAGCGGATCGGCAACCTGCCGCAGTTCCGCTTGATCACCAAGGGCGATGAGCTCCCGGTCTTTGCGCTTACCACAGCGGATGCGGTGACGGGCTGGGACGTCTTCGCGGTCTCCCGCCGGCTGCGCGAGCGTGGCTGGCAGGTTCCGGCGTACACCTTCCCGGAGAACCGTGAAGACCTTGCCGTGCTCAGGGTCGTCTGCCGCAACGGGTTCTCCCTCGATCTCGCCGACCTGTTCTTCAAGGACCTGCTGGCGGCGGTCGACAACCTCGACGTCGAATGCGGTGCCGGCACGCTGAGCGGGCCGGCCGGCTTCCGGCATTGACCCGCTGGCGGTGATGCGCGGGTGAGTCATCGTGTCGTGATCGCACCCTCGCCCGACCAGCGGCCCGTGCGCAGACGACCCGACGCAACCGGGTCCTACTGGTCGTGCCGGTCGTACCGCGGCACGGCGTCCTCGCTGGTTTCCCCGAGGGTCTGCACATCGTGGCGGTCGAAACTGCCGACCTCTTCCTCGCGTTCGGCATGCGGCGTCTGTTCGTCGTGCTCGTCGAAACTGCCGACATGCTCGGGACGCTCGGCGTGCGGCGTCCTGATGTCGTGCCGATCAAAACTGCCGACCTCTTCGTCGCCCCTGGTCCGGTCGCTGCCGCCGGCCGGTGCCGAACCCGAGTGGTTGATGTGATCTGCGTCGCTGTCGCTCATACCGCGAGGGTAGTCCCCTTCGGAAAGCCAGGAGCAGCGCAACAGCTGGATCCGCGACGATGCAGCCCGCGAGCGCAGTGACGGCCGGGAGTCAGGTGAGATAACGGTAGGCGGCCGACCCGGGCAGGATCCGCTCGACCTCCATCGGCGCGGCGGCCATCCGTTTCAGCAGGGCGGGAAGCCCATCAGCGGAACCGATCTCGACGCCGACCAGAGCCGGGCCCGTCTCCCGGTTGTTGCGTTTGACGTACTCGAACAGCGTGATGTCATCGTCGGGACCGAGCACCTCGTCGAGGAAGCGGCGCAGCGCGCCGGGCTCCTGCGGGAAGTCGACCAGGAAGTAGTGCTTGAGACCGAGGTGGACCAGCGATCGCTCCAGGATCTCCCCGTACCGCGAGACGTCGTTGTTGCCGCCCGACACGATGGCGACCACCGTGGATCCGAGCGGCAACTCCAGTTGGGTCAGTGCGGTGACGGCCAGCGCGCCGGCGGGCTCCGCGACGATGCCCTCGCTCTGGTACAGCCGGAGCAGCTGCGTGCAGATGGCACCCTCATCGACGGACACGATCCCGGTCCCGGTTTCCGCGACGATCCGATATGGCAGCGAACCTATCTGCCGGACAGCGGCGCCGTCGACGAAGGGATCCATCGACCCCAACCGCGTCGGCCGGCCATGATCGAGGGCGGCGATCATGGCCGGGGCACCGGCCGGTTCGACCCCGATCACGGTCACCGACGGGGCCCGCTCCCGGAGATAGGTCACCACACCGGCGATCAGCCCGCCGCCGCCGACAGGCACGATGATCACGTCCGGCGGACGGCCGAGCTGCTGCAGCAGCTCCCGGACGACGGTGCCCTGGCCGGCCACGGTCCGCGGGTCGTCGAACGGCGGAACCAGCACCGCGCCGGTCCGATCGGCGTACTCGGCGGCGGCCAGCGCGGCGTCATCGAACGTGTCGCCGGTCAGCACCAGCTCGACGGTGCCGTCGCCGTGCGACAGGATGCGGTCCCGCTTCTGCCTCGGCGTGGTGTGGGGCAGGTAGATGCGGCCCTTGATGTCGAGCTCCCGGCAGGCGAAGGCAACGCCCTGGGCATGATTGCCGGCGCTGGCGCAGACCACTCCGGCCGCGCGCTCCGCACCGTCGAGCTGGGCCATCAGGTTGAAGGCGCCGCGCACCTTGTACGACCGGACGACCTGCAGGTCCTCGCGCTTGAGCAGCACCGTGGTGCCGGTCTCCGCGGACAGTCGGCGGCATTCCTGAAGGGGAGTGAGCGCGGCCACCCCGGCGATCCGTCTGGCGGCGGCGTCGATGTCCGCCGCGGTCACCGCACGGTCACCGCCGCGCGGCCTCCTGGTCTGCGACACAACCCCGATCTTGTCACCCCCGATCCTGTCACCTGGGGCGGTAGGTTCGTACAGTGCTCGCAGCCATGCGTCAGGCCCGCATCCTCGATGAGGTCCGCCGCACCGGTGGCGCCAGGGTGGCGGATCTGACGGCCCTGCTGGGCGTCTCGGACATGACGGTCCGCCGGGATCTGGAGACGTTGGACCGCAAGGGGCTGCTGTCCAAGGTGCACGGCGGCGCCACCGCGATGGACACGGCCAGCGCCATCGAGCCGGGCTTCGAGGTCACCAGCCAGCGCGAGGTCTCCGAGAAGGAAGCCATCGCAGCCCGGACCGCGCAGTTGGTCCGGCCCGGCATGGCGATCGCCATCACCGCCGGCAGCACGACCTGGACGCTGGCCCGGCATCTCGGGGACATCGCCAACCTCACGGTGGTGACGAACTCCCTCAAGGTGGCCGAGGTGCTGCACGCCCGGCAGCGACCGGATCTCACCGTCGTGCTGACCGGTGGGCTTCGGACACCGTCCGACGGGCTGGTGGGACCCGTTGCGGTGCAGGCGATCCGCTCGCTGCACGTGGACATGGTGATCATGGGTGTGCACGGGATCGACGAACGCGCGGGGCTGACGACGCCGAACCTGTTGGAGGCGGAGACGAATCGTGCGCTGGTGGAATCGGCGCGGCGCCTGGTGGTGGTCGCCGATCACACGAAATGGGGTGTCGTCGGGCTGGCTCAGATCGCGCCGCTGCGCGCCGTCACCACCCTGCTCACCGACGACCGGCTTCCCCCCGGTGCGGCCGACGTTCTCTCGGAACAGGTGTCCGAGGTCATCATCATCCCGACCGAGGGGAACTGATACCCGAACGGCGAGCCGCGCTGACGAACTGTCCCACCGCATCGCGGCGGACCGGCCGGATCGCGCTGTCCGATGGGCCCAGCGTGGCGATCTACCAGTTGGCGGTGGCATCCCGCAGCACGCCGTACTGTTCGCGAACCTCGGGAGTGGGCTCGGCCGTGAGGATCTGCGCTGCGGCAGCAGGCCATACCGGCGGCGCAGCGGCTCCGGACAATGCCCAGGCCGCCTGCCTGGCAGCACCCAACGCCACGTACTCGGCCGCCGCGGGGACCAGGACGTCGGTGCCGAAGACGGCCGGCGCCAACTGCTGGACGGCGGGGTTGCGCGCCGCTCCACCGAACATCAGCACCCGCTGCGGGGTCACACCCAGCGCCTCGACCGCGTCGGCCAACGAGCACAACAACGCTTCGACGGCTGCGCGGGCCAGGTCGGCCCGGGTGACCCCGGATGTCAGCCCGCGAAGGACGCCGGTGGCATGCGGGCGGTTCGGCGTGCGCTCGCCGTCCAAATAGGGGAGCAAGGCCAGCCCACCGGCCCCGGGCGGAGCCGACAACGCCAGGTCGGCAAATTCCGCATGGTCCACTCCGAGCAGGGTGCCGAATACCGCCAGGATCCTGGCGGCGTTGACCGTGGCGACCAGCGGCAGATACCGGCCGGACGCATCGGCGAAGCCTGCCACCGACCCGGTCGGATCGGCCGAGGGCGAGTCGGTGACGCAGAACGCCGTTCCGGAGGTCCCGATCGAGACCGCGACATCCCCGTCCCGCAGGCCCAGACCCATTGCCGCGGCCATGTTGTCACCGGTGCCCGCACCCAATTCCGCTCCCGACCCGGTCCGACCGACGATCTCCGCCGGGGCGGCGATCCGCGGCAGCGTCACCCGTTCGTCACCGGCCCCGCGGCGCAGCGCCCAGTGCGCGACGGCGGGCAGCCATGCCCGCTCGGCGGGTGAGTAGTAACCGGTGCCGGAAGCATCACCGTGATCGGTCGTCATGGCAGCGCCGGATCCAGGTCCGCCGGCCAGCATCCAGGTCAACCAGTCGTGCGGCAGCAGCACGGCCGCGGTCCTGGCGGCATTCTCGGGTTCGTTCTCCGCCATCCAACGGAGTTTGGTGACGGTGAAGGACGCCGCGGGTACCGACCCGATGGTCCGGGCGCACTGCTGCGGTCCCCCGAGATGCTCGACCACCTCGGCGATCTGGGGCGCCGAGCGCAGGTCGTTCCACAGCAGCACGTCGCGCACCACGACGCCGTCCGTGTCCAGCGCGACCATGCCGTGCTGCTGGCCGCCGACCGCGACCGCCGACGCGCGGTCCAGCAATCCGGAACCCGCCTGCCGCAGGGCCTTCCACCAGTGCTGCGGATCGACGGCAGTTCCGGCCGGGTGCGGCGCGGACGCCTCGCCGACGAGGGATCCGTCCGCGGCCCGGACCAGGACCACCTTCGTGGATTGCGTCGAGGAATCGATTCCGGCTACCAGGACGTCGTCGGCCAAGGCGGGCCATCCCTTTCGGTCGTGGTGCGTCGTCGGTACTGCGATGCGGGTCAGCTGGGGAATGCTGGCCGACCGTGCGGCGGTGACCCGCTGTTCGCGAGCGTCAGCCGGGACGGATACCGGCCAGCGTCGGGTCGGCGATCAACTGCTCGATGCCGGCGTGCGCGGCGCCCAGCGACGCCGCTTCCAGGCCCAGCTCGGAGAACTCGAGGCGGCACAGGGCGGCCGGACCCGCAAGGACTCTGGCCCGTAGTTCGGCCAGCACCGGACCCTCGAGATAGCGCTGTAGGGCTGGGTAGTGGCCCCCCAGGACGATGGTGTCCGGATTGAGCACGTTGGCCAGTATCCCGATTCCGATACCGAGCCATTTCGCCTGCCGCGCCAGTGCTTCGAGCACCATGGGATCTCCGGCGTCGGCGCGTTCCACGACCCGGACGAGTTGCGCGCCCAAATCGACCCGCGGTTGCGCAGCAGCCGTTGCCGGCTCCGCGACCATGTCGAGCAGGGCAGCGAATCCGACCTCCGTCTCCCAGCAACCGCACCGGCCGCACCCACACTGCCGGCCCGGTGTGCCGATCGTCATATGACCGACCTCGCCGGCGAATCCGTCTGCGCCGCGGACGATGTGCCCGTCGACGATCATGCCCGCGCCGACGCCGACCGCACCGGCGAGATACAGCAGATTCGACCCGCCGGCGACCTGGCCCACCGCGTAGTGCGCGATGGCACCCATGTTGGCATCGTTGTCGACGGTGATCCTGGTGTCCGCCCACTGCAGGCGGCCCATCAACGTGTGGACGATATCGACGTCGCGCCAGTGCAGGTTCGGCGCGAAAGACAACAATCCGGCGCGTGCGTCCACCAATCCGGGGACGGCGATGTTGAGGCTCTGTACCTGCTCCACCGAGATGCCCGCTTCCTCGACCAGCTTGCGCGCCACGTCGGCGACGACGCCGAGCGCACGCGCCGGGCCGAGCTCGGCCATCGACCGGGCGATCCTGCGCCGGCACAGCACCCGGCCCCGCAGGTCGAGCACCATCCCGGCGATGTAGTCGACCTGCAGCTCGATTCCGAGAAATCGCACCCAGGTGGGGTCGAGCTCGACGGTGCGACCGGGGCGGCCGAGGCCACCCCGGTCGATGTTGCCCTCGATGACCAGGCCGCGCTGATCCAACTCGGCGACCAGGCTGGACACCGTTGCCTTGGTCAGCCCGGTGTCGTGCGCGAGCTTCGCCCGCGGGCGGGAACCGCCGTCGGCGAGGCTGCGCATCAGCAGGGCAAGGTTGAGTCTCCGGACGGTGGCCTGGTCAGCCGGGGTCGAACCGCCGTTGGACCGGACGGCGATGGGCACGAGAAGCCTTTCGTCGTGTCGGAGGAGCGCCCTGCTGACGAGCACGCAGCTGGGCTGGAGTCGTCGGATCGATGGTGGTTGGCTAGCGACCGGAACTGGCCCGCTTGCGACGGGTGATGGCATCGACGCTCGCCGCCAGCAGCAGCACGACGCCGGTGATGATGAACTTGATGTACGCCTGCAGGCCGAGCAGGCCCAGCCCGTTGTCGATGACGGCGATCACCAGACCGCCGACAACGGCGTCTCGGGCCTTGCCCTTGCCACCGAACAGCGACGTCCCGCCGATGACGGCGGCGGCCACTGCATACAGCAGGGTGTTGCCGGCACCGGCGTCGGGGGTCACGGAGTTCAGCCGGGACGCGGCGACGATGCCCGAGATGACAGCCATCCCGGAGCTGATGACGAAACAGGCGATGGTGATCTGCCCGACCCGGATGCCGGCGCGGCGGGCCGCTTCCGCGTTACCGCCCACCGCGTAGACATGGCGGCCGAAGGCGGTGCGGTTCTGCACAAAGGTCCAGATCACCAGCAGCACACCGACTAGGGGTGCGATCCACGGAACGCCTTCCAGCACGATGTTGCCGCGGGCACGGTTCTGGCTGAGCAGGTAGGTGGCGCCGAGCAGCAGGACGGCCAGCACCCCGATGCGCAGCAGGATGATCGCCAGTGGCGGGGTGACGAGCTTGTGTGCGGTCCTGCGTTGGTGGACGAACAGGTTCAATGCCGCGTACGCGGCAATCGATGCGATGACGACGATCCAGCCCAGCAGCACCGGCATGTTGCCGTTGGAGATCTTCAGGATGGTTTCGTCGGTGATCGCAACTGTCCCGCCGGTACCGATTATCCACAGCAGAACACCCTGGTAGGCAAGGAATGTCGCGAGCGTCACGACGAAGGAGGGGATGCCGACCGTGGAGACGAGCAAGCCGGTGAAAACACCCATGGCGACGCCTACCGCCAGCGCGATCAGCACCGCGAGGTACCAGGGCAGATCCGCCTTCAACATGAGCATGGCCATTACGCCGGCACCGACACCGCCGATCACGCCGGCGGACAGATCGATGTGACCCAGCAGCAGCACGAAACCGATGCCCATCGCGAGCACGCAGATGGAACCGGCCTGGGTCAACAGGTTCGCCAGGTTGAAAGTCGACAGGAAAGTGTTCGGCGCGGCGATCGTGAACACGACCAACAGCACGACCAGGCCGAGAACCGCTGGTAGCGAACCGACGTCGCCGGCCCGAAGCTTGTTGCGGTAGGCCTGGAAGTACTGGCCGACGGACACCGGGCCGGCCGCGTCGCCGGAGAACGCCGCTCTGGCCTCGACGTCCGGGATCTGCTTGACGAGATCGGGTTTCTCTGGGGCGCTCATGCTGACTCCTGCGCAATCGCCGGGGCGAGCCCGTGCTGGCCCGATCGCCCGGTGGTGATCAGTTCGACGACTTCCCTGCTGGTGACGTCGGCGGCCGCGACATCTGCCGCGACCCTGCCGAGGTACAGCGCGGTAATCCGGTCGCTGACCTCCTTGACGTCGTTCATGTTGTGGCTGATCAGCAGCACGCCGAGGCCATTATCGGCGAGCCGGCGCACGAGGTCGAGGACCTGCCTGGTCTGGGCGACGCCGAGCGCGGCGGTCGGCTCGTCGAGCATGACGACTTTGGAATTCCACAGGACTGATTTGGCGATGGCGACCGACTGTCGCTGACCGCCGGACAGGCTGGCGACGAGCTGGCGGACGGACGAGACGGTGCGGACCGACAACGACGCGAGAGTGTCCCGAGCTTTGATCTCCATCTGGCCCTCGTCTAGGACGATGCCGGACTTGGGCTCCCGGCCGAGGAACATGTTCTGCACGATGTCCAGGTTGTCGCAGAGAGCGAGGTCCTGGTAGACGATCTCGATACCGAGTGCGGCCGCGTCACGGGGATTGGCGACGGACACCGGTTCGCCCTCGAACAGGTACTCGCCGGTGTCGATACCGTAGATGCCCGCGACGCACTTGACGAGCGTGGACTTGCCGGCGCCGTTGTCACCGACGAGCGCGGTGACCTGGCCCGGGTGGATCGACAGGTCGACGTCGTGCAGAACCTGGACGGCGCCGAAACTCTTGTTCACCCCCCGCAACTCCAGGATGGGTGCGGTTGACTGCGTCATCAGACTTGCTCCTCGGCTGGGGGAAGTGGGGACGACCGACCGGCGCCGGGCCCGGCCGACGCATCGCGTCGGCCGGGTCCGGCATTAACTCAGGTCAGCTGATGCCGAGCTCGGTGCAGGCTGCCGCGTAGGAGCCCTTGCACAGATCCGCAGCGGTGACCCCCTTCGCGTCCACGACGTCCTTGACGTTCTCCTTGTAGATGGCCTCCGGAGTCTCCAGGATCGCCGCGACGTCGCGGTTGCCCTCGGTGTCCTTGACCGTGCCGGTGGTCTTCGGGGTCTCACCGTTGGCCAGCGCGATGGCGACGTCGGCCAGGGCTCCGGCCTCCTTGGTGGTGTCCTTGAAGACCGTCATGCACTGGTCACCCGCAAGGATGTTCTGCAGGCCCTGAACGGTCGCGTCCTGGCCGGTGACCGGGATCTGGACGCCGTTCTTCTTGTTGATCGCGATCACCGCGTTGCCCAGACCGTCATTCGCAGCGAGGACACCGTCGATGTTGCCGCCCTGCGCGGTGAACATCTGCTCGTAAATCGTGCCGGCCTGCTGATTGTCCCACTTAGGAACGGCCTGCTCGGCAACGACGACGTAGTTCTTCATCGGGTCGAGCACCGAGTGCGCACCGGCCGAGAAGGCGGTGGCGTTCGAGTCCGTCGGAGAACCGTTGAGGTAGACGATCTTCTTGTCACCGCCGCCTAGGCACTTGTCCAAGCCCTTGCCCTGCAGCTCACCGACGGTGGTGTTGTTGAACGACACGTAGTAGTCGGCGGTGCCACCGAGGGTCAGCCGGTCGTAGTCGATGGTCTTGACGCCCTGCGCCGCGGCCTTCTTCTGGATGGCGGCACCGGACTCGTTGTCCAGGTTGACGATTGCCAGGACGGTCGCGCCGTTGGCGATCATCTGATCGGCGATGGTGGCCATCGCGGCCGGATCGGCCTCGGCGTTCTGGATATCCGCCTCCACGCCGGCTGCCTTGAACGCCGCTTCCAGGTTCGGCCGGTCCTGGGTCTCCCAGCGGGCGGAGGACTTGGTGTCCGGCAGGATGACGCCGACCTTGCCGGTACCACCCGCCGCGCCGGATCCGCCCGCTGCACTGGAGGCCGCGGAGTCGGCAGCACTGGTGGCGCCGCCCGCCGCGGAACCAGCCGCACTGGTTGCGCTGGCAGCGGCGGACGTTGCGCTGCTCGTGGCGCTGTTGGTGCTGGAGCCACAGGCGGCCAGCAGCAGCGACCCAGCCGCCACTAGCCCCAAAACTGCGGAGGTCTTCAGACGCATGAACATTCCCTCTCTGACGGAACCGCCCGGCCGGATGGTGGGCGGAGGACATAGATTTTGGCGACCATTGCGGGATGAAACCCGACACGGATCGTCTCGGCGCAGCGGCCGATTTACCTGTCGAACGTCTGCCCGACATGTCCTAGTACGGTGGTTACACAAACTATGAGGCGCGGCTCGCCGCGTCAATCCCTCCAACAGGTCACATTTTGGTAGGTGTCCCAACGAAGTCGACGAGTTACACGATCGGCATTATTACCCCGAAGCGCACGGTGACGCAGCGACAACTGAGCTTCCCTGCGGTGGGAGATCTGCGGTGACAGCGGGGGATGGATCAACAATCCGACGGCGATAACGATTCAGTAGGAGTAGAGCGAACCTCGAACCGCGCCGGCACCGGTGACGATCGAGATGCCCGCCGACGTACCGATCAGATCGGCTCCGGCCGTCAGCAGTGCCCGGACCTGTTCGACGGTCTTCACTCCGCCGGATGCCTTCACACCCATTGATGCGGGCACGGATCTGCGCAAGTAGCCGATGGTCGCCGGATCCGCGATAGCCACCGCCCCGCGGGAGGCGATGGAAACGAACGCCGCACCGGCGTCGATGGCGGCCTGCACGGCACGCGCACGCTGCTGCGCATTGAGCAATGGCAGCTCCAGCATCAATTTCACGCCCACCGGCTCTGCCGCCGCGACGACCGCCGAAAGATCAGCGGCAAATTCTCGTACCCTGCTCGAGAGGAGGTAGCCGACGTTCACCGTGGAATCCAGTTCGTCGACGCCGGCATCAGTCAGCGCCCTGACCTCGGCGACCCGTGCCGACGTCAGGCCGGATCCGTTGGGGAAGTCGACGATCGAGCCGATCCTGGCGGCCGAGCCGCGCAGCTCGTCCCGCGCGGCCCACACCCAGCAGGGCGGAACGACGGCCGCATCGAACCCGTGGGTCAGGGTTTCCCGGACGTGCTGGCGCACTTGGCGTTCGGTGATCGCCTGGCCGATCAGCGTGTGCTGGATCCGCCCGGCGAGCTGCTCGCGAGGAAGCACCGCTGCCGGATGCTGCCCGTGTGCCCATGGGTGCCCCACCCGCCCAGTCTCGCATGACCCCCGTCCTACCCCCCGCAACGCCTACGCTTTCTCCCCATGCGGATCCTGTCCATCCAGTCCTCCGTCGCCTACGGCCATGTCGGCAATTCGGCGGCGACCTTCCCGTTGCAGCGACTGGGCCACCACGTATGGCCGGTTCTCACCGTGCATTTCTCCAATCACACCGGATACGGCAACTGGCGCGGGTTGGTGCTCGATCCCGCCGATATCGCCGAGGTGATCGATGGCATCGGTGATCGGGGTGTGCTCGGCACTGTCGACGCGGTGCTCACCGGTTATCAGGGCTCGCCCGGCGTGGCGGACGTGGTGCTGTCGACGGTGCGCCGGGTACGGGATCTCAATCCCGACGCGGTGTACTGCTGCGATCCGGTGATGGGCGACGTCGGCCGCGGGATGTTCGTGCTGCCCGGGGTGCCGGAACTGATCAGGGAACGCGTTGTGCCGGCGGCGGACGTGGTGACGCCCAACGCTTTCGAGCTCGCCTACCTGGCGGCTGGTGGCGACCCGGCAGCGGTCGACGTCAGCTCTGTCGGCACCGTGCAGGGCCTGCTCGACGCCGTCGACACGGTGATCGGAATGGGTCCGTCCACGGTGCTGGTCACCTCGGTACAGGGGGCGGGAGTTCGGGACGGGGAGATCGGAATGCTCGCGGTCGACCGCTCGGGTGCGTACCTGGTCCGGACGCCGCAGTTGCCGCTGACCGTGAACGGGGCCGGTGACGTGACGGCGGCGCTGTTCCTTGCACACCTGCGGGAAGGTATCGAGGTGGCTCTCGCCAGGGTGGCGTCGTCGGTCTACGGCATCATGGCGGCCACCCACGTCGCGGGGTCACGTGAAATCTGCCTGGTTGAGGCGCAGGGCGCCATTGCCGAGCCGGACTGCGAATTCGAGGTCGAGCGAATTCGCTGACGGCCGTCCCGAGAGCTGTGCACCGGCTAGCGGATGCCGCTGCGCGAAAAACCCTGGACGAAGTAACGCTGGAAGATCAGGAACAAGGCGACCATGGGCGTCACATTGATCAGCGCAAAGGCCATCGTCCCGCCGTAGTCGGAACCGAATTGACCCTGCAGGTACAGCAGTCCGATGGGCAGGGTGAAGAGCTCATTCTGTTTCAGCGCAATGAGCGGCCAGGCAAAGTCGTTCCAAATCTGCAGCACGCTCATGAAGAACAGCACGGCGAGCAGGGGACGGGAGAGCGGCAGGACGATCCGGGCGAAAATCTTGAAATGCCCGGCGCCGTCGATCCTGGCCGCCTCGATCAGGTCGCGCGGGATGGCCAGGATGAATTGCCTGGCCAGGAACACTCCGAAAGCCGTTGCCGAGGTCGGCAGGATCACCGCCCAGTAGGTTCCGTACAGGTTGAGCGCCGTCACGAGCTTGAACAGGGTCACCATGATCACCTGTACGGGAATCATCAGCGTCGCCAGCGAGATCAGGAACAGAATGCTGGATCCGGGGAAGCGTAGTTGGGCGAATGCATAGCCGGCGAGCATGCTGACCGTCACCGTGATCGCCGCGACCACCAGTGCGATCGCGACCGAATTGCCGAACCAGGTGAAGACCGGAAAGGATGACAAGACCTGCCGGAAGTTCTCCAGGGTCCACTCGCGGGGCCACATCCGTAGATCACCGGTAACCAGTTCGGCTCTCGACGAGAACGCGACAATCACCATCCAGTACAGCGGGAACAGCAGGACCGCGCTCACCATGATGGCTGCGACCACTCGCATCGCGCGGCCTGCACGCTCCCGGCGGCGCCGGCGGCGCCGCGGATCCTCCGCGCGGCGTCCGGACAACGGCTCGGTGCTGTCGGGTACCACTTCCGACATCGCCCGACCTTTCATTCGACGAGATCCCGGTTTCGATTCAGGCGCCATTGAACGGCGGTGAAGATCATCATCACCACCAGCAGCACCATGCCGATGGCAGCGGCATAGCCCTGATCCCTGGTGACGAAACCCTGGTCGTAGGCGTAGGTGACCAGCACCGAGGTCGCGTTCTGCGGACCACCCCCGGTCATCACGAAAATGAGGTCGAACACCTGGAAGGAGTAGATGACATTGAGGATGAGCAGAAAGAATGAGGAGGGTCCTACCAGCGGGACGGTCACATAACGAAAACGCTGCCAGGCATTCGCACCGTCCAACCGCGCTGCCTCGTACAGCTCAGGGCCGATGCCCTGCATGCCGGCGAGATAGATCAGCATGTTGAAGCCAACCCGCCACCACAACGTCACCAGCACCACCGACGCAAAGGCGGCCGCACCGCCTGACTGCCAGGAAACAGCCGGCAGACCAAGGAACAGCAGAAGTTTATCGAGCACACCGTTGTTCTCGTCGAACAGGAGCAGCCCGATCAGTGCGGTGGCCACTCCGGAGATGGCCATCGGCGTGATGAGGATTGATCGGAACAGTCCCCGGGCCGGCAGTACCGAGTTGAGCAGAAGCGCGATCCCCAGACCCAGCGCCATCGAGACCGGCGTCACGATTACGGTGAAAAGGATGGTATTCACGGTCGAGCGCCAGAACAACGGGTCATTGAACAGGCGGCCGTAGTTGGCCAGTCCGACGAAGATGCCGGCTCCGAAGCCATTCGTCTGCTGCAGGCTGACCACCACGGCCCAACCCAGCGGAAACAGCACAAAAGCCAGGAGCAGCACCATGTTCGGCGCCAGGAACGCGTAGGCGGTCAACGACTCGCTCGCGGAGCGCCCGCGTGCCCGGCGCGGTCCGGGCGCCGCACCGCCGACCGAACCGGAGCCTGCTGTCCGCTCCGACTTCGGTGCGGCCGGGGTCTTCGTGCTGACTTCGCCGATGTCTCGGCCGGTGCTCACTTGGCCGGCGCCGTCGCCGCGGCGATTCCCGTCGAGATACCGGCGATGGTGTCATCGGTGCTCTGCCCGCCGATGAAGGCCTGCTCGAGCTGGTCCTTGAGCACCGTGATGATCTTGGACATCGACGGTGAAGCAACTTGCCCGGAATCCGCGGGCTGCACCGTGCTCGCCTGCCCGATGAACACCGGGGACAGCTCGGGACGCACCGCGAAGTCGATCCCACTGGCGACCAGGTCGCGACGCGTCGGCAGGAGAGAGGCACCGGAGCAAAAAGTTGACATCTGCTTCTGCTGCGTCAGGTAATCCAGGAACGATGCGGCCAGCGCCGGCTGCTTGGTCGTCGCGGTGGCCACCAGGGCGTTGCCACCGAAGTCGCTGCCGCCCCGAACCTTTCGCGGTGCGAAGGTGGCACCCCAATCGAAGGTCAGGGTTTTCGTGGCATCCGGGATGGCGAAGGCGCCGGACGACACCATCGCGGTGGTCTGCGAGTACCAGAGGTCGGCGGCCAGGGTCGAGGACTTGGTGGAATTGTTGGGCGGCACGAACTGCTTGCTGAAGAAGTTCTTCGTGAAATCGATGGCCGCCCGACCGGCATCGGAATCAATGGCCGGCTGGATCAGGTCCGCAGCCAGGAAACGACCGTCGGCCTGGAACAAGAAGTTGAGCCAGCGGGTGACACCGTTGCCCTGCCAGTTGTAGGCGAAGGGGAATTTAGTGGCCGGCATTTTCTGGCGCAACGTCTGTAGCACTTGCTGGAATTGATCCCACGTCCATGCCTGTTCCAAGGTGGTGGGCACGGACGTGATGCCGGCGGACTTCAGAACTGCCTTGTTGTACAAGATCGCCGAGGTGTCGGTGTGGTGCGGCACGCCGTACGGCTTCGCATTGTTCTGCACTGCTGCCCAGGCCGCAGGGGTGAACCGATCGCCGAAGGAGCTGTCCACGTGCGAGGTCAGGTCCAGGAGCTGACCGCTGCCGGCGTACCGACCGAAGGTGTAGTAAGGGACGCGGAAGATGTCGGGTGGATTCCCGGCCTGCAGCTGAGCATCGATGTTGGTGAACATCTGCGCGTAGGGAACCTCGTTCAGAGCCACCTTGGTCCCGGCATTGGCCTGCTCGAAACCCGCGATGGCCGAGCGAATGCCGGCCAGCTCGCTTTCCGTACCCCAGGTGGTGAAGGTCAGCGTGTTGTCAGTGGATGTCGTCGAGGTGTCCGACGAGGTGAAGCCGCAGCCGGCCAACACCAGCGGGACTGTCGTGGCCCCTGCCGCTACCAGGAATTGACGCCTGTTGATCTGCAAAGGGGCCTCCGATGACGAATCGATCGTGACGTGAGCGGGCGGTCAGGTGTCGCCGTCGGTCGATAATCCGCACACGCTAGCACCGAACGCATCACGCGTTAACGTCCCGGTGTTAGCTTGTGGGCGATGAACTCGGACCTCAGCAACCAACCGGACGCCCACCGGGACCGCATACTTCGTGCCGCGCTCGACATCGTCAGCGCCAAAGGACCGGACGCGCTCTCCACCCGCGCGGTGTGTTCAGCAGCCCACGTCCAGGCACCCACCATCTATAGAATCTTCGGCGACAAACAAGGACTTCTGGATGCCGTCGCCGCACACGGTTTCGCCACCTACACCCACCAGTTTTCCGGCGGCCGGCCCTGCGTCGATCCCGTCAACGGGTTGCGCCGTGGATGGAATCGGCACGTCCAATTCGGTCTTGATCATCCAGCCCTCTACGTCATGACCTACGGCAACCCACGTCCGGGCCCGCTGCCACCCGCCGCAGCCGATGCGGCGCACATGCTGGCAGGACGCATTCGTCGAGTGGCACAGGCCGGTCGGCTCCGACTGAGCGAAAAGCACGCGGCGCAATTGATGAGGGCGGGTGCCAGCGGAGTGACTCTCGCACTCATCGGGCTGCCCGAGGACAACCGCGACCTGACGCTCAGCCGGCTTGCTCGCGAGGCCATCATCGGGACGATCGCTCTTGATCCCTCACCTGAAGGCAGCGACCCCGACCTCATGAGCTCCGCTCTTCACCTGAGGTCCGCGCTCTCCCAGACCACCAGGCTGACTCACCGGGAGCGCGACCTGCTCGAGGAATGGATCGACCGCATCACAGACCCCGCAGAGCCCCTGGATTGAGAATGACGCTGCATCGGTGCGGCTGACCCCCCGTCGGCAGGCTCGGGTGTGCCAGCTTCCGTCCGATCAGCTACTTCGCTCAGGCACTTCGATCAGGGGAAGGGTCCGCCCGTGCGGCGGAACTGAGTACGGCGCCGATCTGGACGCCGACCGCGATGGCGATGACGGTGGCGACCACACTTGCCAGCAGCTCCTGGCCGGAAGGCGCGTTACCGCTCGCGGACACCTGGGTGATCGCCACCAGCCCGAGGGAACCCGGTACCAGTAGCCAGAATGCCGGGCGGAACGTCACCGCGGCCGGCCAGCGTGGGTAGTGCAGTTCGAGCACCCGCAGCAGCGGCAGCATCACGGCGGCGGCCACACCACTGGCGACGGGCGCCGCGGTGACGGTCTGTACGGCCGCAACGAGCCCGTAGGTCGCGGTGAGGACGACGATCAGCACGGCCGTCAAAGACCAGGCGGCGTCGAAGAACAGCCCGACGCCGATGGCCAGCACCACCACCGCCGGTAGCACCGCCCAGCCCGGAACCGGGTAGGCCGGCGGACCGGCGGTCGCATCCACCGCCGCATCGATGACGGCGGCACCCGTGGCAATCCCGACAGCCAGCAACGCCCACAGGATCAGCCCGGAAACGAACCTTCCGCCGCCCGAAACCACATCTCCCGCAGCCAGTTCCACCACGCCGGTGGTGATCGTCGCACCGGGGATCAGCACGACGAGCGGTGCGCACACGACGAACAGCGTGACCGCACCGGTCTGCAGATGCGGTGCGAGACCGTAGACGACGGCGGAGACCCCGAACGCCGTCACGAACGGCAGCAGAGCGGACAGACCCTTGATGCCGGACCCGTAGATCAGGACGATCCCAACCAGCAGGGCGAGGACAAAGTCGACCAATACCGCCCACCAGGTGGTCCGGAAGACCACCGCAATTCCGGCCGACATCAACCCGCTGCCCAGGACGGCGACCGACCTGGGGAACAGCGGTGGCAGCCGGCGGGCGTCGTGCAGTCGCTGCAGCAGAGCGACCGGTGGCTCGGTTGCGCTCTGGGCGGCGCTGGCGATGGTGGCGACCGCCGAGACCTGCCGGAACGTCATCAGCTCGCCGGTGGCGTTGACCAGCCTGGTGCGCCCGTCCGCGGGGTTGTCGATCAGCGCGGCACTGGGCAGCACGCCGATCGTGATGTCGGACCTGCCATGCGCCTCGGCGACCTCGCACAGCACCCGCTGCACATCTGTGACCGCGTAACCGGCGTCGAGTAGCGCCGCGCCGAGTTCACCGAGCGCCAGCGCGGGGTCGGGCAGCCCCAGGGGATCTGGATCGGCTCGTCGAGCGGGGGACGGTGGACTCACCCGATCACTCCACCACACCGGCGCCGCGAACCCCCGCACCGGCGGCCTGTGATGCGCCGGCCTGCATGATGAACTCCACTTCCCGCAGGTCGCTTCCAGGAAAGGATCATCTTGATGGTCGCTCATCAGGATCGGTTACGGGTACACCCGCAGACCGTCCTGGAGTGGCGCCGGTGGTTGATCGACAACCATCAGGACGTCGACGGCGCCTGGCTCGTGTCCTGGCGCTCGGCGACGGGAAGGCCCCGGTTCAGCTACGACGAAGCAGTGGTCGAGGCCCTTGCAGTGGGCTGGGTGGATGCTGTACAAGTCAGGATCGACGACGAACGCAGCATGCTGTGGTTCACCAGACGCAAGCCGACGAGCGCCTGGTCCCGGCCGAACAAGGAGCGGATCGCCCGGCTGGAGAGTGCGGACCGGATGCTCCCCGCCGGTCGCGCTGCGGTCGAGACAGCCAAGGCCAACGGCGCATGGACCCTCCTCGATGACGTCGAGAACCTCATCGTGCCGGATGATCTCGACGCAGCGTTCGCCACGGTCCCCGGCTCGCGGGAGAACTGGGACGCCTTTCCGCGGTCCGCTCGGCGCGCCATCCTGGAATGGATCGTGCAGGCGAAGACGGCCCCCACCCGCGGGAAGCGAATCGCCCAGACAGCGCACAAGGCGGGCCGCGGCGAGCGCGCGAATCAGTGGCCACGCGGTTAGCCGCGGCGGTCACCGGTGCGCCGCCACTGCTCACCGGCCCGGTCGAGCCGCCGGCGTCACCCTCCCTCTGCCGGAACGACGGTGGCCCTGCATTCACCGAACCCGATGGTCGCCAGCCCCGGCCGCCCGGCGCGGGCGCGCAGCACGATCTCGTCGCCGTCCTCCAGGAAGCCGCGGGTCTGGCCCGTGACGACTTCGACCGGCCGGGTGCCATTGCTGCTCATCTCGAGCAGGCTCCCGCGAGCGGTTGCCGCCGGCCCGGAGAGGGTTCCGGTTCCGAGCAGGTCACCGGGCCGCAGGTTGCATCCGCCGCTGGTGTGGTGCGCGATCATCTGCGCGACCGTCCAGTAGAGGTAACGGGTGGAACTGAGCGACAGGCGTTGCGGCGCAACCCGCGTCGCCCGCATCTGTGCGGTGCTCAGCAGCACCTCGAGTTCGATGTCCAACCCGCCGCCCGTCTGATCGTCAGCGTCCGTCAGGTAGGGCAGCGGCGGCGGATCATCGGCGCGTCGGGAGGGGGCCGGCGTGCGATAAGGGGCGAGGGCCTCCGGGGTGACGACCCACGCCGACACCGTGGTCGCGAAGCTCTTGCCGAGAAATGGCCCGAGTGGCTGATACTCCCAGGCCTGGATGTCCCGCGCCGACCAGTCGTTCAGCAGGCAGAAGCCCGCCACAGAACTGCCGGCGTCGCCGATCGGAATTCGATCCCCGAGTTCGTTTCCCGGACCGACCCAGATACCGAGCTCCAGTTCGAAGTCGAGCTTTCCGGTCGGCGCGAAGCGCGGCTCGCCCCCTGGCGTCGCCGGGAACTGCCCACGCGGTCTGCGAACCGATTCGCCGCTCACCCGCACCGACGACGCCCTGCCGTGGTAGGCGATCGGCACCCACGGGTAGTTCGGCAAGAGCGGCCGATCCGGCCTGAACAGTTCGCCGACCCTGAGCGCATGGTGGACGCCCGCGTAGAAGTCGGTGTAATCGCCCACTGCCACAGGCAGTTCCATGGTGATGTCGCGAACGTCGTACAGCAGACGTTGGACGAGCGGCCGGTCGCCCGCTCCCTCGGTCAGGAGAGTGTGAACTCGTTGACGCACAGCGTTTCTGGCTCCTCGCCCCAGGGCGAAAAAGGCATTCAGGGTCCCGCCTGCCGCGGCCTGCGCACCCGCTTTGGCATCCCCCATCAACAACCCTGATCGCGCGAGGGCGCCCAGATCCAGGACCCGATCCCCGATCCGGATCCCGCCCCGCGGCAGGGGTTGGCGGTGGCCGGCCCTCTTCGGGGGAACGAACACCCCGAAAGGCAGGTTCTGCAACGGGAAATCCGGGTGCCCGTCGGCAGTCTCCACCCAGCTGGCGATGTGTGGATCGTGGGTCGCGTCAAGTGGCTCGGACGACCATCGGGGTCCGGTCACCCGGCGGCGCCCGGCTCCGGCTCCACGAACCTGGCATCCAGGCCGACCCAGCAATCCGCATAGTCGTCCTGCAATTGCGGCAATTCAGCGGCATACCTGGTCACCCGCTGCGGAAACCGTGTCTCGAACATGAACGCCATCGTGCCGACGAGCTTGGTCGGTGCCAGCGCGGCCGCGCTGGCCGCCTCGAAGGACTCGGTGTCCGGCCCGTGCGGCAGCATGCAGTTGTGCAGGCTGAAGCCGCCGGGGACGAAGCCCTGCGGTTTGGCGTCGTACACGCCGTAGATCAAGCCCATGAATTCGCTCATGATGTTCATGTGGTACCAGGGTGGCCGAAAGGTGTTCTCCGAGACCATCCATCGATCCGGGAACACGACGAAGTCGATGTTGGCGGTACCGGGGGTCTCCGACGGCGCGGTCAGCACGGTGAAGATCGACGGGTCGGCGTGATCGAACAGCAGCGGCCCGACCGGGGAGAACCGCCGCAGGTCGTACTTGTACGGCGCATAGTTTCCGTGCCACGCAACGACGTCCAACGGTGAATGCCCGAGGTCGGTGCGCCACATCGATCCGCCCCACTTCACGTACAGCGCCGACGGTTCATCGCGTTGCTCGTAGGCGGCGACCGGCGTCAGGAAATCCCTGGGATTGGCAAGGCAATTGGCGCCGATCGGCCCCCGCTCGGGCAGGGTGAAGGTGCCGCCGTAGTTCTCGCAGACATAGCCACGGGCCGGGCCGTCCGGCACCTCGACCCGCATCTTGACACCCCTGGGGATGACGGCGATCTCGCCGGGTTCGACATCGATGATCCCGAATTCCGTCCAGAAACGGACGCAGCCCTGCTGCGGCACGAACAGCATCTCGCCGTCACCGTTGTAGAAATACTCACCTCGCATGGAGCGGGTGAAGAAGTACACATGGTTGGCCATCCCGGTGTGCGTATCGGTGTCGCCGGCCGCGGTGACGGTGCACAGTCCGCCGTCGATCAGGGACAGCGGCTCGTCGGGGATCGGCACCGGGTCCCAGCGCAGCGGCCCGATCGGAACTTCGACCTCGCGATCCGGTGCGCTGCGCCACAGCCGGGCGTCGACCTTGCGGAACCGGCCGCCGTGCCGGACCGTCGGCCGTATCCGGTAGAGCCAGGAGCGCTCGTTACTGGTCCGTGGTGCCGTGAACGGGGAGCCGCTGAGTTGTTCGGCGTACAACCCGTGTGCCACCCGCTGTGGCGAATTGCGGCCGACCGGCAGGGTGCCCGGCACCGCTTCGGTTTCGAAGCCGTTACCGAAACCGGTTTGATACTCAGTCATCTGGACTCCCGTGGGACTAGGCAGAGGGGCTGACGGGGAACACCGAAGGGGCCGTCACGGATTCCAGAAGTCGGCGTGCACCGCGCGCGCCTCGGGCAGAGCCACAGGTCCGCGGACGCCGACGGGCCGGGAACCGGCCGCGAACACCGTGCGGCACGGCACCGCCAGCGTCGGATTGCGCTCGTCGGTGCCGGTCATGGCGCGCAGCTCGTCCTCACCGAGGGCGTAGACCACCGCGCCGATCCCCGACCAGTAGATGGCTCCGGAGCACATCGCGCACGGTTCCGTGCTGGTGTACACCGTCATGGTGCGCAGATCCGCAACCGAATAGGACGCCGATGCCACGCGCACCAGGTTGGTCTCTGCGTGCCCGGTGACGTCGTCCGCCGTGACCACCGTGTTCTCCGCGGTCTGCATGACGTTCCCGGCGGCGTCCGCGAGCAGCGCGCCGAACGGGTGGTTGCCATGCTCCCGGGCCCGCGCCGCAAGGCCGACGGCCTGCAGCAAGAGCCTCTGCGATGCGTCCATCGGCCATCAACCCCGGAATTCCCAGTGCACGGTGACGTCGACGCCGACCTGCGCATCGCCGGCGGCCACCGGCATCGCCTCCGCTGCTGCGCGCAGTGCCCCCATGGGTCGCGCTCCGCCGCCGGCGGGCCGCTCGTCGATCCACACCGCCCGTCCGAGTTCACGAGCCGCAAGAGCAGCCAACTGCTCCGCCTTCGCCCGGGCGTTGGCGAAGGCCGCCGCGCGGGCGCGGGACAACGCTTCCTCGGGATGTGCGGGGGTGAGTGCGACGCCGTCGATCCGCACCCCTTCCCCACCCAGCGACGCCACATCGCTCAGCAGCCGTTCGATGCCGTGCAGACCCTCACGCAGCACCGTGAGTCGTTGCCCCGCCTGGTATCCCAGGACCTGCTCGCGCCCGTTGGCGTACTCGATGCGCGGTCCCAGCGTCAGGTCCGACGTCCGGACCGATCGTGCGTCGACGCCGCCGTCAGCCAGGATGGCGAGCAGCCGGGTTGCTGTCTGCGACGCCATCGCGAATGCATCCCCTGGCTCGGCCCGGACGACCTCCACCCCCAACGAGATCGTCACCTGATCGACGGCGGCGGCAGCGGCTCCTGACCCGATGACGGTGATGCCGTGCGGCGGCGGCGAGGAGGCGGTCACCCGGTCAGTCTGCAACACCGGCGTGGTGCTCACCTGCTACACCCTGGAAATGAAGTCTGCAGGTCTGGACCCGGACGCTATGGCGCGCCGTTCGGTCGAGCCGTCGACGATGTCGCTTCTCGGACTGGTGTGACACCTCGCCGAGATGGAGCGTGCAACATTCCGGACGTTGATGGCCGGGCAGGACGTACCTCGGCAGTTCATGTCCGACACCGATCGTGACGGTGATTTCAATGGCGCTGTCCCCGACCCAGGTGGTCGCCCAGGCATGGCGGGCCTGGCAAGCGAAAATCGACTTCGGCACACGGTTCGTTCCGAGGCGCCCGGTCTCGACGTCACCGCCCACGATCCCTCGAATCAGCACGGAATCGGCGGAGGGCCGATCTCGCTGCGCGAGGTATTGCTCGGAATGATCCAGGAGTACGCCCGGCACATGGGGCACGCCGACCTCTTGCGCGAGCGGATCGACGGACGCCTGGGTCAATAGCAAACCCAGCCCCACTGCCGACCGCTGCGCTCATGCTTGGTCGCCGGGAGAAGCTGAACCGGGGTGCCGATGGCGATCCGACTGCGGCGATCCTCGCTCCAGTTTGCCGGAAGGTTGTCGGCGCCGACCGGTAGCTTCCCATCATGGACTACAAGATTGAACTCATCATCCTGCCGGTGTCCGACGTGGACCGGGCCAAGGCGTTCTACATCGATCAGGTCGGCTTCCACCTCGACCATGATCAACGGGTCAACGACAACCTGCGCTTTGTGCAGCTCACCCCCTCAGGTTCGGCCTGCTCGATAGCGTTCGGCGACGGCCTGGTCGACACGCCGCCCGGCTCTGTGCACGGGTTGCAGATCGTCATCGCCGACGCCGACGCCGCCCATGCCGAACTCTCCGGCCGCGGCGTCCCGGTCAGCGAAGTTCAGGAACTGGCCTGGGGCCGGTTCGTCTACTTCTCCGATCCAGATGGCAACGCGTGGTCGCTACAGCAATTGGCGCAACGCACCTGACCGTTTCCGGCAGAGCTTTCGACCGCCGATGGGTTACGCATGACCAACGTCTTACGGGGCATGTGCAGCGGTTTGAGCCTCCAGGTGGTGCCAGCCCGCAGGGGGTGTGGTCTGCGGGACGGCCCGCCGGTCATGCCCGGGTAGCGGCCAGGTGGCGTTGTTCGACGCGAGAGACAGTGGAGCGTCCGACTCTGAACGGGTCAGCCAGTTCCGGCTTGCGAAGTGCCTGGTGGCGGGGTGACGCCCGGTTCAGCGCCGTCGGTACACGTCACGACGGTGCTCGGCTGCAAGCACGGTCACCACACGGGATTTCTCATCGATGGCGTACAACACCCGGTAGGTCCCTCGGCGTGCCGCCCACCGACCCTGCAGTTCGCGCTGCAAGGGCTTGCCAACGCGACGAGGCGCCCGCAGGAGGTCACCGGTGACGAACTCGACGACTGCTGCAGCGACGGCCGGGGGCAGCTCCTGCGCGATGGCTCGTGCCGCCGGGGCGGCGACCTTGAGCCGGTACAACTGCTCCGGCAGCTGCGACACCGCTCAACGGGTCCGCTCTGCCATCAGCCTTTGCAAGCCGCCCTCATCAATGACATCGCCGACGTCCACCGCGGCTTCGCCCTCCCGTAGCCGGCGCATGGTGTTCGGGTCCGAAAGCACGTCGAGAGTTTCCTCGAGGGCGTCGAGATCGTCGGGACTGATCAACACGGCGGCCGGACGCCCGTTGCGGGTTATCGTCACCCGTTCATGGGTCGCCTCAACGCGCTCGACGACGGAGGACAGAGTGCTGCGAACCTCGCTCAGGGTGACGGTCTCCATAAATGTGAGCGTACAGAAAAACGTGCAACTTCAACACTGATCCCCGCCCGATCAACAAGACTTCGGCCGGCCAGTTGCACCGGTGCCCGGTGGCGGCCAGTGGTCGTGGTCGAACGAACCGAATCAGTCATCGACGTGGGTCCTTCCAGGCAGGTCGGGTCAGGGCAGCCGGACGACCGGCCCGCCGAAACGGCGACGCATCAATCCCGCGGCCACCCAGCAGGACGTACACAACGGGCATGTACCCCGCCCCAGCCGCCACCAACCCACCGCGACCGACGTTCAGTAGCGCCTTCCACGAGATGAGGACGACGGCGTGAGTTATCCGGTCCGCTGCGTCAGCAGATGGTTGGGCTGTCGTTTCGAGCGGCTCCGATGCGCTGCCTGCAATCGATCGACTTCGCCTTCTTCGAGGCCTGGGCGATGTCCCGGTTGCTGGGGCGGGTCACGACCAGGTCTTGTGCGCGGAGCCAACGGTTCACCGCATGGCCCGCACAGCAGCGGGTCCGTTCTGTTGTCGACTGTCGACACCGGCCTTGGCCGCAGCAGGGGGTGATTCCGGGCAGCGCATCCGCGGCGCCGCTGTGGCGTGGGTCAGGCGGCCGGGCGATGGGTGTAACGGGCACCGCCGCAATCGAGATGTCCCTGAAGCCTCGGCAGGGTGACCCCCGTGCAATACCCGGGCCAGAATGCCCGCCAACACGCAGATGGGTCGGCGCGGCGCCGTTCCCACGCCCGCGGGCGTCGTCCCTGCTGCAACCACCCGCGCCACTGCCAGGGTTAGGAGATACGGCGGAAACGGGCGTCCGGTTCACCGCGCCGCCGGTGGGATACATCCCTGCCAAGGCACAGCACACTGACGGCGTCGACAGCATCTGGGACGACTGGAACGACGCAGTGAACATGAGTGCGACGGAGCTGGAGAAATGGTTGCAGACGGAGGATTCTCAGTCTGTGGGCGACAAAAAGGGCGGCGATGAATCCGTCGGTCATCAGTCCGGCCGGCGCATCGTCGAGATCCTCGGCAAGAAGAAGGCGGAAGGCGGAGTTGACCGACGAAGACATGGAATGGATGCAGAAAGTGGTCGGCTACGTGCACCGCCACCGGGCGCAGGGCCCGTCATCCGACGTCGAACACTCCCGTTGGCGTTACTCGCTGATGAATTGGGGAAACGACCCGCTCAAGAGCTGACCATCGCCTCCGTCGGCCCGCCTTCAGGCTCGGCCGGCCAAGTCGGCGAACCGTGAGTAGTGCAGTTGGTGGGCAACCGCGACGGTGGCGGTGGGCCCATTCCGGTGCTTCGCCACGATCAGGTCGGCTTCACCCGCCCGCGGGTCGTCGGCCTCCCACGCATCCGGCCGGTGCACCAGGATCACCATGTCCGCGTCCTGCTCCAGGGAACCGGATTCCCGCAGATCCGAGAGCATGGGCCGCTTGTCGGTCCGCTGCTCGGGCCCACGATTGAGCTGGCTGAGTGCGATGACCGGAACCTCGAGTTCCTTGGCGAGCAGCTTCATCTGCCGGGAGAATTCGCTGACCTCCTGCTGGCGCGATTCCACCCGCTTGCCCGAGGTCATCAGCTGCAGGTAATCGACCACGATCAGCTTGAGGTCGTGCCGCTGCTTGAGCCGACGCGCCTTGGCCCTGATCTCCATCATCGTCATATTCGGCGAATCGTCGATGAACAGTGGCGCGTCGGAGATCTCCGTCATCCGCCGAACGATCTTCTGCCAGTCCTGCTCACCCATCGTTCCGGCCCTCATGTGGGACAACCGGATCCCCGCCTCGGCCGACAGCAAACGCATGGTGATCTCGGTCTTGCTCATCTCCAGCGAGAAGATCACCGACGCCTTGCGGTGCTTGACGGCGGCGTGCCGGGCGATATCCAGTGCCAGCGTGGAATTGTGCGTCGGGATCATGGATCTCCCGGCGAGGTACAGATGGTCGGGGTTGTCGACCTGGACGCAGCGAACCGGCACGCCGGGCACCGGTCGCACATCGACGATGTAGTGGCTCTCGTGGTCGCGATGCCAGTCGCTGCCGACGGAGCAGGCCTTGCGCGGCAGCCGAGCCAGGGCAGTCCGCGACCGGGCAACGATCTCCCACACCGGGGGCCGCGGATGTCCCTCATGGCTCAGGTACCGCGGCGCCAGTCGGGCCGCGCAGCCCAGTGACGCCAGCAGCTCGCGGAGCCCGCGAGCCAGTTCGAGATCGGTTGTGCACAGCCGGTACCTGCCATGGGCGTCCACATCCCCGTCACTGTCCATCAGACCTTGCACCACCGCAGCGCGCTGCTCGACCGAACCGGCCAGGTACTCCGACGGAACGTGTCGACCCTGACGCAGCCCGAGCGACCGCCAGCTCTCCTGCACGTCGAGCACGACGAACTCAGCCGGCACCGTGGACTCGCGAACCCGCAGGCCCAGCCGGTCGAACTCCTTCATCGCCCACTCCCGGTCCTGCGCGGGGCAGAGCACCCGGCCCGACCCGGACAGCTCCCCCGCACCCAGCAGGTAGCCCAGCGCCCAGGGATCCAGTGGCAGATCCCGATTCGGCATGTGCACCGGCTCGCACGTCGGCACGGCATGGTTCAACTCAGTGCCGTCGTACACCGAGGACGCCAACTCGGCCGTGGTCCGGCACAGCGGCCCAGCACCGGCCCCGTGACCGGTCCAGCGGCCGGCATCGGGCCAACCGCGGGTACCGGCGGCCGGATGTTCCAGGCTTTTCCGCGCGGCCGCGTCCCAGGTGAACCACTGGTGATCGGCATCGGCGATGATCACCTCGCCGTCGGAGAACTCCACCTGGAAGCATGGCCGGTCGCGCATCACCTCGGTGGCCGCGAGCACCATTGTCGGGCGGCCGTCCGCCCCGACCAGCTGATCGCCGACCGCGACATCGCCCATCGTGGTCCAGCCGCTGGGCGTGATGAGCGGCGTGTCCAGCGCGAGCGCCTTACCGATGCCGGGTCGGGCCGCCACGATGATCATCTGTCCGGGGTGCAGACCGTTGGTCAGATTGTCGAGGTCGGCGAATCCGGTCGGCACCCCGGCCGCCCGGCCGCCCTGCTGCGCGATGGCGTCGATCTCATCCATCGTCGGCTGTAGCAGCTCCTCGAGGACCACGTAGTCCTCGGAGGTGCGTCGTTCGGTGACGTCGTAGATCTCGGCCTGTGCCCGATCCACGATCTCATCGACCTCGCCGCCGCCCGCGCTGCCCTCACTGCCGCCGTAGCCCAGCTGCACGATCCGTGTGCCGGCCTCGACAAGGCGCCGCAGGACGGCCTTTTCGGCGACGATCTGCGCGTAGTACGCCGCGTTGGCGGCCGTCGGCACCGTGGCCATCAGGGTGTGCAGGTATACCGCACCGCCGATGCGGCCGAGGGTTCCGTTCTTCTCCAGTTCCGCCGCCACCGTGACGGTGTCCGCGGGCTCGCCCCGGCTGTACAGGTAGAGGATCGCGTCGAAGACAAGGGCGTGGGCGGGCTTGTAGAAATCTGTCGTGGTCAGCGATTCGGTGACGTCCGCGATCGCGTCCTTGGAGAGCAACATGCCACCCAGGACCGACTGCTCCGCCGCCAGATCCTGCGGCGGCTGCCGGTCGAAGGCGGTCGGCGGCACGGACTGCACCGGCGTACCGGACCACCGTTCGTCGATCACCACCATCGCAGTACCGCCTCCCCGTGCACTTCTGGGACTGACCGAGCCGGCCGGTGCTGTGGACATGTGTTCTGTTTACCGCCGGGCACCGACAGACCTGCCCGGCCTGCGCTGTGAGAGGCCGTCGGCGGGCTGGCTGCGGTCGTTGACCTGGTGCTCACGTTCCGTGTCGTCTGGGTCCGGAGATGGAACCGCTGACGGGACCGACCGCGTGTACCTCCGGCACGGTAGGACCGCTGGTGCTCAGCACCAAACCGCAGTGTGGACAAGCGTCGGGACACGTTGTGGACAGCTCGCACCGCTACGCACGAGCGCACTTTCACAGGTTGTGGACAGCGTGGGGAAAAGTCCGCTGGAGGCGATCATCTGTGCAGCTCACAGGCCTCGGATGCGGACCGGGCACTGTGTACAACTATTCTCTGAGAGCTTTCGGCGTGGCGTGTGCGGGCGTGTCGCCGTCGCACGCCGTTTGGTTCATCGTCACCGACCTGTGACCTGGTCGTTATTTGGGCCGAGCGTCGCGGCCCGGCGGTGAACCTCACGACACCCGTCCACCGGCGGATGGAAGCGGTTCCGACGCGGGTGCCATCCGGAAGTCGTCGTTACGGAACGTAAACGGGGCATGACATCGCTCTGACCGGTGCCGTCGTGCGGATCCGTGCCGAACCACGACCGGATGACGTCGGCTTCGAAAGCCTTGACGAAGTGATCATGACGTGGTTGGTTCGCCCCATCCGTGTCACCGCGGCACCCGGTCGGGGAGTGCCGTAGGCAGCGGTCGCACCCTTGCGGAGTTGCTGATGACGACGGTCGGGAGTGGTCTGTCCACGCAATTGTTCCGTCGCAAGCCGGTGAACACGCCGACGTCCGGCGACCAGCACGGGCCGGGCCTGAAGAGGTCGATCGGGACGTTCCAGCTGACCATGTTCGGCGTCGGCGCCACCGTCGGCACCGGCATCTTCTTCGTGCTTTCCGAAGCGGTCCCGAAATCCGGCCCGGCCGTCGTTGTTTCGTTTGCCATCGCGGGCATCGCGGCCGGCCTCGCAGCTCTGTGCTACGCGGAGCTGGCCTCGACCATCCCGGTGTCCGGCTCGACCTACTCCTATGCCTACGCCACGCTCGGCGAGTTGGTGGCGATGGGTGTGGCGGCCTGCCTGCTGCTCGAGTACGGCGTTTCCACCGCAGCGGTGGCTGTCGGGTGGAGTCAGTACCTCAACAAACTGCTGGACAACCTGTTCGGATTCCAGCTGCCGCAGGCACTGTCGGCGGCGCCCTTCGACGACGACCCCGGTGTGCTGAACCTGCCGGCGGTGGTGCTGATCATCATGTGCGCTTTTCTGCTCATCCGCGGCGCCAGTGAGTCCGCGGCCGTCAACGCCGTCATGGTGATCATCAAGCTGTCCGTCCTGGTGATGTTCATCGTCATCGGTTTCACCGCATTCAATTCGGGCAATTTGCAAGAGTTCGCACCGTTCGGCGTCGCGGGAATCGGCGCGGCAGCCGGCACGATCTTCTTCTCGTTCATCGGGTTGGACGCCGTATCCACCGCCGGCGAAGAGGTGAAAGATCCACAGCGGACCATGCCCCGGGCGCTGATATTCGCTCTGCTGACGGTCGTCACGGTGTACGTCCTGGTGGCGTTGGTGGCCGCCGGAGCGCAGCCCTGGCCGGAGTTCGAGGGCCAGCAGGCGGGGCTGTCGCAGATCCTGGAGAACGTCGTCGGGAGCAGCTGGCCCGGCACCGTGGTCGCCGCCGGAGCCGTCATCTCCATCTTCTCGGTGACGCTGGTGACGCTCTACGGACAGACCCGCATCATGTTCGCCATGGGTCGCGACGGCATGCTGCCGCGCCGATTCGCCTCCGTCAACTCGCGCACCCAGACCCCGGTCTTCAACACCGTCGTCGTTGCCATCGCGGTTTCGGTGCTGGCCGCACTGGTCCCACTGGACCGCCTCGCCGATCTCGTGTCGATAGGGACCCTCGTCGCCTTCATCGTGGTGTCCGTCGGAGTGATCATCCTGCGCCGGATCGAACCCGACCTTCCGCGCGGGTTCCGGGTTCCCGGTTACCCCGTCACGCCGGTGCTGTCGGTGATCGCCTGTGGGTATGTGCTCTCCGGTCTGCAATGGACCACCTATGTCTGGTTCCTGCTCTGGTTGGCGGTGGTGCTGGCGTTCTACTTCCTGTGGGGCAGAAAGCATTCCGTTCTCAACCTGAGCCTGCAGAAGGGCACCGGACGCCGACCCGAAGAAGGACTCCGATGACGGTGGTTGTCGGCTATCTGCCCGCCAAGGGTGGACGGGCAGCCCTCGAGCTGGCCGCACTGCTGGCGAGGTCGGGGCGCACCGAGCAGGTGGCCGTCATGACGGTGGTGCCGCGGCACTGGTCGACCCCCTCGATGGCGCGGGTGGATGCCGAGTTCGCCGGCTGGGCGCGTGAGCAGGGTGAGGCGATCCTCGATCAGGCGTCGGCCTACCTCGCCGACAGGGCACCTGACGTGAAGGCGAGTCTGCACCGGGTGGAGGGCCGATCGGTCTCGTCGTCGCTGCTGGACGCCTGCGAGCGGATCGGCGGCGACCTGCTGGTGGTCGGTTCGTCGTCGGGGGGCCGTGCCGGGCAGGTGGTCGTCGGATCCACCTCCGAGCCCCTGCTGCACTCGTCAGGTGTGCCGATCGCGATAGCGCCGCGCGGCTACCGGGCACCCAACGGCGGCCGCGTCACCAGGCTGACCTGTGCCTTCTCCGGCACCAGGGAGTCGGAGGACCTCCTCGTCGCCACCGCGCAGATGAGCCTGCGGGTCGGCGGAGCCCTCCGGATCGTGACGTTCGGGGTCCGCGGCCGGACGATGTACCCGCCGGAGGTCGGCCTGCACGCCGAGGACCTGGTTCTGCAGCAATGGAAGGAGCAGGTCCTGTCCGACCAGTCGGAAGCGTTGGCGCGGTTGCGTTTTCACGGCCTGCTGCCGGAGAACACCAGTACCGCGTTCGCCGCCGGCGCGGGCTGGTCGGAGGTCATGGACGAGCTGGCCTGGATTCCCGGCGAAGTGCTCGTCGTAGGCTCGTCGCCGGTCGGCTCGCTCGCCAGGGTGTTCCTCGGCTCGAAGGCGATCAAGATCGTCCGGTACTCACCGGTCCCGGTCGTCGTGGTTCCGGCCGGCATCGCGGCGGCAAGAGCGGAGACGGTCGAGGCCGACAGCGGCGTCGGGAAGGACTAGGAA
>JBBRVZ010000009.1:0-74256 GCA_038246445.1 Mycobacteriales bacterium
ACTAGCTGACCACTGACCATTCGCCTCGGCCGCTGTCGGGGGCGACGCTCAACCATGCCGGGCGGAGAGGGTGAAACGCTCGACGGCCATCCACACCCGCATACAGCGTGTCCCGGTGCCGGATGGTGGGCTCAGTCGGTGCGTTCCAGGTGGGCCGCTGGGTGGCTCAGATCAGAAGGGCTCCGACTTCCAGCAGGCTGTCGGTAAGGCTGCCCACAACATCCTGGCTGGCCATCGGCCGGACAGTGACACCCATGACCGCAAACGTGACTGACCGGGTGGACGTCGGCCGGTGACCGCAACGCCCAGGCGCAGGTCGATGCCGTGGTCGGGTGCCAACGGCGGGGTGGACGAACGTGGTGTCGCGGTCGGTTTGCCCATCAGGTAGTCCTTGGACAGCGGCGGGCGTTCGTCGGGTACGTCGTTCTCGCCGTTCCCGGCTCAGGTCGTCCAGTCGTATACGCGGACTTTTCCGATGAGTCAAGCGCCTACTACTTTGAAGACGGTTGAACTAACGTCATGAGTGATGCGCCTGCAGCAGACGCGAGCAGTCGCCTTCCCGCGTCCAAAGACGTTGCTATTCGGCGTTCGTCATAGGAGGCTTCAAATGACAGAACCACACCGGCATGAACCGACACCGGCGGACTCCGAGGTGATGGGTGGCCCGGAACCGACACCGGCGGACTCCGAGGTGATGGGTGGCCCGGAACCGACACCGGCGGGCTCCGAGGTGATGGGTGGCCCGGAACCGACACCGGCGGGCTCCGAGGTGATGGGTGGCCCGGAACCGACACCGGCGGGCTCCGAAGTGATGGGTGGCCCGGCGAGCGACTAGCCTAGCGCCAGTCGTCGCCTCGAATAACGTTGTGTCGCTACGGATGTGGTCGTGGTGACCGGCTGGCGTGTGGCCCTCCGTCGGCGTGCTCGACGGGTGTCAATGTGCTCGGCTGGTCTGACAGCCGGACCCGGAACTGCACTGCTCGCTCCCCCAGTACCGGGTGCCCGGTCGCCGGGCTGCATATACGTACAGGCGAACTGTCGTACCTGCGTACCAAAGTACGCAATTGCGGTCATCCGTTCTCGCGTCGTTTGAGTTCGGCCTCGATCGCTGCCTGTACGAATTCCTTGATGGTGACGTCCTGGGTGATGGCGATGATCTTGACCCGACGCCATTGGGACGCTGGCACGTCCACGGCTACCCGCTGCTCCCCCGCTACCGGCCTGCGACCGTCACCGGTGCGAGCGCGGCATCCGAACCCTCTTGCCCACACTCCCGCCCGCGATACGACCCACGATCGAGGGCAATCCGTCCATGCGTGAAAGCACGCGCGCGGATGGCCCGTTCGTCGTCCTACCGAACATGCTCACCGCCGACGCCGCCGCTGCGGGTGCGAAGGTTAGCTACGACCCGGTCGCCGAGGTGTGCTACGGACCGGAGGGCAACCAGTCGGCCCAACCCGACCCGTCGACCGTTCCGCCCGCGGTCATCTACGTGGCACCGCACTGGCCCACTGGCGAGTAGACCGAGCGGGGCTGTCCGCGTCTCCGAGGCATTCGCCAAGGCCCAAGGACGTTATCGAGGTGTTCGATGCGACCCACTGGAGCCTCCGAAAAGTAGTGCCTCACGTTCAGATGCCCGCGAAAGGGGATCGATGCATCAAGTCGGAATACCCGCGAACGCGCGACTGGCCTTGATCCGGATGCCCTTGCGGGACTTCGTGCAGGCGGTCGGGACCGTGGCGCGTAGAGCTGCTCGGTCTGGTCCTTGACGAGGCTACCCAACCCCGTGGTTGGCGGCACCAAGATGACTGGTCCGCACTGGCCACCGCCGCCGACCTGCCCGCAGCGGCCGCAGTCATCGGGCTCACACCAGGCGGCCTGCCGGTCGGGATTCAGATCGGAGCCCCATCTGAATGACCGCACCGCCGTGGACTTTGCGCGGCAAGTCGAGATCGGTGACCTCGCCGTCGGCGCTGAGAAAACTGATTAGCGTCGCAGACTTTGTCTAGCCCGTTGGGTGGTGTCGGTCGATAGTCGGCTGCACCGGTGGTGCGCGCTGTGACGCCGGACGGGGCGCCGTTCGTGGAGCGCGCCTGCTGTCCTGGTCGGATGAGGCGTGGGAGAAGGCGCGCCGACGGGCTGCGGTGATCGCCCCGCTGGCGGGGATGGGGTCGGTGTCCCATGAAGCCGCGGATGATGCCGGTAGGCGGTTGGGTCTGTCCCGGCGTCAGGTCTACGTGCCGGTGAACCGGTATCGGCAGGGCTCGGGGGTGGTGACGGATATGGCCGCCTGGCAGTCGAGCGGTGGCCGGGGATCGGGGCGGCTGCCGGAGTCGGTGGAATCGGTGATTCGTGAGGCGGTGCGCACCCGGTAGCTGAAGCGGCAGAAGCTCAGTCTCGCGGTGGTGTACCGCTATATCGCCCGGGCCTGCAAGATGAAGGGGCTGCCGGTGCCGGCGCGGAACACGGTGGCCGCCCGCATCGCCGGGATGCATCCGGGCGTGGTCGCGGGGAGCAGGGAAGGTGCTGATGCTGCCCGCACCCTGCAGGCGTCCGGAGGCACGGTGCCGGCGACTACGGCTCCGTTGGAACAGGTCCAGGTCGACCACACGGTGATCGATCTGATCATCGTGGATGAGCGCGACCGGCGGCCGATCGGGCGCCCCCATCTGACGGTGGGCATCGATGTGTGCAGCCGCTGCCTGGTCGGCATGGTCGTCACGCTGCAACCTGTGCACCGAACTCGGCATCACCCGCCAAACCCTCTACCGCCACGTATCCCCGACAGGAGAGCTCCGAACCGACGGGCTCAAACTCCTCGCAAGCCGCACAACGCAATAGGGTCAATCGGTCTCGGGCACGAGCCGCCCGTGAGGGATCCCCCACCGGGTGGAGCGGTCAGTCGTAGATGACCGCGAGACCACGGCGCTTCAGGGCGGCCAGCCCGTCTCGCATGGATTGCAACTGCTCGGGCGAATGGCCGACCCAGTCCAACAGTTCATCGACGACCTTCACCGGTTCCCGAGTGCGGTAGGACCGAGTCGGGTTGCCTGGGAGCTTCTTATCTGTGACGTTCGGATCGTCTTCGAGGGTGCCGAGCGGTTCCACGATGTAGATCCGACCACGCCCCTCACCCAACGCGAGTTCGGCACCCCATGTTGCGGCGTCCAGGGTGGCCGTCACGTAGACGTGGTTCGCCGTCCGCCCCTCCTCGAAATTCGAGTTGTGTCCGGGCACCAAGAGATCGCCCGCCGCGAGGTGCACTTTTGTCCCGTGCAACAGAATCCCCGACTCGTAGAGTTCGAACGGTTTGGGCTCGCTCATTCGTGTCCCCAGTGAATTCGAACCGAAAATCTCGTAGCCATTCTCATTGGTGGAGGACCTCCAGGACGCGCGAGTGAAATCCTCCCGCACGGGAGTCCGCTAGCTGAGGCGTCGAACGCCGCTCGACCACCGCGATATCGACCCCTGCCAAGGCCAACATCCCGTGCAGCATCAGACCCGTCGGACCGTTGCCGAGAATGACTAATTCCTGCATCTCAACCTCACTTCTCTGGGCCCTGTGTGGGCCACCGTCGAGCAGTTTGAGGCCCGACCGGGGGCTTGCCGCAAGACCCCTCGTCCGCTATACCTTGGAAGTGGCAAGGGCGAGACGCTCCTGGTCCTTGCTGGCTCAGATCGCGACGAGTGGCAGTTCATCACCCCTCGAGCGTCATCAGCCCGGTCCACCGTGTGTCCAGCCTTACGCGCGGTCACTTCGGTCCTCTGGCCGCTCCCGAAAACGTCATCCGGGGTGCCGCACGCTTCGCGACATATGCCGCCGGCCAGGCCGCCCTGCGTGCCCCACGTTCCCGAGCACGACCTGGGAGCAGCCGCCTACGCCATCGACGCGGTTCAGGCTGCCGCACCTCATCGGGGGCCTTCGAGGCCGGGCGGCAGGAACGCGACTGGCAAACGCGACCAGCTTCCACGCGAGATTCGCGACCTCGTCCTCGTCCTCGAGGACCAGGCCAGACGGAACGACATCTGCTGGTCCGTCTTCGGCTGACCAGCGCCAGGGACTGATCCATCTCGACGAGATTCGGCTGTCGATCGATCAGGCGCGATCATGGTGCCGCGCCCGGCCACGTCGCGGGAACGTGACCGGGCCCGGAGTCTGGGGCTTGCGATCAGTGGTGCCCGATCGCCTGTGCCGATCAGCTGCAGCCGGAGGTCGAGCCGCAGCCCTCGCAGACGTAGCATGCTCCCGAGGGCCGCATCTTGGTGCCGCAGGTGAAGCACAGCGGCGCGTCAGCGGACTTGCCGATCACCATCTCGAGCAGTTCGGTCGACGACCCCGCTGTACCAATATTCTTCGCCGCCGGCTTCCTGGAAGCCGCGGGATGGGTTGCCTGAACACCCGTCTCGACCGCGGGCCGGACGATCGGCGTGACGTCGATCGTGGTCCGCAGGTCCTCGACGACATGTTCGTCATCACTGCTCGTTCCGGTTCCGTAGCTGGAGGAGACCTGCGCCACCCGCTCCTCGGCGGAGAAAATGCCGAGTTCGGCCCGAGAATCCACCGGCAGGTAGTCCAGCGCGATCCGGCGGAACAGATAGTCCATCACCGAGGTCGCGATCCGGACATCCGGGTCGTCGGTCATACCGGCCGGCTCGAACCGGAGGTTGGTGAACTTCGCGACGTAAGACTCGAGCGGGATGCCGTACTGCAGGCCGACGGACACCGCGATGGAGAACGCATCCATGACGCCCGCCAGGGTCGAACCCTGCTTGCCAAGCTTGATGAACACCTCGCCGAGGCCGTCGTCCGGGTACGAACCCGTCGTCAGATAACCCTCGGCGCCGCCGACGGTGAACGACACCGTCTGCGAGGGGCGCTTTTTCGGCAGCCGGCGGCGAACCGGACCGGTCACCACCGGCGCCGTCGCGACTGCCATCGCTCCCGCGGAGACGTCCGCGGACTTCTCGCCGTGATTCTTGTTCGACACCGACAGCGGCTGCCCGACCTTGCAGTTGTCGCGGTAGATGGCCAGCGCCTTGATGCCCATCTTCCAACCCTGCTGGTAGATCTCGGCAACATCGTCGACGGTGGCGTTCTCCGGCATGTTGACCGTCTTGGAGATCGCGCCGGAGATGAACGGCTGCACCGCGGCCATCATCCGGACGTGTCCCATCGGAGCGATGGATCTCTCGCCCATCGCGCAGTCGAACACGCCGTAGTGCTCCCGCTTGAGACCCGGCGCGTCGACGACATGCCCGTGGTCGGCGATGAACTCGACGATCGCCTCGATCGATTCCTCCTGGTAACCCAGCGAGCGCAATGCCCCGGGCACCGTCTGGTTGACGATCTGCATGGAGCCGCCGCCGACCAGCTTCTTGAACTTGACCAGCGCGAGATCCGGCTCGATTCCCGTTGTGTCGCAGTCCATCATCAGGCCGATGGTGCCGGTCGGCGCCAGCACCGACGCCTGGGCGTTGCGATATCCGTTCTTCTCGCCGGTCGCGATCGTCTGCGCCCAGGCTGATGTCGCAAGCTTCAGGGTCGCTGCGTCGTTCCCGCCGACAGCGCGGATGTAATCGTTGGCGGCCGCATGCTTGCGGATGACCCGCTTGTGCGCGTCGGCATTCCGGGCGTACCCGTCATACGGACCGACCACGCCGGCCAGTTCGGCGGACCTGTTGTACGCCACCGCATTCATCAGCGAAGTGATCGACGCGGCGAGCGCCCGCCCGCCATCGGAGTCGTAGGCATGACCTGTCGCCATCAGCAACGCCCCGAGGTTGGCGTACCCGATACCCAGCTGGCGAAATGCCCTGGTGGTCTCGGCGATCGGCTGCGTCGGGAAGTCGGCGAAGCAGATGGAGATGTCCATCGCGGTGATGACGAACTCCACCGCCTTGGCGAACGTCGCACCGTCGAAGACGCCGTCGTCGGACAGGAACTTCATCAGGTTGATCGACGCAAGGTTGCACGAGGAATTGTCCAGGTGCATGTACTCGCTGCAGGGGTTGGATGCGTTGATCCGTCCCGACTCCGGGCTGGTGTGCCAGTCGTTGATGGTGTCGTCGTACTGGATGCCGGGGTCGGCGCACTCCCACGCGGCCTGCGTGATCTTGCCGAAAAGCTCACGGGCATCGACGGTCTCGATGACCTCACCGGTCTGCCGCGCGCGAAGACCGAACGAATCACCGCCGTCCACCGCGCGCATGAACTCGTCGGAGACGCGCACCGAGTTGTTTGCGTTCTGGTACTGGACAGAGATGATGTCCTCGCCGCCGAGATCCATGTCGAAACCGGCGTCACGCAGCACCCGGATCTTGTGCTCCTCCTTCGCCTTGGTCTCGACGAACTCGGCAATGTCCGGGTGGTCGACGTCCAGCACGACCATCTTGGCCGCCCGCCGGGTCGCGCCGCCGGACTTGATCGTCCCAGCGGAGGCGTCGGCGCCCCGCATGAAGGACACCGGCCCGGACGCGGTTCCACCGGAGGACAGCAGCTCTCGCGACGAACGGATCCTGGACAGGTTGAGACCCGCGCCGGAACCGCCCTTGAAGATCAGTCCCTCCTCGCGGTACCAGTTCAGGATGGCGTCCATGGTGTCGTCGACGGACAGGATGAAGCAGGCCGAAACCTGTTGTGGCGACTGTGTTCCGACGTTGAACCAGACCGGTGAGTTGAAGGCGAACATCTGGTGCAGCAGCATCCAGGTGAGCTCGTGGGAGAACACCAACTCGTCCTCGTCGGTGGCGAAGTACCCGTGCTCGACGCCGGCCGCGGTGTAGGTCCGCACGACCCTGTCGATGATCTGCCGCAGGCTTGACTCGCGGACAGGCGTACCCACGGCCCCGCGGAAGTACTTGCTCGTCACGATGTTCGTGGCGTTGACCGACCAGAATTCGGGGAATTCGACGCCGCGCTGCTCGAAGTTGACGGTGCCGTCGCGCCAGTTCGTCATCACGACGTCCCGGCGCTGCCAGCTGACCTCGTCATAGGGATGAACTCCGGCAGTGGTGAAGACCCGCTCCAACTGCAGACCACGCGCACCGGTGCCCTGTTCTGACGACGTCGGGCGGCGGCGGCGGGCCTGTGCCGGCGACGCGTGCCCGTCCGCGGGTAACGATCCGGGCGCACCGATGGTCTCTGTCATGTGGGTCCTTCCCCTGGTGGTACTCCCCCGGGTGACGGTGGGAGCGGCGATGATCTGCCGGAAAACAAGCCGGCGGAGCTGAAGTTGTGAGCGATACGGGCGGTCGGGCGGGCGTCACTGCCCTGCGGACGGATGCTGTCGGGCGTCAGCCCACTCCCACCGGCGGCGGGAGGGGTGCGGTCGATGGCGCGGTGAGCGCCGGGGTAGCACGGTCGATCTGAGCGGCGCGCGGCGACACCGGGCCGTCGACGGGAACATCTGCGCCGCCGGAAACCATCGGTCCGGAGCCCGTCGCGGGCGATGCCGACGCAGTCCTGCGTCTCATGTCCTCGATTTCCGCGGCGAAGTCCGCGGCCGAGCTGAAGGAGCGATAGACAGAGGCAAACCTGAGGTACGCGACCTCGTCCAGGTCACGCAATGGGCCCAGGATTGCCAACCCGACGTCCTGGCTCGGCACCTCCGCCTGACCGGAGCCGCGCACGGTCTCCTCGACGAGCTGCGCCAGTTGAGCGACCGCATCTGCATCAACGGGACGACCCTGGCAGGCGCGCATCACTCCGGCGATGACCTTGCTGCGGCGATAAGGTTCGGTCACCCCACTCCGCTTCACGACCGAGAGCAGGGAACCTTCGAGAGTGGTGAACCTCCGCGAGCACTGCGGGCACGACCGCCTGCGGCGAATGGCCTGACCGTCGTCGATCTCCCTGGAATCGATCACTCGCGAATCAGGGTGGCGACAGAACGGGCACCTCATATCGCCACCTCCTTCGCTCTGTTGACACCGTGTGGACAACCGAGACGACCGGCCGGATCGGCTGGTCACTGTGGACCGAAATGTGCATCACCGGTGAGCAACTGCCCATGGCTGTGGACAACTACAGATCAGAGGTAGCACAACCTGTTGATATCTTACATCCGTGTAAGTACCAGATGTAGGGGTTGACGGTAGATTGTCGACCCCCACGAATGCAAGCGCCATCGGCATCGTTTTCCTTCTGTCGCCGCCGGCCGGGGCGGATCGTGGTCCTCGTGGAGTCGCGGCGCGTGACCCTGCTGTCGCATTCGTGCTAACGGCCGGCGGCTCGCAGGCACCGGCAGGTCACCGGCAACTGCCCGGTCCTTGCACCGTGTACCCGGACCTCGGCCCACCATGTCACTGAACCGGGCCGTGCGAGCCCGGAAGAGTTGTTCCGAGCGGACCATCGAGCCCCTAGCCTGTCGACGCCGGAACCCGGAGGACGACTCCGATCGGCAGCAGATCGCCCGGGACGTCGTTGAGCTGTTTGATCTCTTCGATGACCGCCCGGGGGTCACGGTCGGGAGCCGAGGTACTGGCAATGGACCACAGGCTGTCCCCCGGCGCGACGGTGACGTCCACCAACCGTGGCGCCGAGGGGCCGGCTGTCACCGCGACCACCACGACTACGGCCGCGGTCAGCACGATGACCGTCAGGGAGAGCCGGGCCCAGCGGCTCATCCGGTAGGCACTGCTGGGATCGGGTTGGTCGGCGACCTCCGAAGTGTCGGCGGTGGCGTGACGGACCGCCGTCGGCTCCGGTCCGATCCTGGTCAACGCCCGGGTGGACGACGCCCGGCGCCGCCGATCGGCCCACCCCCGACCGGCCTTCCCACCTGTTCGACGCACGGCTCGTCGTCGGGCGCGCCTGCCCGCTTCAGTTGTGCCCGGTGTGCCACTGTCTGCACCGTCGGCCGGCGCGGGCGCCAACCAGCCCGTGGGATCCACCGGCCCGGCAAGCCGTACGTGATCGTCCGAACGGGACGTCGGTGTCTGCGTCCTCATCGCTCACCTCGACCTCACTGACCGGCGCGGCCGGTCTTCCAGCGCTGCTCGACGTCCGTCCGGACCTCAAGAGATCGCGGTGTCCGGTCGAACGCACGTTCTATCGAACGTATGGACGCTTTCTACACCGGGCCACCGACAGTGGGAAGATTCCTCGGCGTGTCTATCGAACGCATGTTTGAATTGTGACCTCGACGAACCTAGGGTTGCCCACAGGCCGGAACCGCCGGGGCCGACCCGCGGAGATACGAACCGGCCGCCGAGCATCTGGAGGACACCGTGGCGATCGACCACCCGGACAGCGCTGACACCGACGCCGCAAATACCGAAGGCGCAGACAGCGAGGCAGCAGGGACCCAAGCAGCACACCAGGACGGCACCAGGGTCGAACAGCGATCCGTACCATCGTCGGGCCGGCGAAAGACCACCGCGAGGAAGGTGCCGTCGGCCGCGAACCTGGTGGGGGAAGACGCGGACCTGGTGGGGGAAGACGCGGACGTGGTGGGGGAAGATCTGGACCCCGTTGCTGTCGACACGGTTGCTATCGAGACCGTTTTGGTTGATGTCACCGCCGAGGTCGTCGATTTCCCGGATGCCGAGCCGGTGGCGGGCCGCGTCCTGACGATGCGCCAGCACAAGATCCTGCAGGTCATCAGGGATTCGGTGGAACGGCGTGGTTACCCACCCAGCGTGCGTGAAATCGGACAGGCGGCGGGGCTGAAGTCACCATCGTCTGTCGCTCATCAGCTGAAAGTGCTCCAGAAGCGTGGCCTTCTGCGTCGAGACCCGAATCGCCCGCGCGCGGTGGACATCCGTCCGATGGAGGACATGATGGAGGAATCGCCGCAACAACCCACACCCATCTACGTGCCCGTCGTGGGGCGCATCGCCGCCGGCGGTCCCATTCTCGCCGAACAGGCGATCGAGGACGTCTTCCCGCTGCCCAGGGACCTGGTCGGCGACGGGACGTTGTTCCTGCTGCGGGTCGTCGGCGATTCCATGGTTGACGCTGCGATCACCGATGGGGACTGGGTGGTGGTGCGCCAGCAGCCCGTCGCCGAAAACGGGGACATCGTCGCCGCCATGATCGACGGCGAGGCGACCGTCAAGACTTTCCGTCGCAAGGACGGCCACGTCCTGCTCATGCCGCACAATGCGGCCTACCAACCTATCCCGGGTGACGATGCCGTCATTCTTGGTCGTGTCGTCACCGTGTTGCGGAAACTGTGACGGCCGGTGCCGGCTCCGGCTTGTCAGGGTGGAACGGCACAGACGAACAGCACTGAGCGATGACGTCGGAGATCAGGTTCGGTGTTCGTCCACGGGTACCGCATTGGCGACGGGCGTGCTGACCGGAGAATTGACGACCGGGATGCCGTTGACCACGGGCGCGGTTGACGCGGATGGGTACTGCGGCGCCGTTGCCGTTGTTCCCATGATCTGAGCGGTCGGCGTCGCGACGGACGCGGACGCATCCGTCTCGGCGGTCTGCACTTTTTTGGCTTTCTCCTCGTCGTCATGCATCGCGCTGACCTCGGACTTGAGAATGCGCAGCGAACGGCCTACCCCGCGGGCGGCGTCAGGGAGCTTCTTCGCACCGAACAGCAGGATGAACACCGACAGGATGATCACCCAATGCCACCAAGAAAACCCACCCATGCTGTGCCTCCTCAACGAGATGAACGGCGCATCGTGACGCCCCGCTGCGTGTTCGTGTCTCAACGATGATCGGACGCGCGACAATGGCCGGTCACCCGCCTTCGTCGTGCGCTTTCAGGCTACCCGGGCCGGGCGGCCCGAACACCTGCCTGGCGACAGCGAACTCTGCGTGGCCGAGATCGCCGCCGACCATCCCGGTCGGCGTCGGATATTCAGCTCACCGCGACAAATGGTGCCAAGACGCCCGCGAGGTCCGGGTACACCCTGGCGCGCAACCGGGTTCCGTCGGCAGTGTGCTGCTCGTCGAGCACGGTCCCCTCCGAGTGCACCCGGGAGACCAACGCCCCCTCGGTGAACGGCATCAGCACGTTCATCGCAACCGCGGGGTCGGGCAGTTCGGCCGCGATGGCCCTGCGGAGCGCATCGATCCCCGCGCCGGTGCGCGCCGAGACAAAATGAGCGCCCGGCAGTGCATGGCGCAGCCGGGTCAGCGTCATCTCGTCGGCGGTGTCGATCTTGTTCACCACGATCATTTCGGGTACCGCGAGCGCATCGATCTCGCCGAGGACCTCGCGGACAGCCGCGACCTGCTCCTCGGGACTTTCGTCCGACCCGTCCACGACGTGAACCAGAAGGTCGGAATCTGCGATCTCCTCCAATGTCGAGCGGAACGACTCGACCAACTGGTGCGGCAGGTGACGAACGAAGCCGACGGTGTCGGTCAGGGTGAAAACCCGGCCGTCAGCGGTACGCGACTTGCGGGTAGTCGGATCAAGCGTCGCGAACAGGGCATCCTCGACAAGCACCCCGGCGTCGGTCAGCCGGTTGAGCAACGAGGACTTGCCCGCGTTGGTGTAACCGGCGATGGACACCGCCGGAACGGCATTGGCGCGGCGCTGGGAGCGCTTGGTGTCCCGTACCCGACGCATCCCGGACAGATCCGACTTGAGCTGGGAGATCCGCTTGTGGATCCGCCGCCGGTCGATTTCCAGCTTCGTCTCACCCGGTCCACGGGAACCGATGCCGGCACCGGCCGCGACCCGGCCACCGCGCTGCCGGCTCAGGGCCGCACCCCAGCCGCGAAGCCGCGGCACCAGGTAGTTGAGCTGAGCCAGTTCGACCTGCGCCTTGCCCTCCCGCGAGCGGGCGTGCTGCGCGAAGATGTCCAGGATCAACGCAGTCCGGTCGACGACCTTGACGCGCAGTCGCTCTTCCAGGTTGCGGAGCTGGCTCGGCGTCAGCTCGCCGTCGCAGATGACGGTGTCCGCGCCGGTGCCCTCCACGATTTCGATCAGCTCTGTCACCTTGCCCGAACCGATATAGGTCGCACTGTCCGGATGACCGCGGCGCTGCACGATCGAATCGAGCACTACTGAACCGGCTGTTTCGGCCAGCCGGGCGAGCTCGGCCATCGAAGCCTCCGCCTCGGCAGCCGTACCCCCTGCCCAGACACCCACCAGCACAACCCTTTCGAGTTGCAGCTCGCGGTACTCGACCTCGGTGACGTCCTGGAGCTGGGTGGACAGTCCGGCAACGCGGCGCAGCGCGGCGCGGTCCGCGAGGTCACGGTCGCCTTGCGTGCCGTACCCGTCGAGGAGGGCCTCGTCGTCGTCGAATCGGCCCGCCGCGGCAGGGAAGCTCGGACGCTCGTCGTCGGCGGCGGCGCCTTGGGAAAAGGTGAATTCGTAAATGCTGTCCGTCCTATCAATGGTTGTCGCGGTACTGCCCGTGGCGTTCGACTGGGTCTCGGAACGGCGCGGCGTGCCGTCGTCGGTCGGCGCCTTATCACTTCTTCCGCTTCCCGGGACGAACTGGGTCCGGCCGGTGCCGGCCAGCTGCCCCGGCGGCTGGATTCCGGCGGCAGTGGCCGACCGGGTGGCGGGGGAAACAAACTGATCACTCATATGTCCCCAGGGTGCCACGGATGGCCAATGTTTTTCTGTCCGAATCAGCACAGGGTCACCCCGAACATCGGAATGGCTATCGGTGTGCGTGCCAGAAAGCCCCGTCGATGGTTCCGGTGGCGAGCACCAGCGCGGGACCGGTCAGGCTGGAGTCGACCGGGGTCACCGTCACCGAAACGGCCCCGCCAGGGACAAATACCGCAACGGTTCCCGTCGAGCGGCCGGTGGCGGCCAGGTACGCCGCCGCGACAGCGACCGTGCCGGTGCCACAGGAACGGGTCTCGCCGACGCCGCGCTCGTGGACCCGCATGGCGACCCGATCCCGTCCCCGCACGCAGGCGAACTCGATGTTCACGCCCTCCGGAAATGCCCCCGGATCGATGCCCGGCTGGCGACTCAGGTCCAGCGAGTCGAGCGGGACATCGGTCAGGCACACGAGGTGCGGATTGCCGACATCGACTGCGACACCGGCGTACTCGATGCCGTTCACCCGTGCGGACGCCTGGTCGCCCAACCGCACCGGGCCCATTCCGATGGTCACGTCGCCACGGGCCGGGACGTCGGCGACCCGCAGGCCGCCTCGTGTCTGGAATACCACCCGCCCGGCGGGTGCCCAACCGGCATCGACCAGATACCTGGCAAACAGCCGGGCGCCGTTGCCGCACATCTGGGCGAGCGACCCATCGGCGTTGCGGTAATCCATCACGAATCTCGCCGTGCTATCGGTGGGCGCCGGAAGGACTCGAATGACGCCGTCGGCGCCGAGACCTGCGTGCCGGTCGCACAGCGCCCGTACCTGGGCCGGGCTGATGTCCAAGCCGCCGTCCGGGTCCGGCAGCAGGATGAAATCGTTCTCCGTGCCGTGACCTTTGAGGAACGGGACGCCGCTGATGGTGTCGACTGCACCGGTGTCGGCTGCGCCGGTGTCGGCTGCACCGGTGCCGGCTGCGCCGGTGCCGGCCGCCGTCGACCGCCCGCCCGGCGGCGGCGCGATTCGCAGATCCGGCGCGGTCACCGATTCAGCGTACGGCGGCCCTCACCGACAGCGCTGCCATGGCCCGCTCGGTGAGGTTCGGGTCGCCGGCGTCCAGGTCGATCATCCGTTCGTCCCGGCGGAACCACGACCGCTGACGGCGGACGAAACGGCGGGTTGCCGCCGCCGTGGCCGCGATGGCGTGTTCCAGATCGCTCTCGCCGTCGAGCACCGCCAGCAGCTGGGCGTACCCCAATGCCCGGGACGCGGTGACGCCGTCGCGCAGGCCGGCGGCGTCGAGCGCTGTCACCTCGTCGACGAATCCGGCGGCCACCATGGCCCGAACCCGCTTCTCGAGCCGGTCATCGAGCTCGGCGTTCGGCCGGTCCAGGCGGAGCAGCACAGCGTCGTACCGGGGATCCCCCCAGTGCGGCAGCGACGCGGTGAACGGCTGTCCGGTGAGCTCGATGACCTCCAGCGCCCGGACGATCTTGCGGCCGTTCGCGGGCCCGATCGCCAGGGCGGCGGCCGGATCGAGTGCCTGCAGGCTGGCAAACAGCACGCCGATCCCCACCTGCCGCAGTTCCTGCTCGAAGCGAGACCTTACCGCGGGATCCGTTGCGGGAAAACGGATATCGTCGATGACGGACTGGATGTAGAGGCCCGAACCACCGGTGAGGATCGGGGTGCGTCCGCGCTCGAGAATCGCCTCGACTGCCGCCCTTGCGTCCCGTTGGTAGAACGCAACCGTCGCGGTCTGCCGGATATCCAGCACATCCAGCAGGTGGTGCGGGACGCCCCGGCGGTCCTGCGGTGCGAGCTTGGCAGTGCCGATGTCCATCCCCCGGTACAGCTGCATGGAGTCGGCGTTGACCACCTCGCCATCCAGCAGATCGGCCAGATCGAGCGACAGTTCCGACTTGCCCGTGCCGGTTGGTCCGGCCACCACCACCAACCGGCGGCCGGTCAGAGCCTGGTGCCGTGTCACGTCCATTGCCACAGGCTCACGACGTAGCCGACACCGAACGGGGCGCCGTAGAACAACAACTTCTTGCGGTCCGGCGGCTGCCCGGCGGTGAGTGATGCGAGCGCGGCGAGCGGCTGCACGGTTGCCAGCAGGTCCTGCGCGGACCGGTGATCGGCGCAGACGCGGGCCAACGCGGCCGGATCGCCGGCAGCCAGTGCGTCCGCCAGCGACCGATCGAACGCGCCGGCCGCGTCGTTTCGCCTGCCAGGCGCGGCATCGCCGTGACAGGCAGCTCCATCGGCGATCACCAGCACTGCTACCCGGCTGCGGCCGGAGGTCAGGTCCGACGCCGCGGCGGGCTCATCGACGGTGCCGGCAATTTCCACCGCCGTCACCGGAACGGTGCGGCCGGCCCCGGCCAGCAGGAAACTTCCGACGACCGTACCCACAGCTGGATCCACGATCTCGGCCGGGCTCTGCGCCGGTGCGGTGCCAATCGGTGGTGCGGTGCCAATCGGTGGCGCGGTGCCGATCGGCAGAGCGGTGACGGAGCCTGCGGCGCGGTCACCGCGACGAAAACCGGAGGCCCGAAGCACCGTTCCAGGCATCAGCCGTCGGGAGAGATCCTGCGGACCGTGCATGGAGGCGGACCGGGTCGCGACGTCGGACCCTGCCGCGGGGTCGCGGCTGCGAGCCGGGACGCGGTTCCGGCGGCCGGTGCTCAGCAACAGGATGGCGTCCGCACCTGCAAGACCGCCGACAGCAATACCGCACGCGACGATGAGTTCCGGAACCCGTCGGGCCAGCGCATCGGCTACCCCGTCGACGAGAAACGGCGCACCGGGACATACCGCTGCTGCCACAATCACCAGTGCAGGCTAATCGGCAATCCGACGACGGGGTCGCCGCTCGGAGGCGGTCGCAGACGGCGGTGACGCACCTGTTCTTGCTGCTGGCGACCCCCACTCGCCCCGACCAGCACGGACGGGCACACTGGACGTGACGTCGGCCACGTCAGCCGGCAGCGCATTTCATGTTGTCTGGGGCACCGCAGGGTGCCGGGTGCCCGCGGGCTCCCTCGAGCAGTAGGAAGGTCCGTCCATGTCCGACGACAGCTACCCCGGCCCGCACCTCGACACGACGCCCCGCGGCGACGAGGACACGATCCCGGAACCTCCACGTGGACCGGACATCCCGTCGCCGCAACCGGACGGACCGGATCCGTCCCCGGAGGTGCCGGACTTCCCCGAGATCCCGCACCCGGATCCAAGGGCCGTTGCCCCGGATGGCCCCGGGCTGTCACCGCAGGCGACCACGGCCATGCCGACCGTCGAACCCCTGCGACCGGTCACGCCGATGCCCACCGGGACGCCGGTCACGCGACCGGAGCCGATGCCCACCGCGACGCCGTCGGACGTCCCGGCACCCGCGCAGGAGCCGTCCACCGTGGACGTCCGGTCCGCCGAGACTGTGGACGTCCCCTCCGCCGAGACCGTGGACCTCACGTCGGTCGCGGCTGCGGACGTCGTGTCGACTGCCGAGCCGGACCTCGCGCCGACCGAAACGCCGACTGCCTCGGATACACCGAGCGAATCCGGCGCCGGCGCCGATGCCCTGGTGCCCGCCACGGAGTCCGCCGCCGAACCGGAACTGACGCCAGCCGGTGCCGAGCCAGCACCCCAGCCGGAGGAACCCGCATCCGACTCGCGGGAATCGCCCGCTACGGGCGTCCCGAAGTCCCGACCCGACGGACCCCACGGTTCTCGACCGGCCGGTCAGCGACCCAGATCCGGTCGACCCGGCGGCCCGGGCGGCCGGCCGGGTGGCCGACCCAGTCCGGTGCCGGCGCACCACGGTCAGCCCGGTACGCACGCCGTCGTCGTGGAACCCGTCATCGAGCCGGTCGACCCGCACTTGTGGGGGCGGATCGAGGAGAACGGCGTCGTCTACGTCATCACCGCCGCGGGCGAGCGGGCGATCGGGAACTGGCAGGCCGGTGACGTCGACGCCGGCCTGCAGCACTTCGGTCGGAAGTTCGACGATTTCTCCACCGAGATCGCCTTGCTGGAAGCACGTCTCGCATCGGGCACGGGCGATCCGAAGGCCACCAAGGCGCACGCCATCACGCTGCGGGAGTCGGTCGACACGCTGCCCGCGATCGGCGACCTGGACGGTGCGGCCGCACGGCTGGAGATCGTCATCGGCGCAGCGGACGCCGCCATCGCCGGTGCCTCGCACGCGAGGACCGCCGCCCGGACCGCCGCCATCACGGCGAAGGAGGCGCTGTGCGAGGAGGCGGAAGCGCTCGCCGACTCCACCCAGTGGAAGGCGACCGGCGACCGCCTCAAGGCCATCGTCGACGAATGGCGGACGATCCGCGGCATCGACCGGAAGACCGACGACACGTTGTGGAAGCGGTTCGCGAAGGCCCGCGACACGTTCACCCGGCACCGCGGGTCGCACTTCGCCGAACTGGACAAGCAGCGCGGCGCGGCAAAGGATGCCAAGGAAGGGTTGATCGCCCGCGCGGAAGAGCTGTCCGACGCCAGCGACTGGGGCGAAACGGCCGCCGCCTACCGGGGCCTGATGGAGGAATGGAAGGCGGCCGGCCGCGCGCCGCGGGATGTCGAAGATGCACTGTGGGCCCGGTTCCGCGCCGCGCAGGAGAAATTCTTCTCCCGCCGGAACAAGACGTTCTCCGATCGTGACGCCGAGTTCGCGGCCAACGCCGCGGTGAAGGAGAAGTTGCTCGCCGAAGCCGAGACCGTAGACCCCGCCAAGGGTCTGGACGCTGCGAAGGCGAAGATGCGCTCCATCCACGAGCGCTGGGAGGCAGCCGGTAAGGTTCCGCGCGAACGCATCCGCGATTTCGACACCCGACTGCGCACCATCGAGGAAAGGGTGAAATCCGCCGAGGACCGGCATTGGCGCCGGACCGATCCGGAAACCTCGGCGCGGGTCGAGCAGTTCCGGTCTCGGGTCGATTCCTACCGCTCACAGGCCGCGAAGGCGCGCGCCGCCGGCGACGAACGGAAGGCACGCGACGCCGAGGCACAGGCCCGGCAATGGGAAGAATGGCTGCGCACCGCTCAAAGCGCCGTGGACGGTTGAGCAGGACAGCGACGCCGAGCACTGCTGCACCCGTGACCGGAACAGGCCGAACGGTACTGCCCGCGGATACCGACGCCCTGGCCAGCCGGATCCGCAGGTTGTCCGAGTCCGCCGGACCGAACCGGCGGGTGATCATCGGAATCGCGGGCGCACCAGGCGCGGGCAAGTCGACCCTGGCGGCTGCTGTGGTTGCCGCATGCGGACCGGATGCGGCGCTGGTCGGGATGGACGGCTATCACCTGGCCCAGGCCGTGCTCGACGACGCCGGACTTGCGCAGGTGAAGGGAGCCCCCGAAACCTTCGACGCAGCTGGGTATGTCGCTCTCCTGGAACGGCTTGCCGCGGTCGACGCGGAAACCGTCTATGCCCCGCAGTTCCGCCGTGACCTCGAGGAGCCGATCGCCGGAGCCGTGCCGGTGCGGCCGGCCGCCCGGGTGGTCGTCACCGAAGGGAACTATCTACTGCTGGACTCGCCGCCGTGGGACCGAATACCCGACCTCGTGACGGAGGTGTGGTTCCTCGACGTCCCGGAGGACGTCAGGATCGAGCGACTTGTGCGGCGCCACATCAGGTTCGGCCGCGCACCCGACGCCGCCCTGAATCGCGCCGTCAGCGGGACGGACGGTCGCAACGCGGCGATCGTGCTGGCCTGCCGGGACCGCGCGGACCTGCTGGTCCGTCCGACCGCGGAGCTGGCACATCGGAGCGGGCCGGTGCTGCATTGACCGCCGAACGCCGATCCTGAGCATGGGGAGCCTGTCGTCAGGAGATCCGAAGGGCGTCAGCCGGTCGAGCAAGCCGACACCGGCGAAACCACCGACGCACGTCCCACGCCCGGCATACCGAGCCCGACACCGGGCGTCCGCAGCGCCGCACCGGCCTCGAAGCGGTCACCGGCCCGCGTCCGCCGATGGGTCAACACATCGCCGTCCGCGACGAGATGATGCGGGGCGGCGTATCCGATGCCGGTGGTGATGACGTCACCGGGACGGATCGACCGGTCGATGCTGCCGCGGGGCGCGAAGTGCACCAGTCGCCCGTCGCGAGCCCGCCCCGACAGCCGGCCGTTGCCCTGGTCCTTACGACCTTCCCCAGTGGCCACCAGCAGTTGCACCTGCGAGCCCACCAATGCCTGGTTACCGGCGAGCGCCGAGGCGTCGACGACCGTGATCAGCCGCTGGAACCGTTCGGTGACGACCTCACGGGGGACCTGATCCGGCATGCTCGCTGCCGGCGTCCCGGGCCTGGGCGAGTACTGGAAGGTGAACGCGGCGGCGAAGTTCGATGCCTGTACTACGTCGAGCGTCGCCTGGAAATCGTCCTCCGTCTCGCCGGGGAAACCGACGATGATGTCGGTGCTGATCGCGGCATCGGGCATCGCCTCGCGCACCTGCGACAGGATCGAGAGGTAGCGCTCGCTCCGGTACGAGCGGCGCATCGCCCGCAGCACCCGGTCCGAGCCGGACTGCAACGGCATATGCAACTGATGGCAGACGTTGGCGGTCTGCGCCATCGCATCGATGACGTCGGCGGTGAAGTCCTTGGGATGGGGGGAGGTGAAACGCACCCGTTCCAACCCGTCGATGGTGCCGCAGGCCCGCAATAGCTTCGCGAAGGCCGTCCGGTCGCCGAACTGGGCACCGTAGGAATTCACATTCTGCCCGAGCAGGGTCACCTCGAGAACACCGTCGGCGACGAGCATCTCGACCTCGGCAAGGATGTCGCCCGGTCTCCGGTCGGCCTCTTTTCCGCGCAGCGAGGGGACGATGCAGAAGGTGCAGGTGTTGTTGCAGCCGACCGAGATCGACACCCACCCGGCGTACTGGGAATCCCGCTTGGCAGGCAGCGACGACGGGAACACCTCGAGGGATTCGAGGATCTCCAGCTGTGCCTCTTCGTTGTGCCGCGCGCGTTCCAGCAGCGTCGGCAGCGATCCCACGTTGTGCGTGCCGAACACGACGTCGACCCACGGCGCCCTGCGCAGGATCTCACGACGGTCCTTCTGCGCCAGGCATCCGCCGACGGCGATCTGCATGCCGGGACGTTTGGCCTTCACCGACGCCAGGTGGCCGAGATTGCCGTACAGCTTGTTGTCCGCGTTCTCCCGGACGGCGCAGGTGTTGAAGACGACGATGTCGGCCTGCTCGCCGGCCGTCGCCGACTGATATCCGGCCTGCTCGAGCAGCCCGGACAGCCGCTCGGAGTCGTGCACGTTCATCTGGCAGCCGTAGGTGCGGACCTGATACGTGCGGGCGTCCGGGTGCGGGCGACCGCTCACCCGGTCGGCAACAGGGGAACTCACGCCGATCAGGGTACGTCGCCCGCCGGGCCGACCGTACCGCGATTGACGTGCTGCAGAACCGTTCGGCGCTCCGCTGCGTGCCGCAGATCATGACAACCGCAGCCGAGACCGGACGAGAGCGGGCCTGCGGTGGACCCGCGTTCGGCACAGCGCGATTCCCCGCTCACCATCACCGCGGGTGAGCACAACCGGACGAAATGGTTACGCAGCGCAGACGATCCCGCCATTTGAGTAAAGGTTTGGTGACCGGGCTCCTCGAACGGTGCCGCTGCCGGGCTCTTATGACAGTCTCGATCCACCTGCGGAGGACCTACCGCGGAACAATCCCGTCGGGAGGGCGTGTGACCGCAGAGCCAACAACCAGCGACGCCGCGATGAACGGTGGGGGTCGTCCGATGATCAGCATGGACGATGTCGAGAAGCACTTCGGGCAGCTGCACGTGCTCAAGAACATTCAATTGCAGGTGCCGGCGGGTCAGGTGGTCATCGTCATCGGACCGTCCGGGTCCGGGAAGTCGACCCTGTGCCGGACGATCAACCGGCTGGAGTCGATCGACTCCGGACGCATCGCCATCGACGGCGTACCGCTGCCGGCGGAGGGCAAGGGCCTGGCGCAGCTGCGGGCCGATGTCGGCATGGTGTTCCAGTCGTTCAACCTGTTCGCGCACAAGACAATCCTGCAGAACGTCACCCTGGGACCGATCAAGGTCCGAAAGATGAACAAGAATGACGCCGACGACCTCGCGGTCTCGCTGCTCGAACGGGTGGGCATCGCCGAGCAGAAGGACAAGCTGCCCGCTCAGCTGTCCGGCGGCCAGCAGCAGCGGGTGGCCATCGCGCGTGCGCTGGCAATGCAGCCCAAGGTCATGCTGTTCGACGAGCCGACCAGCGCGCTGGATCCCGAGATGGTCAACGAGGTGCTCGACGTCATGGTCTCGCTCGCCAAGGAGGGCATGACGATGGTCGTCGTCACCCACGAGATGGGCTTCGCCCGCAAGGCCGGCGACCGGGTGTTGTTCATGGCCGAGGGCGAGATCGTCGAAGACGGGCCGCCGGAGGAGTTCTTCACCAATCCCACGAGCAACCGGGCGCGCGACTTCCTCAGCAAGATCCTCACTCATTGACCTGCGGCCGGGACCGACCCGCGCCGAGATCACCGGAAGGAACGACCGAATGAGACTTCGCAAGATTGCATCCGCCGTCGCGGGGGCGGCTGCGCTGACGCTCGTCGTGACGGGTTGCGGCAGCAGCGCCGAGAACGCCGTGTCGAGCGTCACCAGCGCCGCGGCAGAAGCGACGAGCGCGGCGGGCAGTGTCGCCGCGGACGCGACATCGGCAGTCGGCAGCTTGGCGAGCGAGGCAGGCAGCGCGGCGAGTTCCGCCGGCAGCGACGCAAGCTCGGCGGCCGTTTCCGCGACGTCGGCCGGCGGGTCGGCCGCCGCCGGCAACTCGAAGGTGCTGACCGACGCCAAGAACGGCAAGTTGGTCGTCGGTATCAAGTTCGACCAGCCGGGACTCGGCCTCAAGAACCCCGACGGCACCTTTACCGGGTTCGACGTGGAGGTCGCCAAGTACGTCGCCGACCAACTCGGCGTCCCGGCCGATGGCATCCAGTTCAAGGAATCGAAGTCTGCCGAGCGCGAGGGTCTGATCGAACGCGGCGAGGTCGATTACATCGCCGCCACCTACTCCATCACCGACACCCGCAAGGAGAAGGTCGACTTCGCCGGTCCGTACTTCATTGCGGCCCAGGATTTGCTGGTGAAGAGCGACAACACCTCGATCACCGGGCCGGAGGCGATGGCCGGGAAGATCCTGTGCTCGGTGACCGGATCGACCTCCGCGCAGAAGGTCAAGGACACCTACGCCGCGGACGTGGCACTGCAGGAATACGGCACCTACACCGAATGCGTGGAGGCACTGCGCGCCGGCGCCGTCGATGCCGTCACCACCGATGACGTCATCCTTGCCGGTTATGCCGCGCAGTACCCCGGCGAGCTCAAGCTGGTCGGCAAGGGATTCTCCACGGAGAACTACGGCATCGGCCTGAAGAAGGGTGACACCGCGGGTACCGAGGCGATCAACGCCGCGATCCAGTCGATGATCGATGACGGCAGCTGGAAGAAGGCGCTGGAGAGCACCGTCGGTCCGTCCGGCTTCGCGATCCCCGCGCCGCCGACCCCCGGTAGCTGACGAACGATGCGGGCCGGCGGCCGCGGGTGATGACCCGGGGCCGCCGGTTCGGCAGCTGAACAGACACGAGGAGCGCAGGTGGATTTCAGCTTCCTGTCCGACCCCCGATACGACGTCATCGGCGCGTTCTGGCTGACCGTGCAGCTGACGTTCTGGTCGGCGATCGGCTCCTTCATCCTCGGCGTGCTCCTCGCGGCGATGCGGGTCAGTCCGGTGCCGCTGATGCGCCGGTTCGGCGGCGGCTTCGTCAACGTCATGCGCAACATCCCGCTGACCCTGATCATCATCATGATGAGCCAGGTCATCGCCAATCAGCTGGGCGTCCGGTTGGCCACCAGGGAGGCCGGGGTCAACCCGCAGGCTTTCCTGGACAACCAGAATTTCCGGCTTGCCGTGGTCGGCTTCATCCTCTACACCTCGACCTTCGTGTGCGAGGCAATCCGCTCCGGGATCAACACGGTGCCCGCCGGCCAGGCGGAGGCCGCACGGGCGATCGGCCTGACCTTCACCCAGGTGCTGGGGATCGTGGTGCTGCCGCAGGCAATCCGGGCCGTCATCGCACCCCTGGGTTCGGTGCTGATCGCCCTGACGAAGAACACGACCGTGGCGTCCGCGATCGGCGTCGCGGAGGCTGCGGTGCTGATGAACACGCTGATCGAGAACGAGGCGGACAAGTTCACCGCGGTGTTCCTCGTCATCGCGGCGGGATTCATCATCCTGACCCTGCCGACCGGCCTGCTGTTCGGTGCGCTCGCCGAGCGGAACGCGGTGAAACGATGAGCGACCGGGCGAGCGTCCTCTACGACATTCCCGGGCCGAAGGCCAAGCGGCTCAACCTCATCATCAGTGTGCTGTTCGGTATTGCGCTGGCCGCGCTCGTCTGGTGGGTGCTGTCGATCCTGGCCTCGAAGGATCAGCTCGAGTCGGCAAAGTGGTCGCCCTTCCTCGAGGGGCAGAACTGGACGACTTACCTGCTCCCGGGCCTCTGGGCGACGCTGCAGGCGGCGGTCGTCAGTGTGATCATCGCGCTGCCGATCGGTGCACTGCTGGGGATCGCGCGGCTGTCCGAGCACGCCTGGCTGCGCTGGCCGGCCGGCGTGGTGGTGGAGTTCTTCCGGTCCATCCCGGTGATCATCCTGATGCTGTTCGCCTTCCAGCTGTGGTTCGCCGTTCTCGGCGTCTCGAGCCCGTTCGCTGCGGTCGTCATCGGCCTGGTGCTCTACAACGGGTCGGTCCTGGCCGAGGTCGTCCGTGCCGGCATCTTGGCGGTGCCCCGCGGCCAGACGGAGGCCGCCCTCGCGATCGGTCTGAACAAGGCGCAGCTGATGACGATCGTGTTGCTGCCGCAGGCCGTCACCACGATGCTGCCGGCGGTTGTCAGTCAGCTGGTGGTCATCGTCAAGGACACGGCGCTGGGCGGAATCCTGGTCGGCTATGTCGAACTGCGCCGGGCGGCGAACACCTCCGCGAGCTTCTACGGCAACCTGCTGCCGACCTACGTGGTGGTGGCACTGATCTACATCGTGATCAACATGTCGCTGAGCACGTCCTCGCAGTACCTGGAACGCAGGTTGCGGACGCGGGGCGGTGGCGGCCGCATGGTGAAAATCGATGACGCCGCGCAGAACGACCTGATGGCGGCCAGGCAGAGGGTCGAGGTGGTCGGCGTGCCGGGCGTCGACGAGGTGCGCTGAGGTCCGGTCAGATCGACCAGGCGACGCCCAGCCTGACCTGTGGTGCCGGCGCCGCGAGTCACTCGTGCACGATCTGCTAGCGGGCGATCTCGGTGGCCCTCGACTCCCTGACCACGGTGACCCGTACCTGCCCGGGGTAGGTCAGCTCCTCCTCGATCTGCTTTGCGACCTCGCGTGCGAGCACATGGGCCTCCAGGTCATCGATGACGTCGGGCTTGACCATCACCCGCAGCTCCCGGCCGGCCTGCATGGCGAAGACCTTCTCGACGCCGCGCTTGGAGTGGGCGATCGCCTCGATCTTCTCCAGCCGCTGCACGTAGGACTCCAGCGAGTCCCGCCGGGCGCCGGGCCGCCCGCCCGAGCAGGCGTCCGCGGCCTGCGTCAGCACCGCCTCGACCGTCGTCGGCAGAACCTCGTCGTGATGCGCCTCGATGCAGTGCACGACGTCCTCGGATTCGCCGTACCGACGGGCCAGTTCCGCGCCGACGAGGGCGTGTGACCCCTGCGCCTCGTGGGTCAGGGCCTTACCGATGTCGTGCAGGAAGGCGCCGCGGCTGACCACCGTCGGATCGATCCCGAGCTCGGAGGCCATGCCGCGCGCGATGTGCGCTGTCTCGACCAGGTGTCCCAGCACGTTCTGCCCGTAAGAGGTGCGGTACTTCAGCCGGCCGATGAGGCTGACAAGATCCGGGTGCAGGTCGGAGATCCGGACCTCGAGCAGTGCGTCCTCGGCGGCCCGCTGGCACAGCACGTCCACTTCGTCGCGGGCCCGTTCGTAGGCCTCCTCGATGCGGTGCGGATGGATCCGTCCGTCCTCGATGAGCATCTCGAGGGTGATCCGGCCGATCTCCCGGCGGACCGGGTCGAAGCAGGACAGCAGGACAGCTTCGGGGGTGTCGTCGATGATGACGTTGACCCCGGTCACCGTCTCGAAGGCACGGATGTTGCGGCCCTCGCGGCCAATGATGCGGCCCTTGACCTCGTCGGCGGGCAGGTGCACGACGGCGACGACGGTCTGTGCGGTCTGGTCGGAGGCAACCCGCTGGATGGCCTCGGCAACGATTGCCCTGGCCCGCTGCTTCGCGGTCTGCTGCGCCTCCGACTCGACGCGCCGAATCATCATTGCGGCGTCCCGGCGGACCGCTTCCTCCTGTCCGGACAGGAGTTCCGCCCGTGCGGCCTCCGCAGTGAGCCCCGAGATCCGGACGAGCTCCGCCTGATGAGCGGCCGCGGCGGACACGAGTTCCTGTTGCCGTTCGTCGAGTTCGCGCCTCGTGGACATGAGCTCTGCGTTCTCCGCCTCCAGCGCGACGGTCCTGGCCTCCAGCGACTTCTTCGTGGCCACCAGTTCGCCCTGCTCCGAGCCGATTCTGCGACGGTCCGCAGTCAGCTCACGCTGCTCCTGCTCCAACGCATCGGACGCCTCCCGCAACCGCAGTTCTGCCTGCTGCAGCTCTCGACGGTCATCGGCCAGAGCGGCGGTGGCCTCTACCGTGATGCGGTTGCGCTCTGACACCAGCGATTGCCGCAACTCCAGCGCCTGGGCCCGCGCCGCCCCCAGCGTGCGTTCGGCCTCGGCCCTGGCATCAGCCCTGAGCTGCTCGGCGTCCTCGCGTGACCGGGAGCGCAGGTCGTCCGCGGCTTCCGCTGCGGTCCGCCGGACAGCCTCGGCGGCGTCGGCGGCGGCGGTCGCCTCGTGGCTGAGCAGTGCGAACCTGCCGAGGTCCGGCGCGGCTTCCTGGGTGGACTCGGAGATATCGGGCTCGCGGCCCGAGCGGGTGACCGCCTGCTCGACGAGCCGGCGTAGCGCGTCCTGATCGAAAGCCGGCGCGGCGGGCGGTCGGCGCCTGAGCACGACTGCGACCAGTGCCGTCGCCAGTGCGCCGATGACCACGATGACGAGAACGTCGGACATCTCGACCCTCCCTCATCTTGCCGCGGCGGGGACGGCAGCCCGAGCGGGGCGGGCCGTCCATGTCTGGTGGACGGCAGGAGGGCCAAGGACGACACCGGCCAGCGGTACGACCAACAACCACATCGACGGTGAAAGCCGCCAACGAGAACATCTCTGGCGGGCCAGAGCGGGTGCGGCACAGTCGCCGCTATCGGCCGCGCAGCCAGGCGGTGCGCGCAGTGTGACTCTCCTGTTACTTCCGAGATTAAGGAGCGACAACGCACGGGTCAAGCCGACCCGCTGCGGACCGCCCACGTGGCAGGTCAGAGACCCTACGAGCGGCATAGGCGATGGTCATTACGGCAATCACCGGACAGGGGTCGCAGCGCGACTCTCGTTACGCTCCGTAATCGGTATCGGTCGAGGAACCATCTTTCGCCGTGATCAGATGCTCATACGAACGGTCAGACGCCCGAACGCCCGGGTCCCATCACTTCGACACCTCGTCCCGCAGGTACTGCTCCAGCGCCTCGTCGACGACACCAAGAGCAAGTTCCGCTGAGTAACCGCGCCGGGCGAGCAGACCCACCAGTCGGCGTCGAGCGGCCGCCTCACCGTTCGCCATCGCGGCGTCCACCCGTCGGCGGACCAGAGCCCGGGCGCGGTCCCGTTCCGCGTCCTGGTCGATGGTCCGCACCGCCTGCAGAACCGTTTCCTCGTCGACCCCCTTGCGTCGAAGTTCTGTGCGCAGGGCGGTTGCTCCGAGCGCGCGCTGCCGGTGCTTCGCGGCGACGTAGGCATCGGCGTACGCCCGGTCGTCGATCAGCCCGACCTCGGTGAACCGGCCCAGGACGCGGTCGGCGACATCGTCCGGTATGCCGCGCGACCGCAGCGCCGCCGCAAGAGCGGCCCGCGGCCGAGCAGCGCCGGTCAGCAGCCGAAGGCAGATTGCTCGGGCCACCGTCTCCGGATCCCCGAGATCGTCCTCGGGGTGGCCGCCCGGCTCGGTACCCTTGCCACGATCGGAGCGCGTCCTACCTATGGTTCCACTCGTGCCGATGGGCACCGGGCCATCCGACAACGACGAGCTGCGGCGGGGTGATCCGTACCGGGGCGAGGGCGGACACAGTTGGTCAGCGTGGTCCTCCTGTCCTACATCGACGGTGTCGGCAACCACGGTGTCGGCAACCACGAGATCGGCAACCACGGGATCGGTGTCAACGAGGTCGGCACTGGAGGCGACGGTGCGGGCGGTGTCGGGCTCGGGGACGCGCCGATCCGTGCCGGAGGTGTCGCCGCCGGCTGGGCTGCCGGGTACGCGGGGCCGTGACTGGATCGCGGCCAACCGCGCCGCGAGCTCAGCGATGAGCCGCTGTTTCACCTCGGGATCGGGCGACACCGCTGCGCTCCCTGACCCGGTATTGGTAGCCGCCGTGTTCCTAGCGGTCACGACCGATCAGAAGTCGACGGGTGCCGGCGCCGGCACGTCCAGATCGATCCGGGCGCCGATGCCCAGCTTTTCCTTGATCCGCTTCTCGATCTCGTTCGCGACGTCCGGGTTCTCCCGCAGGAACGTTCGCACATTCTCCTTACCCTGCCCGAGCTGCTCGCCGTCGTAGGTGTACCAAGCACCCGCCTTGCGGACCAGGCCCTGCTCGACTCCCACGTCGATCAACGAGCCCTCGCGCGAGATGCCCGTGCCGTAGATGATGTCGAACTCCGCCTGCTTGAACGGCGGCGCCATCTTGTTCTTGACAACCTTGACCCGGGTTCGGTTGCCGACGACGTCGGTACCGTCCTTGAGCGCCTCGATACGCCGAATGTCCAGCCGCACGGACGCATAAAACTTCAGCGCCTTGCCGCCGGTGGTGGTCTCCGGGGACCCGAACATCACGCCGATCTTCTCGCGAAGCTGGTTGATGAAGATGATCGTGGTGTTGGTGTTGCTCAAGGCACCGGCGATCTTACGGAGCGCCTGGGACATCAGCCGGGCCTGCAGACCGACGTGGCTGTCCCCCATTTCGCCCTCGATCTCGGCACGCGGGACGAGAGCGGCCACGGAGTCGATGACGACAAGGTCGATCGCACCGGAGCGAATCAGCATGTCCGCGATCTCCAACGCCTGCTCACCGGTGTCCGGTTGGGAGACCAGCAACGCATCGGTGTCAACGCCGAGCGCCTTGGCGTACTCGGGATCCAGCGCGTGTTCCGCGTCGATGAAGGCCGCTATCCCGCCGGCCGCCTGGACACTGGCTACCGCATGCAGGGTGACCGTCGTCTTGCCGGACGACTCCGGGCCGTAGATCTCGATGACCCGGCCGCGCGGTAGGCCGCCGATTCCCAGCGCCACGTCCAGGGCGATGGAACCGGTGGGAATCACCTCCACCGGCGCACGTCCGTCATCACCCAGGCGCATGATCGAGCCCTTGCCGTACTGCTTCTCGATCTGCGCCAGCGCAATGCCCAGTGCCTTCTCACGATCCGGTGCCGACATGACTACCCGTGCCTTTCATTCGATGTCCGGTGCGACGTCCGCCGGACCCGCGCTTGCGAGGGTGGGACGAATGCCGGTTGTTCTGTTGTCGACGTCGACGCTAGAGCCGACCACCGACAGCCACCCCGAACCGCCAAGGCAGTGTGGATGGATCGACGCATGGGGACAACTTTAGACGTACACGTGTTCGATGGGCGAGATTACTCCGGCGTGTTGACGCGCCGGACGCTGGGCGGGGACGTCACCGCAAGGCTTCACACCCGACGTCGAACCGTCCGACCCCCGGTCGATCCGACCCGGATGTCAACCCGCCCCGATCAATCCGGCAATCCGTACCGCAACGTCTCGGGAACGTCGAAGTCGTCACACACCGCAGACCAGACGGCTTTCGGGTCCTCGCCCGCGGCCAACGCCTCGTCGACGGTGCGGCCGTCCAGCGCGGAGAACACGTGATCATGGGCGACCGAGGGCGCTCGCAGCGGCCCGAACTGGGTTTTCATCAGGTCTCGGAACTCGGTCAGCCGCACGCCCGCGACCCTACCGATGACACCCGACCGCCCGCACCGGCGGCCACCCGGTCAGCAGCCGGCGCCCACCGAGACCGCCCTCACACGAACGGGGACCCCCACGCGCTCCGCGCCCAAACAGGGCCGGCTCGTCACAACAGCCGACGCACCCTTCGCGGCCACCCGGTTGCACGGCACACTGCTGGCATGGACCCCACCGGTATGTCGAGCCCGTTCGGCCAACTGGTCATCGCTGCCGGGCTGCTCACCACCGTCGTCGTGCTGATCATTGCGCTGCGCCGTCGGCGCTGACGGAACCCGCCCGCATACTGCGCTGCGCACACCAGCGCCGTTCGCGCCTTCAAGATATTCGATACGAGACCGTCGCGTATCGGAATAGTCCGGCGCATACGGCTGTTGTCGGTGTCGAACGCCATCATGTCGGCTGCGCCATCCGAACGAACATGGACCGCTGATCTGCATCGAGCAGGTCCCGTGCTGCACAGCGCCGAAGGAAGCTCATGTCCCAGTCCCCCTCCGCACCCTCGTCCGGCGCAGCCTCCGCTCTCCCGCAGGCGATCGCCGGGATGTATCCGCAACGCTGGAAGGCGCTGGGCGTTCTCGTCGTCGGCCTGCTGGTCGTCGTCCTGGACAACACGATCCTCAACGTCGCCCTCAAGACCATCCAGCAGGACCTCGGCGCCACCCAGAACCAGCTGGTTTGGGCCATCAACGCCTACTCGCTGGCCTTCGCGGCGCTGCTGTTCACCTGGGGCGTGCTGGGCGATCGCTTCGGCCGCAAGCGAATCCTGCTGATCGGGCTGGTGTTGTTCGGTCTGTCGTCGGCGCTGTGCGCCTTCGCCAGCAGCCCGGGGGAACTGATCGCGTTCCGCGCGCTCATGGGCATCGGCGGCGCCTCGGTCATGCCGATCTCGCTGTCGATCATCACCGTCATCTTCCCGCCGCAGGAACGCGGCAAGGCGATCGGCGTCTGGGCCGCCGCGGTCGGCGGGGCGGTGGCACTCGGCCCGGTCCTCGGCGGGCTGCTGCTGGAACACCCGAACTGGTTCAAGTGGCTGACCGGGAACGACTGGGGATCAGTCTTCTTCATCAACGTACCCATCGTGATCATCGGAATCGTCGGCATCGTCATGTTGGTTCCGGAATCCAAGAACCCGCGGGCCGGCAAGCTCGACCCGATCGGCCTGCTCCTGTCTGTTGCCGGCCTTTTCCTGGTCGTCTACGGGATCCAGAATGCTGCATCGGTGGGCTGGACGGCGTTGTCGACCTGGGGCTTGGCAATCGTCGGTGCGCTGATCCTCACGGGCTTCGTCTACTACGAAGCCAAGAGCAAGCATCCCTCCATCGATCTCTCGCTCTTCAAGATCCGGTCGTTCTCGGTTCCGCTGACCGGCGTCTCGCTGGCCTTCGCGGCGATGCAGGGCACGCTGCTGTTCCTGACGTTCTACTACCAGATCGTCCGTGGCTGGTCGCCTCTGCAGGCCGGGCTGCTGGTGCTGCCGTTCGCCGTCGGCCAACTGCTCGGCGCGCCGCGCAGCTCGGGGATGGTGAACCGTTTCGGCGCGCGCGCGGTCATCACCGTCGGACTCACCTTCGCACTAGCGGGCCTGTTGTGTTTCGCCTTCCTCACCCCCGACACCCCGGTGTGGTTCCTCGTCATCATCGGCGTCACCTTCGGCTTCGGATTGGGCAACACCATCGCGCCGTCCACCACCCGGATGACGCTGGCCACACCGCCCGAGCGATCCGGTTCCGGATCCGCGGTGCAGAACACCGTGCGGCAGGTCGGCGCAGTGCTGGGCGTCGCCGTCCTGTCCTCGGTGGTCAGCACCGTCTACAGCAACAACATCAGCCCGCTGCTCGCCGGAAGAGGACTCCCGCCGGAGGCTCTCGCGGCGGCCACCGATTCCATCGGCGGTACGAACGAGGTTGCCGACCGACTGGCCGCGGGCGGTTCGGTGCCCGCATCAGCGGTGGATCAGCTCAGGCAGGTCGCCAACGACTCGTTCTTGCCGGCCCTGCACACCGCCGCGTTCGTCTCGGCGGGCCTGTTGGTGATAGCGATCGCAGTGATCCTGCTGAGGTTGCCGGCCGAGGCAGAAACGGTCGCGTGGGCCGGATCGGGACCCGGGGGGCCGCCGACCGCCGACGATGCCGCAGCACCGGCCGTTGATACCGCTGCTCTGACGTCGACCCGGGAGCCGCAGACACCGGACCGGGGGACAGCCTTGGCGCGCTCGGGATCGGTTGCATCGCAAGCCATCTCGCAGATCAACGGTTCGTCGCCGTCCACTCTTGGCCGGCACGCGGCGGCCGAGGACGGGCCCTCGACCGCAGCGGAAAGCGCTCGCACCGTCTCGGTCGGACGGCACGCCGTGGACCGCGCCGCCGTGCTCGCCGCCGCAGCCCATGACGGCAATTCAGGCCCGCGTCACAACGGCACCGCGGACGCGCCCGGCGTCATCACCGACGGGCCGGGTGTGAACGGAAACGGTGGCCGGCACGGCGAGCGATTCCCGGTCGGCGCCGCCGACTCGACCGGGCGGCCGTGAGCGGGCAGCAGTGAGCAAAAACCCCGCCAGGGTCGCGCGCAAGCCCGGCCGCCCACGCGAACAGCGGGCGGACCGGGCAATCGTAAATGCCACGCTCGAATTGTTCGCCGACGAGGGCTACCACGCGCTGAGCCTGGAAGCGGTAGCCGTAGCGGCGGGCGTCAGCAAAGCGACCATCTACCGGCGTTGGCCCGGCAAGCGGGAGCTTGTTCTTGACGCCCTGGCCGCGCTGAACGACGACTTCCCCGCCCCAGCGGACGCGGCGTCCGATCGCTCCACCAGGGAACTGCTGATGACGGCGCTGCACCACATCGCGAGCCGCGATGCTGACTCCCTGTCCGGGCGCATCATGCCCCGGATGATGACATACCGGGTCAGCCAGCCCGACCTCTACGCGGAGTACTTCGACCGCGTCATCATGCCGCGGCGCCAATGGCTGTTCGCGGTGCTGCGAAGGGGCATCGAGCGCCAGGAACTTCGGGCCGATCTCGACGTGGCACTCGCCGCGGCAGCACTCATCGGGCCGATCATGTTGGAGCTGCACAACGCCGGCCGCCTGGCCGCCGCCATGCCGGACAAGCTGATGGACCTGCTGTGGCCAGGCCTGAGCGCCGGCACCTCAGCAGGAACCTGACCGGTGCCGCACCGGCGTGACCAGCCGCTCACCACCCGCGATCAGTCGTCGGTGAGCTCGCGCATTCCGGCGGCAAGCGCTCGCAGTTGGTCGATCGGCTGCTCGAGTTCCGGGTGCGGCGTCCCGCCGGCCAGGGCCGGCGCAGGCGCGCGTGACGACGTCGGGAGGCCGGGACGGGCCGTGCGATCGGCCAGCTCACTCGACGCGGACGCTGCTTCGCTCGCCGCGGAGACCAACTCCCCGTACGCCGCAACACCTTCGCTGATCTGCCGCTGCAGCACGGCGGCTGTGCCATCCAGGTGTGCCGCCGTTTCCCGTGGCGCGTTCCGTCGGGCACGCAGCACGCCCGTAAGGTCCGAGGCCAGCCGTCGCAGTCGGGCTTCGGTCGCATCGGCGGCAGCGAGGATCTCGTCGCGCAGCGTCCTGACGCCGGGGTCGTCATCCACGATGCCGATCATCCCGATCAGATGGCGCAAACCGTCCGAGTAGCCGTCCAGCCGGGCCATCTCTTGCCGGATCCTGCCTGCGACTGGCCGCCTGTTCGGGGAAGGCGGGGGGAGGGCATCCACGATCCTGTTCCGTGCCCGCAGATCCGCCACTGACCGGGCAACGCCCGCCACGCTCCAGATCAGCAGTGCAACGAACAGCACGATCGCGGCCGCTACGCCCGCGGACACACCGCCGCCTACGATGACGGCCACCCCACCGGCGGTACCCGCTGCGCCGGCCACGGCCGTAGCCGTCCAGCCGCGGACCCGCCGTTTCGCGGCGCGCTGCCGTTTGCGGGCGACGACCGCCGGGTCACGCCGCGTCCGAAGTGCTTCGTTTGCGGTTGCGCCGACCATGGTCGCCAGCTCGACCCCGTGCGCAACCGTCTCGCTCGAGGTCAAGGCTCGAACGGTCTTGCGCATCACGGAACGCTCCTTACGTCTGCTGATTCGGCAGGGCTGCCGGAGCTGTCGTCGAACCGGTCACCGAGTCGATCGAGCGGGGCTGCTGGGCGGCCAGCTCGGGGTGCAGCTGCGCCCGCAGCTGATCAAGCCGGGACGCACCCGCCATATCGAGGGTGGACTTCTGCACCTCGAGCATCCGGCCCTCCACCGAGTCGCTGTGCAGTTCAGCAGATCCGAGGGCGTTGGCGTAGCGACGTTCGATCTTGTCGCGGACCTCGTCCAGCGACGGAACGTTACCCGGCGCCTGTAGCTGGGACATGGACTGCAGGGACGCCGACACCTGCTCCTGCATCTTGGCCTGCTCCAGCTGGGAGAGCAGCTTGGTGCGCTCGGCCAGCTTGGTCTGCAGCTGCATGGCGTTGTTCTCGACGGCTTTCTTCGCCTGTTGCGCGGCCTGCAGGGCCTGGTCGTGCATCGTTTTGAGGTCTTCCATCTGCTGCTCGGCGGCGACCAGCTGAGTGGCGAACGCCTGCGCCGTCTGCTCGTACTTGTCGGCCTCGGCGGCGTTGCCCTTCGCCCGCTGCTCATCTGCGAGCACCAGGGCCTGACGGGCGGAGGACGACAGACGCTCGACATCGCCCATCTGGCGGGTCAACTTCATCTCCAGCTGGCGCTGATTGCCGATGACGGCAGCGGCCTGCTGGGACAACGCGGCGTGCTGGCGCTGGGCGTCCTCGATGGCCTGTTGGATCTGCACCTTCGGATCTGCGTACTCGTCAACCTTCGACGAGAACAACGCCATGAGGTACTTCCAGGCCTTGCTGAACGGATTCGCCATGTGATGTCCTCTCGACTTCCTGCACGCTACGGCACCCCGGCACTCGGTCGCGGTGAAACCATCGTTGCAGGTGATCCAACCAGCTTCCACCTCGATGCTGGTACTCCCGGGGAAAATCCGGTTGTCCCCCGAGCACATCCCCACCGCCGTACGGGTCATCCCCGACAGCTCGGCGGGTGCGCCGGATCCCGGGACAGCCCGGACTGTCGATGATCTCTGGTTACAGTTGCCCCACCCGCTGGCGACCCGGCCGTCATCACCGGCAGGTCGGCTCTCACCAACAGGAGGCTCCATGTCGTCGCGCCACGCCTCCGACGGCGCGCGCCGCGGCATCGCGCCGTGGATCATCGTGACGATCATGACCGCGCTGGTCGTGGTCGCCGGGGTCGTCGGCTATGTCCTTGTCATCCGGGGCGGGGATGAGAACGCAGTATCGAACGCCTGCACGTCAGAGGTCATCTTGCCGGTCGTCGCCTCGCCGGGGTCGTCTGCGGCCATCGTCGAAGCGGCGAGCGCCTTCGATGCGACTAACCCGGTGGCCAGGTCGGCGTGCGTAACGACGGCCGTCACGACCCTCCCGGGCACGAACGCCGAACAGGCCCTGGCGGGCGGGTGGACCGCCCAGTCGAGCCCGGCCCCCGCGGTCTGGGTATCGGACAGCGAGGCCGACCTGCTGGCACTGGAGAAATCGGCTTCCGCACTGACCGCCGGACGTAGTCCCGATCCGCTCGCCACCTCGCCGGTCGTCCTCGCCGTGCGCACCGACAATGCAGGCGCCCTGTCGGCTGCCGGGCTCAGCTGGAGATCCCTGCCAGAGGCAACGGGACCCGATGGCACGGTCGTGCTGCCGTCCGGCGGCCACCTGGTGATGGCCCTGCCAGGACCTACGAACAACAGGGCGACGGGGTACGCCCTGCAATCGGTCGTCGCCGCCGCCGCCGGTGCGCCGGTGACCCCGACGAAGATCACCGCGGCCGCCCCCCAGCTGACGGCCGTCGCGGCTGGCGGCCCGGTCCCCGAACCCGCCCTGACCCAGGACGCGCTCACTGCACTCGCTGCCGGTACGGGCGGGTTCACGGCTGTTCCGGTGGTGCAATCCGACCTGGAGGAGTTCACCGCGGACACCGCGGGGCTCACCGGAATCTCGCCGTCCGGTGCCACCGTCGGCGACGCTGTCTACGCCGCGGCACTGACCGCGGCATGGGTGACACCGACCCTCGACGACGCCGCCGCCCTGTTCCTGGCCTATCTGCGAGGGCAAGGAGGCAGCGCGGCCTTCGCCGGGAACGGGATGCAACTTCCGGGCACGCCGCCGACCGGCGGAACCGCAGCTGCCGCATCGCCGGCCTCGTCGCCCGGACCGGCGACCTCTTCGGCCGCCGGCGCCGGCAGGGTCGTCGGCAGCTCGTCATCGGCAGCGCCCGGGCCGACACTCGCCGACGCCGGAACCGCCGTCGATACGGCGCTGGCCAAGGCGATCGGGTAACCGCACCGGACCGACCGTCGGCACCCGTTCACAGCCTCGCCCGCGGGGCCAGACCGGGCAGCCCCAGGTTCACGGGTCAGACCAACGGCACCGGCGCATCGCCGATGCCGATCAACGTCCCGGTCAGCAGGCGGTCGCCCACCGCCGACACCCGGCAGCTCGCAGTCCCGCCGTCGGTCGATCCTCCGCCGACGACCGCCGTCCGTAACACCCCGCCGCCGGTGGGATCAGCCATCCCCGTCATCGCGCCGATGAGTTCTCGGCACGCCGCGACCATCACCCGGGCGCTCGACGGTGGTCCCGCGCTCCTACCGAATTCCTGCACGGTGTGCGGCTGTGCGCACGACACCAGAGATTCCGCCGTGTCGGTAAAGCACCGACCGAACGGCGCGGGCGCCGGACCGAACGCAAGCGATCGCAGGTATGACCCGCGGTACGTCTCGCCGTCCGGCGGCAGCAGCAGGCACGCTGCCCAGCGGGGCTCGTCGAGGTCGCCCAACGGAGCGCTCAGCACGGCCGTGAACCGCTGGCCGGTCGAGGGAGTCCACCTGCCGCCGGCCGTGTCGCTCACCCGCCACTGCGCATGAGCGCGATGATCCGCGGCGACGGACCGGCACCAGTCGATGTCCGCGGTCCGATCGTCATCGGTGGAGCGCTGCTGCGCCATCCTGCGGTACGCGACCACCTCGCCGAGGTGGTCACCCGCGCACCCGGTGAAGCTCACGCCGGTCTCCTCGACGACGCCGACCGGAGGCTGGGACGCCGCTGCGGTGTCCGGTGGGAGGGCCGCCTCTGATGTCCGATCTGGTGGTGCGGCCGTGCGGGATCGGCGAAGGCCGACACACAGTCGCCGACATTCGGAGCGCTCAAGCCGGGCGGTGCGATTGCCGTGCCGGCGATTCTCGTCCCGTCGAGACGGGCGGCGACAACGACTGCCACCACAGCGAGCACCAGCACCGCCACACCGGCCACCCTGCGGGTCGGTCGGCCGAAGTTCGGCACCGCGCGGTGCTCACGGGCATCGCCGTCCGCGCGAACACCGGCGGGATCGGCCGCGGGCTCACCTCCCGGGCGCGCACCTTCGGGCGGCTGTGCCGTCATCGCGCGACCGGAACCGTGCGCTCACCCAAACCGATGACCGACCCCAACAGTTGGGCTGAGCCGGCAGCGGTCGCGAAGCAGGCGATCGTCAACGGACCATCCGGCCGGTCGTCCGATTGTGATGTCAGCCGGTCCGCGACGATCTCCAGCGCATCACCCCTGGTCGGATCGGCAGTGCCGATCAACCGGCCCGCGATCTGCTGGCAGGAGTCATCGATGTCTGCGAGCGACACCTGGCTCCGGTCCGGGATCAAACCGGTGGCGAGCAGTTCCGCCGGGTGCGGTTGATCGCACAACAGCAACGCGGGAAGCACCCCCAAGTCGGACGAGGCGAAACACAGCGCGTACTGCGGGGGAAGGCCGCGCCGGAAGGCATCGCGCAGGGTCCCGGAGTATGCGGGGCCACCGGTCGGAACCACCAGGCAACCCGCCCAGCTGCGGCCGGCGCGCTGCTCGAGCTCGCCCGGGACGACGAGGTACGCAGTGAACCCGATGGTGGGTTTCCAGCGCACCGGTCCATCCGTGGGCGCATCCGGCAGATCGGTCGAACGATCCTGGCTGCGTAGACCTGCGTACCCGGCGGCCTGCCGGTAGCACGGGCCGCCGAACCTGGACGAAGGTGCCTGCGCGGCAGCGGCGGCCGTCTCCCAGAACGCCACTACTTCACCACTGGCCGAATCGCCGCAGGTCCCGAGATCAACCTCGGTGACGGCGATCTCGGCCGACTTCACGGGCGAGACCGCGGTCAGCGCAAACGGGGACAGCAGGCAGTCCCCGGCCGCCGGCGGATCGGGGAACGACGTTGCGACGGCGGAGCCGGCGACCCGCCTGCCGTCGAGCGACGGAACGACGATGATGGCGGACAGCGCCAGCAACAGCACGACGATGCCGGCCAACCGACGCTCCATCAGGCCACGGTAACCGCGCCGGCGCCCGCCGCATCCAGCCGCTTGGCTACACGTAGGCCTCGGGTGCCGGGCAGGAGCAGATCAGATTCCGGTCACCGAATGCGCCGTCGATCCGTCCGACCGGCGGGAAGTACTTGTGCGCCGGCGACACCCCGGCCGGGAACACCGCCTCCGCCCGCGTGTACGGGTGTTCCCACTCGTTCACCAGCGACGCCGCGGTGTGCGGCGCGTTCCGTAGCGGGTTGTCGCTGACCGGCCACTGTCCTGCGGCCACCCGATCGATCTCGCCCTTGATCGCGATCATCGCCGCGCAGAACCGGTCGATCTCGCCGACGTCCTCGCTCTCGGTCGGCTCGACCATCAGCGTCCCGGCCACCGGGAACGACATCGTCGGGGCATGGAACCCGTAGTCCGCCAACCGCTTTGCCACATCGTCGACGGTGACGCCGGTCGCCGCGGTGATCGGACGGAGATCCAGGATGCACTCGTGGGCGACGAAGCCCCGGCCGCCGGTGTAGAGCACCGGGAAGTGCTCATCGAGCCGCCGGGCAATGTAGTTCGCCGCGGCGATCGCGGTCAGCGTCGCCCGGCGCAATCCCGGCGCGCCCATCATCCGGATGTAGGCCCAGCTGATCGGCAGGATGGACGCCGAGCCCCATGGCGCTGCGGCCAGCGCGCCGACCCCCGTCGCCGGACCGGCGGATGGCGCGAAGGGGTGGTTCGGCAGGAACGGCGCGAGGTGCGCCGCCACGGCCACCGGACCGACGCCGGGGCCACCGCCACCGTGCGGAATGCAGAAGGTCTTGTGCAGGTTCAGGTGCGAGACGTCGCCCCCGAAGGAGCCGGGCCGGGCGACGCCGACCAGCGCGTTCAGATTCGCCCCGTCGACGTATACCTGCGCACCGGCCGTATGGATCACCTCGGCCAGTTCGGTGATCGTGTCCTCGAAGACCCCGTGCGTCGATGGGTAGGTGATCATGATTGCGGCGAGTTCCGAGGCGTGCTTGTCGACCTTCGCTCGTAGGTCCACCATGTCGATGTTGCCGCCGGTGTCAGTGCCGACGACCACCACGCGCATCCCCGCCATCACCGCACTGGCCGCGTTGGTGCCGTGCGCACTGGCCGGGATCAGGCAGACGGTGCGGCCTTCGTCGCCGCGGGAGCGGTGGTAGCCGCGGATGGCCAGCAGCCCGGCCAGCTCACCCTGCGATCCGGCGTTGGGTTGCAGCGAAACCGCTGCGTAACCCGTGATCTCGCACAACCAGGTGGACAACTGGTCGATCAGCTCGAGCATCCCGGCGGCGTCCTCGACGGGCGCGAACGGGTGCAGGCCGGCGAACTCGGGCCACGTCACCGCTTCCATCTCGGTGCTGGCGTTCAGTTTCATCGTGCAGGAGCCGAGCGGGATCATGGTGCGGTCCAGGGCCAGGTCCATGTCGGAGAGCCGCCGCAGGTACCGCAGCATCGCGGTCTCGCTGCGGTGCGCGTGGAACACCGGGTGGGTGAGGTAGTCCGACGTCCGCTGCAGGGCCGGCGGCCACTGCGCGGCGAGCGCGGTGTGCGCCGCCCCCGGGACACCGAAGGCCTCGACGACCACCCGCAGGTGCTCGTCGGTTGTCGCCTCGGACACGCTGATCTGCACGGCGTCGTCCCCGTCGGCCCACAGGTTGATGCCGCGCTCGCGGGCCACCGAGACGATCTCCTGGGCCCGACCCGGCACCCGCACCCGAACGGTGTCGAAGAACTGCTCGACCTCGATCACCAACCCGGCGTTGTGCAGCCGCCCGGCCAGCGACAATGCTTGCGAGTGCACGCGTTCGGCGATGCGCCGGAGCCCGCCGGGACCGTGGTAGACGGCGTACATCGAGGCCATGACGGCGAGCAGCACCTGCGCCGTGCAGATGTTGGAGGTCGCCTTCTCGCGACGGATGTGCTGCTCACGGGTCTGCAGCGCGAGGCGGAACGCGGTGTTGCCGTGCGCGTCGTGGGAGACCCCGACGAGCCGGCCGGGTAGCTGACGCTGGACATCGGCGCGCACGGCCAGGAAGCCGGCGTGCGGGCCGCCGAAGCCGAGGGCGACGCCGAACCGCTGGGAGGAGCCCACGGCCACATCGGCCCCGATCTCCCCCGGTGGGCGGAGCAGGGTCAGCGCGAGCAGGTCGGTGGCGACCGCCACCTTCGCTTCCCTCTGGTGCGCTGCGCCGATCAGTTCCCGGTGGTCGCGAACGGCACCTGATGCGCCGGGGTAACTCAGCAGCAGGCCGAAGAAGTCGCCCACCGGCAGCGCCTGGACGCCACCGCTCAGGTCGGCGACGACAACGTCGATGCCGATCGGCTCGGCGCGGGTCCGCACCACTGCGATGGTCTGCGGCAGGGTGTCGGCGTCCACGACGAAGCGATTCGACTTGGACCTCGCGGTGCGGCGGATCAGCGTCATCGCCTCGACCGCGGCGGTCGCCTCGTCCAGCATCGAGGCGTTCGCGATGTCCAGCCCGGTCAGGTCGGACACCGCTGTCTGGAAGTTCAGCAGCGCCTCGAGCCGGCCCTGCGAGATCTCCGGCTGATAGGGCGTGTACGCCGTGTACCAGGCCGGGTTCTCCAGCACGTTCCGTTTGATGACGCCGGGCGTGACGGTGTCGTGGTAGCCCAGGCCGATCATCTGCACCAACGGCCGGTTCTTCGCGGCCAGGGCTCGCAGTTCGGAGATCGTCTCGGTTTCCGATGCCGGTGCAGGGAGGTTCAGCGGGCCGCCGCCGAGGATGCTCGCCGGGACCGCTGCCGTCTCCAGGGCGTCCAGATCCGGCTGGTCGAGCAGGTGCAGCATCGTCGCCATGCCGTCGGCGTCCGGTCCGATGTGCCGGTCGGCGAACGTCGCTGACGTGGATGTGGTGGTTGCGGCTGCGACCGATTCGTCGACCGCGGAACGTGCGCTCATGGTGTCCACCTCCGCCCGGCGAACCGGGCTTGCTCGTCCGCGGGGCTCGAGCACCGCGCACTGATGACATGTGGCCTACCGGGCGGACCCGGTCTCCCCCTCTGTCATCGGAGCGTGGGGCGTCCCGGCAGGCGGTCCGCCCTTCGGCGAGGCACCGGAGAAGAAGGCTGCTTCCGGCGCCCTGTTTCCAGAGGTGTCTGTCCCCGGCGGTTCGGTCGCCTGAGAGATTGTGGGGAGGACTTGCTCCTTCGGCGCCCGGTCACCGATCGGCGGACCGATCGCTGCGTGCCGGGACTCTCCCACCAGGGGTCGTCAACGCGTCCGACGCTACCAGCCGGTGGTCACGAATGGGGGTGCTGGGCGGACGTCAAGACACCCAGGGCAGCGCTGCGGCCGTTGTCAGCCTGCCCGGCAGGGGCCCGACGCAAGGTGTTTCCACTCGCGGCGGTGCAGATTCAGCTGCACCGAAATCCCCGCCGAACGCGCCGCGAGAACGGCGGCCCCCGCGGCTGCGACAACACACACACCCCCGGAGATGACGAGCGCGAGCGGCGCACCCCATTGCTCGGTGATCCAGCCCACGACCAGGGACCCGAGGGGCGTACCGCCCATGAAGACCAGCATGTACAGGCTCATGACGCGGCCGCGCAGCACCGGCGAGCTCGCCAGTTGTACCGATGAGTTGCCGAGCGTGTTGAAGGTGACGGAGATGAAGCCCACCGCGACCAGCAGCACGACGAACGGAACGAACCACGGCGTCAGGCCCAGCACGATCAGCCCGAGACCGACACCTACAGCTGACAGGAACAAGACCGACAAGGTGGCGTTGGTCCGTCTGGCCGCGACCAGCGCTCCGGCGACGGAGCCCGCGGCCATCACCGTGTTCAGCAGGCCGTACACGTCGGCGCCGGAGTTGAAGATGTCCTTGGTGTAAGCGGACAGGATGATGGCGAAGTTGTAACCGAAGGTCCCGACGAAGAAGACCAGCACGATCGGCCACAGCAGGGCCGGGGTGCGGCGGACGTAGCGCAGCCCCTCACGCAGCTGGCCGGGGCCGCGTGGGGCCAGCGGCATCCGCTGCAGTTCCCGGGTGCGCATCAGCATCAGGGCGAGGACCACCGCGACATAGCTCAGCGCGTTGAGCGCGAAAGCCCAGCCGATCCCGACCGCGCTGATCAGCACGCCGGCGACGGCCGGTCCGAGCATCCGGGCGAGCTGGAAGTTGCCTGAGTTCAAGCCGACGGCGTTGCGTACCAGGTCGGTCGGAACCATCTCGGTGACGAAGGTCTGCCGGGCGGGGTTGTCCACCACGGTGGCCAGGCCCAGGCCCAGCGCGATCAGGTACACCTGCCAGACCTGCACCACACCGGCGAGGGTGAGCGCGGCGAGCAGCACCGCCAGCAAACCCATCGCGGTCTGCGTGATCAGCAGCAGCCGGCGCTTGGGGTAGCGGTCGACGAGCAGCCCGCCCCAGAGACCGAATACGAGCATCGGCAGGAACTGCAGGGCTGTGGTGATCCCGACGGCCAGCGGCGAGTTCGTGATCTGCAGGACCAGCCAGTCCTGCGCGATCCGCTGCATCCACGTTCCGGTGTTGGACACCACCTGCCCGCCGAAGAACAGCCGGTAGTTGCGGACCCGGAGGGCAGCGAACGTGGAGGTGTGACCGGAGTCGGCCGCCTGCTCGGCGGCCTCATTCGTGGTGGCCGAGCCTGTGGCGGCTGGGTCGGTGATGGGCTGTTCGGCGACGGGCCGGGACGTGGCGCTCTCCGGACTCTTCGAACTGTCCGGTCGGGACGAGGTAGGCCCGGAACGCTGCAGGGTCAGCAGGCTCACGGCAGCTCGGCCAGGCGATTGAGGGCCGGCGTCGCCGCGGCGATGGCGGCCCGGTCGTCGGGCGAGAGTCGAGCAAGGTGGTCGGCCAGCCACACGGTGCGCAGTTGACGAGATTCCTCGACGAACGCCTCGGCGGCCTCCGTCCGCGACACCAGGTACTGCCGGCGATCGGTGGGGTGCGGTCCGCGGCTCAACATGCCGCGGTTCTCCAGTGACTCGATCACCTTGGTCATCGACGGCGGCCGGACGTATTCGGCACCGGCCAGCTGACCCGGCGTCATCGGCCCACAGCGGCCGATGCGACCGAGCACGGAAAGTTCGGTGGCGGACAGGTCGTCGTCGCCGGCGAGCTGGTAACGAAGGCGGCGCGCAAGCACCATCACTGCGGCACGCAGGGCCGCCACGGTGTCCACGTCCATCCGGGTCATACCGGTAGTCTACCTCATTAGCTGCACTTACGACAGCGTTAGGGTAGAGCAAAGCATGCCGTTCCAGGCGACCGGCGCGGGGAGCGGGTCAGCCGGCGGTGCGGGCCTGACGGCGCTGGGTGAGTTCGTCGGGCTCGATCGGGACAAGCCGGTCACCCTCGACCCGCTCGGCCGGAAACTCCGCGAGCGAACCGGTGATCTCCCGCATGGTGCCTCCGACGGCAATACCGAAGACGCCCTGACCGCCCTGCAGCAGATCGACGATCTCCTCCGGCGACGTGCACTCGTAGACAGTGGTTCCGTCGGAGAACAGCGTCACGCCGGCCAGATCGTCGACGCCCCGGGCCCGCAAGTGCTCGACCGCGACGCGGATGTTCTGCAACGAGACACCGGTATCGAGCAGCCGCTTGACGACCCGCAGCACGAGAATGTCCTTGAAGGAGTAGAGCCGCTGACTTCCCGACCCGCTGGCACCGCGCACGGTAGGCATCACGAGGTCGGTGCGCGCCCAGTAGTCGAGTTGCCGGTAGGTGATCCCGGCCGCCTGACACGCTGTGGGCCCGCGGTACCCGGCGTACTCGTCGGGAAGGGAGGTGTTGGGGAACAGTGCACCCTGCTCCTGCTCGGGCATCCCGCCACCTCTCTGAACGCTGTCGCCGCATCGGTCCCCGAAGAGCTGTCGATCGGTACGACGGCCGGGTGAGCCGGTGATGGCGTGATGCAGGACGAATCACATGCGCGGAACTCGACCTGACGGTAGGCCGGTGATTGCGGTCGGTCAACGTTCCTGGCGGCGTGTCCTCAAGCTCAGCTTCAGGGTTACGCCGACCGGGCGCGATTCACGGTTTCTGCTCGCCACCGAAGTCGTCGGGCGAGACCGAGTCCAGGAACTCGCGGAACCGTTCGACCTCGTCCTCTGCGTTTCCGGGGTCGCCGCCGTCCTCGGCCGCGTCATCGGCGTCCTCGTCGGGCACCACGATGCCGGCCTCGGCCAGCACCGCCTCTTCCACGAACACGGGAATCTCGACGCGGACCGCGAGTGCAATGGCGTCCGAGGGGCGGGCCGAGACCGTGGTCCCGTCATCGAAAGCCAGTTCGCCGAAAAAGGTGCCCTCGCGAAAGTCCACCACCCTGACCTGGACGACGGATCGGCCGAGAGCCGTGATGACGTGACCGAGCAGGTCGTGGGTGAGCGGCCGCGCCGGCCTGACACCCTGCTGGTGCATGGCGATCGCGGTGGCTTCGGCGGATCCGATCAGGATGGGCAGACTGCGCGGGCCATCCACCTCTGTCAGCATCAGAATCGGCTGCTGGGTGGGCATTTCGACCCGGACGCCGACGATCCGCATCTCGATCATCTCGGTGTGCCTTTCTCCGTCACAGCAAAACGCTACACGCCGAAACTGGTCAACGGGTCCAGCAGTCCCTCCGCTCCGCCCGGCCCTATCGACCGAGATCTCGCCGCAATCCTGCCTTGACCAACTGTGCGTGCAGCCGCAGTACCGTGCTCGCCAATTGGGCCGCTTCGGCGGCGGCTCGCTCCCTCGCATCGGGATCACGCTGGTGCGCCTGAGCGGATACCAACTGGGTGATCAGGGTGGCTTCGCGGTCGGCCGCGGTGCGGAAGGAGCGCAGGTGTCGCGGCTCCAGGCCGACGGCCAGCAACTCGGCCGCCGTGCCCGCTGTCAGCACCGTGTCAGTGTCGAAGTAGCCACCGGGACCGGCGGCGACGAGCCCGAACTGTTCCAGTTCGGCGAGGGAGGTGGCGGTGAGTCCCGACTGAGCGAGCAGTTCGGAACGGGTCATCCGGATCTGCGTGGTCGCGGCGAAGTCACGCGGAGACGGCCCGTCGGCGGCCACCACCGAACGGGGCAGACGGGCCTCGGGCATGCCGGGCTCGAGGCCGCGGTCGATGGCCTCCAGCTGGTCCTTGATCACCTTCAGGGGCAGATACTGGTCACGCTGCGCGGCGAGTACGTACCGCAGCCGTTCGACGTCGGCGGCACTGAATTGCCGGTATCCCGACGGCGTCCGGTGCGGCGTCACCAGACCCTCGGACTCCAGGAAACGAATCTTGGAGATCGCCAGATCCGGAAACTGCGGCTTCAGCCGGGTCAGCACGGCGCCGATACTGAACGAGGGGGTCGCGGACATGTCGGCCACGGTCGAGCTCATAGAGTCGTCTCCGCCGGCCCCATGGACCGGGATCGTGCCGACGAGGGTGTCGGTCCGCTGGGCAGACCGGCCGACGTCATGACCCCGTGTCGCCCTCTGCCTGATCGCCGGAGAGGAAGACCAGCCGGAACTTCCCGATCTGCACCTCGTCGCCGTTGGCCAGGGTGGACACCTCGATCGGTTCGCGGTTGACGTAGGTCCCATTCAACGAGCCGATGTCCGCCACCTCGAAACCGTTCCCGGAGCGCCGGAACTCGGCGTGCCGACGGGAGACGGTGACGTCGTCGAGGAAGATGTCGCTCTCCGGGTGCCGGCCCGCGGTGATCCTGTCGCGGTCCAGCGCGAATCTGGAGCCCGCATTGGGTCCGCGCTTGACGACCAGCAGCGCCGCACCGGCTGATAAACCGTCGACGCCGCCCACAACTTCTTCGCTGGTCTCGGGATCGGCCGCATTGAACAACCCGCCGGCAAAGATCGAAGTCGAATCCGATGCCGCCGACCTGCGGTCATTCTCAGTCACCAGACACTCCTTCGTATCACCGTGGCATGTCGCCGCAACGGTCGGATGACCCGATTCCGGGCCGGATGAACGATTCTCGGGTCGGCCGATCGCCGGACCGACCTCTACCTGGACCTGCATGTGCAGCACGACCGTACCGTGCCGTCCGGGAAAGACGCACCGTGGATCAGCGCCTGTCGCGCGCTTTCCCCCGTCTGCCCCACCAGTGACAGGGGCGGTCGCGGCAGTTCGGGAAACCGACGGGTCAGCCTTCCCCGATCACCGTTGCGTAACCAGCAGCATCCAGAAGGTCACCGGCCTGGGCGGGATCCGCGAGCTCGATCTCGATCATCCAGCCGTCGCCGTACGGGTCGGAGTTCACCAGTTCCGGAGCACCGTCCAGCGCATCGTTGCGGGCGACGACGGTCCCGCTGACGGGCGCGAAGATGTCCGAGACGGATTTCGTTGATTCCACTTCACCGATGGAGTCGCCCGGCTCGATGGTCGTCCCCGGCTCTGGCATCTGGATGAAAACGATGTCGCCCAGGGAGTTCTGGGCGTAATCCGTGATGCCGATCCGCGCCACCGGCGTACCGCCGGTGTCGGCGGTGTCGTCGTCGCTGTCCAGGATGCGCAGCCACTCGTGGTCCGAGCTGTATCGCAGGTCCTCAGGTATCACGGTGCGGGGTCCTTCCGGTACGAGGCGGTGACGTCCAGGATTGTCCGTCTGGGTCCGGTCGCCAGACGCGACGGCGGAATCATCGCAGAGCGGCCTCGGGCGCGCGCCGTGATCCCCCGCCGTAATCCCGCCCACGGCCCCGGCACCGCGGCCTTACGGGGCCGGACGCGCGTACTGCGGGGGCTGGGGTTCCCGCAGTGCATCGATGACGAGCTTGTCGGATTGGGCGACGTCCATCGTCCCGCCGGAGCGCCGGACGTTGTCGAAGACACCTCCCGGAATCGCCAGTGCCGCAGCTAGTGTCGGCGGATCACCGATCGCCGTGATGGTGTACGGCGGCGTCAGCGGCACCCTGTCCAGGGTGATGGCGCCGGACGAGAAGGTAAATGCGGAATTGACACCGATCCGGACGTCACCCACCTGGAACGCCTCCGCGCCGGCGTTGCGCAATTCCTGCAGGGCGTCGAGCATCACCTCGGGCGGGATGCGGGACTCCGGATCGGTGATGGTGATCGTGACCCCGGGTCCGCCGGCCGGAACGGTCCCGGTGAGCACACCGAGAGCCTCCGCCTGCCGCTGTGCCTCGGCCAGTGCCTCTGCACTGGAGGCCCCGCTGCGTTCCAGCCTGGCCAGCGTTGCCTGCAAGTCCTCGATTTCGGCGTTCAGGTCGTCCTCGCGCCGTTGCAGGCCATCCAGGATCTGCACCAGATCGTCCGGACGTGCCGTTTCCAGGTTGTCGCCGGACGCAGTCCGCTGCACCTGCAGGACGACTGCGAAGCCGAGCAGCGCGCACAGCGCGGCGACCACCGTCCGATTCAGCGCGGTCTTCCTGGCGCCGCTGCGACGGGCTTGGTTCCCATCCCTGGGCCGGCCCGTGTCGCCGTCCGCGCCGCTCGTGGAAACCGGCGTGCTCCCATCCGCTGACCTCGGATCGGAGGCGGGACGCACGTCGTCGGAACGCTCCGGCATGATCACGCCTTGAAGATGTGCCGGCGAATGGCGGCCGCATTGCCGAAGATGCGGATCCCGAGCACGACGACGACGGCGGTGGACAGCTGAGCGCCGACGCCGAGCTGATCACCGAGGAAAACGATGAAGGCCGCCACCAGCACGTTGGCGATGAAGGAAACGACGAAAACCTTGGCGTCGAAGATGTTGTCGAGCCTCGCCCGAAGGCCGCCGAAGACGGCATCCAACGCCGCGACGACGGCGATCGGCAGGTAGGGGCCCAGCCATTCGGGCACCGTCGGATGCACCAGTAGGCCGATGACCACGCCTGCGGCCAGGGCCAGCAGGGCATACACAGGTTTTCTCCTCGTCAGGTACCGCGCCTGGTCGAGCGCGGAGCGGCCGGCAGGGGCAGCTACGACCATGCCAGAGTCCGGCAGCTCCGGACGCCACCTCAGCCGGTCGGCGCAGTGCGCGTCCACGCGCTGGCCGCCGACGATGCGGCCGCCGCCGACGGGTCGGTTGACGATGGGGCCGCTGCGGATGGGGCTGTTGACGATGCGGCTGTTGACGATGCGGCGGTGGTGGATCCGGGCGCCCGCGCGTACCGCAGCGCCCCACCGGAGCCGCCCGGCAGGTCCAGGCGCTGTTGTGTCGACACGTCGAACTCGATGTCGTAGAGCTGCGCGAACGAGGAGAAGCGGCCGAAGCCGGGCAGCCCCACCGACTTCACTTGCATACCGGTCGGGTCGCCGATCGCGTCGATGGTGATCGGCCAGAACACCGGCTTGTTGTCCACCAGGATCGATCCGCCGGCCTGCCGGATGGCGCTGCGGGGCTGCAGTCGCACGCCGCCGATCGAGATTGCCTCCGCCCCCGACGCCCACAGATCGTTGACCAGCAATTGCACATCCCGATCGAGGATCACGCCCCCGCCGCCGGCAGTGTCGGCCGGCGCCTCGTTGATCACGATCCGGAGGCCCGGGCCGGTCACAGGGGTGATCTGCCCGGCGTTCTCCAGCGCGGACACCGTCTCGAGCGGACCGCCGGCGCCGAGCTGCGCCTGAGTTGATCGGAGCTCCTGGGCGAGGGCCGCCGCGGAGCCTGCGAGGACCGATTGACGCTCCTGCGCCCTGTCGACGTCCTCGAGCAGAGCGGTCCGTGCCTTCTCCGCGCGCGGAGCATTCGTCTCCCTGTTGACGGCGGAGATTCCGAACAGCACACCGGCGACCAGCAGGACCACGACGGCCAGCACGGTCGATCGACGCGTGCCACCGGCGTCAGGGGCCGGCGCAGGCGCAGCTGACTTGCGGCGGGCGGCCGCGGCGTAGCCCGGATCCAGGTGATCCCGGTTCATCTCCGCCAGCAGCGCCGGGATCGGGGGCCGCTGCGGATCGGTGCCGGCGGCCACCGGATCCGGCTTCGATTCCGGACTCGTCATCAGTCCTCCACCGGCGACGTCGCGGGCCGGTAACGAGGGGCCAGCGGGCAGTTCCTTCGCACCCAGAGCATCTGCTGGAAGTAGATCCCGGCCGCCAGCAGATACATCACCACCCCCCACGCAAGGAAGGCGTAGCTGAGCGGCAGGACCACCCGGGCAACCACCGACGTGGTCTGCCCGATCAGCAACAGCGGCAGCCCGTACAGCAGGCAGAACGTGGCCGCCTTGCCCAGATAGTGCACCGGCAGTGCCGTGTACCCGTAGCGCCGCAGCACCGGCAGGGTGGCGGCGAGTGCGACGTCCCGGCCGATGAGCAGGGCGGCGACCCACCACGGCAGAAACCCGCGCAGGACGAACCCGATCAGCGCCGCGAGGATGTACAGCCGGTCGGCCAGCGGGTCGAGCAGTTCGCCCAGGCGGCTGTACTGGTCCAGCAGCCGGGCGAGCTTGCCGTCCGCGTAGTCGGTCGCCGCGCTGACAATCAGTACGACCAGCGCCCAGCCGTCGCTCTGCGGCCCGAGCAACAGATAGAGAAACAGCGGCACGCCGAGCAGCCGCAGGAAGGACAGCACATTGGGGATGGTCAGGATGCGGTCGGAACCCGGCGGCCCCTTTCCGGGTGCGGCCGGTGGCGGGGTCGGCGACGGCGCAGCGTTCTGCGACACAGTGCCTCCCTCATGCCTCGCCCGGCACTGGCCCGACGACCGGCCGGCGTGACAACTGTTGGGCCGGACAGACAGGACGAGTCTAAGGCGAGTCGGGACGCCGGACCGCCCGTCACGGCCGAGCTCGCCTTCAGACCGTCGTCTTGCTCCGCGGCATGGCTGTTCTCTGCTGGCATCGACCGGGTATCGGTAGCCGCGGACGACGGTCCCGCGTCCTACGCTGAGCCATCATGTCGACCGCGCCGCCGATCTCCTGCCCGCCGCCCCACCCACGCCCGCCGTTCGCCTACCTCGGCGGAATGCTGGCGACCGAACTCGTCGACACGGTCGACCTGGCCCGGCGGCCCGATGTGCTGGACCATGGCGGCTGGTGGGCGGTGCTCGCCACCTTCGAGGGAGCGATGACGGGGTACCGGTTCGCGAACGTCCGGACGGTACCGCTGCCGAGGTCCGACAGCCGCTGGTGCGGGCCGGATGTCTGGAGCTGGCGCAGCTCGACGGAGAAGGCCGGTTATGTCGGTGGGGTGCGGCGGATCCGGCAATCCATCGAGGCGGGCGAGGTCTACCAGGTCAATCTCTGCCGGCTGCTGACCGCGCCGATGTCCGGGAACCCCGATCCGTTGGCGCTCGCCCGGCTGCTGGCCGCCGGAAATCCCGCTCCCTACCAGGGGGTGGTACACCTGGGGGACCAATGGGTCGTCACGGCCTCACCGGAGCTCTTTCTCTCCAGGTTTGGCGACACGGTCGGCTCGTCACCGATCAAGGGCACCACCCTGCCGGGAGAACCGTTCGCCGACAAGGACTTTCCCGAGAACATCATGATCACCGACCTGGTACGCAACGATCTCGGCCGGATCGGCAGGGCCGGTTCGGTGACGGTGACGTCCCTGCTCGAACGCCAGGAGCATCCGGGGCTGGCCCACCTCGTCTCCACCGTGACGACGCGGCTCGCCGCCGGCCACGGCTGGGGCGACATCCTGGCCGCCACCTTCCCGCCGGGCTCGGTCACCGGAGCTCCGAAAATCCGTGCGCTGCGGGTGATCTCGGCCTTGGAGCCGGTTCCCCGCGGTCCGTACTGCGGGGCCATCGGATTCGTCGACGCCGACGCGACGCGGGCCGAACTTGCGGTCGGCATCCGGACCTTCTTCACCACCGGCGATACCGCCCCGTCGAATGCGACACCGGGCCGGTTGCTGAACTTCGGCACCGGAGCGGGCATCACCTACTCGTCCGACCCCGAAGCCGAATGGGCGGAGACGGAACTCAAGGCGGCCCGGTTGATCTCGCTGGCAAGTGCCGGAGAACGGGCCGCCGTCGAGCCGGCAACAGCCGAACTCCCGGACGTCCGGACGTCAGGCCGGGCCGAGCACCGACCCGTCCGCGATCGTGCCCGGTGACCCGTCGGTGGCCACGATCGCCTGTCCTACGACGGTGACGTCCTTGCCGAACGTCCAGTCCCCGTTGACCGTCAGGCTCTCGCAGCCGGCGAGCGACGGTGGGCCGAACGGAAAGTGCGCGTCGAAGTCGTTGACCAGCTTGTACGGCGTGTCGAGGACGACCAACGGCGCCTCGGTGCGGCCGGGAATCAACCGGACCTGGGCACCGTCGACGAACTCGTAGGCATCCGAACGCAGCACCAGCAGGTCACTGGTGGCCTTGACAGGCAGGAACCGGGCGCGATCGACCTCGATGGCGCCCGCGCCGTCGAACACGCCGATCGCGGCTCCCATCGCGGTCTCGATCTGGATCACCTCGGGGCTGGACGGGTTGGCCGGATCCACCGTCTTCACATTGCGGATGATCGGTAGCCCCAGAACGCCGTCCTTGGCCTGCAGCACCGCGTCCAGCGCAGCGAGGTCCAGCCACAGATTGTTGGTATTGAAAAACCGGTGCCGGGTGATATCGGCGAACGCTTCTGCGTCCTCCGGCCTGGTCTGCGCCGACTCCCGGAGCACCAGTTGACCGTCCAAGATCCGCCGGGCCAGGTGACCACCCTTGCGGTCCGCGACCGTCCGCCGGCAGTACTCGGCGGCGAACGGGCTGCCCGACGTAGCGAACCACGCGGCCAGCCGCGGATCCGGCCGGGCGCCCAGGTTGTCGGCGTTGGAGACGAACAGGTAGCGATAACCGTTGTCCAGCAGGGCATGAAGCAACCCGGACGCGTCGAGGGCGGTATAGATGTCGCCGTGACCGGGCGGGCACCATTCCAGGCTGGGGTCGGCCGGCCAGCGCACCAGCGTCAGGTCGTCCGAGCGCAGCTTGGGCTCACGGTTCTGCAGGAAGTCCAGCGGCAGCGCATCGATCGCGAGGCCAGGGTGCGCCCGCAACGCGTTCAGGGTGTCCTGCGACGTGCGGAAGCTGTCCATGAACACCACCGGCAGCGGCACGTCGAACTGCGCCCGCAACGCCAGCACCTGCCCGGCGATGATGTCGAGAAAGCTCCGACCCGAACGGACCTCGAGCAGCGACTTGGCCCGATCCATTCCCATCGAGGTGCCCAGCCCGCCGTTCAGCTTGACCACCGCTGTCCCGGCCAGCGCCGCCTTGGCCGCGTCGGGGTCGTACTGAAGGTCATCGAGCTTGGGCAACTCGGTGACCGGTTCGAGATCGGACTCCGCGAGCAGTCCCGTCTCGCCGGATTCCAGCACCCGGTAGGAATGGGCGAAAACGGCGATGGCCTTCGGGTGGACACCCGCCCGGGTCATCAGATCGCACGCTTGCTGCAGTCCGCTCGTCGTCATGGCCCACGACTCTAGGCGACCGCCGGACGACGCCCGTGCGACCGGAGCGAGGACGCGCGGCAGTACGCGAAACATATCCGGAACTGCCGAGCTCAGAGCCGCCCGGAGGGGAGCATCACAGCGGATGGCCGACCCCACGCACGTGCTCGAAGATCAGATTCGTCTCGGTCGAGGCGACCTCGGAATGCGCCGACAACTCGTCCAGTACAAACGATCTCAGTGCCGCCGAGTCGGTGGTGGCGACGTCGAGCAGAAAATCGTCGGCGCCGGCCAGGAAATAGACATTGCCCACCTCCGGTAGTGCACTCATCCGTTCGGTGAACACGCGCATCCGGTCCCGCGCGCCGGCGCGGAGGCGGACGGCGATCGTCGCCTGCAGCGGAAGGCCGATCGCGTCCGGATCCACGTCGGCGTGATACCCCCGGATCACCCCGGACCCCCGCAACGCGCGAACCCGACCGAGGCAGGTCGACGGCGCGATCCCGACCTCGGCGGCCAGCGCGTTGTTGGCGGTCCGGGCGTCGCGCATGAGCACCGCGAGTATTCGCCGATCGGTGGCATCGAGCGGGGCCCCCGGTGTGACCGTCCCCCGGCCCCCCGGAACCCCGGCGCGGTCGTGCGGCCGAACGATATTCTCCCGGCCGAGCCAACCCACGGCGTTGCCCGAAGATTCGTCGTCCATCGGCCGAATCTATCGAATTATCAGCAGGGCTGTATCGAACGGAAAAGCCAAAGTTCATACTGATCGGAATCGGACGGGGCGGCCCGGCTCTGTCCAGGCACGGAACTGGAGCATCAAGATGCGCATCGGTGTCCCGCGTGAGGTCAAGAACCACGAATACCGCATCGCCCTGACTCCGGCCGGCGCGCACCATCTCGCCGAGGCCGGCCACGACGTTGTCATCGAGGCCGGCGCCGGCGCCGGCTCATTTATTCCGGACGACGACTTCGTGGCGGCCGGCGCCCGGATCATCGACTCCGCCGACGAGGTGTGGGAATCGGCCGAGATGGTGCTCAAGGTGAAGGAGCCGGTGGCGAAGGAGTATCACCGGTTACGTGAGGATCTGGTGCTGTTCACCTACCTGCACCTGGCCGCCGACCGCGCCCTGACCGAACAGCTGATGCAGTCCGGCACCACCGCTATCGCCTACGAGACCGTTCAACTACCGGACCGCTCGTTGCCCCTGCTGGCGCCGATGAGCGAGATCGCCGGGCGGTTGGCGACGCAGGTCGGCGCCTATCACCTGATGCGCAACGAGGGTGGCCGTGGTGTGCTGCTCGGCGGCGTGCCCGGCGTGGTCAACGGGAAGGTCACCGTCCTGGGGGGTGGGGTCGCGGGCGCGCACGCCGCCGCCATCGCGCTGGGCATGCGCGCCGACGTGACGGTGCTGGACCTGTCGCTGCCGACCCTGCGCCGGCTGGATGTGCAGTTCAACGGCGCCGTGAGAACCATGGCATCGACGGCGTTCAGCATCGCCGAGGCGGTCTGCGAGTCGGACCTGGTGATCGGCTCGGTGCTCGTTCCGGGCGCCAAGGCGCCGAAGCTGGTGTCCAACGAGCTGGTGTCGCGGATGCGACCCGGATCGGTGTTGGTGGACATCGCGGTCGACCAGGGTGGCTGCTTTGCGGACTCACGCCCGACGACGCACGACGATCCCACTTTCATCGTCCACGAGTCTGTCTTCTACTGCGTCGCGAACATGCCCGGTGCGGTCCCGCGCGCCTCGACCTTCGCACTGACCAATGCCACCCTTCCGTACATCGAAGCCGTGGCCGAACTCGGCTGGCAGCAAGCGATCTCGCGGGACGCCGCGTTGGCTGGGGGGCTGAGCACGCACAAGGGCGCTGTCACCAACCTGCAGGTGGCCAAGGCACACAGGCTGGAATCGGTGGACCCGTACTCCCTGGTCGGCTGAACCGGCCAGGAAGCCGCTCACCTCGGTACAGATCACCTCGGTACAAATCAGCGCGGGCCTGCACCGGCGTGGGTTCAGACCAGTGTTGCCTCCAGCGTGATCTCCACGCCGGTGAGTGCCTTGGACACCGGGCAGGTGGCCTTGGCGTTGTCGGCGGCGGCGAGGAAGCCGGCCTCGTCGAGCCCGTCCACCTCTCCCCTGACCTTGAGCAGAATCCCGTCCAACCGAAAACCACCGGCGGGGTCGGGCCCGAGCTTCACCTCGGCATCAGCGGTGAGACTCTTCGGCGTCCCACCGGCCTCCGCAATCACGGCGGACAACTGCATGCAAAAGCAGGAGCTGTGCGCCGCTGCGATCAATTCCTCGGGGCTGGTGACGCCGCCGGCATCATCAGCGGTGCGCTTCGGGAACGACACGTCGAACGTCCCCACGCCGGAGCTGACCAGCGCAACCGTGCCGGAGCCGTCGGCCAGCCCACCGTTCCACTGGGTATGCGCAATACGTGTCGCCATGCAATCTCCTCGGGATGTGACGACTGCGAACCAGGGTTACCCGCCCACGCGTCGTCGATGGATGTCGGAGTGAATGTACCCAGCACCAGCCGAACCAAGACGGCCGCGCCCGCGCCGGCTGCCGGCGTTACCTTCAATGGCACAGCTCCTTCGGCGGTCTTGGTCAGCAGGCATCAAACGCCTGACGCCACAACGAGGGGTACCGATCGCTCGCTCAGGGTGGTGTCAGGCGAGCTGACCCATCATCCGGATCGCCTGTCCGACAGTCATCGTCGGAAGGTAGGCATGGGAGATTCCGAGACCGATTCGGGGAAGCACCGCGGATTCCGGGTAGCACAGATACATCGGCCGGTACACCGGCTGAAATTTCGCCTTGAACCGGAGCAGGGAGCGGAAGCCGTAGACGGGTTCCATCGTCCGGCCCACCACCTCGAGTAGTTTCTGCACGCCACTGTCGTTCTCACCCGGCTCCGCCCGCGCCAGCGGTGCACCGGACAGACTCACGAATTCCGCGCCCTCCCGCTGCAGGTCCAGCGCCGCGGTCCCGATGAGAAATTCCATGACGCCCTTGACCCCGTCCGAGCGACGCCGCATGAAATCCAGCGTCCAGCCCACCGGCACACCGTCCCGATAGCACGGCAGCCAACTGGTGATCCCATGCACCGTCCGGTCCCCGTCGACGGCAAGCAGACAACGCACCGCAGGATCGTCCAGCTCGTCGAGACCGCCGAGGGTAAAACCCATTTCGGGCAGCGCCTTGTCCGAGACCCACTCCTCGGAGATGGCCTGGATCTGGTCCCTGATCGTCAGCGGCGCGTCGGGATAGCTCAGCCACTGCGCGGTGACGCCGTTCTTGGCGGCGCGGCTGATGGACGTGCGAATGTCCTGGAACTTCTTCCCGGTGAAGGCCAGCGCACCGAGCGGCAGCACGGTTTCCTTGGCCACCTGCAGGCTCGGCCACCCGAAACCGTCGGTGACCTGCTTGACCGCGTCGGTGGTGCTGTACAGGCACGGCGTCCAATTCTCAGCGCTACAAAACGCCACGAATTGCTCGATGGTGGAGCCGAGTTCGCCCACCGGCCCCACGGGATCCCCGGTGGTGATGGCAACACCACCCTCCACCCGGTACGCGACGAACGACCGGCCTTCGGGCGAGAACCAGTAGCTGTTGCCCTCCCAGGTGGTGAGGTACGACAGCGCCGTGGTGCCGTGCTCCTGGAGAATCACCCGTGCACGGAGGCGACTCTGTCGGCCGCTCTCGACTCTCGCCGAGACGAAACTGCGCAACAGGCCCAGCAGCACCACACCCCAGAACAGCACCGGGACCCAGTCGACCAGCACCCGGCCGACCCAGCCCGTGGGCCGATGATCGGGTTCGATGATGTACAGGTAACCATTGGGTAGCAGCCGGATGGGAAAGTCCGACATCAGGCCGAGAAACCCGGCGGCCGGGGTGAATTGTTCGCCGATGACGGAGCCCAGCACTGCGAACAGCGCCCACAGCACGAGAACGATGACCAGCACGGTGAATCCGAGCCGGCGATAGACACCGACCGGCGCTCGCACGGTGAACGATCGACGGGTGAACACCAGGAGCGTGATCACCAGCATCGGCAGCAGGACCAGGGGCATCAGCCACGCCACCCAGCTGAAACCTTCACCGAGCAGATCGTTCTCGCCGGCCCAGTTGTAGTAGTCGATGGCATAGAAGGTTCCCAGCGCCAGGAACATCAGCTGGAAGATCACGGTGGCCCACCAGGCGAAGCGCCGTCCACGGCGAAGTCCCGCAGCCAGCACCAGCACCAGCAGGGCGGGCACGAGGGACATCACGATGTCGGCGACGTCCCGGTTGTCCTGCGTGCCTGCGAAGGCGTTCGGGCCGACGTACAGATCCGCCAGCGCGGACAGCGGCCCTTCGACCGCACCGGTGACGGCCACCAGAATGGGACCCAACGCGGTCGCGGCGATGACCACGGCGATGAGGACCCGGGTTTCCCGGCGGCTGACCGGGCCGGCCAGTTTCCGTTCGCCGGAGTGCAGGAACAACGCGCCGGCCAGCAGGCCCACCAGCGCGGTGCTCACCCGCAGCACATCCTGCAATTGACCGCCGTACAGCAGGGCGACCAGGCACGCGGTCAGTACGCCGATCCGGATGCGACGGCGCCACAGGGTGGACAGATCGCCGCTGAATGCCGTCAACAGCCCGGCGATCAGCGTCGTCGCCCCGACGGCGAGGCTCTCGGACAGATAGTCCGCCCACAACCACGAGAACGAGGCGTTCGCCAGCGCAACCAGTCCCACACCCAGTGCGACGCCGACACCCTGTACGAGCACCGTCATCCACACCATCCGCAGGCTCCCCCACCGACGCTCGCACAGGGTCCCCACGACGGCCAGCAGCAGCGTGACCAGCAGGTATGTGGCGACATCCCCGGCGAAGAAGGCGGCAGTGATGGGAGTCCACCAGTTGCCGTCTCGCAGGGCGGGCACCCCGGCTGCGACCGTGCGGAGGAGGTCCGCCGACGGGCCGGCGCGCAGGCTCCCGGTGACGGCGCCGACCGTCCACAGGAGCACGACGATGACGATCGTGACGGGCGCCCGGCCCGCGGCCCGTGCCCGCTCGCCTACGAATGACGCGATGCCCGAGAAGGTGCGCCGGAGCGATGAGACCTGGGCCGGTGAGGGCGCTGTCGTCGAAGCATTCATCGGCCCGCCCGCTCGATTCCGCGCCTGGGCCGGACAGCGCCCGCAGGCCGGCCAGGACATCTGACGGATCTACCGTTCCAGAGATCCGTCACGGACGCATGCTTGCATATCGGACCTTCGCATCAAGCGGGCGTCGCACCCCGCTGGCGCGCGATCGGTCCGAAATTCCTCCGTGTTGATCATGCAGCTCAGCACGCGACACGCCGACGACACGCCCGAGAAAGTGTGCTGAGCTGCATGATCAACAACAGCAGGGGCGTCGCCGGCGGGGAGTCGGTGCGGGCACAAAGACGTCCGGCCCCGGAACCGCTGAGCGGTTCGGGGCCGGACGGGTGAAGCAGGTGGCGCGGGGGTCGTCCGTCAGATGACGGTGACCGCCGTCGCCTGCGGGCCCTTGTTGCCCTGGGTCACGGTGTAGCTGACCTTCTGGTTCTCCTCGAGCGAGCGGTAGCCGCCCGCCTGGATTTCCGAGTAGTGGACGAAGACGTCCGGACCGGAGCCCTCGGGGGTGATGAACCCGAAGCCCTTCTCAGCGTTGAACCACTTGACGGTGCCCTGTGCCATGGTGCTCTCCTTGCGGGGTGAATCCGATACGGATCCGCGCACTGTGCGCTGATCCGGGTTAGTCGACGATTTCGACACCTTCGGATGAGAACACCCATGGAGCCAAGCCGTGGCGACATCTTGGCGTCGCGTCATACGGACTCAAGAACGTTAACCGAATACAGCCTCTCACGATTCGTGACGAAAGCAAACTCACGCCCGCCAGCCCGACGACCGCACCACCGATGGCGGCGCGAACATCACCGGCGCCGATCGTGCCCTGCCGCCGTTCAGCCGGTGCACGCGAGCTCGCCGAATGGATGTTGCAACAGTGCGAAAGCTCCAGTTCGGCTGCCGAAGCGGTTGCTCAGCCGGGCTCGGCGCGTTGACGCCTTGGCGCTGCGGCACGTCCTACAGGTCGGCAATCCACCCGCGCACGGTGTCGGCGATGGTGGGGTCCGCGCCCCGCGGATCGTGTCCGCCGGGCAGCCACACCTGCATGACCTGACCGGAGATGGCGCCGATGTGCGCGTCGAATTCATCCGGGGAACCGAACGGGTCCTTCTGTCCGGAGATCATCAGTACCGGGACGGCGATCTGCGGAAAGTGCTCCACCCGAAGCGTGTCCGGCTTTCCCGGCGGGTGCAGCGGGTAGCTCAGCAGTACCAGGCCGGCGGCCGGTAGGCCCTGCGCGACCGCCATCGAGCACATCCGGCCGCCGTAGGACCGGCCGCCGAGGACAAGCCGATCGGCGTCGATACCCGCCGCGTCGACCAGTTCGGTGGCCCGCGCACGCAGATGCGCAATCGCCACCGGCGCCTTGTCCGGAACGCGGCCGCCACGAACCCGGTACGGAAAGTCGATGCGGGCGCAGGGCAATGGCGCGACGGCGTCCTGGATGGCCATCAACGTGTGCTGGTCGCGATTCGCGCCGGCGCCGGGAGTGAGCAGCAGCGCGCCCGCCGCCGCGCGTGGCGCGCTTCTCGTTGGCCCCACCGTCATCTGCCCTCCGGGCGGTTCGGTCGAGGTGATCGCGGCCCACCCAGAGAAGAGCCGGCCGCCAGGGGAAGCATGCCTTACGCGCGTCAGGGCCCGCCGCGGCATCGAGGGGGAAAGGCCCGGCTCGGCGACCATCGTCGGACCTGTCGCTGATCAAGGACGCGCTGGCAGCGACGACGCGCTGGACCGGCGATCCGGCGGCGACCGAGCCGGGGACCGCGACACGCGCGGCTCCGGACGAACCGCTCGTACTGACAGCGGCTCCTGACGGCATTAGGGTTCTGCCCAACGCTCGCACAGCGCCCACCTTCGCTCTGCTGGCTCCTGTTCCGCCCTCCGGGAGGTCTGATGACCGATTCCGCTCTCGCCGCTCTGCAACGTTCCATCGACGAACTGAAAACGGCAGTTTCCGTTCTCACGCACATCCACGGGAGGCCCTCTGTGGTTGCCCGGTTGTGCAACGACCTCGAGCGGCTGCAGCTGGACGCGGCCGACGCCGAGGTGCTGCGCACGCCCGACCTTCCGGCGAGCATCAAGGGCCAGGGGTCGGACATCTACCACGTCAGCGATCAGCCCTACGACCACACGATGTGGGCCAATTCCGATCAGGAGGGTGTTGGGGGCTACGGGAACCATCGTTGAGCGGGTGCAACACCCCGGTCCGGCCCGACTGAAAGTCAGAACCCCATTTCGTGATGCCCGTTGTCGCGCAGTCACTGTTCTGGTGTCCCCGCGCGCCGGCTCTCCCGTTGCTGCTACCGCACGCCTATTGCCGCGTCTTCCGGCTATCACGACCCCCTGCGCCGTCGCCGAACCGCATGAGCGATACAGCGGTGAAACTTGATTCCCGCTCATCGGCCAGAATGTGCACCGCCATTTCTGGTAAACAAGCGATGGTCTTCCGCCTCGTCCCGCGCACGACCTGGTCCTGGCTCTACGCGACCCCCAGGGGAAATCGGGCCGCCACATTGGCCTCGGGGACCAATTGCTTTGCATTCGTTGCAGGTACCGGAACGAGTTTGCGAATTGCAGACCTACGGTGCCTCGCTCGACCGCACACCGGACGGCCGGGTCGGTCAGGGAACTTCGGCGGCCACGAAACCCACGGCTGCCGCCTGCCGGTGGTCGCACCGGCACCTTCCTCATGTTCCGCGCGCCCGTCGTCATCCTGGCGGCCGGTGGCATCGGGAAGTCGGTCGAGGTGACCAGCAATTCCTGGAAAATTCGGTGACGGGCCGGCGCTGCGGTCGGGTCGACGCTGGTCAATAGAGAACCCGTGCAGCGTAATGCGACGGAAATGATCTGGCCTTCGTCGGTGAAGGGGATTCTCGTCGAGCCGACTCTGGGCGGACATCATCGCCTAGCAGGTTGCCATCGATGCATCACCAGTTCACCGAACTCGCTGACGTCGACATCACCCGGCAACGATGGAGCGCCCAGACAGGTGCTTGCCGCGCGCCGGTCGCGGCGACGGCCTACGCTGTGGTCGCATCGGCGCGGGGAACCATTCGGGTGGATTAAGTCGTCATTGCGGTGTGTCGCGCGCATGGATCTCCCGGTCGAGCACCCTTTGTGTGACGCCATGAAGACGTTGAATATGTGCCCGGGGGGACGATGAAGTTTCGAGTAGCGACGATGCTGACCTCGATTGCGATCGCAGTCACCGCGTTGTCCGGGTGTGGTCAGCAGATTGCGGGAACATCGGCCCCGGTGGTGCCGTCATCCGAGGCCCGGTCAGCGGGCGCTCCGACGGCCGACACGGGAACGCAACGACCCGAAGGAGCCGAAACCGTTTCGGCAACGCCGCAAGCTACCCGGACTGTCACGTCGACTCCACCCGCGACCGTGACGGCAGCGCCGCCGCAACCGGAGACCGTGACCCAGACACCGCCGCCGGTGGTGGTCGTTCCGGGGCCCAGGGTCACCGTGACGCAGGCACCGTCGACCGTCTACTACCCGGACAGCGGCTCGGCCGCGGACACCCAGGTCGCTGCCGATTGGCCCAGGGCCGAATCGATGGTGGGCTGGTGGATTCCTCAGCTGTCCTCGAACACGGACAGCGCATCGGCGATGGCGAAATTCCGACCGCTGTCGGCCAGGTACAGCGGGGTGTTCATGGTTGCGTCTGCTGACTTCACCAGCTTTCGGAATGCCGGCTACTACGTCACCATGATATCGGTGCCGTTCACGTCGGCTCCAGAGGCGAACGCCTGGTGCGACTCGCAGGGTTTTGCCGCCGACGACTGTCTGGCGAAGCAGCTTTCACACACCGAGGGACCCGACGGAATGACCGTCGAGCGCGGCTGAGTTTGTCGATTCGCATCAAACCGGTAGCACCCAATGGATGAAGAACCGTTGAGGCTTTCAGTGGTTACCAGCTCGTCAACCAGTACTTCTGCCGTCAGATACTCCAACTCCGACCGCGAGTGGTCCAGCACGTTTCGCGGGGCCACCGCGACGGGGACACTCCGGCACCGTGCATCGAAGGCATGCCCTTCGAATCGCAATATCCAAAGCGTGAATTCTCGCGGGGATCAAGACGTGATCGTCGACCTGCGGTGATCGCCATCACCGGTCCGATGAAGCCGTTTTTCCGGAACAATACCGGCGGGTCGACCTGGCTACCGTCAGCATCCCTCGCGAACAGGACACCAGCGCCAATATCATTTCGCCGGGGTGAGGATGCGGGCGCCCACTTCTTCCGCATCAGGACTGCAGTGGTGATGCCGGGTGAGCTCACGACCGCGGTTCGATCGAAGGGCAGGTGGTTCGGGGTGGTTGACGTCAGGCCCGTGGTCGAAAGTGGCGACGATTCCATCGAACAGGTGGGTACCACCAGGAACTGAAGCGGACGCTCGGATCCTTTCGGTATTCGCGATTTCTTTCGCGTTTATCTCGGTGGCGGTCTGGATCTTCGGAACCTACGACGACGTCCTGGACAGCAGTGGCCCCGTTGGCATCTGGTTGTGGATCATCGTCTGGGTCGGCCGAATCCTGGTCGCATTGGTGATCGCCCAGTTCGCCGCCCGCATCTCGCTCAGTGGCTCCTCGTACCGATGGGCTTCGCGGCTGGCCAACCCGAAAATCGGCTGGGGATTCGGCTGGCTGACGTTCTGTTACCTGGTGCTGGGCGTCGTGGCGGTTGACTTTGCGCTGGCAAGTCAGGCATTCATGCCGCTGGCCGGCATCGAGCCTGACGAGCGGACCGCGCGGCTGATCACCCTGCTGGTATTACTCATCCAGGCCGTGTTGGCAATCGCTTCGACGCGCATCGTCAGCTTGCTCAACGGTGCCGCGGTGGGGGTGGATCTCGCCCTGGTCGTACTGACCGTCGCGCTCATCGTCGCTGTCCTGGTCACACCGCCAATTAGTTTACCGTCGGCGGGGTTTGATGCTCGCGATGATCATGGGACTGGCAACCCTCGTCGGTTCGACGCTGCGGCGTACCTGGCAGAGGAGGCCAAGGATCCGTTCCGCAGCGTCCCTCGGGCGATTGTGGGGTCGGTCGTGGCCGCCGCGGTGCTCGGGCTGGTATTTCTGATCGCGCTCACCGTCACCATCCGCGACATCCCGGCCATCACCGCCGACGGCTCGCCGGTAGCTGCGATCATGGGAGTGATGCTGATGGTCGCGATGCCGGGTGCTGCCTTGCTGGAGCTCATCACGGCAGGGACGATCCTGCCCGCGATCACCTACGGCTCCACCATTGTTCTCTACCTCGCGGTGCGAAAAAGACTTGATCGCAGAACCGGCGCATTCAGCCTCGGGCGATTCGATTTGCCGGGGCCATCGGCGCGCTGATGTGGTCGGTCTTTGCGCTGTTCGTGCTGATGACGCCTGCGACCGCGGGTGTTCCCGTGATCATCGCGATCGGTTTGCTGCTCGCGGGCGGGCTGTTCTTCCTCTGGATGCAGCTCTTCCGACGGGAGGTGCTCGAGACCGAGCCCGGCGATCTCGACGTCTTTCAGCATTGACGACGGGGAATTCGATGACGGCCACCAACCGGGCTGACAGGTGACGCCGGGGCGGCCCGGCACGATCCGGCTCAGAACTCGTCGGCTCCGGGGTGGGCGGCCGATTCGCGTTCAGTCGCTGTGGTTCCACGAAGGGTCCGTTGTCAACGTGCCGAACGCCAGAGCATCGGATTGGAACGAAGTATTACGGCTCGCACTGCACTGCGCCGGCGTCGACCACGACATCGAACTTCATGGCGATAGACGATCCCGCTCGCCCGTTCGAGGTGACCGGGATCGACGATGGTGAAGACCTGTCGGGATGACAGGATTTGAACCTGCGACCCCTTGACCCCCAGTCAAGTGCGCTACCAAGCTGCGCCACATCCCGGCCACCCGGCACCCCGGGCGATGCAAAGACTACCGCAGCGCAGCAGATGCCCGGACCCGCCGCCGACAAGCTCACCAGACCCGAGCGGCCAGCACCGCGTAGTACCCGGGAATCTCCTCGTACTCATCCGCCGCTCGCAGCGGGATGGTCTGGATCACGGTGGGACCGTCGGTGAGCGTGACCCACTCATCACTGGGAAAGGTGGCGTCGCACTCCCCGGTACCGAAGTGTCCGGGCTTGGGGATGTCCCTGATGGCGCGCTCCAGCGGGGCAGGAATGCCCCTGGCGGTGGCGCCCAACGATGCGAGATAACTGAGCGAACTACCGCGGTAATCCGTCTCGACGAGCAGTACTCGGCCCTTGTCGCCGACCAGTGGCAGCAGGTTGCGCGCCAGTTCGGTCCGCGCCGAAGGCGTCAGGATGTGGAACACGCCCCGGACGAAGACATTGGCGGGCCTATACTCGGCGGCCAGATCCGAGGTCGCTCCTGGGAGGGTGGCGTCAAGCTGACTGAAATGCAAACCGGGCAGCCCGGCCGATTGCCGACGCGCGAGTTCGATGGCGCTCGACGACAGATCAACGCCCACCGTAACGGGGTAGCGGCCGGCGAGATACCGGGTGAAGCTGCCGTTGCCACATCCGACGTCGACGACCGGGATCGCGGGATCGAAATACGTCTCGATCAGCGACCGGTAGCCGGAAATCTCGGTCAGATCAGCGGAATCCCACAAGACGTCGCCGCGCACACCGGTTGCTCTGACGTTCGACCAGTAACGATTCCAGGCCTCCGGAAGGTTCCGCGAGGCCCCCCTCGACAGCCATGCGACGCGGGGAATCAGCGAAAGCCGGGAGATGGAGTCCCGCCATCGGCCGGGACGCCGCACGACAGGGAGTTCTTCGTCGGCGACCACGTCAGTCCGAACGGTCCATCGGCGCAGTCGACAACATCTTCCTCATCTCGTCGGCGCCAACCGGTCGACTGTAGTAATACCCCTGCCCGTAGTCGCAACCCAGATCCCGCAGGCAGTCCAGCTGCTCGGCCGTTTCGATTCCCTCTGCGATGGCCCGCAGTTGTACTGATTCGATCAAATGCAACAGGGCGGTGACGAAGATGCTCTGTTGTGAGTCGACGGCGATGTCGGCAATGATTGATCGGTCGAGCTTTACCGTGTCGATGGGCAACCTGCGGAGATAGCTGATCGCCGAGTAACCGGTTCCGAAGCCGTCGATGCCCACGCCGACCGACAATTTACTGAGTGCGAGAAGGTTTTCGAGTATTGCGACATCCCCGGTCATCGTTGCCGTTTCGGATATTTCGACAGCAAGCCGGACCGGCGGGACGTCATACTTCTCCAGCGTCTGCCGGACATAATCCGCCGCGCCCGCCCAGCGCATCTCCACCGGCGACAGGTTGATGTGCACCCTGAATGTCGGCGGCAATTGCTCCGACCAGTCTTTCAGTGCCCTGACCGCCTCATTGATCACCCAGTGACCCAGCTCGATCATGTGCCCGCTGTCCTCGGCGATGGGGATGAAATCTTCGGGCAGCAATTCCCCGCGCTCCGGGTGCGTCCAACGGACGAGCGCTTCCGCCCCTATGACGATGCCGGCGCGCAGATCGATAATGGGCTGGTACTGCAGCTCGAGTTGATTCTCAGCCATCGCTGTCACCAATTCAGAGGCAACCTGCAACCGCCGAAGCGCAGCCAGATGCATCTCCGCCCGGAAGATCTGGATGTTGCCGCGCCCCAGCTTCTTGGCGGCGTACATCGCAGTGTCGGCGTCCCGCAGCAGGTCCTCGCCGTCCTGGCTGCCGCGGCCGAAGCAGAGCCCGATGCTGGCTCCCGCCCAGACCGGCCGATCTCCTACCCACACCGGTGCCTGCAGCTCTTTCAAGGCCCGTTCTGCGACCCGCAGGGCGTCGTCCTCGGTGGCGTCCGGCATGACGATGGCGAACTCGTCCCCGCCCAACCGGGCGACGGTATCGGTCTGGCGCACCACACTTCGCAGGCGTCGGGCCACCTCGACGAGTATCTGGTCGCCGGCACTGTGCCCGAGGCTGTCGTTGATCGTCTTGAACTCATCCAGATCCAGCATCAGGACGCAGGGTGGTAGCGCGCCGCGGTCCGCCCTGGCGGTGGCCTGCCGGATGCGGTCGCCCAACAGTGTTCGGTTGGCAAGACCGGTCAGCGCATCGCTCAGCGCCATGCGTTCGAGTTCGACCCGTGCCTCGCTGAGAGCGATCGTGCGCTCGAGTACCCGTTGCTCCAGCGTCTGGTAGATGGTGTCCAGCTCGTCGGCAAGCAGGTTGATGCCGGTGATCACTGCATCGATGGAGTCGCTGGCGCGGGACGGTTCCAGGCGAGCCTTGAGATCCCCTGACGCCAACCGCACGATCAGGTCGACCAACTCGTCGAGCCGACCGTCGTCAATCGGACCGCTCATCGAGCCCTTCCCGAAGAAAGGCCATCGCCTGGTCCCTGTTGGTGAAGAACTTCGTCGGGCACGGCACTCTACTGACACCGAGGGTGAAGTTGGCGATGACCCGATCAACCGGGGAACGGCCCAACAGCGCGATGCGGGATGCTGCGGAGGGCTCGCCGAAGACGGTCCTGGCCTCCCTGGCGACCGACTTGGTGTTCGCCATATCGACCAGCATGGGCCGCGGCCTGTCCGCCGAGACCCGGTTGACCTCGTCGAACGCCCGGCGGGCGGTCACCCCGGTAATGACAACGCCCACCGGCCAGCGAAGCAGAACGATCCCGTTCTCGATCCAGACGTCCTCGTGCTCGACACGGGCCGGTTCACCACTCACCTGACACCTCGACATCGATGAATTCCCGCACGGTCGGCTCATCGTATTCGAGTTGATCACGCGCAGGCGCCAGATCAGACGCACCGTAACCATTAGGGGTGTGTCATCCGTCCCGTGGGGTTCCTCGTCGGCAGCCAGGACGCAGCGTTCCGAAGTATCACCTGAGGGACAATGCGGACGTGTCGTGGGTGTAACAGACTGCAGCCGACCGACAGCTGTCACGGAACGGTCACCTCGGCCGGGAAGCCCGGCCGTCCGGGCGTCGAAAGGACGATCGCCATGTGCCTTTTCGTGATCCTGCTGTTTTTCGGCCCGCGTTCGGCTCTGGCCATCTGGTGGCTGGTCGACATGCCGAGATTCAACCTGACGTTCGACTCGTTGTGGCTACCCCTCCTCGGGTTCCTGCTGGCGCCATGGACCACCCTGATCTACGTGTTCGTCGCACCGGGTGGGGTGAACGGCTTCGATTGGTTCTTGCTGGGTCTCGCCGTCGCCGCGGACATCGCGGGGTACGGCGCGAGCGGCCGCTACCAGCAGCGTCGCGGAGTCCCAGCTAGCTGACGCAGCTGTTGCAGGCAGGGTTTCGGCCCCGGGCCGGGTGGTTACGGTTCATCAGGTGACCACCTCCGATGACGGCGACACCGTCCTTGCACCCAATGGCATGGTCTGCTCCGTCGACCATCTCGCCTCCTGCGCGGGTGTGGCGATCCTGCGGGCAGGCGGCTCCGCCGCGGATGCCGCCGTTGCGACCAGCGCCGTGCTGGCGGTCACGACACAGCACATGTGCGGCATGGGCGGCGACCTGTTCGCCCTGGTGCACCACGGTGCTCCGGTGCCGGCCGCCCTGTCCGCGGTGGGCCGCGCTGGGACCGGTGCCGACGCAGCGGCCATGCGGGCGGAGGGCATGACCGAGATCCCGATTCGCGGAGACGTCCGGGCGGTGACGGTGCCCGGCTGCGTGGACGGGTGGTTGGCCCTGCATGAGCGGTTCGGTCGGCTACCGATCGACCAGGTCCTCGCACCCGCTCGGTCCTACGCCGAGAAGGGCTTCCCTGCATCGCCGTTGCTGGTCCAGGCGGCCCGGTCGATCGCGGGTGTCGACGGTGCCGACGACTATCGCCGGTCCCCGGCTCTGCGCGCCGGCGACCTGGTACGACGGCCGATGGTGGCGCGGAACCTGGACGCGATCGTGCGCACCGGCCGGCAAGGCTTCTACGGCGGCGCCTTCGGCCGCGGCCTGCTGGCCATCGGGAACGGCCTGTTTGCCGCCGCCGACCTGGAACGGTCTCTGGCGCAATGGTGTGCGCCGCTGTCGGTCACGGCATGGGGCCACGAGATCTGGACGGTACCGCCTCCGTCACAGGGGTATCTGGCGCTGGCGGGCGCGCGCATCGCGGACCGGCTGGCCCTGCCGGGGGACCCCAATGACGGTGCCTGGGCGCACCTGCTCGCTGAGGCCGCACGATGGGCGGCATACGACCGGAACGAGGTTCTGTTCGACGGTGCGGACGGCGTCGCACTGCTGACAGACGCGGCACTGGACGCACGCCGCGCCGGCATCCATCCGGACCGGCGCACCGCCCCGCCGGCACCGGCCCGTGGCGGCGGAACCATCTACCTCTGCACCGCGGATGCGGATGGAATGGCCGTGTCGCTGATCCAGTCGAATGCCGCCGGCTGGGGCGCTCACCTGGTCGTACCGGGCACCGGGATCTTCCTGCAGGACAGGGGCATCGGCTTCACGCTGGAAGCCGGGCATCCCAATGAACTGGCGCCCGGACGGCGTCCGCTGCACACCCTGTCCCCCGCGCTGGTCACCCGCGGGGACAGGCTGACGGCCGTGCTCGGAACCATGGGCGGCGACATCCAGCCGCAGGTCGTGCTGCAGTTGCTGGCCCGCCTGCTGCGCAACGGCGAGTCTCCCGGACGGGCCGTTCACGCGCCGCGATGGACCATCGGCGAAGGCGGCTTCAGCACGTGGTCGGGCGCCGGCCCGCAGGTCACCACGCTGGAGGCGACGGCACCGGCGTCATGGGAAACGGGTTTGACCCGCCGCGGGCACGATGTGGTGCGGGCCGACCCGCAGGCCAATGCAGGGCATGCACACGTGATCATGCGCAGCGCCAACGGCGTGCTGGCAGGAGCTTCCGATCCGCGCGCGCTGACCGGAGCCGCCATCGGATGGTGAGACCAGCTGGACCCACCGGAGTGATGCAATCGCCCGCCATCCGACGCCGTCACCTCAAGTGAGGTCGACCTGCTGCGCATTCGCGGACCTCGTGCGGTCCGCAACTCCACTCAACTGGCAGGCGCACTTATTTGCGGCGGCCGGCCCGCTTCTCCCGCACCCGGACGTTCACCCGCACCGGGGAACCGGGGAACCCGAAATCCTCCCGCAGCCGGCGCTCAATGAACCGGCGATACCCGGCCTCCAGGAAGCCGCTGGTGAACAGCACGAACGTCGGCGGCCGGTTCGCGGCCTGGGTGGCGAACAGCACCTTCGGCTGCTTACCGCTGCGGACCGGCGGCGGCGTGGCCTGGATCAATTCGCCCAGCCAGGAATTCAGCCGACCTGTCGGAATCCGGCGATCCCACGACTGCAGCGCCCGTTGCATCGCCGGCGCCAGCCGGTGTACGCCGCGCCCGCTCTGCGCGGAGATGTTGATCCGCTCCGCCCAGGTCACCCGGACCAGGTCGTGCGACAACTCGCGTTCGACCTCCTCCCGGCGGTCGGCGTCCACCAGGTCGGCCTTGTTCAACGCGATCACCAGTGCACGGCCGGAGTCGATGACCATCGAGATCACCCGCTGGTCCTGCTCGGTCAGCGGGACCGAGGAATCGGTCAGCACGATGGCGACTTCCGCTGCCTCCAGGGCGGTCTGGGTACGCAGCGACGCGTAGAACTCCATGCCCTTGGCTTGGTGCACCCGACGGCGCAATCCTGCGGTGTCGACGAACCGCCACACCTGGCCCTCGAGGTCGACCAGGGAGTCGACGGGGTCGATGGTGGTGCCGGCGACGGAGTCGACCACTGACCGGGACTCACCGCTGAGCTTGTTCAACAGCGACGACTTGCCCACATTGGGCTTGCCGAGCAGCGCCACCCGGCGCGGACCGGCGAAGCCGCCGGCGAACTCCGACGGGGTCGCCGGCAACGCGTCAAGCACCGCATCGAGCAGGTCGCCCGATCCCCGTCCGTGCAGGGCGGACACCACATGCGGCTGCCCCAGCCCGAGCGACCACAGCGAGGCCGCGTCGGCCTCGGTCCGCTCGTCGTCGACCTTGTTCACGGCCAGGATCACCGGGCGGTTCGAGCGTCGGAGCACCTTTGCCATCGCCTCCTCGGTGGCGGTGGCGCCCACCGAGCCGTCGACGACGACCATCACCGCGTCGGTGGTGAGCATGGCGCGCTCGGCCTGCGCGGCGACGGCGCCCTGCAGTCCGGCGGCGTCCGGCTCCCAGCCACCGGTGTCGACGACGGTGAACTTGCGGCCCCGCCAGAGTGCCTCGTAGGAAACCCGGTCCCTGGTCACCCCGGGGATGTCCTGCACGACCGCCTCGCGCCGGCCGATGATGCGATTCACCAGAGTGGATTTGCCCACGTTGGGCCGGCCGACGACGGCCAGCGTCGGGGTCGGGACCGTCGGGCCGTTCTCCTGCGCCTCGGCGTCGGAATCCTCCCAGCCCGCGAATTCGCTCTCGTCGCTCCAGGTGCCGACCACACCGGTATCCCCCGGGTCAGCGCCGGTATCGACACTGCTTGCGGAATCATAGGTCTCACTCACGTCATAGTCCTCTGTAGGGACGCTGGATCCGCTCGGATCGCCGCGTCTAAGGTGGCCACCTGGGCGGCCAGGTGCGCACGGATGGCTTGCGTCGCGGCGGTGACGGCCTTGCGACCACCGCCCTGCTGGACCGGGAACGCGTCGCCGACCAGCACGTGCACCTCCGGCCGGAACCGCCGGCGCTTGCGGCCGGCAGGGCGGTTGGTCCCACGGATCGCCACCGGCACGACGGGCGCTCCCGACCGTGCGGCGAGCCAGCCGGCGCCGGGGAACACCGTCTCGACGTTACCCCCGCCGCGAGTGCCCTCCGGGAAAATCCCGATCGCACCCCCTGCTTGCAGCTGGGCCAGCGCCCGGAGCAGCGGCTCTCGATCCGGAACGCCGCGGACGACGGAATGCTGGCCGACGTTCACCAGTAGCCGGCCGAGCGGGCCCTTGACCGCCTCCGCCTTGACCAGAAAGGACACCCGACGCGTCAGCGCACCGAACAGCAGCGCGCCGTCCATGAAGTTCTGATGGTTGGCCACGAACACCACCGGCCCGGTTGCCGGTACCCGGCTCATCCCGTCGACCCGCATCCGGTACATCAGCGCGCCCAGTGTGATCCCGATCCGACGTCCGCGATCCATCCCCTTCGGACCGCTCGCCTCCGGCGTGGGATCGTTCCCACCGCCCAGGCGCCACCATCTCATCGGATGCCCCGCTCGGCCGCCAGCGCCAGCACCCTGGCCACGGTTTCGTCGACGGCCATCGCGGAGGAATCGATGACGACCGCGTCGGGCGCTGCCTGCAGCGGCGCGTGCTCACGGCTGCTGTCCCTGCTGTCGCGCCGGTGCAGGTCGAGCGCCACAGCGGCCAGATCAGCGGCGGCGGCCCGGTTGTCCTCGGTCTCAACGTCGTCGGTCCCCGCCTCACCGGCCCCGGACGAGCGGGCACCGCCCGCGGCGTTCTGCTGGAACCGGCGGCGGGCCCGTTCTGAGGCGTCCGCGGTGAGATAGATCTTCAGTTCTGCCTCCGGCGTGACCACGGTCCCGATGTCCCTGCCCTCGACGACCATCCGGCCGGAGCCCGCGAGCCGGCGTTGCCGACCCAGCAGGTACGCCCGGACCGCGGGGTTGGCCGACACCGGCGTCACCGCGACAGTGACCTTCGGGCCACGAATCTCGGCCGACACGTCCCGGCCCGCCAGCTCGTGCTGCTGCCTGCCGGCATTCACCGGCGAGCACAACTCCAGCGCCGGCAGGAGTTGTGCGACGGCAGCGTCATCCGCCGGATCGATGCCCGCATCCAGCACCGCCAGCGTCACCAACCGGTACATCGCCCCGGTGTCGAGGTAACCGGCGTTCAGCGAGCGTGCAAGCCGTTGCGCCACCGTGGATTTGCCCGTCCCCGCCGGGCCGTCGATCGCGACCACGAACCGGCGCGTCGGCGGATTACCACCGGACGGGGTCCCCGGCCTGCTCACAAGCCGACCGCCTTGTACAGCTGCGCGATCTCCACCGGGTTCAGCTTGCGCAGTGTGCCCGGACGCTGGTGGCCGAGCTGCACCTCGCCGATCTTCGTCCGAACCAGCCGGGACACCGGGTGGTCCACCGCGTCCAGCAGCCGCCGGACGATGTGCTTACGGCCTTCGTGCAGCACGATTTCGACGACCGCGCGGCCGTTGTGCATGTCGACGAGGTCGAAGGAGTCCACCTTGGCAGGGCCGTCGTCGAGCTCGACCCCTGCGCGTAACCGGCGGCCCAGGTCGCGGGGTACCGGGCCGGGGATCTCGGCCATATAGGTTTTGGCGACGCCGTAGGACGGATGGGTCAGCCGGTGCGCGAGATCGCCGTCATTGGTCAGTAGCAGCAGGCCTTCGGAGTCCATGTCGAGCCGGCCGACATGGAACAGCCGCTCGGGCCTGTCCTGGAGGAGCTGTCCGATATTGGGCCGGCCCAGCTCGTCCGACATCGTGGACAGCATGCCCGGAATCTTGTTCAGCGCCAGATACACCTGGTCGGCGCTCAGCACGACCCGGTTGCCGTCGACGTGCACGACCGCCTCTGCGGGATCGATACGGGTGCCCATCTCCTTGACCACGATGCCGTCGACCTTGACCCGGCCGGCCTTGATCAGCTCCTCGGCCTTGCGGCGGGACGCGACACCGGCGGAGGCGAGAACTTTCTGCAGCCGGACGCCGTCCGGCTCGTCCTGCTCGTCGGGCGAATCCTGCGCTGGGACGGCCTTCTGCGGACGCGGCCGGACCGTCTCCGAACGGCCACCGCCCGTCCGGCCGCCGCGGGAGCCCTGTCCCCGGGGTGGCTTCGGTTCAGACATCGTCGATCCCGTCGATGTCGGGCAGCAGCGGCCCCAGTGATGGCAGTTCCGACAGGTCCGACAAGCCAAGCCTTTCCAGGAAGAGATCAGTCGTGCGATACAGCAGGCCACCGGTATCGGCATCGGCGCCGACGTCCTCGATCAGCCCACGGGACATCAGGGTGCGGACCACGCCGTCCACGTTCACGCCGCGGACTGCCGACACCCGCGCGCGCGTGACGGGCTGCCGGTAGGCGATAACAGCCAGCGTCTCCAGTGCTGCCCGGGAGAGCCGGCTCTGCGCACCGTCCAGGACGAAACGCTCGACGACGGGAGCGAACCTGTCCCTGGTATAGAACCGCCATCCACCACCGAGCTCGCGCAGCTCGATACCCGAACCGGCCGCCGTGTAGCGATGTGCCAGCGCCAGCAACTCGGTGCGTACCCGCGCCGCGGAATGACCGACCGCGGTGCCCAGCGCAGCCTCCGGCACGGGTGCTTCGACGACGAGCAGCACGGCCTCCAGGGCACCCGAAACGTCGTGGTCCGGAACGGATTCCACCGGCGCTGGCGCGGCTTCGACGTCTACCTCCGCGGCGGCCGTCACATCCGCACCGGCAAACACGCCGGCACCGGAAGGCCGATCCGCTCGGGCCGGCTGAACGACGTCGGCGGCATCGTGCGCAACGGCACCGTGCGGCAGCGTCTGTGGATCGCCGCTCACTCGTATTCCTCGTCCATCAGCGACTCAGCCACCTGCAAGACCACATCCGACGGCGCCACTGTCCAGCGAACGGTCAGCGTGCCCAGCGGCTCCGGCTGGTCGAAGGCGACCGCGGATTCGCGATACAGGTTGAGCAGTCCGAGGAATCGGGCTACCACCTCCAGCGTCGCTTCGCAGCCGGCAACCAGTTCCCCGAACGTCGCGGTGCCGCGATCGAGCAGGATCACCCGCAGCGCCGCGGTGTGGTCGGCGACCGACACCCGGGGTGCGTGGAGGTGGTCGAGGTTGACGGTCGGCGGCGGCTTGGGACGGAACACCGACGCGGACAGCGACGCGAACCGCTCCGGCGTCATTCCGATCCGGATCTGCGGCAACAGCCCCAGATACCTGTCCTCGAGCGCAACGGCGCGGGGGTATCGGCGCAGTGCGCCGGCTTCGAGTTCGGCGAACAGTGCCGACACCTGCTGGTAGGCGCGGTAGGCCAGCAGCCGGGCGAACAGCAGGTCGCGGGCCTGGAACATGTCGTCGTCCAGGCCGGTGTCGGCGGTGGCGTCGGGCAGCAGACGGGCCGCCTTCAGGTCCAGCAACGTGGCGGCGATGACCAGGAATTCGGTGACCTGGTCCAGGTCCCAGTCAGTCCCCATCGTCCTGATGTGGCCGATGAAATCGTCGGTGACCTGATGCAGCGCAACCTCCGTGACATCCATCCGGCGCTGGTTGATCAACTGCAGCAACAGGTCGAACGGTCCGTCGAAGTTCGCCAGCCGGACATGGAACGACCGCCGGCCGTCCTCCCGCGATGTGACTGCCGGCGGCGACATCGACCCCGCTCCGGGCTGCGGCGGGGCCACGGTCATCGTGCGATCACTTCTCGGGCGAGCGCCCGGTATGCCTGCGCTGCAGGGGATGTCGGCGCATAGGAGGTGATCGGCTCGCCCGCGACGGTGGTCTCCGGGAATTTGACGGTGCGTCCGATCACCGTGTCGAACACGGTGTCACCGAACCGCTGGTGCAGCATCCCGACGACCTCGCGGGCGTGCACGGTCCGTCCGTCGTACATGGTGATCAGCACGCCCTCGACGGACAGGTCCGGGTTGATCCGCTCCTGCACCTTGGAGATCGTGTCGACCAGCAGGGCTACCCCACGCAGCGAGAACCACTCGGCCGCAAGCGGAATGATGACCCCCTGCGCGCAGGCCAGGGCGTTGACGGTGAGCAGCCCGAGGGACGGCTGGCAGTCGATCAGCACGTAGTCGTAGGCGTGCAGCACAGGTCGTAACGCCCGGGCGAGGGTGTGCTCCCGGCCGACCTCGTTGATCAGCTGGACCTCACCCGCCGAGAGGTCGATGTTGGCCGGTATGAGGTCGACACCCTCGATCCCGGTGGGCATCAGCACGTCGGTGATCGCGGTGCCGGTGGACAGCATCAGGTTGTAGATCGTGTGCTCGAGTTCGTGGGCCGCGATGCCCAGGCCCGCCGACAATGCTCCCTGCGGGTCGAGGTCCACGAGCAGGACGCGACGACCGTATTCGGCCAGCGCGGCGCCCAGGTTGATGGTCGACGTCGTCTTGCCGACCCCGCCCTTCTGGTTGCACATGGCCAGCACGGTGGCGGGACCGTGGCTGCTCAGCGGCGCGGGCTGCGGATCACGTCCGCGCATCGCCCGCAGCGCGGGTGAGGACGAACCGGCCACCCCGGGACTCGCCTGGTCGATCCGCGGCGCGACCTGCTCGGCGGCCGACCCCAGCGCATCGTCGTGGGCGGCGTTGCCACTGTGCGGGACGGCAGCCGGACCGTTCTGGACAGAATCAGCGGCGTCGGGTGCGGGTTCGCCGTCCCCGGCGGCCGTACCGACGCCGGGTTGACCGAGATCGGATCGGGGTGCACCGGCCGCCGCGATCCACGCTGCGTCATCCGGTTCGCTCATCGACCCCACGAACTCCCGCCTACTGGAACATCATCGTCATCCCGACGACCCGGACCACCTTATGCGGAGTTCGGCCGCCCGGACAACGCGACCCGCCCGCGGAGACAGGGATCACCCGGTCCGTCGAGCCGAAGCTGATCTCGACTCACCCGGGGATGTTCCCGGAGTGCTCGTGGGTCACCGCAGCGGTTGACGGCGCCGATGCCCGACGCGGAGCGAACGCGATGACGGCGGCCAGTCCGGCGACCACGGTGATCAACA
>JBBRVZ010000010.1:0-69760 GCA_038246445.1 Mycobacteriales bacterium
CGTCCTCGTCGAACTGGTCAACAACGGTGAACGTGGGCGATGATGGCATCGGGCATGGTCCTTCGTGGTGGGCATTCGGCCTGAAGAACCTTCATGATCATCACCGGGGCCATGCCCACCCCGCAAACCGTCCCCACCGGCTTGTCGCGGCCCATCACCGCAGGTCAACGAATTACAACCCGACTATGCCGGGGCCCTGATCTCGGACCGGCCTGGGCGAGACCTGGTGTGCTTCGCACGGCGTACATTGCGATGACGGGGCTCGCATTGACGGACCCTATTGCGGTGAACAGCCTGGATCCCCAGGCCGACATCACGGAGCAACCGCAGCGTCTTCTTGGATTTGTTCAGCTCCACTGGGTCAGCAGGCGTGAAGAATGACGACAGGCTTGCCTACGACGGCGGATCGCCCGATCATCAAGGCCGCCCAATAACTCGCGCTGTGACCGGGCTGGTGCCGCAAGTCGGTCGGCTTGTGCGACGTCCCCGAATCGCTCGACCCGATCCACCCTCTGTGACCCCCGGTGGTTGTCTATCCCGTGGTATGCCGATAGCCATCACAAGTAGAGGCGCCGTCGAGGACCGAGAGTTGTCGGAGCTACATGCCCGCGCTTTTGGTGGCAGGGCAATCGTCGAGCCTTGGTACTCACGCCTGAACCAGCACAGCCTTTCTTGGGTTTACGCTCACGCTGACGTGGTGCTTGTTGGATTTGTCAATGTCGCATGGGACGGCGGCGCTCATGCATTCCTGGTCGACACAGTTGTCGAGCGCGGCCGCCAGCATCAAGGTATCGGGGCGGCGCTGGTGCGCCAGGCCGTTCATGACGCCCGGGCAGCCGGCTGCAGCCGCTGCTCGTTATCCCGCCAGACCGCGACGATGCGGCTGATGCGGTACTCCCCCGCTGTCGCCATCGCGGCGATTTCGCTGTGCTCGGCCTACGGCCGGACACTTGTCATTTCCGCGTATCGCTGTATTGCCTTCTCATCATAGGGATTCTGGTGCGGGAGGTCCTCTCCGCTCACGACCCGATCCCTTTCGTGACTCGCCCGCGAGTTGAAGCGGCAGCGGCGCGCTTGCACCTGACTGGAGGACGGTCAGGGAACGAGAACCAGCTTGCCGCGGGTATGGCCGTGTTCGCTGATCTCGTGCGCCTCGGCGGCCCGGGCGAAGGGAAAGGTCTGGATCTTGATGACGATCGTGTTCTCCTTCAGCAGGTCCGCCGTGTCCTGCAGTGCCGCTTTCGCGTCCGTTGCCTTGCCACCAGTCACCTGCACCCCGCTGCCTCCGGCGGAGAAATTAGCGATTGTCACGACCTGGGATGGCGTCGGGACGAGACTGATCAAGTCGTCGATCCGCGATTTGCCGGCGACGTCGAAGACCGCGTCGACACCCTCTGGCGCGATCGATCGGACCCGCTCGACGAGGCCAGGACCGTACAGAACCGGAATCGCCCCGATCTCCCGCAGATAGTCCTGGTTGCCCTCACCCGCGGAGGCGATCACCCTCGCTCCGCGAGCCTTCGCAATCTGCACCGCCACCGCGCCCACTCCGCCGGCCCCGCCATCGATCAGGACGGTGTCACCGGCTTTGACGCCAACGAGATTCAGTGCACGGATGGATGTTTCCGAGGAGACGCCCGCCGCGGCGGCGACCGCCCAGTCGATGGACGCCGGCTTCTTGGCGTAGACCTCGAGAAGCGCGAACTCCGCATTCGTACCGTCGCCAAGCCCGAACACCTCGTCGCCCACGGCCACATCAGTAACGCCTTCGCCGATCTCATCCACGACGCCCGCCGCGTCGTAGCCAAGGTAACCCGCACCCTGGAGATCCTTGCCACCCGCCATGAAGCCGGCCCGAATCTTCCAATCGATCGGATTCACACTTGCTGCCCGGACCGCAACCCGTACCTGCCCTGGACCTGGGTGGACGTCGGGTGCCTGGCCCCATGTCAGGACGTCGGGGCCGCCGTAGGAGTGGAATTGGAGGGCGAACATGTGGTTCCTTCCGTCGGGGCCGATCGGGCCGGCGCCTGAGCCGAGCCTCGGCACACACGCGATCAGTGATCGCAACCATGCCGCAAGGACCCCTATTCCCCGATCCGGATGAATCGGGCGCCCTGGAGCGGTGTCAGTCCACCCGACCCCCGTCCACCCGGGCCGGGCCGTCGCACCTGGCGTGGGTCGCGCGGTAATCAGGCCCGCGCTCGACCTGCGCTGTGCGGGGTTTTACCGAACGGACAGCCAGATCAGTGCGCCGGCTCCCACGATCAGCGAATAGATCGCGAACGGGATCAGCGTCCTGGTCCGGAAATATCGTTCCAGGAACCGAACCGATAGGTAGGCGCAGGCGAACGAGGCGGCGCTGCCGGCCAGGATCTGCCCGGTGATGCCGTCACCGAGCGAGCCGGTCAGGTCGGGGATCTTGAGCACCCCAGCGGCCATGATCACCGGGGTCGCGAGCAGGAACGAGAACCGCGCGGCGTCCCGGTGGGACAGGCCCTGCGTCAACCCGGCAACCATCGCCACCCCGGACCGGCTGATCCCGGGCAGCAGCGCCAGGAGCTGCGAGGCCCCCACCAGCACACCACGTTTGATCGACATTCTAGCCAGCCGCTGGTCCGATCGCAGGTCAGCCTCCGGCCCTTCGATGCCGGCGTCGGGGTCAGCATCGACTCCCGGTTCGGGAGCCGGCGTCGTTCCGCCGGTGGTCATGGCCGGTGCCCGCTGCAGGGCGCTGCGGCGGAGCCCCTCACCAGCGAGCAGGATCACCCCGTTGGCGAGCAGGAACGCCGCCGCCGGGATCGGCCGGCCCAGCACGGTGCGGAAGGTGTGCTCCAGCAGTAGGCCGGCCGGCCCGATGGGGATGGTCGCCAGGATGAATTGATCGGCCACCAGGTACGGACAACACCGGCCGCAAGCCGATTCCGCGCCGCGTACCGCCGCTCTGCCACCTCTTCAGCCAGCGCCCGAACGGTCAGCCTGTCTGGCGCAGCGACGGCGCTCGATGACCGGGGCAACGACCGCGACGCCGGATGTGTCGGGCCGCACCGGCCCCGAGTTGGATGATCGGTACCGAACGGGCGCTTCGAGATGAATTGACCGCGCCCCTTCGTCAACGTGAATTGGTGTGCAACCAACATGCAAAGAGAGTGGGGCCCAGAGGTGACCATCGTTACGCTCGGTTGGCCGCTGGTCATCCTGCTGGTCGGGATGACGGCCGCTGCCGCGCTGACCATCAAATTCTCCGGCCTAGGTCGGCCGGAAGGCGTTGCGCTGGCTGCGATTCGAGCCGTCATCCAGTTGACGCTGGTCAGCCTGGTCATCGTGTTTGTGCTCCGTTCGCTGCCCCTGACCGCGCTCTTCCTGACCCTCATGGTGACGGTGGCCGCGGGCACCTCGGCGCACCGGATCACCGGTTCGCTCAGGCTGCGTTAGTGGTGGACAGCCGTGCCGATCATGGCCGGGCTGATTCCCACACTGGGGGCGATTCTGCTCAGTACAGCGCTGCCACTGGAGCCCGTCGCGATCTTGCCGACAGCGGGAATCCTGATCGGTGGCGCGATGACCGCCACCTCGATCGCAGGTCGGCGGGCCACCGAAGAACTCACCGCACAACGTGGTGCCTACGAGGCCGCGTTGTCGCTGGGGCTGACCCGCCGGGACGGCGTCACCCTGGTGGCTCGCGAGGCGGCCGGCCTGGCGCTGGTACCCGGTCTCGACCAGACCAGAACGGTCGGCCTGGTGACGCTTCCGGGCGCGTTCGTCGGTGTGCTGTTGACGGGTGCGTCGCCGGTGCAGGCGGGCGCCGTTCAGTTGGTCGTTCTCATCGGGTTGCTGCTGGCGCAGGCGCTCGCCGTCACCATCACGGTCGAACTGATCTCGGCGGGCCTGCTGCCGATCGGTGGGGGTCCGCTACCTGAGTGACGGCCCACTGCTTTCCGGCCGTAGGCGCGGCGGACCCCGGCGCGGGTGATTCCATCGGGCGCCGGCCCGGTGGTACCGGGTAGGCGATGATCGGCGCATGTCAGAGTCTTCTCCGATCCGTTGCCTGCGGCACTTCGATCCCGGCGAACTGATGCGCCGGTACGAGCCTGTCGTTGCCTACACGGCCGGTGAATTGTTCTTCCACATGTCTGTCGAGGCGTACGTCGATCGGTCGGCGCTGTGGGAACGCTCGCCGGGCGCTCGCAAGCCCGATCGCGTGGTCGGGCACGGTGAGCTGAACCTCGACGGCCTCTGCCGGATCGCCCGTGCACGAACGGATTCAGCGCTGCAATTGCGGTACGTGCCCGGGCCGTTGAGTCGAACGCAATCACTTCAATGGCGTCGCGATCCGAATCGGCCGCGGTTCCGCAGTACCAGCCGGTTCGCCGCTGTGGGATTGCTCGGCCGGGTGCTCGACTCGTTGTTCCGGTTCTCTCTGCTCCTGCGCGGTGCTGTTCCAGGTGGTCTGACGGCGGCGCTGCAGCGGGAGTACTCGCAGTCGGCTGCCGCATCCGAGTTTCCCTATTACGCGCAGGTCACCGAGCACGCGGGCTATGTCGTCATTCAGTATTGGTTCTTCTATGCGATGAACGACTGGCGCTCGACGTTCGGCGGGGTCAACGACCACGAGGCGGACTGGGAACAGGTGTCGGTCTTCCTGGCGCCTGATGATGAATTCCAAACCGACACCATCGAGCAGGCGCATGGAGCGGACGGCTTTCATGTTGCCTGGGTGGCGTTTTCGTCGCATGAAGAGGTCGGTGACGATCTGCGCAGGCGAGCCGACGACCCCGACATCGAATGGGTCGACAGCACCCACCCGGTGGTGTACGCGGGTGCCGGTTCGCACTCCGGTGCGTACCTACCCGGCGAATACTTGGTGCGGGTCGAGCCACCGGCGTTGCGGCCGGTGCTGCACGGGCTGGCCAGATTTCGGGGCATCATCTTTCCCTGGACACGGGACAGGCCGAGGACGGGTCTGGGCATCCCGTTCATCGACTACAAGCGCGGCGACGGTAGGCGTATCGGTCCGGGCGCCGACCACGTGTGGACCCCGGTGCTGATCGACTCACAAACACCCTGGGTTCGCGAATACCAAGGCCTGTGGGGCCTGGACACAACTGACCCGTTCGGTGGCGAACGCGCGCCGGCCGGGCCCCGGTACGAGCGCAACGGGACCATCCGGCCGTCCTGGTCTGATCCGGTCGGCTGGGCCGGTCTGGACAAGTTCCGGCGACGCCGCAACAGCTCGCGGTGGTCGTCGCCGCCAGATCGGCCGAGTTGGCTGAAGACATCGACCGGCTCGCACAGGAGATCGAGGATACCGAGGGCCAGTTGCAGGCTCTTGCGGTCGGCACTGCAGCCCTTCCGTCGGCCGTTGCAGGCGAACGTCGGGGCGGTATCGGGGCCGCCGTCCGACTCCGTGACCAGGAGCGGGCTGTGGAAACCCTGCGGAGCCGGCGGCGGGCCGCGATGATCGAAAGCGAGCACCTGCAACGGCAGACCGAGGAACCGTCGATGACGCCGCCGCATGCGCACCTTCGGCACCGCACCGTGCCCGACGTGAAACCGGTGCGGCCGCCCGGATTGCTGTTGCGTTTCTGGACGGAGATCTCCCTCTCGGTGCTGCTGGCCCTTCTCGGATTGGCCGTGTTGCTGAACTACTCCTCGCTCTGGAGCGCGACCGTCGCGGCAATCCTGATCGTGACCACTGTCGAGGCGGTGCTGCGTCGCCGGTTGCCGGTCTTCATCCTGGGCTTGGCCGTCATCTCCACGATCATCGTGCTCGTCGTGGTCCTGTTCACCAACCTGCGGATCGGTGTCGGCATCCTGGCCATTCTCGCGGCGCTGGTCATCCTGGTGGCGAATGTCCGAGCCAACATCGGCCGCCGATGACAGCACCTGTCGGATGCGGGGGATGAGTCGAACCGGCAAGTGGGAAACAGCTGAACGGTATCCAGGCAACCGACACCGTGCCTGGCCAGTTCTCGCTGGTGTTCCTAGCCTGCAGGGCTGTTAGGCGTGTTGTCTGCGGCCGTATCGCTGGCGGGCTGCCTCGCCCGTAGTGCCGACCAGGGACCCGATGAACGCCCATGAGTAGCCGTGTTAACTCGCCCGGCGATTCGAGGACTACGAGCCAACACCATCCAATGCCTGGGCGGCGCCTTCGTTCTCATCGGAATCGGCCGCCTTCTCGGAGCGGTCCAGGAATGGCGACGACATCAGCGGGAACAGGACCAAAAATGTGATTGAACCCCGGGCACCCGCCAACGTGATCCGTTGAGGTTGCTCACCACGGGCAATCCTGCCCCGACCGCACAGCCAAGCCGGGGGACAAATTCCGAGACCCATTAACCACAGATGCCGCACACCCGCGGCTCGGATAGCGAAACCAGGGACTTCCAGGTATGGCAATCTCCCTGCCGTTGTCCGGTCACCAGCCCCCGCAGAGCTCGTCCACCAGTGAAGACCTTCGTCAGCCTGCGCGTCCCGAATTATCAGATCCCTACTGCCGGGTACGCAGGTAGTCGGCTACCACCTCGGCCCCCAGACCGTCGAGGTCCGGCGCGATCACCCGACCATGGCATCGCCTCGCCAGACCATCGACGAATTCGGCCAGGCGCGGGTCGTCACCGAGGATGAAGAAGGTGATCGCGGCCCGCCGGACGGTCAGCCGGTCGAGCTCGGAAACTGTACTGCGCAGCGTTTCCGGCATGGGCGGGTAGGAAAAGACCAGTTCGCCGTCGGATGCCACATGCGCGGTGGGCTCGCCGTCGGTCACCACCATCACGACCGGCAGGGCGTCCGGATGACGGCGCAGATGCTCTCCGGCCAGCACCAGGGCGTGGTGCAGGTTGGTGCCCTGCATGTACACGCCCTCCAGCGCGATCAGTTCTCCGAGGTCGACCTTCTCCGCGCCGCGGCCGAACGTAATCAGCTGCAGCGCATCTCCGCGAAATCGCGTCGAGATCAGTTGGTGCAGCGCCAGAGCGGTCCGTTTCATCGGCACCCACCGGCCGTCCTGCACCATCGACCACGACGTGTCCACGCACAGCGCGACCACCGCTTTGGTCCGATGCTCGGTCTCGATCACCTCGACATCGCTGACGTCCATGCCCCGCTGGTCACCGGCCGCCTGCCGGAGTTGGGCATTGAGCAGGGTTCTGGGGACATCCCAGGACTCGGTGTCCCCGAACGCCCACGGTCGGCTTGCCCCCGTCGGCTCCCCCGTCGCCCCGGATCGCCGGGTGAGCCGTTCGCCGCGTCGGGATCCGATCTTGTCGACGACGTCACGCAGGGCCGACTCTCCGAGCCTGCGTAGCGCTCTCGGTGACAGCCGCAGGGACCCGTCGGGCGCGCGTTCGAAAACGCCTTGCTCGCGAAGCTCCCGTTCGAGAGCCGCCAGTGCCTCTGCGTCAGCGCGTGCTTCTGGCCCCAGGGCCGCCTCGAGGTCATCGAGGTCGATGTCGTCGAGCCGTGCGCCGGGGTAGCTCTGACCGAGTTGGTCGGTGAGATCCTCGAGCCGGCCCAGCTCTTCCATCGCCCGGGTGGCTTCGCCCAGGCCCATCGGGGAGTCGCCGCGGAAGCGGCCGGAGCCGGACCAGTCTTCGCCGGGCCGCAGGCTCTGCAGCTGGGCGTCCAGTTGATCAAGTGCCTGCCCGAGCCGTGGGTCGCCGAAGGCTTGCTGACTCAGCTCCGCCAGTTCCGCCCGTTGCGCCGGACTCAGCGACCGCATCATCCGTTGCGCCGCTGCCGATCTGGCCGCCAGCACGTCGATCAGCTCGTCCACCGTGGCCGGGTTCTCGGGGAAGAACTCACCGTGCTTCGCCATGAACTCGCGGAATTGTGCGGACGTGTCAACACCGGCCGCATGCTGCTCCAGCAGCGCGTTGAGGTCGTCGAGCATCTCCCGGATCTGTTGCACGTCCTGCGGAGTCGCGTTCTGCAACCCTTCTCTCATCCCGCTGAATCGCTGATCGAGCATCTCCCGGCCGAGGAGTTCCTGAATCTGCTCGTAGGCTGCCCGCGCGTCCGAGGACTGCCACTCGTACTCGGTCAGCGCCCGCACCGCTCGGCCCGTGTTGTCGGGCAACGTGTTCAGGTCCAGTTCCCGGAAGCGGGCATCATCGGTGTCCTGCCGGGCCAGCATTTGCCGCTCCGCGGTCAGGGCCTTGTCCAGCAGGTCCCTGACCTCCTGCAGGGTTCCGTCGATCCGGTTGTCCCGCTGGAGCTCTCGCCGCCGCTCCCAGAGTCGGCGGGACAGCTCGTCCAGGCCGTTCCGGTCGGATGTACCGCGGCGCAGCAGCTCTCGCAGAGCCTGCTGCAGCGAACTGCCCTCCATGACATCGCGGCCGATGCTGTCCAGTGCCGCGCGCAGGTCAACCGGTGGTGCGAGCGGATCCGGACCGTCCAGGTAGGGGCCGTAGGAGTAGCCCCCGCGACGAAGCGGTCGGCGGCGCGCCGGCCCCGATTGCTCAGCCATAGCTGACGGTGTCCCCGTCGTCGCTGGGTTCCTTGGTGAGCTTCCGGGTCAGGAACAGCAATTCCAGGGCCAATTCCGCTGCGGACGCCATCGGGCCGGGATCCTCGGTGCCGCCGGCACCCAGACGTTGCGCCACCGCTGTCAGAACCTCGACCTGCGGCAGTGCGGCGACGATTTGGGCCGCCGTGATCCGATCACCCGTACGCAGTGGCGCCTTCGTCACCGCGCTGACCAGCGGTCCGAGATCCAGCCCGCGCAACCGGTTCCGGGCGGTATCTGCGGTGGCCCTGCGCAACAGGTGCTCCAGAACCTCGTCCTCACGGCCTTCCTGGCCGGTCACGAATTCCAGTTTGCCGCGCAACACCGGCAACGCCGACTCGAGGTCGATCGGCCGTGCGGTGGGAAGGGTCTCCCCGGTGATGGCGGCGCGGCGCAGGGCAGCCGCAGCAATGGTTTCCGCTGCGGCGACGGCAAACCGGGCGGACACTCCCGAGCCCTGGTCGATGGCGGTGGATTCCCGCAGCAGCCTGGTGAATCGGGCGATGATCTCCAACAGGTGCCCCGGAACGGGCGCGGCGAGATGCGCCTCCTGGGTGATGACGGAGACCTCGTCGGTCAGCTCGAGCGGGTAGTGGGTGCGGATCTCGGCACCGAAACGGTCCTTCAGAGGCGTGATGATCCGTCCGCGATTGGTGTAATCCTCCGGATTGGCCGACGCCACCAGCAGGACATCCAGCGGTAGGCGCAGCGTGTAGCCGCGCACCTGGATGTCGCGCTCCTCCATCACGTTCAGCAGCGAGACCTGAATGCGCTCTGCCAGGTCGGGCAACTCGTTGATCGCCATGATCCCGCGGTGTGCCCGGGGTACCAGACCGAAGTGAATGGTCTCCGGATCGCCCAGCGAGCGTCCTTCTGCGACCTTGACCGGGTCGACGTCACCGATCAGGTCGGCGACGGCGGTGTCGGGCGTGGCCAGCTTCTCGGTATACCGCTCGCTGCGGTGACGCCAGCTCACGGGCAATTCCTCGCCGTGTTCGATGACCAGGCGCTGCGATGCGGCCGTGATCGGGTCGTACGGGTGCTCACCGATCTCGGACCCGTCGATCACCGGGGACCACTCGTCCAGCAGACCGCTGAGCGTGCGCAGCAGCCTGGTCTTGCCTTGTCCCCGCTCACCCAGCAGGACGACGTCATGACCGGCGATCAAGGCCCGCTCGAGCTGCGGGAGGACTGTCGACTCGAAACCCACGATGCCAGGCCAAGGGTCGACGCCGGCGCCCAGCGCCGCGAGTAGGTTCGAACGCATTTCGGTCTTGATGTCGCGCAACTGATGACCCGAGGAGCGGAGCTCTCCGAGAGTGGTCGGAAGGTCGGCGGGAGCGGTGATTCGCATGTTCGCCAACGGTACGCCGGGCGACATCTTGACCTTTCGACTCGGGATTTCATACGCATGGGGACGCGTTGTCCCTGATCTGGTCCCCGCCCGTTGTAGTGACTGCGTCCGGTACGGGTACTGCGACATAAGGTGGCGCCAGCGGTCGCAGGCCGTGCGAGACCTGTGCGACGCCCGTCAGATGTCAGTCAGCTCGCGGCTCTCCGGTCGCGGATCGGAGCGACACCGTGCGCATTCCCGGACCGATCGATGTCCTGCGGGTGGCGGGTGACGGCTACGACGCCCTCGAGCGTGCGATCGGCCTTGTTCCGCGGCTGGTCGCCATGGTGTCCGAGGCCGAATCTGTGCTGACCACAGTCCGGTCGATGGTTGCGGGTGTCGAGAACATCGCGCAGCGCGCTGATGTGCTGGTGAACCGGGCAACCAGAATGGCAGACAGAGCGGAGAGCCTGGTCGACCGGGCCACAGGCATCGCAGGCAGTGCGGCCGTGCTGCTGGTTCGAGCCGACATGATCGCCGACGGCGCCGGGGTGCTGCTGAGCAGGGCAACGGGCATCTCAGACGTCGCCGACGTTCTGCTGCTGCGGGCCGAAGGCATCGCTGACCACGCGGGCGTCCTGCTGGGCAGGGCTTCCGGGGTCGCGGATCGCGCCGACCGGACGCTGGACCGAGCTGATCTGATCGCCGGCCGGGCGGGCAAGGCAGTGGACGGGGTCGACGCGGTACAGGCCCGGGCAAATACTGCCATCGACCGCATCGAGGTCCTCGAGGGCGACGTCACCTCCCTGCTGGAGCGGACCGAGGGGCTGCTGCAGCGAACGGAGGCCATCGTCGGCTCGGCGGCGCGGCTCACCGGGCAGATCGAACCACTGCTCGACACCCTGCACCCGACGCTCGAGAATCTGCAACCAATTCTTGCGCGGTTGGCGGAGACCACCAGTCCGGACGAGGTCGACGCGATTGTCGGTCTGATCAATGCGCTGCCCGGGATCGTCGACAGGCTGGACTCCGACATCCTGCCTGTGGTTGACACTCTGGCAACGGTCGCACCGGATGTCCGCGACCTGCTGGACATTTCGAAGGAGCTCAACGAGTTGATCAGCTCCCTGCCGGGACTCGGTCGGGTCAAGAAGAAGATCGACGACAACCAGGACCGGCAGGACGACTATCGCGCCCTCGAGGAACCTCAAGCTGCCCCCGACCGGCGTCCCACCGCGGCATCGGATATCGCCGCGCCACCAAACGCAGCGGCGGCATCATCCCGATGACCCCTGCGCGCGGCCGCGGTCACGGTGCTGCCGGGATCAACCGCTCCTCCCGGTGCACGAGCCACGCGAGCACCAGTACCAGTACGCCGCACAGGGCCATCACAGGCTGCAGAAAGAAATACCGCTGGATGATGGCGAGCTGCGCGACGATCCACCCGACCATGGCGATGCCGGCGACCATGGACGCCGAGTGGGCCCATGACATGCGGCGGAGCTCTGCGACGGCTGCGACCGTCATGGGTGCGGCGATGATCAACAGCAGGAAGACACCGGGAAGGGTCCAGCTGTCGAACGGCGTCGCGTCCAGCCATCCGGGCAACATCCCGATCGAGTTGTCGGCGATCAGACCGACCCCGCCGTAGACGGCGCCGGCGGCGACGAACAACTCCACGCCGATGAGGCCGCCTCGTGCCATTGCGATCGAGGTTGTGCCCTTGCCGCGGGCGGTTGGGTACTGGGTCTTTCGGGTGGTGGTCATGCCACATCGCCTCCACCCCTAAGCATCTGGCACGTGCCGGGGCGTCGGTAGAGGACCAGAGCACCGACTGGGGGACTTTGGTCCCGCCGTAGCGAGCCCACAGGCAACACCAACCATGCGGGACACCTCACCTCGGCTGCAAGCACCAGGAGAAACCGACCGGGCACGGCTGTGTGGGCATCGCCGGGCCACCCTGCAGGATCATCCCGCGGGTTACGGTCCACGATGCAGGTACGGTCGACCCGGTTCGCGAGGCATTCCCGCGGCGGCGACCAGGCACCCGGGCAAGGAGCACACAGTGGAACAGCAGCCTTCCCTGGACCCGCTGAGGACGGCCGACCTGCGCACCAATCTGCTGGCCGATTGTGGGCGCTGTTTCGGCTTGTGTTGCGTTGCACTGCCGTTCACCAGGTCGGCGGACTTCGCTTTCGACAAGCCCGCTGGTGAAACGTGCAGGCACCTGCACTCCGCCGATTTCCGGTGCGGCATTCACCAGAACCTTCGGGGGCGTGGATTCCCAGGGTGCACGGTCTTCGATTGCTTCGGCGCGGGACAGCAGGTTTCGCAGGTCACCTTCGGCGGGAGGGATTGGCGTCAGGCACCCCAGACCGCCCCGGTGATGTTTGCGGTGCTTCCGGTGATGCGCGGGCTTCATGAGTTGCTGTGGCTGGTCGGCGAAGCGATTGCGCTGGAACAGATCCAGGACCTCCGACCCGCCCTCCAGGCTGCCCGTGACGGAATCCTCGCGTTGACCACGACCTCCCCGGAGACCCTGCTGCGGGCAGATGTCGGACAATGGCGTCGAACACTCGAGCCGCTGCTGACCGAGGCCAGCGAGGCGGTCCGTGCGCCGTTCCTGCGCACCATGTCGGACCGCAAGCGTCGGAACCGGCGGGGCAGGGACCTGATGGGGGCAAAGCTCCACGGCGCGGACCTGGAGGGCTGCGATCTTCGTGGCTCCCTGCTGATCGCGGCGGACCTGAGCAGGGCGAATCTGCGCAGCACCGACCTGCTCGGCGCAGACCTGCGGGCAACGCAGGTGGGTGGAGCCGACCTGACGGGCGCCCTGTTCCTCACCCAGACTCAGATCAATGCCGCATCCGGCGATGAGCGGACAACCCTGCCGGTGATCCTCCGCCGACCCGATCACTGGCTACGCCAACAGGGCGCCCCTGCGCATCTGTAGACGCAGACGGGCAGCAACGCGGTGGCGCAGCAAGACGCTGGTGTTGCAGCCGACGATCAAACCTGCACGCCCATAAGTGGCCGCCCGCCCGCAACAGGCCCGAGCCGCTGGCCAAGCCGTCGGGCTGGGCCGGATCGATCGATGTCAGTGTGACGATGCGATGCGTTTGCATGTCGGTGTCGAGGAACTCGCCGTTCACGGCGGCATGTTGCTGTTCCGGGGTCAGGACGGGATCGGGACCGCGGTGCCCGATACTGCGATCCCGCCAACGGCCGGGACAGCGACGGTGATGACACCGGGTCTGCCCAGATCGTCGCCTTGGCGGATGGTGATAGTTGCGGGTGGCGCGATGAGGTGCAGCTCGCGCAGGTAGCCGCCGAATGCTGCGGCTGCGGCGCCGGTGACCGGGTCCTCGACGACGCCGCCGGGCGGGAACGGGTTACGGGCGTGGAACACGGTGCGGGACTGGCGCCATATGAGGTCAACGGTCGTCCAATTGTGGGTGTTCATGACGGCGGCCAGTGCGTCGAAGTCGTAGTCCAGCGCGGCCAGGCGTGTGCGGGAGGACGCGGCGATCACCGGGTGCCAAGCACCGGCGAACGCGACGCGCGGTGGCAGGGCCGGGTCGAGCTGCTCGCGTTGCCACCGCAGCGCTGCGAGCAGCTCGGTCAATACGTCGTCCGCAAGGTCCGTGCTGCGCGGCGGCACGCTGATCAGGGTGGCGCAAAGCTGCCGGTCGACGACTCCGGTGTCTACGTCGACCCGTCCGGCACGGGTATCCAACCGCAGCGTTCCAGGACCATGGCGTTCGGCGTACGCGACCGCCGAGGCGATCGTCGCGTGGCCGCAGAACGCCACCTCGGCCAACGGGCTGAAGTAGCGGACCGCGAAGCTTCGGTCACCTCGCGGAACAAGGAACGCCGTCTCGGAGAAACCGACTTCGGTGGCAGTGGCAAGCATCTGGGCGTCGCTGGCGCCCGTTGCATCGAGCACAACCCCAGCGGGATTGCCGCCGGAAGGATCGCTGGTGAACGCTGCGTAGCGCAAGATGTCCATGGCCGTTCATACGGAGTAACGGCTCAAAAGGTTCCGGCGGTGCGGGCGTCCAGGGTGCCGGGTCCGGGACACCGCCCGACATGACAGGCGGCGCGGCGGACGTCGAGAGCAGGGCAACCATTTGACCGGACCGCTTCTCGCGCTCGGCTGGAGCTAGTTCGGGCATCGCCCCCGACCCACTGATCTTCAGCACGCCGCCGAGCTCCAGAGGCGGGCAGCCGTCGAGGAGGACTCGGCGGACTACCTGCTCCAGATCGATGATTGGCCCGTGCGCCAGCACGGTCGCGGGTGGGTCTTCCGGAGTCAGGTCACCACACGCGAGGCTGCGTTGTCGGATGCCCGTATCGAGGTTACCGATCGCCACAGCAGCTCGGCGACCTGCCGGAAGCATCTTCGGGCGAGCATGGCGACCCACCACCGGCGCACCGGCGCGCCCGTAGATTGGCAGGGTGCCCACTTTCGCATCCCTGCCGCTGTTCCCGCTCGGCCTGGTGCTGTACCCGGGCGTGATGCTGCCGCTGCACATCTTCGAGGACCGTTATCGGCGTTTGGTGCAGGAGTTGCTGGAGCTGCCCGACGGTGAGCGTCGTTTCGGTGTCGTGGCGATCAAGGCCGGCCGCGAGGTCGGAATCGACGGCATCACCGCCCTGCACGAGATCGGGTGCTCGGCAGAACTTCGTTACGCCGAGGCGTACCAGGACGGCCGGTTCGACATCATCGCAACCGGGATGACGCGGTTCCGGCTGCTGGATGTGGAGGACGCGGAGCCGATGCGGGCGCGGGTCGAACTGCTCCCCGACCCGGTGTCCGAGCAGGCGCAGCCGCTGGCAAACCGGGTACGCCGGATGTTCGCCACCTACCGTCAGGCCCTGATGCAGGCGCAGGGCGTCCAGGACGACAACGAGGGAACACCGCAGCTACCCAGCGAGCCGACGGAGTTGGCCTACCTGGTCGCGGCCGCGATGATTCTCGACCTTTCCGACAAGCAGCAGTTGCTGGCCGCGACGACGATCGAGGACATCCTGCGGATGGAGCTCACGCTGCTGCGAAGGGAACAGTCGATGCTCGGAACGCTGTCCCTGCGTCCCGCCGTCGAGTTGCCGCGCACGCCCTACGCCTCGAACTGAACTGCGTCGAATCCGAACTGCGTCGAATCCGAACTGGGCCAATCCGAACTGGGTCGAATCCGAACTGGGTCAAATCCGAACTGGGTCGAACTGACCTGCGCCGGGTTACCCGAGAACCTCGTCGACGTAGCACCAACGCCAGGCTTCCTCGGGTTCATGGCTGCGCATCACCGGGTGGCTGGAGGCGTGGAAGTGCCGGTCCGCATGCCGCGCCGGTGAGGAGTCACAGCAGCCGACGCTCCCGCAGGTCAGGCAGCGTCGCAGGTGGACCCACCGGGTCCCTTCTCGAAGGCAATCCGGGCATCCGTCGTCACTGGTGGCAGGCAGGTCGGCCGGGGCGCGGTCCAGATGTTCGCAGGCACCGGCCGTCTTCGCAGGGGTGATCAAAGTCCGATCGTCGGTGGACGAAGCGCGCGCCGACCGCCGGTCGATCATCGACTCCTCGACGTCCAGGGCGTCCATCACCTCGGTCAGCACGTCGCTGTCGGTCGTCCCGTGGTCGCGGATCTTCAGGACGGCCTCCCGCTCCGCGCGGAGCATCGCCGTGCGCAGCCGCTGGTATTGCTCGGTGGGCGTTTCCTGGTCGGTGTCGGTGCGGCCCAACCGTTCCCAGACCGCGTTGAGCCGGGACTCACCCCGGTTCCGCAGGATGTCGAGCACCTCCGCATCGGTGCGCTGGTCCGCCGTGAGGCGTTCGAGCTCCGCGCGCCCCGCCTCCACCGTCTGGATCAGAACGGTCGCCTCCGCCAACGCGTCCTCACGTTCGTCCGGGCCGTCAACCCGCAGCCGACGTGCCAGCCAGGGCAGCGACAACCCCTGCAACAGCAGGGTTCCCGCGGTCACGACGAAAGCCCCGAGCACCAGCACCTGAACGTTCGGGATGCTGGCGGGCAGCACGAACGCGGCCGCGAGGGTCACCACACCACGCATGCCCGCCCAGGAAACCACCGCGGTCGAAGCCCACGAGTACGACTCACCGCGGGCGCGCCGCGGCCGGATCAGGTAGTACCCGATCGGGAACACCCACAGCGGCCGCACCAGGATGACGGCGACCAACGCCCCGACGCAGAAGATGCCGATGGTCCACGGCGACAGGTCGGTCTCCGCAATGCCGTCGAGGATCTGCCTGACCTGGAGCCCGATCAGCAGAAAGACGCTGTTCTCGAGCAGGAACTGGATGGTCTCCCAATTGATCCGCTCGTTCAGACGGGACGTGGCGTCCTGGATCCGCGGTGCCTTGTGACCCAGGATGAGGCCCGCGGTGACGACCGCGATCACCCCGGACGCCTGCAGCTCCTCCGCCGGGAGGTAGGCCACGAACGGCGCCATCAGCGACAGCGCGGTGTCGATCAGCGGGTCCTTGTTGACCTTGCGCAGCAGTGCGATGACCAGTGCGACGCCGATGCCGATCGCGGCGCCGCCCACCGCTGCCCAGAGGAAGTCGCGGGTAATGCCGGCGACCGTGACGGCACCGGAGACAGCGACGATCGCCGTTCGCAGCGCGACCAGTGCGGTGGCGTCGTTCAGCAACGACTCCCCCTCGAGAACCGTGACAACCCTGCGCGGCAGACCTATCCGACGGGCGATCGCCGTGGCCGCCACCGCATCCGGCGGCGCCACGACCGCCCCGAAGGCGAAGCCCGCGGCCAACGGAATGGGCAGCAACCACCAGGCGACGAGACCGACCAATAGGGTCGTCGCAATCACCAACCCGACGGCCAGCCACGCGATGGCCCGACGGTTGGTCTTGATGTCCACCAGCGAGGTGCGAATCGCCGCCGAATAGAGCAGCGGCGGCAGCAGGCCGATGAGAACCAGTTCCGGGCTCAGCTCGAATGGTTCGACGAACGGCAGGTACGACGCCCCGATCCCGATCACCACGAGCAGAAGCGGCGCGGGTAACTCGAAACGACGGGCCATCGCACTGACGGCGGTCACCGTAGCGGTCAGACCGAGGATCCAGATCGCGATGTCCACGTCGTTGATCGTTCCATCTGTAGGCGGCCGGATGTGCCGGTCCGCCGGACGCGGTCAGCCGGCGCCCGTCACCGCCGCCGTTGCCTCCCGCACCGCCGTCGGTAGCCCCGCCACGTGCCATCGGTGACCGCCGTACTGGAAGACGTCGACGACGCCACCGGCAGCCGACACCAGGGCCGCACCGGGATACCAGTCCCAACTGGGGGTGTCGGCGTGCAACCAGACACCGAGCCGGCCGGCCGCGACCGCCGCGAGCTCCACCGACCCGGAGCCGAGGATCCGCACCGACGCGGCGCCGGCGATGGACCGCAGCAAACCGTCACGCAGTGGCAGGTCCCGCACCCTGGTCGGGTGCAGGTAGGTCGCGATCGCCACCTCGCGCAGCGGGCGATCGACGAGCCGCGGAAGGGGCAGGCCGTTCAGTGTGGCCGGCACATCGCGCCCACCGAGCCAGGTTTCGTCTGTGGTCGGCTGGTGGATGGCACCCAGCAGGAGTGCCTCGCCGTCCAGCAGAGCCAGCGCGGAGCACCAGGCGGGCAGGCCCGAGACGAAGTTGAAGGTTCCGTCGACGGGGTCGATCACCCACGTCCGGCGGCCCGGTGCGGCCGCACCCTCCTCGCCCACAACCCCGTCCGCGGGCCGGGCGCGGGCGAGCCGACCGACGATCATCGCTTCGGCCAGGTGGTCGGCGTCCGAGACCACGTCACTGACGCTGGTCTTGCGGTCCACCGTCAGGCCGTCGACCCGCATTCGTGCTGCGAGCTGTCCGGCAGCAGTCACCAACGCCACCGCCAGTTCCGCGTCGGTGCGCACCGGATCGTCGGCCTCGTCGACGGAACCGGCTACAGGGGTGGGGTCTGGCACCGCCTCACCGTAACGATCGTCCGACATCACCGATCCACAGGCCGGTCCCGGTGACCCGGCACGCCGGCAGGTGGGGTGCTCTGCCGGACATGCGCGGAGCGCGTGGGAACGGGCTGGTAGACAGTCGCCATGACCCGACTTCTTCTCGGACCCCTGCTCAGGCACGTCGGCGCCACCGACGCAACCGTATGGGTGGAGACCGACGGGCCGTGCGAGGTGGAGATCCTCGGGTCCCGGGAGCGCACCTGGACCGTCGCCGGCCATCACTACGCACTGGTCCTCGTCGAGAACCTGCCGGAGGGCGAGGGAACGGCGTACGAGGTGACGCTGGACGGTCGACGGGTCTGGCCCCTGCCGGACTCGACGCGGCCGGCGAGCAGGATCCGCACCTGGGCGAAGCAGGAGCCCGTCGACATCGCCTTCGGCTCTTGCCGTTACGCCACCGCCGAGGCGGTACTGCCCGGCCACAAGTACGACGCCGACGTGCTCCAGGCCTACGCGGTGAAGATCGCCGACCGGCCCGAGGACGAATGGCCACACGCACTGGTGATGCTCGGTGACCAGGTCTACGCGGACGAGACGTCTCCGAAGACCCAGCAGAGGATCCGGGAGCGACGGGACATCACGTCCGGGCCGAAGGAGCAGGTGGCGGATTTCGAGGAGTACACCTGGCTGTACGCCGAATCCTGGACCGACCCGGACGTGCGCTGGCTGCTCTCGACGATCCCGACGTCGATGATCTTCGACGATCACGACGTCCGTGACGACTGGAATACCTCGTACGAATGGCGACGCGACATCCAGGCCACCGACTGGTGGGCCGAACGCATCGTCGGTGCGTTGTCGTCGTACTGGGTGTATCAGCACCTCGGCAATCTCTCGCCGGCGGAACTGGCGAGAAATGACCTCTACCAACAGGTTCGCGCCTCGGACGACGACGTCGAGCCGCTACTGCGGTCGTTCGCCGTGACCGCCGACCGGGAAGCCGACGGCGCAAAGGGCACCCGCTGGTCCTACCGCAGGGACTTCGGGTCGGTGCGGCTGCTGGTGATCGACTCCCGGTGCGGACGGATCCTGGACGACGGCCACCGCAGTATGCTCAGCGACGAGGAGTTCGACTGGGTCGAGCAGCAGTTGACCGGCGACTTCGACCATCTGCTGATCGGTAGTTCCCTGCCCTGGCTGTTGCCACGGGCGCTGCACGATGTAGAAGCCTGGAACGAATTGCTGTGCAGCGGCCACCGTGGTACCACCATCGCGAAGATCTCCGAAAAGATCCGCCGCGCAGCCGATCTGGAACACTGGGCGGCTTTCCGGGAATCATTCGAGCGGCTTGCGCTGATGATCAGGGACGTCGGCCGCGGCGATTACGGCGGCACCGACGGCGGGGCGCCGGCCACCGTGTGTGTGCTGTCGGGCGATGTCCATCACGCGTACGTAGCCCGGCCGAAATATGGCCCGGAGGTCACCTCGGCGGTGTACCAGTTGACCTGCTCGCCACTGCACAACCGGGTGCCGATCCCGGTCCGGTTGGCGTTTCGGGCAGCCTGGAGCCGGCTGGCTGAGCGCTTCACCAGGGTGGCGCTGGGCGTCGTCGCGACACCGCCGGCCCCGGTCGTCGAGTGGACGAGGCTGTCCGGACCCTATTTCGGTAACGACCTGATGACGTTGAAACTGGAGGGCACCCGCGCGTCACTTCTGCTCGAGCAGGCCGGCCCGTCGAGCAGCCAACCCGAATTGAAGGAGCTGACCAGGCTCGTGTTGACCTGAGGGGTGTGTCAGCCGCCCGCTTCGGGAAGCAGCTACCGGGCGGGCGCAATGAGCTTGCGCCTGACTTCCTCGGCATTTACGCCGCATTCCACCAGCAGCGCGGCCGCGGGATCGGGTTGTTCGCGTTCCAGCAGCGCCAGCAGCAGGTGCCTTGGCATGATGCGGCGCGACCGTTCGGCGGTGGTGAGCGCCACGGTGCGCTGGATGACCGATCTCGCTCCGGAGGTCAACGGAGTCCGGGTGAGTTTTCGCGGCGCCACGGCCGGCCGGAAGTCGCCGAAAGGGATGCCGATGGCGTCGAGCGCCTTGGCGTCCAACGCATCTGCCTTGGTCCGGGCCTCCGCGACGCCGACCCCGATGACGGTGGCGGTGTCCTGGTCATGCAGGAGTCCCAGCAGCAGATGTTCGGTGCCGATGCGGCGGTCACCGCGTCGGCTTGCCTCCTCGACGCCGTACTGGACTGCGTTGCGCGACGGCTGGCCGAACTTCTCGAACATGACGTCCTCACCTCCCGTGTTTGGCGTGGGCCGACTGCCGCGACACCCCGAGGGCATCGCCGATCTGCTCCCAGGACCAGCCCTGTCGCCTGGCCAGCGCGACGTACGTCGCCTCGACCTGCTCGGCAAGTCGGTGCAGCGCACCCACCGCTCGCAGTCCGGTGGCCGGGTCCGTTGATCCGATCTGCGCCAGCAGCCCGTCCGTGGTCATGCCTGTCACACTAAACTGACATCCTCGAACCTGTCAATCCTGACTGACATCTCGGTCCAGGGCCTTCATGAAGGCGCGAGCGCGCCGAAGCCTCGATCTGTGCGAACCAGGGCATAATGACCGCGGCGCGACCGTTCGGGCCGTCGGCGAGAGGGTGGAACCGTGCTGATCATTGCGATCATCCTGTTGGGCATGCTTGCGGGAGCAGCGGCGCAACTCCTCTTCCGATCCAACAAGAAGCCCATCGACTGGACCGTGGCGATCGTGGTCGGGTTGATCGGGTCCCTCGTCGGCGGTCTGCTGATCAGTCTGTTGTCCGGCGACGGCCTCGCCCTGCGGCCGAGCGGCATCATCGGCTCCATCGTCGGGGCCGTCGTGATCACCGGTATCTACAAGCTGGCGACCGGGCGAAACCCGGGCGCTGACGCCCGGCATTGACGATGCCCGGACGGGCGGCGCCTCATTGTTTCGGTCGAACCTCGCGCACAGCTGACGACGGGGCGACTGCGTCAGGGTGAAGGATGGCCGCGATCGCTTCGACGCCGTCGACCAATCGCGGTCCGGGCCGGACGACGAGACCGTCGGCGTCGATCGCCCACACCGGGATTCCCGGCACCTCACGGTGGACGGTCGCCGCCTGCGCCACGGCCCCATCCAGGTGGAAGCCACACGGCGCCACCAGGACCAGATCCGCTTCAGTCGAACGGATCTCGTCCCAGGTCGTCTGCAACGAGCGATCGCCCGGGTGCCCGCCGACGGATTCCCCGCCCGCGGCCGTAATCAGATCCGGTACCCAGTGCCCGGCCGAGAACGGCGGATCGACCCACTCCACGACGGCGACCCGTGGCCGGGGCCGGCCGGCCACCGCTCGCTGCACGGCATCGAGTCGGGAGCGCAACCCGCGGACCACCCAGACGCCCCGATCCGGCACCCCCGCCCGCAGTCCGACCTCCGCAATGCTGTCCAGCACGTCCTGCAGGGAGTGCGGATCAAGACTGACAACCTCGGCGCTGCAGCCGAGGTGTCCGAGGGCATCGTTGACATCGCCGGAGGGGATCGCACACACCCGGCACAGATCCTGGGTGAGGATCAGATCGGGGTCGAGCCCGGCAAGAGCGCGCGAGCGCAGGGTGTACAGGTCCTCACCGGCTGCCATCGCGGCGCGCACGTAGTCGTCGATCTCCCGCGGCGTCATGGCGCAGGTGTCCCGGCCGCCGACCACCACGGCCTTGTCCGTTCGTGCCGAAGCGGGCTCGTCGCACTCGAAGGTCACACCGACCAGCTGGTCACCGAGCCCGAGGGCGTAGACGATCTCGGTGGCGGACGGAAGCAGGGAGACCACGCGCATGCCCTCACGATAGAGACCGTCAGCTCGCACGCACCCGGTTGTTGCGCGGATTGTGCTCCAGTTCTGCCAGCCCGAGTTCCTCCAGAAGCGGCGGTATGTACACACCGAACCGCCCCCGAAGACCCTTTCGGAGGCCGTACCACCCACCGACCGGGTTGTCCGGTGACCGACCCCAGGCCTCGACACTTCCCTCCGGCGCCACCTTCTGCTCGTCGGCGCCGCCGAGCGGAACCCAATCCCCGGCCGCCACCAGCATGGCTCGGAGGTCGTCGACGCAGCCGGCCCGATAGGTGAGCACTGTCTTCCCCACCGTGCAGACCAGTACCGGCGGGTCGGCCGAGTCGTCGCGGTGCAGGGTGTAGCTGGAGGTGCCCGGCGGTGTCGTCAGCCGCCAGGGGTCATCCTTGCTTCCGGATCCGGACATTGCGCCACGATAGTCCGGCAGCGCATTCCCGGTCACCTGCTGACGACCGAACCGCCATCACCAGCGACGGGAAGGCCTGGTGACCATCCACAGCACCGTCCGGCCCGTGATTTTCGACGGTCACCGTGTTCCTGCGCCGGCAGGGAGCCGCGGTGGGAGAACGACGGTGAGCGCTATTTGTGACTCCGGCTCAACGGCTCCGGTGCCGTCCGCGGCGGAACCAGCGCCTACCACGCCTACCCTGCGGACGGGGTCAGCGTTGTCCCGATCGGGGAGAAGGTTCTGATCGTCGGTTTCCGCTCGCCGCAATCAGTCCTGGTCGACCCGCTGCCCGCGTTCCCCTCATCAGTCGCAGGGCCGGGTGCCGGTGACGTCGCCGCGGTGTCACCCGGCCGACGCCCTCAGCTGCGTCCGGAAATACTCGACCGTGCGGGCCAGGCCCTCCGCGAGTTGCACCTTCGGCTCCCAGCCGAGCACGTCGAGCGCCTGGTCGATGGTCGGTTGCCGCTGGGTCGGGTCGTCCGAGGGCAAGGGGTGGTATTCCACGTCGACGTCCGCGCCGACACAGGAAATGACCTCGCTCGCCAATTCCGCCATGGTGAATTCGTTGGGATTTCCGAGATTGATCGGCCCGGTCACCTCGTGCGGCGTCGCCATCAAGGCGATCAGGGCATCAACAAGGTCATCCACATAGCAGAAAGATCGGGTTTGGCTTCCATCGCCATAAATGGTCAGCGGGGTGCCGTTCAATGCGGAAACAATGAAATTCGAGACGACCCGGCCGTCATCGGGCCGCATGCGCGGACCGTAGGTGTTGAAGATCCTGGCCACCTTGATCGGCATGTCGTGCTGGCGACGATAGTCGAAGAACAGCGTCTCGGCGCATCGTTTGCCCTCGTCGTAACAGGAACGCACCCCGATGGGATTCACGTGACCCCAATAGCTCTCGTGCTGGGGATGCACCTCCGGGTCGCCGTACACCTCGGATGTCGACGCGAGCAGGATCTTGGCCTTCGTCCGTTTCGCCAGCCCGAGCATGTTGATTGATCCCACCACCGATGTCTTGGTGGTTTGCACCGGGTCTCGCTGGTAGAAGACCGGCGACGCCGGGCAGGCGAGGTGATAGATCTCGTCCACCTCCACGTACAACGGAAAGGTGACGTCGTGCCGGACCACTTCGAGTCGCGGGTGGTCGAGCACATCGGACAGGTTGGACCTGCTGCCGGAGTAGAAGTTGTCGATGACGAGGACCTCGTTGCCCTCGTCCAGCAGTCGTCGTACCAGGTGCGAACCGATGAAACCGGACCCGCCGGTGACCAGGATCTGTTTGTCGGACACCGGTGTCGGAGCTACCGGTCTGAAGGAGCCGGCTCGGACTTCGGACACGTCACACCTTTCATACTCAAGGCACCGGAACATGGCCGGTGCCCGCCGCTGGACCCATGTGATTCGGGTCGGGCGCTCTGGTCGGACAACGCCCATCAGACGGTAGCGGCAGCCGGTCGGACGGCTGCACCGGCGTCCGCCGACCCGACGGAGACTGTCATGCGCGTCACAGGACTCCTGCTTCCAGATAGCGACGCTGCACCGGCGCGCATTGGTCGCGAAACAGGTTCGATGTGTCACCACAGCGATCGTGTTCGGCGGCTTGAAAGGCGGGCGACATCGGTATGCTTTCCGCGTGAAGCTCTCCATTCTCATGCCGGTGTACAACGAAGTGGCCACCCTCGAGTCAGCGGTCAAACGGGTGCTGAGCGTGAACTACCCGGTGGAAATCGAGTTGGTCATCATCGATGACGGCAGTACCGACGGAACCCGTGCGCTGTACCCGCAGTGGGCCGACGAGCGGGCGGTCGTCATCCACGAGAAGGCGACCAACGGCGGAAAGGGATCCGCGATCCGCAAGGGTGCCGAACTGGCCACCGGCGACTTCGTCATCATGTGCGACGCCGACCTGGAATACACGCCGGAGGAAATCCCTTCCCTGGTGGCCCCCATCCTGGCGGGGGACGCCGAGGTCGTCTACGGGACGCGAACGTTCGGTAGCCACAATGCGTATTCGTACCTGTACGTCCTGGGCAACCGCGGCGTCACGACCGTGGCGAACATTTTGTTCAACTGCTACATCAGCGACCTCGAGACCTGTTTCAAGTTGCTGCCCCTGCGCCTGTACCGGGAACTGGACGTCCGGTCGGCCGGCTTCGGCATGGAGGCCGAGATCACCGGCAAGCTGCTGCGCCGCGGCTATCGGCCGTTCGAGGTGCCGATCAGCTACAAGGCGCGCAGCCGGGAGGAAGGCAAAAAGCTCACCTGGAAGGACGGCGTCGAAGCGATCTGGATCCTGACGAGAGAGCGGGTGCGGCGCAAGGGCGACTGACCGCCGATCACCGCAAGCGTCGGCGCCCCGGTCAGCATCGCGTCGTGGCGGATCCGGACGGCCCTAAGCTGTTCCGATGCAGCAGTACCTGGAGTTGATGGACCGCATCCTGACTACCGGCGTCGTGAAGTCCGACCGCACCGGCACTGGCACCCGAAGTGTCTTCGGGCATCAGATGCGTTTCGACCTCGCCGACGGTTTCCCCGTCGTCACGACGAAGAAGATCCACCTGCGGTCGGTGGTCATCGAACTGCTGTGGTTCCTGCAGGGCTCCACCAACGTGCGGTGGCTGCAAGACCGCGGGGTCAGGATCTGGGACGAATGGGCGGATGCCGAGGGCGAGCTCGGGCCGGTCTACGGTCACCAGTGGCGGTCCTGGCCGGCCCCCGACGGACGGCACGTCGACCAGATCGCGGCCGTCGTCCGTTCGCTACGGACCGAACCCGATTCCCGCCGGCACATCGTCTCGGCGTGGAACGTTGCCGAGGTGTCGCAGATGGCACTCCCGCCGTGCCACACCATGTTCCAGTTCTCCGTCGCCGACGGCCGGCTGTCCTGCCAGCTGTACCAGCGCTCTGCGGACGTCTTCCTGGGCGTGCCGTTCAACATCGCCTCCTACGCCCTGCTCACCGAGATGATGGCCCAGGTGGTCGGGCTCCGACCCGGTGAGTTCATCCACACCCTTGGCGATGCACATCTGTACTCCAACCACCTCGAGCAGGCGCGGTTGCAGCTCACCAGGACGCCGCGGCCGCTGCCCACCCTGCACCTGACTCCGACGATCACCGAGATCGACGAATTTACTGCCGAGCACATCGCCATCAGGAACTACGACCCCTATCCGGCGATCAAGGCGCCCATCGCGGTGTGAGCGCTCGACAAACCGGCAACACACCGGAGATCGTCCTGGTCGCTGCCGTCGCCAGGAACGGCACGATCGGCACCTCCGGCGGATTGCCCTGGCACCTTCCGGCAGACCTCGAGCGCTTCAAGGCCCTGACCATGGGCCACGCCATGGTCATGGGCAGGCGCACCTTCGAGTCCATCGGCCGGGTGCTGCCCGGCAGGCGCACGATCGTCGTCACCCGCGATCCGTCGTGGCAGGTGCCGGATGTCCTCGTGGCGCACTCCGTGGACGAGGCGATCGCACTGGCCGCGGGCTACGAAGACCGGCCCGGGGCGGTCATGGTGGTCGGCGGCGGTGAGATCTACCGCCAGACCCTGCCCCGCGCGGATCGCCTGGAAATCACCCACGTCGATGTCGACGTCGATGGTGACACCACCTTTCCGCACATCGACCCGGCTGAGTGGGGCCAGATCGTTCGGGAGCAGGGGAACGGCTATCGATTCGTGACGTACGAGCACAGCACCTCGTGACAGGTGATGCGGCCAGTCGCGGGTCTGACGAAGTTGCCTACTGGCCGGGGTGACTCAGCCGGGTCAGCCCACCGGGGCGCCGGGTCGAGTGGAACCGTAGGGCACGACAATGCGCAAGGTCGGGTCGATGTTCAATCCATCCATCCCGCCCGGCCTCGGGCGGTTGGAGGCACCCATTGCCGTCTTGACGGAGTTGGTCACCACTCTGCTCTTGTCCACGGTCACCGTGTCGGTGCGCATCGCGGCACTCACCGAGTCAAGGAGGTCGGCCAACTCCAGATCCAGGGCGTCGCAGATCGACGCGAGCAGTTCACTCGACGCCTCTTTGCGACCCCGCTCAACTTCCGAGAGGTATCCGAGCGAGACATTGGCCGCCGTCGACACATCGCGCAGTGTGCGGTTCTGCCGGTTACGAGCGTCGCGCAGTGTCTCTCCGAGAGCGTTACGCAGGAGCATGTCGCACCTCCTTCCCACCTTGGTCAACCATCAACTGGTGTTCGATACCACGAGCCGGGATCGTCCCCGGTCCGACCTGCCGTTCGACCCACACCAGCGGAACCGTGCCTTGTGCGGTCCACTGGCAGGAATACCAGTGTGCTGCACCAAAGAGATGCACTTCGGCTGTATTGCTCGATGCTCGTGACGCTGCGATGGTGCATCCTCTTGACAAGAGGCCCAGATGTCGTCACTGCACTGTGCCACGCTACCGTGCGCTACCCGATGACGGCTGGTACCCGCCGACAATCATGCCAACGTGAACGCCACCACCGATGTTCCGCTGCCCCGGTCACCACCCGGTTACGAAACCGTTGCGGGCACGTCGGACAGCATTTCCAGGGCCGCGCGGGTGGCCGCCGCTCTGATCAGCCGCCGTCGGCCGCCGACCCTGTCACCCTCCTGTTGCAGGTCCGCGGTCGGACCGTCGACACGGACGGCGCCGACGCGGGGGCGCGCGGATCGCTCGTCCCGGTAACCCCCCGGGCCGGCCAGGGCGCAGTACCAGGTACCGACCGGAGCACCGTCCTGCGGGTCGGGACCGGCGACGCCGGTCAACCCCATGCCGATATCGGCGCCGCAACGCACCCGGACACCGGCCGCCAATGCCATCGCCACGTCCGGGTCCACCGCACCGCGGCGCTCCAACAGCGCGGCGTCCACTCCGGCCAGCGTGTGTTTGAGGTCGGTGGCGTAGACCACCACCCCGCCGCGGACGACGGCACTGGAACCGGGTATCTCCGTGAGTAAAGCCGCCAGCAGGCCGCCGGTCAGGGATTCCGCCGTGGCAACCGTCAGCCGCCGTCGGGCCAGTGTGGCCAGCAGGTCGACGACGACGCCATCGTCAACCCCTACCGCGGCAGCGAGGTCACCCACTTCTCGTCACCGGATCAGCCGGGTGGACGCTCGATGTGACCTGTTCGGGCCCGGGAGTACACCGTCCACGCCCTCACCAGGTAGTCGATCCCGGTGCCGACGGTCAGCAGCACGGCGAGCGCCATCGCCCCCGCCTCGAGCCAGTACAGGGCCTCGGGCAGCGGGAGGATGTACAACCCGATCGCGATGATCTGCACGAACGTCTTGGCCTTGCCGCCGGGGCTGGCGGCGATCACGCCGTACCGGATCACCGCGAAACGCAAGAGCGTGATGCCGATCTCACGCAGCAGGATGATGACGGTCACCCACCACGCGAGATCGCCGAGCATCGACAGTCCGACCAACGCCGACCCGGTCAGGGCCTTGTCGGCGATCGGGTCCGCGATCTTGCCGAAGTCGGTGACCTGCCCACGCTTGCGGGCGATGTGCCCGTCATAGCGGTCGGTGATGGCGGCGATGGCGAAGATGGCCCACGCGAGCCAGCGCCAGACCGGGTCGTGACCGCCCTGCGCGAACAGCGCCAGCAGGAATACCGGAACGAGGATCAGCCGCAGAACTGTCAGCGCGTTGGGGAGGTTCACCAACGAAACGGGCGGCGGACGGTCCGTCATGGCGTGACGATCTCGCGGGCGCGCGCGATCAGGTCGATGCCATCACTGCCCACGATGTCGCAGCGGACCAGCAGACCCGGGCGGAGCTCCAGCCCGCCCGAATCGGCAATCCGGATGTTGCCGTCGACCTCCGGCGCCTGGTGCGGGCCACGTCCCGCTGCCGCCGCACCGCCGACCGCCTCGTCCACCAGCACCAGCATCTGCGCGCCGATCCTGTCCTCGGCGCGCTGGGTGGTCAGCTCTTCGACCAGCGAGCTGACCCGCTCCACCCGGTCGGCGATCACGTCGTCAGATAGCTTTCCGGGCAGATCCGCCGCCGCGGTGCCGTCCTCGTCCGAGTAGCCGAACACTCCGACCGCATCCATCATCGCGCCGGTCAGGAACGACTCCAGCTCGGCGAGGTCCTGTTCGGTCTCCCCCGGGAACCCGACGATGACGTTGGACCGGATCCCCGCGTGTGGTGCGGCGGCGCGGATCTGGTCGATCAACGCCAGGAAGGAGGCCGTCGAGCCGTACCGGCGCATCCGGCGCAGCACAGGTTCGGACGCGTGTTGGAAAGACATGTCGTAGTAATCGGCCACGCCGGGGATTGCTGCGATCGCCTCGATCAGCCACGGCCTGGTCTCCGCGGGCTGCAGGTACGACAGCCGGACCCGCGCGATACCTGGGACCGCGGCGAGATCGGACAGCAGGGCCTCGAGATGACGCTCGCCGGGCAGGTCCTTGCCGTAGGACGTCGAGTTCTCGCTCACCAGGACGATTTCCCGGACGCCTTGCCCGGCCAGCCAGGCCGCCTCACCGACGACGTCGTCGACCGGACGCGACACGAACGCTCCCCGGAAGGAAGGGATGGCGCAGAAAGTGCAGCGCCGGTCGCAGCCCGAGGCGATCTTCAGCGGCGCGACCGGTCCCGAGTTCAACAGGGTGCGGAACTGCACCGGGCCGGACGCGGGGGCATGGCCGGGCAACGAGATCGAACGCGACGCCGCCGGCCTGGCGGCCGGGGAGATCGGGAGCAGCAGACGACGGTCGACCGGGGTGTGCGCGGCCGGCCGGTGGCCGTCGACGACACTCCCGAGCAGCTCCGCGAGATCCGGGTAGGCGTCGAACCCCAGCACCGCGTCCGCCTCCGGCAGCGCGTCGGCCAGTTCTGCGCCGTAACGCTCGGCGAGGCAGCCGACCGCAACGACCTTGGCGCCGGTGTCCGCCGCGGCCAGCACGGTGTCGATGGAGTCTTTCTTCGCGCTGGCGACGAACGCGCAGGTGTTGACCACGACCACGTCCGCACCGGCGGGTTCGGCAACCAGGCGGTAGCCGCCCAACTCCAGCCGGCCGGCTATCTCGGAGGAATCCACCTCGTTGCGCGCGCAGCCCAGTGTCACCAGGTTGACCGTGGTGGCTTTGGGCGAGCGGAAATTCCGCGGACCCGTCCCAGCCGGGTTGGGGGGCGTCGCCAGGGTTCGGTTCGACGCCGTTGAAGGCACCTCGAACACCGCGGACACCGCCCCACCCTAGTCGGCCCGTGCTCACGTCCGGGAATCGACGACGGGAGCTGACGCCACCGCTCGGCCGGGCAGGGCCGGGCGGCTATCGTGATGCGCCGTGACCCGTACCCAGACCACTCTGACGGTCCGCACGGCGAAGGTCACCGACGTCCGCGGCATCAAGCGGCTCGTGGACGCGCATGCGGGACCGATCCTGCTGGAGAAGACACTGGCCAACCTGTTCGAGGACGTCACCGAGTTCTGGGTGGCGGAGCGGTACGGCGCGCTGGTCGGCTGCGGCGCGCTGCATGTGCTGTGGGAGGACCTCGGCGAGATCCGCACCGTCGCGACAGATCTTGGCGTCAGACGCCGCGGCGTCGGGCGGGCGGTGTGCACGGCGTTGATCGAGCACGCCCGGCATCTCGGCCTGCATCGGCTGTTCGTGCTGACGTTCGAGGTCGGGTTCTTCGGCTCGCTCGGCTTCGAACCGATCCGGGAGCTGAACCTGTCGGACGAGGGCTACGCGGAACTGCGCGCATCGTACGACCGCGGGGTTGCCGAGTTTCTCGACCTGCCCTATGTCAAGCCGAACACCCTCGGAAACACCCGGATGCTCAGGGTCCTCTAACGCCGCTGTCGCCAAGTGGGAACTGCTGTCATTTCGAGCGGCCGCCGCCGAAGATCAGGACTGCGGCGTGCGGCGATCGGCAATCCTGGCCAGCGCCTCGGCCAGCAGGGCCTCGCCGTCCTCCTCGCTGCGTCGCTCCTTCACATAGGCCAGGTGCGACTTGTACGGCTCGACCTTGGGGGCCGGCGGCGGTTCGGCGCGATCCTGGCCGGCCGGCACACCACAGCTGGGACAGTCCCAGGTCTCCGGGATCTCCGCGTCCATGGCGAACGCCAGCCGCGTGACGTGCCCGTTGGCGCAGAAGAAGTCGAGCTTGCGTCGCGGTGCGGAGTCACCACGGTCGGACTCACCCATCCGACCGGCACCCACCCGTGAACCGCGAATCGGATTGCCACCCGCCATGTCGACCTGCCCGTTCCAGATGCCGGTGGGTGTCCACCGGGAAGAGCCGTATCAACCGTCCGCGATGCGCCGGGCCCCGTGGGCCCGACAGTGCAAATTCAAGGCGCTACCCGCCGGGCGCGACTGCTAGGCCCCGACCTTCAACAGGAGGCCGACACCCACGATGGAGATACCCCACACCGCCGCGACGAAGAGCGTCAGCCGGTCGAGGTTCTTCTCGACGACCGACGATCCGGACAGCGACGACTGCATCGTCCCGCCGAACAACGAGGACAGCCCGCCGCCCTTGCCGCGGTGCAACAGGATCAACGCCATCAACGCCAGGCTGGTGATCAGCAGCAGGATCTGGAGAAAGAGTGTCATGTTCGCCTTGCTCGTCAGGCGGCCGGCGCAGGGGTACTGCGCCGACCTGGGTCGCGACGAGTCTAACCCGGAACGCCGATCCGTCCGGTCAGGACAGCACGCCGACGGCGTTCGCGGCGAGGCCGGCGAACTCCGTGCCGTCCAGCGAGGCACCGCCGACCAGCGCTCCGTCGACATCGGGCTGCGCGGTGATCTCCGAGACGTTGCTCGACTTGACCGAACCGCCGTACAGAATCCGGATGCCCCCGGCGATCTCGTCGCCGTACTTCTCCGACAGCGCGGCACGGGCGGCGCCGCAGACCTCCTGGGCATCCGCCGGGGTGGCGACCCGGCCGGTGCCGATGGCCCAGACCGGTTCGTAGGCCAGGACGATCGTCGCGGCCTGTTCCGGCGTCACGTCGGCCATCGCGGCCAGCATCTGACCCACCGAATGCTGCACCTGATTGCCGGCCTCGCGGATGTCCAGTCCCTCGCCGAAGCACAGCAGCGGGATCAGCCCGTGCCGGTAAGCCGCGTTGACCTTGGAGGCCAGCAGTTCATCGGACTCCTGGTGGTACTCGCGGCGCTCCGAGTGCCCCACCAGCACGTACGTGCACCCCAGCTTCGCCAGCATGCTGCCGGAGATCTCGCCGGTATACGCACCGGAATCCTTGGCGGACAGGTCCTGTGCGCCGTAGACGATCTTGAGCTTGTCGGCGTCCACCAGCGTTTGCACCGACCGCAGAGCGGTGAACGGCGGGATCGCGGCGACCTCGACGTGCTGGTAGTACTTGTCGGGCAGGGTGAACGCGATCTTCTGCACCAGCGCGATGGCCTCGAGATGGTTGAGGTTCATCTTCCAGTTGCCTGCGATCAGGGGCTTGCGTTGGCCGTTCGTCATTTCTGTCATGCCTCCAGTACGGCGAGACCGGGGAGCGCTTTGCCCTCGAGGTATTCCAGGGAGGCGCCGCCGCCGGTCGAGATGTGGGTGAAGCCGGATTCGTCGACGCCCAGGATGCGCACGGCAGCCGCCGAGTCGCCGCCGCCCACCACCGAGAACGAGGGTGATGCGGAGATGGCCTCCGCGACCGCCCGGGTGCCGTCGGCGAACGGAGCGAGTTCGAAGACCCCCATCGGGCCGTTCCAGAAGACCGTTGCCGATTCGGCCGCAATCTGCGAGAACCGGGCACTGGTCTGCGGACCGATGTCCAATCCCAGCCAGTTGTCGAGAATCCGGTCGGCGCTGACGATCTGGATGGCGGCGTCCGCGGAGAACGCGTCCGCGATGACGACATCGCTGGGCAGCACGATCTTGTCACCGTTGGCGGCGAGCAGCTCCTTGCAGGTCTCGATCTGGTCCTCCTGCAGCAGCGAGGCGCCGACGCCGGAACCCTGCGCCGCCAGGAAGGTGAACGCCATGCCGCCGCCGATCAGCAGGTAATCGACCCTGGGCAGCAGCGAGGTGATGACGCCGAGCTTGTCGGACACCTTCGACCCGCCGAGGATGACGGCGTACGGCCGTTCGGGGTCGACGGTCAGCTTCTTGAGCACCGCCGTCTCGGCGGACACCAGGTACCCGGCGAAATGCGGGAGTTTCTGAGCGATCTCGTACACCGAGGCCTGCTTGCGGTGCACCACGCCGAAGCCGTCGGAGACGAAGGCGGCACCGTCGCCGACCACCGCGACCAGATCGTCGGCCAGCGCAGCTCTCTCGTCAGCGTCCTTCGAGGTCTCCCGGGCGTCGAACCGTACGTTCTGCAGCATTGCGATGCCGCCGTCGGTGAGGGCGGCCACCGTGTCCCGGGCCGACGCCCCGACCAGGTCGTCGGCCAGCGGGACGAGCGTGCCGAGTAGTTCGCCGAGTCGGGCCGCCGCGGGGGCCAGCGAGTACTTCGGCTCCGGGGCGCCCTTTGGCCGGCCGAGATGTGCCGTCACGATGACCTTCGCGCCGCCGAGGATCAGCGCCTGCAGAGTGGGCAGGGACGCGCGGATCCGCCCGTCGTCGGTGATCACGTCCCCGTCCAGCGGGACGTTGAGATCGGAACGGACGAGCACGGTGCGACCGGCCACGCCGGAGGCAAGCAAGTCGTCGAGAGTGTGCACTTCGCGGACTCCTTGGCGGTTGTCGGTAACGAGAATTCCACTGCTGGCGGACTTTTAATGCTGGCGCATCGTTTCGTGCCGGGGACGGAGCATGGCAACGCCTTGAGACGGGCACGGCAGAGCGCGGGTGGCGACCACCGAAACCCGGTGAGCGCCACCCGCGGGGAAGCCGGTCAGAGGCTCTTGCCCACCATTGTGGTGAGGTCGACGAGTCGGTTGGAGTAACCCCACTCGTTGTCGTACCAACCAACGATCTTGAAGAAGTTCTCGCCCAGACCGATGGTCAGCGGCGAGTCGAAGGTGCACGACGCCGGCGAACCGACGATGTCCGTCGAGACGATCGCATCGGTCGAGTAGAACAACCGGTTGTGCAGCGGGCCGGAGTCGGCGGCCGCCTTGAACGCGGCGTTGATGTCATCGACGGTGGTGCCCTTCTCGAGCTCCACGGTCAGGTCGGTGACCGAACCGGTCGGAACCGGCACGCGCAACGCGTAGCCGTGCAGCTTGCCCTTCAGCTCCGGCAGCACCAGCGCGGTCGCCTTCGCGGCGCCGGTGGTGGTCGGGATGATGTTGATCGCCGCGGCGCGGGCCCGGCGCAGGTCCTTGTGCGGAAAGTCCAGGATCACCTGGTCGTTGGTGTAGGCGTGGATCGTGGTCATCAGGCCCTGCACCAGCCCGAAGTTCTCGTGCAGCACCTTGGCCATCGGCGCCACGCAGTTGGTGGTGCACGATGCGTTGGAAATGATGGTCTGCGAACCGTCGTAGGCATCGTCGTTCACACCCAGCACGACAGTCAGGTCCTCACCGGTGGCCGGTGCGGAGATCAGCACCTTCTTGGCGCCCGCGGTCACATGCTGGCGGGCGGCATCGGCCTTGGTGAAAAAGCCGGTCGACTCGATGACGACGTCGACGCCCAGATCGCCCCACGGCAGGTTGCCCGGATCGCGATCGGACAGCACCTTGAATTCCTTGCCATCGACGCTGATGGCGCCGTCGCCGGCGTGTACCTCGTACGGCAGCTTGCCCATCACCGAGTCGTACTTGAGCAGGTGGGCGAGGGTCTTGGTGTCGGTCAGGTCATTGACGGCGACGATCTCGATGTCCTGGTCGAGAGAGTCGACCGCTCGCCAGAAGTTGCGGCCGATTCGGCCGAATCCGTTCACTCCGACGCGCACAGTCACGTGTGTCAGCCCTCCTCTAGGGGATCCCGCCGGTGATCGGTGTTGACCTCGGGCGGGTTGATCAGTGGCCCACCCCCCGAGCGTGCGGGGCGGTGGCCGGCCTCACTGTATCGGCAGCGCACCGGCCGGGCTCGTCGGCCCGGTGGCGGCGGGACAAGTCGGGACACAGGTCCCGTCGATCCCGACGCCACCGCCGCGGAAGCAACGCTGCGACCCGCCGGGCGGTCGGATGACGATCGGGCCAACGGCGCGCACCCTGCTGGCCAACCACACACGGACGCACGGTGAACGGGGAGCTCGCCGCGCCGAATGCTCTCAGCTGTCAAGCATGTCGACGGTGACGGCCGATTCGGTATCCGGGATCCCGAGGTCCGCGGCGCGCTTGTCGGCCATCGTCAGGAGCCGGCGGATCCGTCCGGCGACGGCATCCTTGGTCATCGGCGGATCGGCAATCTGGCCGAGTTCCTCCAACGACGACTGGCCGTGCGCGATCCGCAGTCGCCCCGCCTGGCTCAGATGGTCCGGGGCAGTGTCACCGAGGATCGCCAAGGCGCGTTCGACGCGTGCCGAAGCGGCGACCGCCGCGCGCGCCGAGCGACGCAGGTTCGCATCGTCGAAGTTGGCCAACCGGTTGGCCGTCGCTCTGACCTCGCGGCGCATCCGCCGCTCCTCCCAGGCCAGCATCGAGGCGTGCGCGCCCAGCCTGGTGAGCAGGGCGGCGATGGCGTCGCCGTCACGGACCAGGACCCGGTCCGCTCCCCTGACCTCGCGGGCCTTCGCGCCGATACCCATCCGGCGGGCGGCGCCGACCAGGGCCAGCGCAGCCTCGGGTCCCGGGCAGGTCACCTCCAGGGACGCGCTGCGACCCGGTTCGGTCAGCGACCCGTGCGCGAGAAAGGCCCCACGCCAGGCAGCTTCGGCGTCACCGACGGATCCGGCGACGATCTGCGGCGGCAGCCCTCGGACCGGTCGGCCGCGCTGATCGAGAAGCCCGGTCTGCCGCGCCAGCGAGTCGCCGCCGGCGACAACCCGCACCACATAACGGGTGCCCTTGCGTATTCCGGACGCGGCCAGCACCTGAACGTCGGCGACGTGCCCGTACAGCTCGCCGACCTCCTTGCGCAGACGGCGGGCAACCGCCCCGGTGTCCAGTTCGGCCTCGACGATCACCCGTCCGGCGACGATGTGCAGGCCGCCCGCGAACCGGAGGAGGGCGGACACCTCCGCCTTGCGGGCGGACACCTTGCTCACCGCGACCCGGCTGAGTTCGTCCTTGACCGTGGCCGTCATCGCCATTGCGGGCGCTCCCTGTCCGTCATCGAAGACATTCCACCCGACATACCATCCGCGTCCGGCACAGCACTGTCCGACACGGACCGATCCAGAATCGCCTTCAGCGACGCCGCCAGCCGAGCGGTGTCGTGCCGCGCCGTTCCGGCGACACCCACGTCGTGCAGTTCCAGCGTGGCGCCGATGGCAGCCGCGGCCGTTCCCAGTCGCTGCGGCAGAGGGACGGACGCGCGATCCGCCAGCACCGTGTCGATCCGGAGATCCGGCGCGTGCGCTGAGAGTACGTCCAGATGCTGTTCGGGAGAGAATCCTTCTGTCTCACCGACCTGCGCCGCGAGGTTGAGCACCACGAGCTTTCGCGCGCGACTGGCGGTGATGGCCGCGGCGAGGTCCGGCAGCATGAGATGCGGCAGCACGCTGGAGAACCACGAGCCGGGGCCGAAGGTGATGAGATCGGCCTCAGCGATGGCCGTCAACGCCTCCGGGCAGGCCACGGCATCCGCAGGCTCGAGCGTCACGTTCTGCACAGTGCCGGGGGTGCTGGCCACCGCGACCTGTCCCCTGATCCGGCGCACGGCACGGGGGTCTTCGTCCAGGCCCTGGACATCGGCGACGATGTCCAGCGGCTGGCAGGCCATCGGTAGCACCCGGCCGCGGGCCCCGAGCAACTGCCCGGCCGCGTCGAGAGCCGCCACCGGGTCCTCGAGCACCTGGCTCAGACCGACCAGGACAACATTTCCGACCGGGTGGCCGGCGAGCGCGCCCTGGCCACGGAAACGGTGCTGGAACGTGGTCGTCCACAACCGACCTCTCGCGTCGGGTTCGGCGAGCGCGGCCAGCGCCATCCGCAGATCGCCCGGGGGCACGATGCCCGGGACCTCCCGGCGGAGCCGTCCGGAGGATCCACCGTCATCGGCGACGGTGACCACGGCCGTGATCTCGACGTCCAGTTCGACCAGCGCGGTCAACATGGTGAACAGTCCATGCCCGCCGCCGAGCGCGACGACCTTGGGCCGCACGACCGGACCCGCGGCCATCACTCCCTGCCCAGGTCGCGGTGAACCACCTGGACGGCCAGCGCGTCACTCTCCAGCCGGCGGCGCAGTTCTTCGGCGGTCGCAACGCTGCGATGCTTGCCACCGGTGCACCCGACGGCGAGCGTCAGATACCGCTTGCCCTCGCGCTTGTAACCGCCGCTGATCAGCCCGATCAATTCGACGTAACGGTCGAGGAACTCGGTCGCACCCTCCTGCGACAGCACATAGTCGGACACGTCGGGATCGAGCCCGGTATGCGGCCGCAGTTCCGGGATCCAGTGCGGGTTCGGCAGGAATCGCATGTCGATCACCAGATCCGCGTCCAGCGGCAACCCGTACTTGAATCCGAAGGAGACGATGCTCAGGGTTGCCTTGCGGTCGAAGGTGGTGTGCCCGAAGGCCCGCTCCACCTCGGCGCGCAACTGGTGCACGGACAGTTCCGAGGTGTCGACGACGACGTCCGCCTCCTGACGCAACGGTTCCAGGACCGCTCGTTCCGCGGCCACGCCGTCCGCCAGTCGGCCGCCGTCCTGCAACGGATGCGAGCGCCGATTCGCCTCGTACCGCCTGATCAGGGCTGCATCGGTCGCCTCCAGGAACAGCACCGTCGGTCGGTAGCCCCGCGCGTCCAGATCCCGGATGACGGCGGCGAGATCCTCGGTGAACAACCGGGACCGGACGTCCAGCACGATGGCGATCCTGGTGACGTCGCCACTGGTTCGCGACCCGAGGTCGACCATTGTCGTGATCAGTTCGGGCGGCAGGTTGTCCACCACGAACCAGCCCAGATCCTCCAGGCATTTGGCCGCCGTCGATCGGCCTGCCCCTGACAGGCCGGAGACGATGGCGACCTGGATGCCGCCCGTTGGCTCGTTCACCCTGCCGGCGGCTTCATCCATGCCCATCTGCTGCCCCTCCCCCTTGAATGCCTCCCCCCGCAGCGGCGGGGACCGGAACGGCGCGGACGATGTCTTCCGGCGCGCCCGACGGTGTCGGGGTGGACGCTATCGGTTCGGGCACCTCCGGCACGGCTTGCGGCGCGGCCAGGTCACCCGAATCGTTCCTCCGGCCCGGGTCGCCGGCGCCGGTGCGCTCCGCCGGACCGGCCAGAGCCCGCACAACGGCCTCTGCGGTGCGACGTCCGATCCCGGGCACGGCGCGGATGTCCTCGACGTCGGCCTTGCGCAGGGCCGCGACGGAGCCGAAGTGCCGGACCAGCGCCTTGCGGCGTACCTGGCCGAGCCCCGCGACGTTGTCCAGGGCGGACACCGTCATCGACTTGGACCGTTTGGCGCGGTGGTAGGTGATGGCGAAGCGGTGCGCCTCGTCCCGCAGCCGCTGCAGCAGGTAGAGGGCCTCGCTGGTGCGCGGGAAGATGATGGGATCCTGCTGCGCCGGGACCCACACCTCTTCCAGCCGTTTGGCCAACCCGCACACGGTGACGTCGACGACGCCCAGCTCGGCAAGCTCGGTCGCCGCGGCGTTGACCTGCGGCGCTCCTCCGTCCACCACCAGGAGCTGCGGCGGGTAGGCGAAGCGCCGGGGCCGCCCGGTCTCGGGATCTATTCCGCGCCGGTAGGTCGGCTCGACGTCGCCGGACGGTGCAACCCCGGTCGGTGTTTCCTGCGACGGCCCGTTCTCCGACCGGGCGGCCGGAGAGATCTCGCCGAAGAACCCGACCGCACCGGCGGCCGGCGCGGTGCCGTCCGCGGGCCGCCGGGACATCCCGTGGCTGAACCGCCGCCGAACCACCTCGGCGATGGAGGCGACGTCGTCACCGGGGCGGTCCCGGATGGCAAAGCGCCGGTAGTCGCTGCGTTTGGGTAGGCCGTCCTCGAAGACCACCAGCGACGCCACGACATCCGTGCCCTGGACATGCGAGATGTCGATGCACTCGATCCGCAGCGGAGCCACGTCCATCTCAAGGGTGTCAGCAAGTTCGGTCAGCGCCGCCGACCGCGCTGTGAGGTCGCTGGCCCGCTTCAACCGGTGCTGAGCCAGCGCCTCCGCGGCGTTGCGGGTGACCGTCTGGGCCAGCGCACGCTTGTCGCCGCGCTGCGCAACCCGCAGCGACACGCGTGACCCACGAAGCTCGGAAAGCCAGGAGACGAGTTCCGACTCGGTGGCTGCTTCCTCACTGGGCAGCACCGGCACCAGGATCTCGCGGGGCACCGCGGTAGCGCCGTCGTCATCGGCACGGCCGCCGTAGAACTGGAGCAGGAAGTTTTCCACCAGCGACGGCAGGCCCGACGAGCCGGCACTGTCCGCGTCGACGTCGACGATCCAGCCCCGCTGACCGCGGACCCGCCCGCCGCGCACATGAAAGATCTGCACGGACGCGAGCAATGCGTCCGCGGCGATCCCGATGACGTCCGCGTCCGTCCCGTCACCCAGGACGACGGCCTGCTTCTCCACCGCTCGACGCAGGGCCCCGAGATCGTCGCGCAACCTCGCGGCCCTCTCGAAGTCGAGCGCCGCGGCGGCAGCACTCATCTCCCGCTCGAGCCGGCGGACCAGCGGGTCCGCCTTGCCGGCCATGAAATCGCAGAAGTCGTCGACGATCTCGCGGTGTTCCTCGGCCGTCACCTGCCCGGTGCACGGGGCCGAACACTTGCCGATGTAGCCCAGCAGGCACGGCCGGCCGATCTGCTGCGACCGTCGGAACACCCCCGCCGAGCAAGTGCGGGCAGGGAAAACCCGCAGCAACAGATCAAGCGTCTCCCGGATGGCCCATGCGTGTGCATAGGGTCCGAAGTAGCGGACACCCTTGCGATGCGGACCGCGCATCACCTGTAATCGCGGGTACTGCTCGAACAGCGTCACCGCCAACTCCGGATACGACTTGTCGTCCCGGTAGCGGACGTTGAACCGTGGGTCGAACTCCTTGATCCAGTTGTATTCCAGCTGCAGCGCCTCGACCTCGGTCGACACCACCGTCCACTCCACGCCGGCGGCACTGGTGACCATCTGGGCGGTCCGCGGGTGCAGCGAGCTGAGGTCCGCGAAGTAGGAGTTCAGTCGTTGCCGCAGGCTCTTCGCCTTGCCGACGTAGATCACCCGGCCGCCGGGATCGCGGAAGCGGTACACACCCGGCGACTCCGGAATGGAGCCGGCGGCGGGGCGGTACAGCGAAGGATCCGGCACATCGCCGAGGGTAATCGAGCACTCGGACGTCCAGACCGTCGTCAGACGACCCACCGGGAGCCGATTCAATCGGGATGATCTGCACATCCGACGCGGCCAGCGGGCTGCCGCGGCGCGGTTAAGGTTGATCGACCGGGTGGTGTTCAACCGCCCGGAGCGCAGCGGTGCACGACGCAGTGTGCAGTTGCTCGTCCCTGTCCCGCGGCGGGCGATCGTTTCATTTCCGCAGATGCCGGGCATAGCTCTGCGGTAACCATTTTTAGCAAGGAGCAGCATGGAGATCTGGCCGGGTCAGCCCTATCCGCTGGGCGCCACTTTCGACGGCACCGGCACCAACTTCGCCATCTTCAGCGAGGCCGCCGAGCGTGTCGAGCTGTGTCTGATCGGTGAGCGCGGCGGCGAAACCCGCATCTCGATGCCGGAGGTCGACGCCTACGTCTGGCACTGCTACCTGCCGACGGTGCAGCCAGGCCAGCGTTACGGCTACCGGGTGCACGGGCCGTACGAGCCGCAGTTCGGTTCGCGGTGCAACCCGAACAAGTTGCTGCTCGATCCCTACGCGAAGGCTGTGTCCGGGGCCATCGACTGGGATCCGGCGCTCTTCTCGTACGACCTCGGCGAGCCCGACACCAAGAACGACGCCGACTCCGGGCCGCACATGATCCACGGTGTCGTGATCAATCCGTTCTTCGACTGGACGGGTGACCGGTCGCTGCGCATTCCCTACAACGACAGCGTGATCTACGAGGCGCACGTCAAGGGTCTGACTGCGTTGCACCCGGAGGTGCCGGCGAACCAGCGGGGCAGCTACGCCGGTGTCGCGCACCCGGCGGTCATCGATCACCTGACCCGCCTCGGCGTGACCGCGATCGAATTGATGCCGGTGCATCAGTTCGTCAACGACAGCACGCTGATCGACCAGGGCCTGTCGAACTACTGGGGCTACAACACCATCGGTTTCTTCGCGCCGCAGAACACGTACTCCGCTTTCGGGGAGCGCGGTCAGCAGGTGCAGGAGTTCAAGGCAATGGTGAAAGCCCTGCACAACGCGGGTATCGAGGTCATCCTCGACGTTGTCTACAACCACACGGCGGAGGGCAACCACCTCGGCCCCACACTGTCCTTCCGCGGTATCGACAACGGCGCCTACTACCGCCTTGTCGAGGACGACAAGCGCTACTACATGGATTACACGGGCACCGGCAACTCGTTCAACGTGCGGCACCCGCACTCGCTGCAGCTGATCATGGATTCGCTGCGTTACTGGGTGACCGAGATGCACGTCGACGGCTTCCGTTTCGACCTCGCGGCCACCCTGGCCCGCGAGTTCTACGACGTCGATCGGCTGTCCACCTTCTTCGAACTTGTGCAACAGGATCCGGTCGTGTCCCAGGTCAAGCTGATTGCCGAGCCGTGGGACATCGGTCCGGGCGGCTACCAGGTCGGCAACTTCCCGCCGCAGTGGACCGAGTGGAACGGCAAGTACCGGGACACGGTGCGCGACTTCTGGCGCGGCGAACCCGCAACACTGGGTGAGTTCGCTTCCAGGCTGACCGGTTCCGCCGACCTGTACGAGACGTCCGGACGTCGTCCGGTCGCCTCCATCAATTTCGTGACCGCGCACGACGGCTTCACGATGCACGATCTGGTCTCGTACAACGAGAAGCACAACGAGGCCAACGGCGAGGGCAACCGGGACGGTGAGTCGCACAACAGGTCCTGGAACTGCGGCGTCGAGGGCCCGACCGACGACCCGGACGTCGTGGCGCTCCGCTGCCGTCAGCAGCGCAACTTCCTGTCGACACTGCTGCTGTCCCAGGGCGTCCCGATGATCTCCCACGGGGACGAGCTCGGCCGGACCCAGTCCGGCAACAACAACACCTACGCCCAGGACTCGGAGCTCAGCTGGATCCATTGGCTGGAGGCCGATGAGGCGCTGATCGAGTTCACCGCATCGGTGGCCCGGCTCCGCCGCCAGCACCCGACCTTCCGCCGCCGCCGGTTCTTCGATGGCCGGCCCGTCGCCCGGGCGGAAGGCGAGCCGTTGCCGGACATCGTCTGGATGACTCCCGCCGGAGGATTGATGACGCCGGAGGACTGGGGCGCCGGATTCGGGCGTTCGGTCGGGATGTTCATGAACGGCAACGGCATCCGTGGGAAGGACGCCCGCGGTCAACGCATCGTGGACGACTCCTTCCTGCTGTTGTTCAACGCCCATGACGAGACCCTGGACTGGGTGTTGCCACCCGAGGAATTCGCCCCGGCCTGGCGGTTGGTGATCGACACCTCCGGTGTCCCAGAACATTCCGAGGCCATCGTCGGCGGTGGCAAGGTGCAGGTCTGCGGAAAGGGAACCGTTGTGCTGCAGGCCCTCGCCGCCGTCGAGGAGGAACCCAGTCCGGGTCCGGCAGCCGCGGCGGTGCCGACCATCGCGCCCGTTCCGGTGCCGATGCGCGCGGACTCCGGGGTGAGCGTGGGACCGGCACCGACCCGTGGCAGTGCCGAGGCGACGGGCGAGGTGGTCACCGAGCCGTCGGAAGACCGCCCGGTCACGACGGCTCCGGCCACGCCGCAGGAGCAGCAGACCGCTGCCCGCACGGTGGATGCCGACACTCAGGCGACGTCGGCCGACAAGCCCCGCCGCCGCGCCAAGAAGAAGTAGTGCACCGAACCATGCAGAGGGACGTTTCAGCACTGTGACGCAGGAGAACACGGCCGGGGACGGTACCGCCGGGCAGGCCGCGACGGCCCCCACGCCAGCAGGTTCGGGACAGGTTCCGGGGCAACGCATTCCACGGTCGACGTACCGTCTGCAGATCACCCCGGAGTGGGATCTCGCCGACGCCGCCGCGTTGGTGCCGTACCTGGAGAAACTGGGCGCCGACTGGATCTACCTGTCCCCCGTGCTGGCCGCCGAACCCGGTTCGAAGCACGGGTACGACGTCGTCGACCACGGTGAGATCGATGACAGCCGTGGCGGCGACTGGGCACTGGCGAAGGTGGCCAAGCGGGCCCGCGGTGCGGGGCTCGGCGTGCTGATCGACATCGTTCCCAACCACGTCGGGGTCGGCACGCCGGCTCTGTCGGTGTGGTGGTGGGATGTGCTCAGCAAGGGCCGGGAATCCGAACACGCCGCGGCGTTCGATATCGACTGGGATGCCGGGAACGGCAAATTGCGGCTGCCGGTGCTCGGCGACGGCGGGAAAGAGTTGGACGCGCTGCGCATCGAGGACGGCGAGCTGCACTACTACGACCACCGCTTCCCGATCGCGGACGGAACCGAGGGTGGCTCGCCGATCGAGGTCCACGGCCGTCAGCACTACGAGCTGATGAATTACCGGCGGGCCGACGCCGAATTGAACTACCGCAGGTTCTTCGCGGTGAACACCCTGGCCGGGGTTCGGGTGGAACTGCGCGAGGTCTTCGAGATGACCCACAGCCAGGTGCGGCAGTGGGTCGAAAACGATTGGATGGACGGTCTGCGGATCGATCACCCGGACGGTCTGGCCGACCCCGGCGGTTACCTGGATGACCTCGCCGAGCTGACCAAGCACCGGTATGTGCTGGTGGAGAAGATCGTCGAGGGTGACGAGCAACTGCCGACGTCGTGGCAGTGCGCCGGCACCACCGGGTACGAGGCACTCGCCGCGCTCGACCGGCTGTTCGTGGATCCGGCGGGCGAGCACATGCTCGACCGGCTCGACACAGAGCTGCGCGGCGGCCTGCGGGTCGACTGGACGGCGATGACTCGCGCGACGAAACGCGCTGTGGCGGACGGCATTCTGCGCTCCGAGGTGCTCAGGCTGGTTCGGTGCGTCCCCGAACTCGGCGACGGCGCCGACGACGCCATCGCCGAGCTGCTCAGCTCGTTCAGCGTCTATCGCACCTATATGCCGGTGGGAAGCGAGTATCTCGCCGAGGCGGTCCGGGCGGCCTGCGCGAACAGGCCGGAACTGGCGTCCACCCTGCGGGCCATCTCCGAGCGGTTGACCGACCCGCACACGGAGTTCACCGTCCGGTTCCAGCAGACCTCCGGAATGGTGATGGCCAAGGGTGTCGAGGACTGCGCCTTTTACCGGTGGACCCGATTGACCTCGCTGACCGAGGTCGGCGGTGAGCCGTCGGAGTTCTCGCTGACCCCGCGGGAGCTTCACGGCATCAACCGGCGACGGATGGAGCGGACCCCGGCAACGATGACCGCCCTGTCGACGCACGACACCAAACGCTCGGAGGACGTGCGGGCGAGGATCTCGGTGATCTCCGAGGCTCCGGACACGTGGGCTGCCGCGGTCCGCAGGTGGGTGCGTTTGGCGCCGCTGGGCGACGGCCCGCTCGCCAACCTGGTCTTCCAGGCCGCCGTCGGCGCCTGGCCGATCGATCGCGAGCGGCTACATGCCTACGCGGAGAAGGCCGCCCGCGAGGCCGGCAACTCCACCGGGTGGATCGACTCGGACGCCTCGTTCGAGCAGCGACTGCACGCCTTGGTCGACGCGATCTACGACGACACCGCGCTGAACGCGGGAATCGTCGCGGAGGCGGATCGATTGCGGCCTTTCGGTTGGTCGAACTCGTTGGCGGCCAAGCTCATCCAGCTGACTTCGACCGGCGTGCCGGACGTCTACCAGGGCACCGAACTCTGGGACTTCTCGCTCGTCGACCCGGACAACCGCCGGCCGGTGGACTACCTGCACCGCACCGAATTGCTGATCAGGATCGACGACGGATGGCGACCCGACATCGACGAAGACGGCGCGGTCAAGTTGCTGGTGGTCAGCAGGGCACTGCGGCTGCGTCGGGATCGGGCGGAGCTTTTCACCGACTACCGGCCGGTCACAGCGACGGGCAGTGCCGCAGAGCACGTGTTTGCCTTCGATCGGGGCGGGGCACTGACGGTGGCGACCCGGCTACCGGTGGGGTTGGTGGCAGCCGGCGGTTGGGGTGAGACGAGCCTGGACCTGCCGGCTGGTGGATGGACCGATCAGCTCACCGGGCGGTCCTACCAGGATGATGCGGTCGGCCTCGCCGACCTGCTGCAGACCTACCCCGTCGCGCTGCTGGTGCACGGCGGCTGACAGCGCAGTGCGGCAGCACAGTGTTCGGCAGCACAGTGTTCGGCAGCACAGTGATTTTCGAGAACGACGGGAAGCGATGTTGACCCGAACAGCACGCGTGTGGGCACCCCGGGCCGCCACGGTCCAGCTGGTGGTCGACGGCGTCGAGCACCCGATGGACGCCCAGGACGGTGGTTGGTGGACTGCCGATCTGACCGCGGCCGCGGCGTCGGCGGGCACCGGGGCGTTCGTTTCCGACGTCGGAGAACCGCCGCACGACATCGACTACGGCTACCGGATCGACGACGAACCCGCGGTACTCCCGGATCCGCGGTCCCGACACCAACCCAACGGCGTCGAGGGACTCACCCGCACCTTCGACCACTCCGCCTACGTCTGGGGTGACCAGGCATGGACCGGTCGCCCGCTCGGCGGCGGTCTGATCTACGAGATGCATATCGGCACGTTCACCCCCGTTGGCACCCTCGACTCGGCGATCGAGCGCCTGGACCATCTGGTCTCCATCGGGGTCGACATGGTGGAACTGTTGCCGGTCAACGCCTTCAACGGCACCCACAACTGGGGCTACGACGGCGTTCTGTGGTTCGCGGTGCAGGAGACGTACGGCGGGCCGCGTGCCTATCAGCGTTTTGTCGACGCCTGCCACCAGCGGGGCATTGCCGTCATCCAGGACGTCGTCTACAACCACCTGGGGGCGGGCGGCAATTACCTGCCGAAATTCGGCCCGTATTTGACAGACTCCGCCGCCCGCAGCACCTGGGGCGACACCATCAATCTCGACGGGCCCGACTCCGGTGAGGTCCGCCGGTACATCCTGGACAACGTGCTGATGTGGCTGCGGGACTACCACGTCGACGGCCTGCGACTCGACGCCGTGCATGCGCTCGCCGATACCCAGGCCAGACACCTGCTCGAGGAAATAGCCATCGAGGCCGACGCGCTGGCCCCGCATGTCCGGCGACCGCTGACGCTGATCGCGGAGTCGGATTTGAACGATCCCAAACTGATCACCCCCCGGGAGGCCGGCGGGTACGGTCTGACAGCCCAGTGGAACGACGACTTCCACCACGTCGTGCACGTCGCCCTCACCGGCGAGAAGGACGGCTACTACGCCGATTTCGGTTCCATGTCGGCTATCGTCAAGGTCATCACGAAGGCGTTCTTCCACAACGGCACCTACTCCAGCTTTCGCGGTCGCGACCACGGCCGTCCGGTGGACACCCTGGTCACCCCCAGCTGGCGATTCGTCGGCTACGCGCAGGACCACGATCAGATCGGTAACCGGGCCACCGGCGATCGGTTGACCGGCCACCTGTCCCCCGCCGAGTTGGCCATCGCGGCAGTGCTGGTCCTCACCGGACCGTTCACCCCGATGCTGTTCATGGGTGAGGAATGGGCCGCCTCCACGCCGTGGGCGTTTTTCACCTCCCATCCCGACGAGGGTCTCGGCGAGGCGACCCGCAAGGGCCGCTTGGCGGAATTCGCCCGGATGGGCTGGGATCCGAATGTGGTCCCCGATCCCCAGGCGGAGTCGACGTTCCTGGACGCCAAGCTGAACTGGGACGAGTCCACCTCGGGTCAGCACGCCGAGATGCTCTCGCTGTACAGGGATCTCGCACGCATTCGGCGGGAGCGTCCGGAGCTCACCGACCCCCGGTTCGACAACAACGTCGTCACGTTCGACGACGATCAGCGCTGGTTGCTGATCAACAGATCTGGGCTGCGGATCGTTGTCAATTTCTCCGGCACGGAGCAACAGATCCCGTTGGACCGCCCGGTGGGCGACGTGCTGCTGGCTACCGTATCCGACGTCGACATCCGGCCGGGCGGTCTCGCGGTCCCCGCACACTCCGCAACGATTCTGGCGCCGGCCGGCGAATGAGCACATCGTTGGGGTCGGCGACGGCCGCCTACGATGTTCGCTGGCTATTCGGCGACCAACTCGGTCCGCACTTCGTGGACTCCCCCGACCAACGGGTGATCCTGATCGAGTCCCGCAATGTGTTCGCCCGCAAGCGGTTTCACCGGCAGAAGGCGCATCTGGTGCTGTCCGCCATGCGGCACCGGGCCGCCGAACTCGGTGCGTCATGCGACTACCGGCGTGCCCGGACCTACGCCGAGGCGCTGGGTGACGCGGCGGTGTCGGTGTGCCACCCGACGAGCTTCGCCGCCAGAGGACTGGTCGACGCCATGCCCGGTGTGCGGGTCCTGCCGGCGCGTGGATTTGCCACCTCGATGGAAGATTTCGGTGCCTGGGCGGAGGGTCGAGGGGCCCGGCGACTGCTGATGGAGGACCACTACCGGTTGGCGCGGCGGCGTCTCGGCGTGCTGATGGACGGTGACGAACCCACCGGTGGCCGGTGGAACCTCGACGCCGACAACCGACTGCCGCCGCCGAGTCGCGCACGCCTGGATGTTCCGGAGCCGCTGTGGCCCGTCGAGGACGAGATCGACGACGAGGTGCGCCGCGACCTGGACCGCTGGGAGCGGGACGGTGACGTCTGCTTCATCGGTGTCGACGGACCGCGGCGTTTCCCGGCGACCACCGCGGAGGCGCTGGCCCGTTTCGAGCACTTCGTCGAACACCGATTGGCGACGTTCGGTCCGTACGAGGACGCGATGCTGGCCCGCGACGCCTGGATGGCACACTCGCTGATCTCCGCCTCCCTCAACCTGGGTCTGCTGGACCCGTTGGATGTGGTCCAGCGGGTCGAGACGGCCTACCGGGCAGGTGATGTGCCACTCGCCTCGGCGGAGGGCTTCGTCCGTCAGGTGATCGGCTGGCGGGACTACATCTGGAACCTCTACTGGTACCTGGGCCCGGACTACCGGCACCGCAACGCGTTGCGGGCCGACACCGACCTGCCGCAGTGGTTCGCCGAACTGGACGCCGACGCGGTCCAGGCACGGTGCCTGTCGTCGGTGCTGGCCGGGGTGCGCGACCACGCCTGGGTTCACCACATCCCGCGGTTGATGGTGCTGGGCAACTACGCGATGCAACGCGGGTGGCAGCCGGAGCAGGTGATGGACTGGTTCCACCGCGCCTTCATCGACGGTTACGACTGGGTGATGGTGCCGAATGCGGTCGGCATGTCGCAGTACGGCGACGGCGGGCAGATCACCACCAAGCCCTACGCCTCGGGCGGCGCGTACATCAACCGGATGAGCGACTACTGCGGCGGCTGCGCGTACCGGCCGTCGGTCCGAGTCGGTGCGCAGGCGTGCCCGTACTCCGCCGGCTACTGGTGGTTCCTGCACCGCCACCGTGCGGAACTCACCGGCAATCACCGCTTGGCGCAGCCGCTGCGGGGACTGGACCGGCTTTCCGATCTCGAGGCCCTGGTGGAGCAGGAGAACGCCAGGGGGTCTACGGCGCCGTAGCGCGGACCAGCCGGCCCAGTGCAATTCTGGCCAGCGGCGCGTACGCCAGCACCGCAGGTGCGGGACCATCGATCACCAGGTCGGTGCTTGATCCACCCAGCGTCTTTTCGTTGGACAACCGGACCTCGTGGTGGAGCGTCAGCACCAGCCCTACGGCGGTCACTTCCCAGCTCCAGGAGCGCTTGTCGTGGTCGACGTGCAGAACCTGGAAGGGCACCTGCACGCCCAGTGGGCCGTGAACGGTGCCGGTGGTGCCGGCATGCAGGGTGCTGTCCTGGGTGTTCACGGAGGTGATCTGCGGGGACCAGGTGTGCCACAACCCGGGGTGCACATAACGGTCCCAGGCAACATCCGGGGACGCCGTCCCGGTGGCCCCGATGCGAAGTTTCACAGCCGCCCTCGGTGGACCGATCGCCGGAACTCACGGTGGATATGGCGCAGTTCTTCCACGGTGGCCCCGAGCAGAGAGGACGCGAAGATGCGTCCGGGACCTTCCGGCACCGGCACCTCCGAGGGGACGACCAGCACCGGGATCCCCGCGGACACGGCAGCCTGCGTTCCGGACGGCGAGTCCTCGATAGCCAGGCAGGTGGCAGCCGACAAGCCCAGAGCGCCCATCGCGGCCAGGTACGGCTGCGGGTCGGGTTTGCCCCGCTCGACGTCATCGCCGCAGACGGTTGCATCGAAACGGTGCGGGCCGAGGAGCCCGAGCGCGACGTCGACGAGCCGGCGAGGGGAGTTGGTCACCAGGGCCGTCTTCAGCCCGCCGGCCCGCACCGCGTCGATCAGCTCCTCCGCGCCCGGCTGCCACAGCAGTTCGTCGGCGAAGATCTCCGCGGTGATGCCCAGCAGCAGCGCGGTGGTGTCCTGCACGCTGTGACTGGAACCGAATTCCTCGAGCAGCATCGCGACCGATGCGGGAACGGGCTTGCCGATCATCGCTGCCCGGGTGGACGCACTCATCACCCCACCCAGATGCGTCGCCACCCTGTCCATGGACACCGTCCACAGTCGCTCGGAATCAACCAGCGTGCCGTCCATGTCGAACAGCACCCCACCCAGACTCTCCAGCTCGACGGCGGGACCGGCCTCAGCGGGTCGCTTCACCGGGCCGCGAAGTATTTCGCCTCTGGGTGGTGCGCCACCAGCGCGGACGTCGACTGTTCGGGATGCAGTTGGAATTCCTCGGACAGCTCGACCCCGATCCGTCCGGGTTCGAGCAGTGTCACCACCTTCGTCTGCTCGGTCAGGTCGGGGCAGGCCGGGTAGCCGAAAGAGTAACGCGCGCCGCGGTAGTCGAGGTCGAAGAACCGCTCGACGTCGTCGGCGTCCTGGGCCGCGGCCGACGTCCCGTCCGGGAACACCAGCTCGGAGCGGATGCGCTGGTGCCAGAACTCGGCCAGCGCCTCGGTCAGCTGCACGGAAAGCCCGTGCACCTCGAGGTAGTCGCGATAGGCATTCGCGGCGAACAGTTCGTTCGCGAAGTCGGCGATCCGCTGGCCCATGGTGACGACGGTGAAGCCGATGACGTCGACCTCACCGGCGCTGCGGGGACGGTAGAAGTCGGCCAGGCACAGGTGTCGATCCCGCCGCTGCCGGGGGAAGCAGAAGCGTGCGACTTCCGGCGCGGCGATGTCGGGCTCGGACAGCACCACGACCTCGTCGCCCTCGGAAACGCACGGGAAGTACCCGTACGCCACCGCCGCCTGCAACACCTTCTCGGTGTGCAGCCGCTCCAGCCAGTACCGCAGCCGGGGCCGGCCCTCCTTCTCCACCAATTCCTCGTAGCTCGGTCCGCCACCACCCTTGGCGCCGCGCAGTCCCCACTGCCCCATGAACGTGGCGCGCTCGTCGAGCATCGAGGAGTAGTCCGCCAGCGCAATGCCTTTCACCACCCGTGAGCCCCAGAACGGGGGCGTCGGCACGGGGTTGTCGACGGCCACGTCGGAGCGCGTGGGTAGCACCACCGCGGCGTCCTCGAGAGCGGCCGTTGCCCTGCGCTTCTCGGCGATGCGCACCGAGCGTTCGTGCCGGGACTTGCGTTCGGCGACCTTGGCGGCGTCGGCTGCGGCCGCCTGCGGGTCGAGGCCCCGCTTGCGGGACATCACGCCGTCCATCAAGCGCAGTCCCTCGAAGGCGTCACGCGCATAACGCACGTCTCCCTTGAAGACCGCCGAGAGGTCGTTCTCCACGTACGAGCGGGTCAGGGCCGCACCGCCGAGCAGCACCGGGAACGTCTCCGCGACGCCGCGGGTGTTCATCTCCTCCAGGTTTTCCTTCATGATCACCGTTGACTTGACGAGCAGGCCGGACATCCCGATCGCGTCGGCGCCCGCGTCCTGCGCAGCGCTGAGGATGGTCGAGATCGGTTGCTTGATACCGAGATTGACCACGGAATACCCGTTGTTGGACAGGATGATGTCGACCAGGTTCTTGCCGATGTCGTGCACATCGCCCTTCACCGTGGCGAGCACGATAGTGCCCTTTCCCTCCGAGTCGGCCTTCTCCATATGAGGCTCGAGATACGCCACAGCAAGCTTCATCACCTCGGCCGAGGTGAGCACGAACGGCAGTTGCATCGCGCCGGAGCCGAACAGTTCGCCGACTGTCTTCATGCCCTCCAGGAGGGTGTCGTTGATGATCTCCAGGGGCTTGCGGTGCTGCATCGCCTCGTCGAGATCGGCCTCCAGGCCGTTGCGCTCGCCGTCGATGATGCGCCGTTGCAATCGCTCGTCCAGCGGCAGCAACAACAGCTCGGCGGCCCTGGTCGCCCGGCCGGCCGCCGTGGTGGCGCCGTCGAAGAGCTCCAAGACCTTCTGCAGCGGGTCGTAGTCGCCTGCACGCCGGTCGTACACCAGGTCGAGGGCGACCGTTCGCTGCTCCTCCGGGATGCGGGCCATCGGCAGGATTTTCGAGGGGTGGACGATCGCCGAATCCAATCCGGCGGCGGTGCACTCGGCCAGGAAGACGGAATTGATCACCTGCCGGGCCGCCGGATTCAACCCGAACGAGACGTTCGACACACCCAACGTGGTGTGCACATCGGGGTGCCGGCGCTTGAGTTCCCTGATGGCCTCGATGGTTTCGATGCCGTCCCGGCGGGTCTCCTCCTGGCCGGTGGCGATCGGGAACGTCAGACAGTCGACCACGATGTCTGTCTCGGACATCCCCCAGGTGCCGGTGAGATCGGCGATCAGCCGTTCCGCGATGGCCACCTTGTGTTCGCGAGTGCGGGCCTGGCCCTGCTCGTCGATGGTCAGTGCCACCACCGCGGCTCCGTGCTCGGCCGCCAGAGTCATGATCCGGGTGTAGCGGGAGTCCGGGCCGTCCCCGTCCTCGAAGTTCACGGAGTTGACGATCGACCGGCCACCGAGGTGCTCCAGACCCGCCTGGATGACGGCCGGTTCGGTCGAGTCGATCATGATCGGCAGGGTCGATGCGGTGGCCAATCGCGCCGCCATCGCGGACATGTCCGCGGCGCCGTCACGGCCCACGTAGTCGACGTTCAGGTCGAGCACGTGGGCACCGTCGCGGGTCTGCGCGCGGGCGATGTCGATGCACTGCTGCCAGTTCTCGGCCAGCATCGCCTCGCGGAACGCCTTGGAGCCGTTCGCGTTGGTCCGCTCACCGACCATCAGCACCGAGGCGTCCTGCTGGAACGGCACCGCCTGGTACAGCGAGGACAGGCCCGGGTCCGGACGGGGCCTGCGCGGCGCGGGCGTGAGATCGCGAACGGCCTCGACGACCTGCCGCAGGTGCTCCGGTGTGGTGCCGCAGCAGCCGCCCACCAGGCCCAGCCCGAACTCGCGGACGAAGCCGGACAGCGCCTCGGCCAACTCGGGCGGCGTCAGCGGATAGACAGCGCCGTTCGGCCCCAGTTGCGGCAGGCCTGCGTTGGGCATCACCGAGACGCCGATCCTCGCGTGCCGCGACAGGTACCGCAGGTGCTCGCTCATCTCGGCAGGCCCGGTCGCGCAGTTCAGCCCGATGTAGTCGATGCCCAGCGGTTCGAGCGCGGTCAGTGCCGCACCGATCTCGGTGCCCAGCAGCATTGTTCCGGTGGTCTCGACTGTGACGTGCACGATGATCGGCACGACGAGGCCGACCGCCGTCATCGCCCGTTTGGCGCCCAGCACCGCGGATTTCGTCTGCAGCAGGTCCTGGCAGGTCTCGACGAGCACCGCGTCGATCCCGCCCTCGAGCATCCCGGCAACCTGCTCGCGGTACGCCTCGCGCAGCGCGCCATAGGGTGCGTGACCGAGCGTCGGGAGTTTGGTGCCGGGGCCCACCGACCCGAGCACGAACCGCGGCTGTGCCGGCGTGCTGAAGCTGTCCGCCTCAGCCCTGGCGAGAGCGGCGCCGGTCCGGGCCAGTTCAAAGATGCGGTCCTGGATGTCGTACTCAGCCAGATTCGCCAGGTTCGCACCGAAGGTATTCGTCTCGATGGCGTCGACACCGACCTCGAGGTACTCCCGGTGCACCGCCCGGACGATGTCGGGCCTGGTGACGTTCAGGATCTCGTTGCAGCCCTCCAGGCCGGCGAAATCGTCCAGCGAGGGGTCCTGTGCCTGCAGCATCGTGCCCATCGCGCCATCTGCGACGACGACCCGCTCGGCGAGCGCGGCCAGCAACGGGTGCACAGCGGGGTTGTTCACCGGTCCAGAGTAATTCCTGCCGGCCGGTAGATGGCCCCAGCGCCGCGCGTGGGGCGCAAATGCTCCTGTGAACGGACGTAGGCTGACCTGCGTGAGTCAGTTCCCGGCCCTGCGCAACCCGGTGATGATCGCCGCCTTCGAGGGGTGGAACGACGCCGGCGACGCTGCCACCGCCGCCGTCGAGCAGCTCGGTCTCACCTGGGACGCCACCCCGTTGACCGAGCTCGATCCCGAGGGTTACTACGACTTCCAGGTGAGCAGGCCGACAGTCCGGCTGATCGACGGCGTCACCAGAACGATCGACTGGCCGACGACCAGGTTGTCGGCGTGCCGACTCGACTCCTCACCCAGTGACGTCATCCTGGTGCACGGCATCGAGCCGAATTTCCGCTGGCGGGCGTTCTGCGACGAGCTGCTCAAGATCGCGGTCGACCATCAGGCGACGACGGTCATCAGTCTGGGCGCCCTGCTCGCGGACGTGCCGCACACCCGCCCGATCCAGGTCACCGGCTCCGCGCACGATCAGCAGACCGCCGCCCGGCTCGGGTTGGCGCGATCCAGCTACGAGGGTCCGACCGGGATCTCCGGGGTCTTCCAGGACGCCTGCGTCCAGGCCGGGATCCCGGCATTGTCGTTCTGGGCCTCCGTACCCCACTATGTGTCGCAGGCGCCGTCACCCAAGGCAACGCTGGCCCTACTGCATCGGGTCGAGGACATCCTGGACGTCGAGGTCCCCCTCGGCACGCTGCCCAGCCAGGCGGCCGAGTGGGAGACGGAGGTGTCTCAGATCGCCTCCGAGGACGACGAGATCTCCGAGTACATCAGGGCTCTGGAGGAGCGCGAGGAAGAGGACGAACCCCTCGAACCCGCCTCCGGCGAATCCATCGCCGCCGAATTCGAGCGGTATCTCCGGCGGCGCGGACCGCGTCCCGGAGAAGCCGGCGGTCGGTCGCGATGACGCTCGAGTGGGAACAGTTGGTCATCGATGCCGCCGACCCGCAGGCGTTGGGCCGCTGGTGGGCGCACGCACTCGGCTGGGTGAGCGTCAGCGACGACCCCGCCGATGTGGAGATCCGGCCGGCACCGGACACCCTGCCGGGGCTGCTGTTCGCCACGGTGCCGGAGAGAAAAACGATCAAGAACCGGCTGCATCTGGACTTCCGCCCCGTTGATCGGGACGCGGAGGTGCAACGGCTCGTGGCACTGGGTGCGAGAAGGGTCGATGTCGGTCAGGTCGGCGTGCCGTGGGTGGTGCTGGCCGACCCGGAGGGCAATGAGTTCTGCGTGCTGGGCCCGCGCCGGCCGCCGATGGCCTGACGCGGACCCAACTGCTGAGCCAGGCGGACAGGCGTCAGACGCCGGTGCCACCGCCGGACCCGGCCTGATCGCCACCGGCCATGTCGCCGCCGGACTCATCTTCTCCGCCGTCGCCCCGAGCGGACGGCGGCTCCCAGACCTCGGCGAACTCGTCGTCGCTGATCGGTGTGCCCTCGTAGTTCCCGGCGCCGCCCGCGGCCTCCATCTCCTGTTCGGTCGGTGTGTCGCTCTGTGGCTCGACGTCAGCCATGACTCCCCTTTCCTTCGTCGGGCCGCCGCCGTACGCCGCGGCCCTGTGTCGTGCTGCAGTGCTGCAGTACCCCTCAGCGCAGCGCGATACCCAGCAATGCGTCAGCGGCATCGGCGAGCAGCCCGCCGTCGAGCGAGTCGTCGGCCGCCCAGCGGTCGAGAACCGTCAGCGCTCGCGGCGTTGCGAGGTCATCGGCCAGTGCGTGACGCAACTGCTGCAGCAGAGCACCGGAATCGGCACCCGATCGACCTGCCGCTGCGCGCCACCGGCCGAGCCGGCCCTGTGCGGTGCTCAGCAGATTTTGCGACCATGGCCTGTCGGTGCGGTAGTGCCCGGCCAGCAGCGCCGCCCTGATGGCCATCGGATCGACACCGTCGGCCAGCAGCCGGGAGACGAACACCAGGTTGCCGCGTGACTTCGACATCTTCTCGCCGTCCAGCGAGATCATCGCCGCGTGGGTGTAGTGCCGGGCGAACGGCGCGACGCCGGTCAGTACCTCGCTGTGCGCGGCGGAGCACTCGTGGTGCGGGAAGATCAGATCGCTGCCCCCGCCCTGCACGTCGATGCTCGCGCCGAGCCGGTTGGTGGCGATGGCGGCGCACTCGATGTGCCATCCGGGTCGCCCCGGGCCCATCGGTGACGGCCACCAGGGCTCACCCTGCCGTTCGGTGCGCCAGAGCAGCGGGTCCAGCGGGTTGCGCTTGCCGGAGCGTTCCGGGTCGCCGCCCCGCTCGGCCGCGAGCGCGAGCATCGTCGCCAGGTCGTATCGGGATTCGTAGCCGAATTTCGGCGCGCTCGCGACGTCGAAATAGACATCGGGATGCGCGGCGTCATCGACCCGGTAGGCGGCGCCGGACTGCAGCAGCGTCTGGACGGCAGCCGCAACCTCGTCCATCGCCTCGACGGCCCCGATGTAGTCCCGTGGCGGGAGGACCCGTAGGGCCGTCATGTCCTCCCGGAACAGCCCGATCTCCCGGGCTGCCAGGTCACGCCAGCCGACACCGTCCCGCGCGGCCCGTTCCAGCAGCGGGTCGTCGACGTCGGTGATGTTCTGCACGGTGTGCACCCGGTGACCGTTGTCCAGCCATATCCGCTGCACGAGATCGAAGGCGAGGTAGGTGGCGGCGTGGCCGAGGTGGGTGGCGTCGTACGGCGTGATGCCGCAGACGTACAGGGTGGCCGTCTCCCCCGGCGCTGTCGGCCGCACGGACGCGGTAGCAGTGTCGTGCAATCGCAACGTCACCGGTGAGCCCGGCAGGGACGGTATGGCAGGACGGTTCCAGGACTGCACCGGTCCACCCTAAGGGTGATTCGAACCGTCCCGGCCCGGCCCTTGCGCCGGACGAGGTGGGCCGGCGGGAACCGTGTTCGCCGGCTTCAGAGGGGTACTCCGGGCACCACGTGCCGATTCGCGTGCAGGATCGCGGTTTGCCAGCCCTGTAGCTCGGTGCCCCGGATGCCGGCCGGCGGCGAGGACGACGGGTACATCAGATTTCGCGGCATCCGCACATGCGGCAGGTTCAGCGCATGCCCCAGCTCGTGGGCGAGCACGGTGTCGTCATAGGTGTGCGTCTGCGCCGGGTCGAACAGCGACGACTGCACGATGACCCAATCGGCGGAAATCCCCAGCGAGCAGCCGGTCACCCGGCCGGCGATGGTGCGCACCACGATGACCGTCACCGGTGTCCCGACCACCATGGCGGACAGGTCTACCGGCGCAGAGTGCCGCCGGTAGAAATCCGTGCGGCCCAGCACATCGTCGAGCAGCAGCAACTTGTTGGCCCGCGGGTTCAGAGCCTGCGGCGGCGCCGGTTCGTCGATCAGCTGGATTCCCGCGACCCGGACCCGGATACCCGCCTGCGCGGTCAGCACGTCGGTCGCCAGATCCAATGACGGTCGTATCGCCTGCGCGGTCGTCAGCGGACGCCCGTCCTCGTCGGAGAGGATGACGACGTGTACGCGCAGCGTCGCCGGACCGATCGTCGTCCCGGTCAGCGCGGCACGCGCGGCCTCTCCGGCGCGGGCCAGGCCGCTGGACGCATCGAGCGCCAGCCCGCCGAGCGCCCTGGACGCCGTACGAGTCAGACCGGTCAGCAGGTTCACAGCGGCGGCCACGGGATGGGCGTGCGGTGCGCCGGTGTGCGCGGGAAAACCCCGCTGGCGTCCAGCTTGTCGAGCCTGGCCCGCAACGCCCGCAGCTCGCTGCCGGTCAGCAGATCGGCGAGGTCGTCGCCCAGCCGGCCGTCGAGATCCGACCGCAGGCGGGTGATGCCCTCCAGGACGTCCGACGGGAGAACGCGTCCAGCCCAACCCCACAGGATGGTGCGGAGCTTGTCGTCGGTGTGAAAGGTGAGCCCGTGGTCGACGCCGAGTATCCGGCCGTCCGGCACCGGCAGCACGTGCGAGCCCTTGCGGTCGGCGTTGTTCACCACCAGGTCGAACCCTGCCAGCGTGGCGAGCCCTGGCGTGTCCGCATGCACGAGGGCCACCGCGCCGCCGTCCACGTCGACCGCTCGCAACACCGCGAGCCAACCAGAGGGGATTTTCTTCACCGGGGCGAGGTCGACGACATCTTCCGGATCGGCGTCATCGATCCAGCGCTGCACCATTCCCGACCCATAAGGCCCGTCCCGGAGCACCGTCAGCGGGACACAATCCCAGCCGGCACTGCGCGATACGAGGAAGGCGGCGCGTTCCCGGTCCGCCAGCGTGCCGTCGGGGAAGTCCCACAGCGGTCTCTCACCGCGAACCGGTTTGTAGATGCACGACACCGAAAGGCCATCCAGTGCAACCTCACCCAGCAGCGTCAGGTTGGAGGCGTCGCTGAGCCGTCCGGTGATCGAGATCTCGCCGCTACAGATGATCTCGGCGACGACGTCGTCGGGAAGGCCCTGCGCCGGATCAGCCGATTGCACCGCGGTGATACCCGTTCAGCCGCGGACAGATGTGACCCTCGGCATCGAGGGGGTTGCCGCACAGCGGGCACGGCGGTCGACCGGCGGCGACGATCAACTCCGCATGCTTCGCAAAATCGCGGGCCTCGCCCAGGGAGAGAAACACCCGCAGCGCGTCCGGGCCCTCCTCGTTGTCCTCCAGGACGATGTTCTCGCCGACCTCCTCCTCGGACAGTGCCAGCAACTCGACGATCACCTGGGAGCCCTCCCCGTCCCAGGCCAGACCCATGGTGCCGACCCGGAATTCGGCATCGACCGGGGTGGAGAGGGTCAGATCTGACGACGGTCCAGCGGCGGGATCGGCTTCCGCCTGGGCACCGAAACGACGGGCGACCTCGGTGATCAGCGAGCCCAGCCGATCGGCCAGGACGGCAACCTGCTGCTTCTCGCAGGCCACCGAGAGCACTCGACGGCCATCGACGACTTGGAGGAAGAATTCGCGTTCGCCAGGCTGCCCTACCGTTCCTGCGAGGAACCGATCGGGTGAGCGGAAGACGTGGATCTGTCGCGACATGGCACCTCCGAGCTTAGGCCAACACTTCAGCGGGGAACCCCACCCGGAACGGCGTCCGAGTCGGACACGGCGTCAGCCGCGGACCCACCGGATCCGACCAGCACGGCTGCGTCGGCGCGCACGACATCGCCGCCCGCGGCGACGGCCTCCGCCGGGGCCGGGCGGAGTGAGCCGAGCTCGCCGGTGTCGTTGATGCGTTCCACGAACGGACGCAGAGCGGTGTACCGCACCACCGACAGCGACGCCGGTGCGACGACGATCCGCTGAAAGCAATCCAGGTGCATGCCCAGGGCGTCGGCCAGGATCGCCTTGATGACGTCGCCGTGCGAGCAGATGAGGACGGTCTGATCCTTGACCGCCGCGAGCCGCACATCTCGGATTGCCTCCGCCGCTCTGCTCGACACGGTGGCCAGGCCCTCACCGCCCGGGAAGACGGCTGCCGACGGATGCTGCTGGACGGTCCGCCACAACGGTTCGGTGGCGAGGTCCTTGAGGGGCCTGCCTGCCCAATTTCCGTAGTCCACCTCCGCCAACCGATCCTCGACTTCGATCGTCAGGTTGGTGGCGGTCGCGAACGGCGTCACCGTCTGCAGGCAGCGTTCCAGCGGTGAGCAGATCAACCGGTCCACGGTGATGCCCGTCAACCGTTCGGCGACCTGGTCGGCCTGCGCGTTGCCATGGTCGTCGAGGTGGACACCCGGTGTCCGGCCGGCGAGGATGCCGCCCGTGTTGGCGGTCGACCGGCCGTGCCGGACCAGCAGCACGGTCACCACCGGCGGATGCTGATCGGCAGCAGGCGCCTGCTCCGGTCCGGGCGCGGTGGGCGCTGCTGCGGCACTGCCGGGGTCTTGGCTCATCTGGACTCTTTCTCAACTCTGCGGTTCGGCCTGGGATCAGGTCGCGGCCAGCGCACCGGTGCTCAGGGCCACGATGATCGCCGCCGCCAACGCCCATCGGTACCAGACGAAGATCCTGATGGTGTGGCCTGCGACGTACCGCAGCAACCAGGCGACCGAGGCGTAGGCCACCACGAAGGACACCAGCGTGCCGACCAGTGTCGGTATCCAGCCGACGCCGCCCTCCTGCAGGGCCGGCGGTAGTTCGTAGACGCCCGCGCCGAGGAGCGCCGGAATGCCCAGCAGGAACGCCAGTCTGGTCGCCGTCACCCGATCGAGCCCGCGCATCAGGCCGACCGAGATCGTCGCGCCGGACCGGGACACGCCGGGTATCAGCGCGAGTGACTGCGCAAAGCCGATGAGCAGCGCGTCGGTCAGGTTGAGGTCCCGTTCACCCCGGTTCTGCTTCGCCACCGACTCTGCGAGCAGCATCACCCCGCCCCAGACGATCAAGGCGAAGGCCACCACCCACAGACTCCGCAGGGGACCCGAAACGAGGTGCCGCCCGAGATATCCGACCACCACGATGGGCAGCGAACCGATGATCACCAACCACGCCAACCGGTAATCGGGATCCGATCGACGGTCGGCGTGGAACAGGCCACGCAGCCACGCCAGAAACAGCGTGACGATCTCCGACCAGAAGTAGATGATCACCGCGGCGATCGCGCCGACCTGGATGACGGCGGTGAAGCCCGTCACGGAGGGGTCGTCGATGGACAGTCCCAGCATCTTGGCGACGATCGTCAGATGCCCGGTGGAGGACACCGGCAGGAACTCGGTGAGGCCTTCGACGATGCCCAGCACGATCGCCTGCCAGATCGTCACGACAGTGCTCCGGCCTGGTCCATGGCCTGCATCACCGTGGTCAGGGTCGCGATCTTGCCCCCCAGGTCGGCATCGAAACAGCTGACGCTGATCGACGTCACTCCCCCGTCGGACAGCCGCTGCAGCCGCTCTGCGATCCGCTCCCTGGAGCCGAGCAGACTCGTCCGATCAAGGAATTCGAAGGGCACAGCGGCCGCCGCACCCGAGTAGTCGCGCGACATGAAGCACGCCTGCACCTCGTCGGCCTCGGTCCGGTAGCCCATCTCGCTGGCAGTGCGGTGATAGAAGTTCGTCGTCGCCGAGCCCATTCCTCCGAGGTAGAGCGCGGCATGGGCACGGACGCGGTCGGCGGCAACGGTCGGATCGTCGGCGACCGACACCGGGACAGCGGCACAGATGTCGATCTCGCCGGGATCGCGGCCGGCTCGCAACGCCGCGTCGGCGATCCGGGTGATCGACCCGGCCGCGGTCTCCGGATCGAAGAAGATGGCCAGCCAGCCGTCGGCGATCTCGCCGGTGAGGTCCAGATTCTTCGGTCCGAGAGCGGCAAGGTAGACCGGGATCGATGGGCGGACCGGCTGCAGCGCCAGCACCAGCGCCTTTCCGGGTCCGTCGGTCAGCGGCAGGGTGAAATGACGCCCACCCGACGTCACCCGTCGTCGGGTCAGCGCCTGCCGGACGATCTGTACGTACTCGCGGGTGCGTCCCACCGGGTCGGCGAACCGGACACCGTGCCAACCCTCGGAAACCTGTGGGCCGGACACGCCCAGACCCAACCGGAAACGCCCGCCCGAGAGGGCATCGAGGGTGGCGGCCGTCATCGCTGTCATCGCCGGGGTGCGGCCCGGGATCTGCAGGACCGCCGATCCGATACCGATGCGGTGGGTCCTCGCGGCGACCGCGGACAGCACCGTCACCGCGTCCGAGCCGTAGGCCTCGGCGGCCCAGACCATGTCGAATCCGAGCGATTCGGCGGCCTGCGCCAAGGCGAGGTTGTCCGACAGCTCGGCGGCCGTGGTGACATAACCCAGGTTCAGCCCGATGCGCAATCGACGTACCAAGCTGACATCTCCCTGCTGCTCGTGACGGTGATCGGCGCCTGCGGCGCGCGCCGACCACCCGGCCGCACTCGACAACGCGACCGCTCGCCCGGAGAACGCGGCAGCGCCGCGATGCCTCGGTCACGGTACCCGTGAGCTATCCGTTCTCCGGCGCCGCTGTCCGCGTCACGGACATCACACCACCCAGAAACGGGCGCCCGTTGCCCTACCTGACGCGGGTCGGTCGATAGGTTGCGTTCATGCAATCCCGTCGCGTCGGTCGCAGTGGTCTGCAGGTGTCCCGGCTGGGCCTGGGCACGATGACCTGGGGACGGGACACCGACGCCGACGCCGCGGCAGCGCAACTCGAGGCCTTCGTCGGCGCCGGTGGCACGTTGATCGACACGGCGAACATCTACGGCGACGGCGAGGCCGAGTCCATCCTCGGCACGCTGGTGCCGGACGTGGTGAGCCGGTCGTCGGTGGTGCTGTCCACCACGACGGTCGGCGTCGGCGGCGGACGCGGATCCCTGCTGGCCGCCCTCGACGGCTCGCTGAGCAGGCTCGGAACCGATCATGTCGACCTGTGGCAGGTGCACGGGTTCGACGCCGCGGTGCCCTTCGAGGAGACCTGCACGGCGCTGCGGACAGCGGTGCAGTCCGGTCGCACCCGCTACATCGGCGTGTCCGGCGTCAACGGCTGGCAACTCGCCACGGTGGCCGGCTTCCTCCGGGGGACGGCGCCCGGGACCCCGCTGGTGTCGGTGGAGTCGGAATACTCCCTGCTCGAACGGGGTCCGGAACACTCCGTGCTGCCCGCGGCGGCCGTCCACGGTCTTGGTCTGCTCGCCTGGGCGGCGCTGGGCCGTGGGGTGCTGACCGGCAAGTACCGGCACGGCACACCGGCCGACTCCCGTGGCGCCTCACCGCACTTCACCCGGTACGTCGGCCGTTACCGCACCGAGCACGGGGCCCGGATCGTCGAGGCGGTCGCGACTGCCGCTGACGGGCTCGGCACATCCCCGCTCGCGGTGGCTTGCGCGTGGGTCCGGGACCGCCCCGCCGTGTCCAGCGTGGTGATCGGTGCGCGCGACCGTGCGCAGCTGCTCGGCTCCCTCGCGGCCGAGGAGATCACCCTGCCGGCGGAGATCCGCGGGGCGCTGGACGACGTCAGCACCGGAAGCGGTTCCAGCTCGTAGCCGATCCGGACACCGTCGCCCTTGCGCGACGGTATGGTCCGGGCGTGTCCGATGTGTTCGCCGAGTTCTGTGCCGCCGGCCTGTGGCCGGGACTGGGGCAGGCGACGTCGGCGAAGCTGACCGAGGTGGGGGTCCGGTCACCGACCGACGTCACGGCCGCCAAGCTCGGTGCGATTACGCGGATGACGGATCGGCGGGCGAACCGTCTGGTGATGAGCTTCATCGGGGCGGGGCAGATCTACCAGATCGCCGAACTGCTGGTGCCGCAGGACATTCCGGTCCGCTGGTCGATCAGGCTCGCCGACCTCCTTGGCGAGGACGCGGCCGCCTCGCTGCGGGCGGACCCCTGGCGGTTACTGGCACTACCGGACGCGGCCGTCGCGCAGGCCGACCGACTGGCCAGGTCGATCGAACCCGACGTCCACCGGGAGGACCCGCGGCGCGGCCGCGCACTGGTCGAGTGGACCCTGGCCCGCTACGCGCGCGAGGGACATACGACGGCTGCGGCCGCACAGGTGGCCGGTGCGCTGCGCCCGTTCGGGGTGGACGCCGAGGCCGCCATCGGGGCGGCGCTGGCCACCGAGGCTGTGGTGGCGGTGCCTGCTCCCGCAGCTGCTGCACGTCCACCCGAGCGCGCCGACGGCGGGCAGTGGATCGCTCGAGAACCGCTGGCACGCGCGGAGTCCGACATCGCCGGCGGTATTGCCCGGCTGGTTCGGACCGCGTCCACGATCGCCGGTCAGCGGGCGGTCAAGGGTGTGATCGGCGGGCTGGACCAAGTGCAGGCGGGTGCTGTGGCGCTGGCCGCCGCGCACGGCGTCAGCCTGTTGACGGGAGGGCCCGGAACCGGGAAGAGCCGGACCGTCGCGGCCATCGTCGCGCTGTGCCGCAAGGTCGACACGTCGATTGCGCTGGCCGCACCGACCGGCCGCGCGGCCAAGCGGCTGGAGGAGCTGGCCGGGAACAACGCGACAACGGTGCACCGCCTACTGGGTGCCAGACCGCCGGTCCCGGGCGCGACCGGGTCCGTGTTCGATCATGACGCCGCGAATCCCATCGAAGCCGATGTCGTCGTCGTCGACGAGACCTCGATGCTCGACGTCGAACTGGGTGCGGCGCTGCTGCGCGCGCTGCCGGACTCCACCCATCTGGTGATCGTCGGCGATCCGGCGCAACTGCCGTCCATCGGACCGGGACGGGTCCTGGGCGATCTCATCGACAGCGGCACCCTGCCCGTCACCGAGTTGACGACGCTCTACCGGCAGACGGAGGGCGGGTCCATCGCCCGGCTGGCCACCGCGGTGCGGGCCGGTGAGCTCCCGCCGGTCGACGACCCGACCCGTGAGGTGGTGGTGGTGCCGGCCCGAGGTTCCGACGAGGCCGCCCGGCGGGTGGTGCAGGTGGTGACCGACTCGGTTCCCCGGGTGTTCGGCTGTGACTCCGATCAGATCCAGGTCGTGACGCCGGTGCACCGCGGTCCGGCCGGAACGCAGGCGTTGAACCGCGCGCTCAAGGCGGTGCTGAACCCGGGCTCGGGCACCGTGCGCGGTTTCGATGCCGGAGACCGGGTAGTCGCGACGGCCAACCATCTCGACGCCGAACCGAACGGGTACGCCAACGGCGAGGTCGGCACCGTGCGCTCGTGCGGCGACAACTCACTGCAGGTCGCCTTCACCGGTGGCGAATCAGCCATCGCCGGCAAGGCCCTCGGGGACCTTCTGCACGGGTGGGCGATCACGGTGCACCGGGCACAGGGGTCGGAGTGGGACGCCGTGGTGGCCGTGATCCCGCCGGAGGCCGGTGCGATGTTGTCCCGACCGTTGGTCTACACGGCGCTGACCAGGGCGCGCCGGCACCTGTCGGTCGTGCACGCCGCCGGGCCGGCGCTGGCCCGAGCCGTCCGGGACATCGGATCCATCCCGCGCCGCACCCGACTGGCGTCCCTGCTGCGTACGGAACTGGGCACGGAACTGGGCCGCGACGATGTCGCCGACCCGCAGGGTCCGGCGGACTCGTTGATTCCGGTGCCGGCGGCCCGATGATCCCGCTGGCCGATCGCGGCCCTGCGCAGTGGTCGGTAGGGTGCGGTGTCGGCTTCCATCGGCCGCGGGGTCTGCGGCCGCGGCGGCGGCCCTCATCACGGAGGTGATGGCCATCATCGGTCACGAGACATCAGGGTCGGTAGACGCTCCGGGGTCTTCGCCGGGCCGGCAGACCCGGCCCACGTGGGTCCCGTCGGACGACTTCGATTACCAGCCGTTGCGGATCGACGCCGCGGTCTCCCGTTCCGCGGCAGCGACGATGCTCGCGATCCGCGCCGAGTTCTCCGGCTGGGAGCTGGCCAGGGTACTGCGATTCCCGGACGGCAGCCGGCGGGTCTGGCTGCGTCGCGATCGGTCATCGGGGCTGCTGCCCGACCTGACGCCCTGAGCGGTGAGCACCCAGACGTCGCCTGATGGGTCCGGCGATGAAGCGCCCCAGCAGCATTCAGACCCGCGCTCCCCACCTGGTGCGGCCGACCCGGGTTGGACGAACACTCGCTCACAGGTTCTCCGGGACGCGGCCGGAGTTTCCATCGCCACCGGCGCCTACGCCATCTCCTTCGGCGCGATCGCTCTTGCTGCCGGGCTGAATTTCTGGCAGACGATGGCGTTGTCCCTGCTGATGTTCACCGGCGGAAGCCAATTCGGCCTGGTGGGCGTCGTCGCCGGAGGTGGCGCACCGCTGGCCGGGGCCGCGACGGCGATCATGCTCGGGGCCCGGAACTCCGCTGTACGGATTGAGGCTGTCCGAACTGCTCGGCGTCCGCCGCGGAAGGCGTTTGCTGGCAGCACATCTGGTCATCGACGAGTCCACCGCGATGGCGATCGGCCGGGACTCCGACCGCGCGGCCCGATGGGGTTTCTACTGCACCGGGATCGGCGTGTTCCTGATGTGGAACCTCGGCACTGCAGTGGGTCTGGTGGGCGCGTCCTGGCTGTCCGATCCACGATTGCTCGGCTTGGACGCGGCCGCCCCCGCGGCGTTCCTGGCGCTGCTCGCACCCCGGCTCCGCGACCGTGAGGCGTGGGCCGTGGCTCTCGCCGCGGCAGTCGTCGCCCTGGTGGCAGTACCTTTCGTCCCGGTCGGCGTGCCGGTCCTGATCGCCGCGCTGGTCGGCGTCATCGCCGGGTTCTTCCCGGGCCGAGAGGATCGGGTCCGCTGATGTTATGGATCGGCATCGCGGTCGGCGCGTTGGGCTGTTACTTGTTGAAACTGGCCGGGCTGTCCGTTCCGCGCACCGTGCTGGAGCGGCCGAGAGTGCAACGCATCGCCGCGCTGCTGCCGATCGTCCTGCTGTCCGCTCTTGTTGCGGTGCAGACCTTCTCGTTCGGCTCGGCCTTAGTTCTCGACGCTCGGGCCGCCGGGCTGGCGGTCGCCGGGGTGGCCGTGTGGCGCAAGCTGCCGTTCCTGGTCGTCGTGAGCCTGGCAGCGGTGACGACCGCCCTGTTCCGACAGTGGTTCCCGGGCAGCTGATGTCGTCGGCCGGTGCTCTCGCTCGGCTCAGCGCCGGCCGAGGGTGTACCGCACCTGCTGGTCGAAACCCATCCGGCCGTCGGCGTTCTGGCCGCGGGTGGCCTCCACCGCGGCGTAGGCGCGGGCTTGAACCTCATCGCGGTCCTCATCCGGCACCAGGCCCCAGAAAGCACGCTGACCGACGGACATGGTCCATCGACGCCAATGATCGGCACTCTCGAACCGCACCGGCACCACGGTCCGAACCGTCCGGACGTCGCGCAGTCCCGCCTCGGCGAACAGCGCTTCCATCCCGGCATCGGAAGCGAACGGGCCCCTCCTGCCAGACGTACGGGCGTCATGCATATCCGGTGGCAGGTACGGGTTGAAGACCTCATCGACCGTCGTCCACCCAGGGGTGTAGGCGCCGAAGGTGGAAACGGCAACGCGGCCGCCCTCGACCAGCAGGTCTCGCCAGGCCCGAAGCGCGGTGGCGGGATCAGGCAGGAAGAACAACACCAGCGAGGCGGTGATCGCATCGAACGACCCGGCCGGGAGGTCCGGCTGCTGGGCGTCCCCCAACAGCACTGTCGTTTCCAGACCGGCGCTTTCGGCCTCCATAGCGGTGGCGGCAACCATCCCGGGCGCAATATCCAGGCCGGTGGCGGTGCCCGTCGGGCCGACGGCGGCGGCCACTCGGAGCAGCACGGCGCCACGACCGCAGCCGACATCGAGCACCCGGTCGCCGGCCGCCGGCGCCAGCTCCCGGACCAGACGTTCGGCGATGGGTTGCAGGTACTCGACGCCGACCCGGTCGTAGGTCTCGGCGACCGCGTCGAACAGGGCCCTGACTCGTTCCCGAGGATCCATCCGCTCAGAATGGCACTGCGGACGCTGCAGGCAACTGGCGACGGCCCTCAGCAGCTTCGCAGCAGCCGGTCCAGCACCCGGGTGCCGAAGGTCAGCGCGTCGACGGGGACCCGTTCGTCGACCCCGTGGAACAACGCCGAGAAGTCCAGGTCGGCCGGCAGGCGAAGCGGCGCGAAGCCGTAACCCGTGACACCCAGTCGGGCGAAGGCTTTGTTGTCCGTCCCACCCGAGAGCATGTAGGGCACCGCCGTCCCGTTCGGGTCTTCGGCCTGCAGCGCCGCCGTCATGGCGTCGACGAGGGCACCCTCGAACGGAAACTCCAGCGGCGGGTGCCAGGTCCAGTCGACCTGTATGTCGTCGCCGACGATGCGGGCGACCTCGTCGCGGAAGGTGTCCTCGGAGCCGGGCAGGACACGACAGTCCACGGTGGCCTGGGCGCTGGACGGGATGACGTTCGCCTTGTAGCCGGCCTTGAGCATGGTCGGGTTGGCGGTGTTTCGCAGTGTTGCGTTCAGGATCCGGGACACCGGCCCGACCTTGCTCACGGCCGACTCGATGTCCTGCTCCGGGAATTCGAGGCCGGTCAGTCGGTTGATGGCGGCGAGCAGTGCGTCCGCGGTTGCGGTGTGGGTGATCGGGAACTCGTGCGCGGCGAGCCTGGCCACCGCCTGCGCAATGCGGCTGACGGCGTTGTCGTCGTTGATCATCGATCCATGCCCGGCACGCCCGGTGGCGGTGAGATGCGCCCAGGCGACGCCTTTCTCGGCTGCGGCCACGAGGTAGGCGCGGCGATCGTCGGCGATCGGAACGGAGAAGCCGCCGACCTCGGAAATCGCCTCGGTGGCGTCCTGGAACAGCTCGGCGTGATGATCGACCAGCCATTGCGCACCGAAGGTGCCGCCGGCCTCCTCGTCGGACATGAACGCGAAGATGAGGTCCCTCGGCGGCACGTACCCGGAGCGCTTGAAGTCCCGGGCGACCGCCACTGTCATGGCGACCATGCCCTTCATGTCGACGGCACCGCGGCCCCAGACGTATCCGTCACGGACGGCCCCGGAGAACGGGTCGACCGTCCATTCCGTGGCGTCTGCGGGTACCACGTCGACGTGGCCGTGGATCAGCAGCGCACCCCGGCTCGGATCCGCGCCGGCCAAACGTGCGATGACGTTGCCGCGCCCGGGAACCGACTCCAGGTAGGTGGTTTCGTAACCCACCTCTTCCAGCTTCTGCTGCAGGTAGCGTGCGGCGCGCGCTTCGCCGTCGCCGATCGTGTCCGGTTCCCCGGTGTTCACCGACTCGATTCCGATGAGCTCGCTGCAGAGCTGGACGACCTCCTGCTCGGCGGTCGATGGCTGCCGTGCCGTCGCGGAAATTGGCCCCGATGAAGTGCTGACGCCGGGTGCAGCGGGACTGCGGTCGGGAGCGGTCATCGGGCTTTCCTACCACCCGCGGACACGGCATCGGAACGTACCCTTGCCCTTCCCGATGACGGTTGGGTGGACGGCAGCCATCGAGTAGGCTCACTCACCGCGGCGCCCGGCGCCGCTGACACCTGTCCGGGTGGCGGAATGGCAGACGCGCTAGCTTGAGGTGCTAGTGCCCTTAGGGGCGTGGGGGTTCAAGTCCCCCCTCGGACACCCATCTGACCTGCGGAAACGTCGAAGTTTAGGACGGGAATCCGTCGTTTTAGGACGCGAGTCCCTACATTGAGTCCGTGGCCAGCCTGCGGAAGCGTCTTCGATCGGACGGATCCGCCAACTACGAAGTCCGTTCGATGGACCCAAAAACGCGGGCATAGGTGTCGGTGCCGTTTGACTCCGAAACCGAAGCGCGCCGATACATGACGGTGCTCGGTACCCACAGGGGCAACATCCGGCAAGCCCTGGTAACACTGTCGGCCAGCCGGCGCGGGGTGCCATTGGTCGCCGAGGTGTTGCACGAGCACATCGACCTACTGACTGCGGTATCCCCGGGACAGCTCACTCGCTACCGCCATCAGGTCCGCGACCACATGTCCGGTGCCCGGCGCTGTGCCCATCGACGTCGTCGACAACCGTTACGTCAGACAGTGGATCCAAGGTCTTGCACGCCAGGGCATGGCTCCAAAGACCATCAAAAACCTCCACGGCTTTTTTCGTCGGCGATGAAAACCGCCATCAGGTTGGGATACCGCTCCAGCAATCCATGCATCGGCACCGCCCTGCCGAAGTCGAATACAACAGAGGATCCGATGTGAGTTTTCTGGTCCGGCAGGTGGGTCACCTCGTCGCGGCGCAGGATATGCGCCGCCGGCGCGGGCTCGGCTTCGGTCGCGGCGGCGTGATCGGGCTCGGTGAGTCCGGCACGGGGTGGTACGCGTCAGGCACAGGCACAGGCACAGCGATGGGGTGCAAGGTGACCGGATCCAGGCGCAGCATGTGAACGGTGCGGGGGTAGCGGATGTCGATGTCGGCGGCGTCGAGGACGACCAGATGCGACACCGTCGGGGTCAGGTTCACCGCGACCCGCCGACGTGGGCCATCACCTCATCCCGCGCCCTGGCGGACAACTCGTGCGGACTGCCGAGCACCAGCACCCGGCACCCGGCACCTGGCACCCGGTGAGTCGACGGGCAGGCTTGACCGCCGTGCCGACCACCGCGGCTGGCCTGACCCGATCGGTGTTGCCGGGCGCACCGATCCCAGCAGCGACAGAAAGGTGTCCTCGCCGAACACCGCGGTGGCGAGTTCACCGGCGGTGGCCGCCTTCCGGGTCGCCAGCGCGGCGTCGTTGCAGACCAGGAAGCTGGTTCTGCTGCTGACCGAAGGACAACTCGACCAGCAGCTTCCTGTACCCCGTACACCGAGATCGGCCTCACCTCGACCAGGTGCCACGGGACACCGGGATACACCAGCGGACCGCGGAACTGAGCAGCGAGCGCCGCCTGGTCGCCAACACCCACGGGCTCCTCGCGCACCGCGGCGTCTACACCGACACCACAATGGCGACCAAACCAAGGCCGACCGCCGCAAACTGCCGCCGGTCGCGGTGCTCGGCCTGCAGCGGCGCACCCAGAACGACCTCAACAACCACCGGGCCGCCGGCGCCACCCGGAACGGCAAGGCTGGTGGCCGGTCCGCGGCCACTTCCGGCTACAGCCCTGCGAGCCCGGCCGGACCCAACAGCGCCATGTCTACATTCCGCCGAGGACCAAGGGCAACCTGCGCGGCCCGCTTGTCGACCGCCCGCAGGTGCCCCGGTTGGCGTGACCGGACCGGCGGCGAATACTCATTGTACGGTCGCAGCGGTTGGCGCTTGTTCACCGGGCATGAGCGAAAACGACGGTGCATCACCCAGGCCCGAACAGCGGCCACCGGGGCGGTTCAGGCAGTCGCACCTGGACAGCACCGACCCGGTCGACAACTGGCTGAAGGGCAACGGCCGGATCGTGTTCGGGATCATCCTGATCGTAATGGCGTTGGGTTTCGTGTACTTCGCGTTTTTCGCCTGATCCGAGCCCAACCGGTCGACGGTTCCCCGCACTGCCGTCCCGAGAGCACCCCTCTGGGCGAACACTGGTCGAGCGACTCTGCCCGTTCGCGTCGATCGGTGTCTACAGAAACGCACGTCCACCTGATTCCAGGAGCCGGATCAGTGCGGGCCGAGCCACAATGCCACGTAGCCAAAGTTGATCATGCTGTTCGTGGTGGTCCTCGGCGTGGCGTGACGGGTGTGACGGGTGTGACTGCTGTGATCAGCGGTCATGACGACTGGTGTGGTTCGCCCTGATCAGGTGACGTTGGGGGTGCTGATCGACGCGGTGCCGCGAGACGCGGTGGATGACGTGGTCACCGCGTGCGGGGTGCGGGAACGGCGGTCGGACGGCAAGCTACCCGC
>JBBRVZ010000011.1:0-64132 GCA_038246445.1 Mycobacteriales bacterium
CCACCCGGGTTGACGATCACCGAACCGATTCGGTTGGCCTGGTCGGTGGCCGGCTTGCGCAGCACCTTGAGGCTGATCGGCGGTCCTGTGGGTTCGTCGTACGACAGGGGCACGGTCAGGTCGGCGCACTGGAGGGAAGCCGAGCGGTAGAACGAGTTCTCCTCGGAGGTCGCCAGGTCGGCGCAGGATCCCCAGTTCAACTGCTGGTCGTAGAATTTCTCGAGCCCTGCCGGCACCGCTGCGGGCGGGACCGACGACGTCGGGGGCGTGCTGGCCGATGACGCTGCACTACCGGCGGTTCCGACTGTGGTGGCCGTCCCGGCCACCGAACTCGAACACCCGGTGACGGTCAATGCCAGCAGAGCGGCGCTCACGGAAGCGAGCAGGGACCGCGGGCGCCGCGCGGACAGAAAGGGGCTGAACACCGTTCGATCATGCCACCGTCACATCACCCGGAGATGGGACGACGGTCAGCGTGAGGCGGGAATTGCGGGGGGATCTACCGCATCCCGGGCGCGAGCTGATCCGGGGCGAGCTGCACTGAGGGGGTCTTGGCCCTCGCCTCGTGCAGGGACAGCGCGGTGACGGCCCCGACCACCAGCGCAGCGCCGACCCATTGCCCCGGCTGCAGACGTGCGTCGAGAAATGCCACGCCGACGACGGCTGCCGTCAACGGGTAGGCCAGCTCGGCGAGCGTCGCCCTGGAGGCCGCAGTGCGTCGCAATCCCAAGTAGTACAGCCAGATGGCGAGCAGCCCGGGAATCAGAGCGATCCCCACCACCGACAGCGTGCTCGACACGTCGGGGACCCACAGCGGCGCACCGGTGGCCAGCACGATGATGAGGGCCGCCGGGAGGCCGAACGCGAACCGCAGGGTGGTGAGCTCGACCGCGGTCAGCCGGGTGGCAACCAACCGCCCGAGTACGGTACCGGCGGCCCACAGGGTCGCGGCGCCCAACGCCAGCAGAGCTACCGCAGCCTGATCGACGCCGATGCTCAGCGGGTCCGGGAACGCCAGCAGCCACGCGCCGATCAGTGCCGGTACCGCGAAGAACGCGAATGACGGTCGGAGCCGCTCGTGGAGCAGCAGGGCGGCGCCGACGAGGGCGATCACCGGTTGGAATTTCTGCGTCACGGCCGGTGTCACCGGATCCCCGTATCGGAACGACAGGGTGAACAACGTGGTGGCCACTGCGGAGGCGCCGACGCCGATCGCGGCCACGGCCAGCCGTCCTGTCATGTCGAGACCACAAAACGCCCGGATCGCACGGGGCAGGAACGGTAGGAGCACCAGGACCAACACGGTGTGCTCGGCGAAGACGATGGTCGGGGCGGAAACCTCACGCGAGAGAGGCAACCGCAGCAGGGCGTCCGTTCCCCAAAGGGCTGCGGCCAGTGCCACCACCCAGGTGAGATCGCGGGGACGCGTACGACTGCTGTCCAGGCTCGAGTTCACCTGCCCGTCAGCGCGTTCAGCGGTCCCGCCATTCCCGATCCTCAGCGTTCTTGCGCTCCTCACGCTGGCGAATGATCTCCAGCGCATTCGCCGCGTCTTCTCTTGTCGGGAATGGTCCCAGCCGCTCCTTCGCTTTGCTCCTGCCCTCGGGCTCGACCTCACCGGTGGCGATGTTGTAGTAAAAGGCCGTTGACCGGCCGATCTCGTCTCCCATACCGCGAAGCCTGCCACCTGTCCCGATGAGCAGCGCGGTCAGGCCACCGGATGCAGCACGAACCGGTGCGTGGCCGGCAAGACGGCCGCGCGGACATGCGTCGACCCAGGCTGAGAACTCCGGGCACATTTCAGAATCACGCGCGTCCTGAACTGGGGAAAGGAAGGGCGTGGCGCGGCCTGCCGGACGGCCCTGTGGTCACGCTGCGACGCGCAGCGACATCCATCCCCGATCGGTCAGTCGCGGCTGCCCGATCGGCTGCAGCTGTACCAGGCCTTTGATCACCAGCGCACGCAGCGTCCAGATGACGTCCCGGCCCTCCAGCAGATGAGGCTCCAGCGTCCCGAGCACCAGTCCCCGTTCGATCCGTTCCTGCGCGACCGCCTCCAGAACTTCTGCCTGCCGAGCCGTCAGCGGCCGATACGCCGCAGTACCTCGTGTTCGTACGCTCACTATGAGCCTCCTTTGTGATGCCCGTTAAGTACCCGATTATTCACCCTTGAAACCGCTTTAGGGCACAGAAACGGACGAAACCTGGATTTTTTTCTGGTAGCTGCTCGGCGCAGTTTCCTGCGAACGGGGTACAGAGGGTTCATGCGCATCGTCATCGTGGGAGCCAGCGGCAACGTCGGCACCGCTCTGCTCCGCCTCCTGCAATCACGTTCGGGCTCCTTGGAGGTCGCCGCCGTCAGCCGCCGAACGCCTCCCCCCGAGCCGCCCTATGACATCGCGGAGTGGCACCACGTCGACATTTCCGCCCCGGCAGCGGCGAAGCGGCTGGGGCCCGTCTTCGCTGGCGCGGATGCGGTGGTCAACCTGGCGTGGGGCTTTCAGCCGACCCGGGACCCAGAACAGCTCGAGAGGGTCGGTGTCGGGGGCATCACCGCGATCGTCGCCGCGGTCGCCGACGCCGGTGTCGGGCAACTGGTCCACATGTCCTCGGTCGGCACCTATCGGCGCGCCGACAGGGGCCAGCGGGTGGACGAGAGCTGGCCCACCGACGGCGTGCCGTCATCGGTCTACAGCAGGCACAAGGCTGCCGCCGAGCGGGTACTGGACCAGTTCGAGTCGGGACGACCCGGGAAGGGCGTGGTGGTCACCCGTTTCCGGCCCGGCATCGTGTTGCAGCGCGCCGCCGGAAGCGCGTTGCTCCGGTACGGCGTACCGGGATACGTACCGGCACGCCTCATCACCGCCTCGCCCTTGCTGCCGCTGGACCGGAGCTTCACTGTTCCGGTGGTGCACGCGGACGACCTCGCAACCGCCGTTGTCGCATCGACCGACCGGCGCGCGGGCGGCGCCTTCAACATCGCCGCGGAACCCCCGATCAGCCGCGACGACCTGGCTGCCGCACTCGGGGCGCGACCGGTGCAGCTGCCGGCTGTTGCGCTGCGCGCCGTGGTGTCCGCGTCGTGGCACGCGCGGCTGCAGCGCCTCGATGCGGGCTGGATCGACCTGGCGTTCTCGGTACCGATCATGGACACGGGCAAGGCACGGACCGTGCTCGGATGGGCACCGCGCATCGATGCCGTTGCGGCCCTGCACGAAGCGGTGGCAGGCATGCACGACGCGGCCGGCACCGCGAGCCCGGTACTGCGTCCGCGAACCACCTGGGGTCAGCTGACCGAGCTGGTGCGCAATGGGCCCATCACCCGCCGGTGGCTGTCATGATCGCTTGCCGTGATCTCTTGCCGTGATCGCTTGCCGTGATTGCGCGAAGTGATCGTCAGGCGGGGATGGGCCCACCGGATCTGCTGTGCGGGGCGGCTACAAGCTGACCCGCTCGTTCTCGCCGCCGTCATACGGCCGGCCGGTGACCTTGGCCTTGACGAAGCTGAGTACCGACGCAACCCGGCCACCGGGGGTGTCCCAGTACTCCGCGCTCTCGGCAGTGACCTTGATCAGCACAACACTGGGATCCTCCGGGCCACACGGCATCCAAGCCTCCACCCAGGTGTTCCAGAGATCCTTGGCCTTGACCGGGTCATCCACGATCGCAGCGGTGCCGTTGAGTGAGATCCAGGTGTCGTTGGACGTCAGGGTGACCGCTACACGCGGGTTGGCGGTGATGTGGCGGACTTTCCGCGAATCCCGCTCGGCGAAGAACCACAGGTCGCCGTCGAACTCGACCTCCTGTTGCGCCATCGGGCGGCTGATCAGGTCACCCGACTGGTCGACTGTGGTCAGCATCGCGATCCGGATGTCCCTGGCCAGCTCGGCAACCCTTGTGACATCAGAGGTGTCGTCAGACATGTTGTTTCCCTTCGATTCTCGGATTGATAGCGGCCACGGCCGGGTGACTGCTCGGCTGGGGGGCCGTGCGTACCGTGCGGATCCTCGTCGGTCTCAGTTCGCGCCCGTGACGATTGTTGTCCTGGGATCGGACAGTCATACTGCGGGCTGTTCCCTGGACCACCGGCCATCAACCCGACTGGAAGGGTCCGGGGCGGATCGTGCCGGAAAGCCTTCTCTCTTGATGGCCGATACTGTGAACTCCCGGCCCACGGAGGCGCCGGTTCACACCTCGAGCACGCCGCGGGCAGATCCGGCTGATGTGGTCCGGCTGATGTGATATTCGAGGACCGGAAGGAGATGGCATGGCCATCGGACACATGGTTGCTGGAGATTCGACGACACGGCAGCTGACAGTTGCTGGTCAGCGCTTCCGGGTGGTCATCCGGCCGGGCGACGGCAACCGGACCCCGCTGCTCATGTTCAACGGCATCGGCGCCGGCCTCGAGATGCTCCAGCCACTGGTCGATGCCATCGATTCCGACGTCGAGGTGATCCGGGTGGACACCCCGGGCGTCGGGGACTCACCGGCCGCGCTGCGCCCCTACGCCTTTGCAGAGCTCGCCTGGATGATGAACGAGTTGCTAGATCAGCTCGGCTACGAGCAGGTCGACCTGCTGGGTTACTCGTGGGGCGGCGCGCTCGCACAGCAGTTTGCGCTGCAGTACGCGAGCCGGTGCAGGCGAATCGTACTGCTCAGCACCAGCACCGGAGCACTGTCTGTGCCCGGCGACATCCGTGCGTTGGCAGGCCTTCTCCTGTCTCCGAACGGCCAGATCCCGGGTCTGACGTCGAGCCCGGAAACGCTGTTCCGCAGCAGCGGCAAGCACCTCAAATCCGACTTGCAAACACTGCTGGCGGCCTTGGCCGGCGACGGCACGGGCCGCGGTCTGGTCCACCAGTTGGCCGCCCTGGGAACGTGGACCAGCCTGCCGTTCCTGCCGCTTTTGTCCCAGCCGGTTCTGGTGATGAGCGGCGAGGACGACCCCATCGTGCCGGCATCGAACGCGCGACTGATGGCGCGACTGCTGCCCGATTGCACGCTGGAGATGTTCCCCGGTGGACATCTGGAGCTGATCAGCGCCGCGGACAACCTGGGCCGGACGATCTCCCGCTTCCTGGAGCGGTCAACCACCGCCTGACGCTGTTCCGATCCGTCTCTACACCGGCCAAGCCGACGGGCCGGTGGACCCGGCGGTGTACTCGTCCAGTGGCACTTCGCCCGCGCGCCATGCCTGCAGAACGGGATCTACGATGCGCCAGCATTCCTGCGCCGTATCCGCTCGCACGGACAACGTGGGGTCCTGCGCGAAGACCGCCGCCAGCACCTCGCCGTAGGCCGGGAGCCGGCCGCCGTTGAAATCGGCGGACAACTGGATGCGGTCCAGTTCCAACGGGTCCGCCGGTCCGTTGATGTTCAGATCCAGGGCCATCCGGTCCGGTCCCATCGAGATCCGCAGTCTCGTCGGCAGTTCCGTTCCACTCAGTCCCGGCGGCAACCACGGCACCCGCTTGAAGGTGATCACGATTTCCTTGCGCGACGCTGATACGGCCTTGCCGGAGCGCAACCGGAAAGGAACGCCGGCCCACCGCCAGGTGCTTATTTCCAGAGTCACCTCGGCAAGCGTCTCGGTGTTGCGCAGCGGATCGACACCCTGCTCCTCGACGTAGGCGGGAAGCTCACGGCCCTCGATCGTCCCGGCCGTGTACCGCCCACGCCTACTTGCCGTCGCCGGGTCGCCGCCCCACACACGGCAGGCGCGTAGTGCGTCGGCCTTGCGATCCCGGAGGTCCGCCGCGCCGAGGCTGGCCGGCGGATCCATGGCGATCAGCGCCATCACCTGCAACAAGTGCGACTGAATCATGTCCACCAGGGCGCCGGCGCCGTCGTAGTACCTGGCCCGATTCTCCAAGGCCAGCGCTTCGTCGAAGACGATGTCGACCCGTTCGATGTGCTCGGCACCCCACATGAATTCGAAGAGCCTGTTGCTGAAACGCAGTCCGAGCAGGTTCAACACCGTCGATTTCCCCAGGAAGTGGTCGACCCGGTGAATCTGGTCCTCCGGCACGAGTCGGCCGATCACCGCGTTCAGCTCGGCCGCACCCGACTCGTCGGTACCGAACGGCTTCTCCAGCACCAGCGCTGTTCCGGCCGGCAAGGGGACCTGCGACAACGCCTTGCAAGCCAGCGCGGTCACGGCAGGCGGTAGCGCGAAGTAGATCGCAGGCGCGCCGTCGCAGCTCTCCAGCAGGCTTCGTAGCTCGTCGGCCTTCGTCACGTCCGCAGCGAAGTACGTTGTGCTGGCCAGGATCTGATCGACACGCGACCCGCTCGCGTTGACCGTCCCGAACGACTGGCGAACCCGCTCCCGCCAGGCCTCGTCATCCCACCGCTCTGTTCCGGCGCCCACTACCTGAACCGACTCCGGGCCCTCCGAGCTGGTCATCAGCTGACCGAATGCAGGTAGCAGCAACCGGCCCGCCAGGTCGCCGCTCGCACCGAGCACCAGCAGGGACGAAATGGATTCCGTCATGGGAAGACTCCTCGAGCCGATGGATGAGGGAAGCGGTCAGTGAGGGCGGACGAGCATCTCCAGCCGATCTATCAGGGTTTCGAGGGACTCCTCGAACTCCTCGGCAGTCCGGTCCTCGGACAGCTCGGGTTCCAATGCTTGCAGCAGCGGGTACCCCGTCAGGTCCGCCGCAGTCGCCCTGCCGGGATCCTTCTCCTCGACGGGACCGATGTCCGCACCGTGCGCGGAGACTTCGAGAAGCAGGTGGCCCAGCAGAAAGCTGGAGAACGACCGGTAGGTCGCAACGGCCTCGGTATCGGAGAAACCACAGTCCCTGAGGGTCTGCAGGAAGGACTCCATCCACCGCAGGCTGCGCAACGGTGGGCGAACCCAGGGCGCCGCCGGCGGCCGGGTCGCGATCAGCGGAAACACCTGTGGGTGGGCGAGCGCGACCCGTCGGACGCCGTGGCCGAGCCGCCGGAGATATTCCTGCCATAGCGGGTGCGACAGATGCACGTCCGGGTCACCGTAGAGCTCGTCGATGACCGTCTCGACGATGCCGTCGAGTAGCGCCTCGCGGCCCGGTATGTAGTGATAGAGGGCCATCCCCTCTACGCCGAGGTGGGAGCCGAGCCGGCGCATCGTCAGGCACCGCAACCCGTGCTCGTCTATCAGTTCGACGGCGGCGCCGAGGATGCGTCGCCGGTCCAGGGGACGGCGGGCGCCCCCACCCGGCTCGGCGGCGGGCGGCACCAACCTCGCCCTGCCTCGCGCCGCCAGAGTATCGGGAGCGATTGAGGCGGACCGCATATGATCTCTTGCGCGCATCGATTGACGGCGCCGAGACCGGCCGGAAGGCCGTCTGCGGTCGTCGCGGTGCAGAGTGTTCCGGTTGTCACACGCTGCTGCGCGCCAGCGCGGACCGTCGCCACGTCGAAAGCGGCTGCCGACGCGCCTGTGCAGATCTTCGGGATCGAAGCCTGCGCCCCTACCACCGCCGGTGCGCGCTCCGCTGACGCGAAGCGGGCGGGCCCGCCCGGAAATAGGCCCCGGACGGCCGGTCCGCACATGCATAGCTCTGACTGCTCCTCAGCTGGATCGACAACGCTGTTCGAGCGTTGTCGATCCAGCCCCGGGTTCAGCTGTCGTCGCGGCCGCGAGTGGTGTCCGTGGCGTCATCGAACTCGATCTGCTCCTTGCGTACCGTCCCGGAGACCGTCTCCTGCTCGGTCACCGTCTCGGTGCCCATACTCACTCGCTCGACCGGCACGGCCTCGGTCGCGACGACTGGACGCTCGGCGTGCAGGACGACCTCGTGCTCCTCCTCGGTGATGTCGCCACCGGAGAGGGCGTCACCACGGTTCGCGTCGGTGATCGGCTCGCGCTCGAGCGTGACCTCCTCGTGGGAGACCGGAACCTGAACGGACTGCTGCTCGGTGACGACATACTTCCGCAGCCGTGCACGGCCGGCGACGACCTGCTCGGTGCCTACTCGCAGGCGCTCTTCCGAGCGGGTCATCGCATCGTCGGTATTCGGCCCGGAGGTGTCGTGCCCCTCGCTCCGGATGCGGTCGCCGTCGTCGGTCTCGCCGATTGTGCCGCGCTGGCTGTCGCCGGCCCCCAGGTAGCGGTCGTAGTAGGCGTACAGCGCCTTCTGCTCGTCGACGTCCAGGTGGCTCGCGTCGGCGACATCGGGCGCGTCCTTGACGACGTTCTTGTCGAAGGGCAGCACGACATCGTCATCGTTGAAACTCGATCCGGCTAGCGGAGCGAAATGCTCCTTCGTGCCGAAAAGCCCTGTGTTGACGGTAATCCAGTCCGGCTGGCCGGTCTCGTCGTCGAGGTAGACCTGGCCCACGGAGCCGATCTTGTTGCCCTGCTGGTCGACGGCGTTGCGTCCGAGGTAGGCGTCGGGTCCTGTTGCGTTCGTCATGCGTTCTCCTTGTTGATGGACCGCCGGAATGGCGGTGCGGTCAGGCCAATGGACCTAGGAGCCAAATAGGCGAAGCTGGAAGAAGTTGCCGAGCATTCCGCCGAGCTGGCCCAGCAGCTCGGCCTGAGGGATGCCGAACGTGGACAGCAGGCCGGTGTGCTGGTCGGTATCCACATCCGGCAGCTCGGACCAGGCCTGAGCGGCATGGTCAGCCTGTCCTTGATTGCGCGGAACCTGCAGGATCTTCTCCTTGCTGATGTCACGCCTACTCCTTTCTGGTCATGTTGCTGCCGACGGCTTCTCTCCGCTTCAGCCGGTGCAGTTCTTCAATGCCCCGAGATTTTGTGTTGTAAACCGCAGTTCCTCAAATTTCCGGCGGCTCACTGGCACGGCACCGAGTTGACGCGGCGATCGCAGGTCTGATACCCGCGGAGTTCCCAGCCAAACAGCCGGCTCCCGAACGACATGGGGCTCATCGTGTTTACGCCGCAAAGCCACGGGTACTGCCCTTGATGAGCCGGTGGCCCGAATGACGTCACGGCAACCCACAGGGAGAATGCGATGAGTCATCCGTTTGATCCGCAACGGGGTCCGCAAGACGCGACTGGAAGTGACCCGTCTTCGCTTGCGGCCGGTAGGGACAGCTCTGCGCAGGACAGCGTGCAGGCGGACCCGACGACCGATCTGAGCGACAGCAGCAGCTACGAGCGAACGGCCGGGGACAGGGCAGAGTTCGACAACGAGTTCGACGATCAGGACCGGTTGCGCGAGCAGACGCCCGCCGCGCCCGGATCACCCGAACGCAATCTGGACCAGGACCGCACAATCCGGACGGACTATCAGTACGGGGACCAGCAGAATGCCGACCGGACGCTGACGGACGGGTCTGGGCTGCCGCCGGCCGTAGGGATCACTGGTTCTGCCGTAACGGACAACCCCACTGCCGATGATCGACCGTCCGTCGTGGACGACCCGGCAGAACGGGCAATGCCGACGACCATCCCGCCCGACCGCGAGACCGTCGCGGCGCGGGAGAAGGAGCGCTTCGGCGGGATGTCTTTCGGCTCCGGCTTCTTCGGCTGGTTGACAGCCACCGGAATGGCGGTCCTGCTCATCACGCTGGTGGCCGCCGCGGGCGTGGCGTTGGGCATAGCCGCAAACAACACCGTCGACCAGGTGGTGCAGAATTCGCAGACCGATACCGGCACAGCGCAGACCGTCGGTCTGGTCGGCGGCATCCTGTTGCTGGTGATCCTGTTCGTGTCCTACTTCTGCGGTGGCTATGTTGCTGGTCGAATGGCCCGCTTCAGCGGCGCGAAACAGGGTTTGGCCGTGTGGTTGTGGGCCCTGATCACCACCGCGCTGATCGCCGCCATCGGCGCCATCGCCGGTTCGCAGTACAACGTGCTCGCGCAGCTGAATCTGCCGCGAATTCCGGTCGATGAGGGCAGTGTGACGACGGCAGGGATCATTGCCATTGCCGCCGCCATCCTGGTCGCACTGATCGGCGCCCTGATCGGCGGGGTCACCGGTACACGGTTCCACCGCAAGGTTGACGCAGTGGGTTTTCAGGATGACGGACGGGCATTCTGAGCCTGAGCCGCTCCGAACCTGAAGACCTATCGGGCCCGGTGCCCGAACATGTCGCAGGCTCACACCGGATCGGCCGTGACGACGACATTCTGGTCATAGCTGCCGGTTTCCTCATCGAACTGTCCCCCGCAGGTGATCAGCACCAGGCGCCGCTGTCCACCGAAAGCGAAGAGCGCGGCGGGCAGCTGGTCGGTCTTGGAGTAATACTGACGACTGCTGACCCGGTAGCCGACGACTCCTCCATCGGTCGCCTGTACGTCGATCTCGCTGCCCGCCGCAAGCTCGGCAAGCCGGTAGTGCGCTCCGGGGCCGGCAGTGGCTGAATCGACGTGCCCGGTGATGACGGTGCTTCCGCGCCATGCTCCAGGTGGAGCACTGCTGATCCACCAGCCGAGCCGTGACGGGTCATCCGGCGGCCGGAGTACTCCCCCGGTGTTCAGGATCGGGTCCACCGGCGCGTCCATCCCCAATGCGGGGATGCTCAACCGTGTCGGTGGGCCGGACGGCCGCAGGACGGCCCGGCTCGAGGGAACGCGCCATCCGAGAACGAGTGGACGACAGTTGCCGGTGACGGCGTAGCGGGTGACGGCGTTGCAGGTGACGGCGTTGCAGGTGACGGCGTTGCAGGTGACGGCGTGGTCAGGGGCCGCGGGGACGGCACTGCCCGCGCCGGATCGGTGATCCTTGCGGGAGGTAACCAGTCAATTCCCCACGGTGACCGGTCGAAACCACGAAAATACCTGTGACAGCGTGGGTTCTGGGGTGATTGCCACGGGCATCATCCTGGTCAGCATCACCGCACCGGTTGACCCTGTAGGGCGGCATCGAGGACTTCACCGCGTGCAGTTCGACTCGCCTTTCAGATTGAGGCACATCGCCGCGGAGGTGCTCGGTGTGACGGGCAGGCAGCCGGCGCAGTGAGCCCGCTGGGGCTGACACGGTCGGCATGGCGGCCACCAGATCCGCTGCCGTCGGCAAGGCTGGGCAGGCGTCGCTGACCGGCAACCGCGGAGCAACCGGTTAAACTCCGTGTTGGGAGTGCATCCGGGCCCGGCCCGAAGCCGGTAGACGGCCCATGGGGTATCTCGAGACGGGATCGACGGTGGACAGCCTGATCGGGATGTTGCACAGCGAGCAGCGGTGTGAGCGCGGACCACTGTCAGGACGTGCTTGTCGGGCACTCGGCCGTGCATCGGCTGTGGTCGTCCCGCACCACCGGCGAACCCAGCCGGTGCGGCAGGAGGGGAGATGACGGCGGTTCACAGTTCGCGCACACCGACCATCACCGGATCTGACAGAACGCCGACCGACCGCTCCTCCGCGTCCTCCGCGGTGACCCCGCCTCGCTCCACTTCGGTGGAGAGAGCGCTACTCGGCGCACTGGACGGTCTGCCCGAACCGCTGCGCACCGGATGCCACCGGGTCGTCGACGCCGGCGGTAAGAGGTTAAGACCGGATCTCGTGCTCCGATGCGCCGACATCGGACCGGCCGGTTCGGCCGAGGCCGTCGGCGCGGCGGTCGCGGTCGAACTCCTGCACAGCGCGTCGTTGGTTCACGACGACCTGCTCGACGATTCCGAAACCCGGCGGGGCGTTCGGGCGGTTCACCGGCACGAAGGTGCGTCGACCGCCGTCATCGCCGGTGACGCCATGATTGCGTTGAGTTGGCGGGCCATCGCCGCCGACGGTCCCGATTCAGTGGACGACCTCGGCGCCGCCCTGTTGGAGATGTGCCAGGGACAGGCCCTCGAGGAGCAGTTGCGGTTCGACGCCACGGCAGGGCCGAAGGATGTTCTGCGGGTTGCGGAACTCAAAACCGGGGCTTTGCTGAAGGCCGCCTGCCGCATCGGCGCGCGCGTGGGGGGCTGCTCGCCGGAGCAGGTGGAAGCCCTGGGCAGCTACGGTTCTGACTTCGGTGTGGCGCTGCAATTGATGGACGACGTGCTCGATCTGATAGCCGACCAGGCTGCACTCGGGAAGCCCATCGGAGCCGACTTCCGGGCCGGAACAGTTACCATGCCAACGGTCTATTCGTTGGAAAGGAACTGCGACGCAACGAGTTCGCGGCTCACCGCGCTGCTGAGCAGTGACGTGTCCGACGAGGGTCTGCGGGAAGCTTGGGAATTGGTGGTCGAGTCCGGCTCGATCCGGCGGACCGTGCAGTTGGCCAGGGATCTCGCCGTTCGAGCAGGCCGCTCGGCGGCGGACGCCGGTGCGCCAGCGGAACTCGTCGGGATGCCGGGGCGGTACGTCCGGCGGCAGATCGACACCAAGGTTGCATCGGCCCACCGTGGCCTGCTTCCCGTTGGCGGAGGCGAGCGGGAGAACGAGCGGGTTGGCTGATCGCCGGGCGGCGGAAGCGGCCCTGAACCGAGCAGGCGGACTCTGCCTCGGCGTGGTGCTGGACCAACTCGTCCGCAGGAACCTGCGTGGAATCTGGGTTCGCGGCGAACTGCCCAGGTCGGCAGCAGTCTGGATTGCCAACCACCACAGCTGGTGGGATTACTTCGCCGCGGCCGGTGCCCTACGCGCCGCGGGGCATCCGAACGTGTCTGTGATCGTCGACGCTACGATAATGCCCAGCCCGGGGCCACTGCGGATGGCGGGAGTGGTGCTGACAACAGAACTTCGCACCGCCCTGCGGGCGTTGCAAACCGGAGCGGTGCTGGTGGTCTTTCCCGAGGGGGCCTTGCGGTCGATGGGGCCGGTCGGCCCTTTCCGGCCTGGTGCGCGATGGCTCGCGGACCGCGCCGGCGTCCCGTTGCTGGTTGTGGCCACCAGGGTGGTGTTGCGCGGGAATCAGGCCGCCGAGGCCTACCTAGATGTCAGCAGGGATCTTGAACCGCAGGACGACCCCCACCAGCTGCTCGGCACAGCGCTGGCTGCACTGGACGCCGAACTGGCCGCAGCCAACCCGATGGTTCCGCTGCCGGGGTTCCGGCAGGCGGTTCGGGGTGTTCGAAGCTGGCAGGAGCGCTTCGGCGGCGCCATGGTCCGGTCATGAACGGTCGGCTCCTCAACCGTCTGATCGACGTGCTGTCCCGCCTGGTCGTGGCGTTTCTCAGCGTCAAGCTGCTGATCGTGCTCGCCAACCTCTGGTGGTTCCCGGTACTGGGCCGCCGACCCAGGCACCAGAAGCTGACCGGAGCTGCGTCGTGCCGGGCCTCACCCAGCGCGAACCCGCCGACGCCGCACGGGGCCGCGGCCGTCGTCACCCTGCTTCTGCCGATGCGCAACGAAGCCGACCGGCTTCCTGGGACACTGCCCGGGCTGATGGGTTCGGGCGCGGCGCGGCTGATCTTTCTCGACGACGAGTCGACGGACGGTTCCGCGGATCTGGTGCGGGAGGCTGCTGCGGCGTTGCGACCGACGCCCGGGACACCCGTCGTGACGGTGATCCGGGGCCGTCCCCGCCCCGATGGATGGGCAGGAAAAACCTGGGCCTGCGCTCAACTGGCAGCCGCCGCTCTCGACACCGCCGCTCTCGACACCCCCGCTCTCGACCCCCCCGCCGACATCGACCCGCTGGTGTTCTGCGATGTCGACGTGGAACTCGCGCCGGGCGGACTGGATGACGTTCTGTCCGAGATGCGGCGCCAGCAGGCGGACGTGTTCTCGGTGTTTCCGGGTCAGCGCACCGGAAGCTGGGGCGAACGACTGCTCACCCCGCTGATCGATGACGTCCTGCTGTGCTTCCTGCCGTTCGGCCTGCTCAGTGCCCGCGCCCGGTCGGCGCGATCCGCGGCCACCGCCTGTGGTGCGCTGCTGACGTTCCGCCGTGCTGCCTACGACGAGCTCGGCGGTTTCGCGGCGGTTCGCGGCGAGTTGGTGGAAGATGTCGCAGTGGCTCGCCTGTCACGTCGTCTCGGATTGCGATTGGGGCTTGCGCTCGGTGGCGGGCAGGTGCAGGTCCGGATGTATGACGGCTACCGAGCCGTCATCGACGGCTTCGGGCGGGGCCTGACCGCGACGGCGGGCGGTCGCCGCTGGCTCGTCGTCGCCGGATACGTCTGGCATGTGCTGGCGTATACCGTCCCGGTTGTGATGCTCGGACGGTCGTGGTGGTGGCGGGGCGCGGCGGCGATGGCCGTGGCCGAGAGGATGCTGGTAGAGGTCAAGACAGGCGGTCGTGATTGGGCCGCCGCCGCGGTCGTGGGCGCCTCCCCGGTGGCCGGGTTCCCGGTCGTCGTGCGCGCAATGCGGCGTGAACAGCAATGGCGGGGTCGTATCTACCGATGAGCACCGTGCAGGCACCTCCGCAGTTGCCGGCGCCGGCAACCCGGCCCCCATTCGGCCACCTGTCGCGCTGGACCTCCGACAGCCTTGGTCTCCTCGAGGAAGGCGCCCGCCTGGGTCCGGTCTTCGGACTGCGGCTGTGGCGTCCGGCGGTGGTCGGCTACTCGCCCGACTGGAACCGCTTCGTCCTGGGGGACCTCCCGCGATTCCGCAGCCGCGGCAGCCTGAGCCAGCTTTCTCCTTACCTGTCCGCCGGGCTGGTGGCGACCGACGCACCCGAGCATCGCGGCCGGCGGGCCCTGATGAACCCGTCATTCCACCGAAAGGAGGTGACCAGGCGGTTCTCCGAGCAGTTCGCGGACATCGCCCAGCGGCACCTGCCCAGTGGCCCGTTCGACGCGGTGTCGTGGTCGTCTGACCTCGTCCGCGAGATGATCATGGCGGCGTTTCTCGGTCCCCGATTCCCCGAGGCCGTCCTTCGGTCCTACGTCGCGCCGCTGGACAGGCCGATGCCGCAGCCGCTGCTGCGCAGGCCCATCCGCGTCCGGCGGATGGAACACGCGCTGCGGGTGGCTTTCGACGATCCCGATCCGACAACGCTGTCCCCGATGTTCGCGGCGTTACCCGGCGGGGTCCAGGAGGCCAGGGTGGCAGTCGCCGCCGCCTACGACACGACCGCGCACGTCATGGCTTTCGTACTCTGGGAACTGGCGGCCCGGCCCGATCTGATGGTTCCGGAGGCAGCGGCCGACGTCGTCCACGAAGCCCTGAGGTTGTATCCGTCAGGATGGATCGGCAGCCGCGTCGCAGCCGAGAACTGTGATTTCGCGGGGTATCGGATCCCGTCGGGACGCCTGGTGCTCTACAGCCCCTACCTGACTCACCGCAGCCCGGACCTGTGGCCCGACCCGCTCAGCTTCCGTCCGGAGCGCTTCGCCGACCCCCTTCCGGCCTGGGGGTACATCCCGTTCGCCGCTGGCGAGCGGACGTGCCTGGGCGGGCCGTTGGCCACCGCGATGTTGCGTGCGGCGGTCACCGCTTTTGCCGGGACACCGTTGGCCAGGATCGACAATCGTACCCGGATGCGCGGCGCTCTGACGTTGACCCCACAGAAACCCTTGATGCTGCGATGCGGCACCTGACCTACCTGGCGGTGATGGCCGCCTGCCTGATCGGAACCCTGCCGCTGGAGTATGCCTTCCAGGCCCGGGTCTACCGGCGCTTCGCGCGGGCGATGCGGGCCATCGCGCCCGTCGCGGCGGCGTTCCTCATCTGGGACTACTTCGCCATCCAGGCCGGCTGGTGGTGGTTCGACCCGGAGTACATCACCGGGGTGTTCGTCGGCGCCCTGCCCATCGAGGAGATCACCTTCTTCGTCGCCATCCCGATCTGCGCAATTCTGACCCTGGAGGCGGTCCGCCACATCAAGCCGGACTGGGCGTCTTCGCGCGGCAGCGACCGCCCGTCGTCCTTACCCGAGCGCAAGACGGTGGACGGCCCGTGACGCCGGGGGTCTACACCTGGGCATCGCTGACGGCGATCATCGTCGCCGTGATCGTCGACCTCTTCGTGCTGCGCACCGGACTCTTGCGGACCCGGCTGTTCTGGGCCAGCTACGGAATCGTGCTGTTCTTCCAGTTCATCGTCAATGGCATTTTGACGGGCCTGGACATCGTGCGGTACAGCCCGGACGTCATCCTCGGTGTCCGGGTGTTCTACGCCCCCCTGGAGGACGTCGGCTTCGGCTTCGGGCTGGTGACGCTGGTCCTCAGCGGCTGGGTGTGGCTGGGACGTCGGGAACAGGATCGCGGCGTCGGAGCCGGCGGCTGACACCGCCGGCCGCACCTGTCGTCACCGTTCGGGTCGCAATCCGTGCCCGGCGGCCGCGGGACACCCGGATTCTCGGTCCGAACACCTGGTAATCGGCGCGTTCCACCGCGCCGAGGATGTCCCCGTACAGCTGGAACGCCACCCGGACGCAGCCCCTGGCGCCGGGTGCGAGCATCGCAATGCCGGGTTCCGCCCGCTGGTAGAGGCCTCGGGTGCGCTCGATCTCAGCCGCCAGCAATCGCCGGATCGGGTCGTCGACCACCCCGAGCTCCAGGTGGGCACGGTCGACGCCGAACCTGTGCAACGACTCCATCGGCAGGTAGATCCGGCCGAGCCGCAGATCCTCACCGACGTCGCGGATGAAATTGCTGAGCTGGAACGCGATTCCCAGGTCCGCCGCGTACGGTTCCGCCTGCTCCCTGGGCACCACGGTGCCGAGGATCGGCAGCACCATCAGCCCGATGACGGCGGCACTGCCCCACACGTAGTTGGACAGGTCGTCGTAGGTCTCGTACTCGGTGACGGTGAGGTCCATCTGCATGGACATCAGGAAGTCCTCGAACAGCTTCGGGCTGATCTCATAGCGCCGGGCCGTGTCCAGCGCGGCACGGACGGAAGGCTCGGTCGCGGTCTGCGGCGAACGGAACTGCGCGATCAGCTGCTCCAGGCCGTGCTGTTTGGTCTCCAACTTGATGCCGGGGGTGAAGTCGTCGACGATGTCGTCCGCCGTCCTGGCGAACCCGTACAGCGCATGGATGGCCGGTCGCCTCGCCGCCGGCAGGAAGCGGGTGGCAAGGAAGTATGTCCGGCCGTGTTCCCTGGCCAGTTCACGGCAGTGCAGGTAATCCGCGCGCGATAGGCGCCCGGTGATGCCCGCAGCGTCCAGGTCCCGCTCTGGGCTCACGCTCGATCACCGGTCATCGCCCTAACCTAGCGGGACGGGCCGGTCACCCGTTCCGCGGCGAGCCGACCCGACACCAGCACCATCGGAACGCCCACACCCGGCTGGGTGTTGGCGCCGCAGAACACCAGGTTCTCGATATTCCGATCCAGGGTCGGCTGCCGCAGCGGGCCGGTTTGTGCAACGCTGTGGCTGGCCGAGAACGGTGCGCCCGCAGCCATTCCCATCCGCAGCCAGTCGGCGGGCGTGACCATGCTTTCCACCTCGATGGCGTCGGAGAAGCCGGTCATGCCGCGCGACTCCATGGTCGCGATCATCTCGTCGCGGTATCGAGGTCCACGCGTCGCCCAATCGATGTCTCGACCACTGACGGTATTGGGCGTGGGGAACAGCACGTAGTACGTCTGTTTACCGTCCGGCGCCAGCGTCGGGTCCGTCGACGTCGGATTGCTGACCAGGAATGACGGGTCGGACATCACCTCGCCGCGGTGGATGATCTCGTCGAAGGTCCGGTCCCAGGACGTGCCGAAGTCGATCGTGTGATGCCCGAGTTGCTCGTAGGTCGCACCGGAACCGGCGTGCAGCAGCACGCAGGAGGGCGAGTACGTCAGTCGCTTCACCCGACGAGGCGTGTACTGCGGTTCCAGCAGGTGCCGGTAGGCCATCGGCAGGTCGGCGTTGACGACGACCACGTCGGCGGTGATGCGCTCGCCGTCGGCGGTCACCACACCGCTCGCCCGGCCGCCGGAGACCTCGATCCTGGACACCTCGGTGTCGTACCGGATCTTCACCCCGTGATCTGTCGCCGCCGCCGCCAGCGCAACGGGCAGGGCGTGCATCCCGCCGCGCGGCAGGTACACCCCGCGGACGCAGTCCATGTAAGCGATCACCGCATAGATTCCCAGCGCTTCCTGGGGCGCCAGCCCGGCGTACATGGCCTGGAAGGAAAAGATCCGCTTGAGCCGCTCGTCCTTCAGGTAGCTGCCGACGAGCGCCGGGAGCTTGCGGACCGCCCCCATCGTCAGTAGCCGGATCGCGTCCGGGCCGATGACATCAGTGACGCTGTCGAGGTTTCGGTCGATGAACGTCGGCATCTCCACGTCGAAGAGCCGGCCGAGATACTCCACCAGGCGCTGGTACCCGTCCGCGTCGGCCTGACCGCAGGTCCGGGCGATCTCCCGGGTCATCGCCTCGGCATCGGTGTGCACATCGATCACCGAGCCGTCGGGGAAGCGGGCCCGGTACGCCGGGTCGACCTGGATCAGCTCCAGCCGGTCGGCCAGGGTCTCCCCCACGCAGGCCAGCGCATCGTCAATCAACTCAGGCATGGTGAGAACCGTGGGGCCGGTGTCGAAGCGGTATCCGTCCATCTCCAGACGCCCGGCCCGGCCACCCGGCACGGCGGCCCGCTCCAGGATGGTCACCTGCCGGCCGGCGCCGGCAAGCCGAAGCGCCGCCGAGAGCCCGCCCAGCCCGGCCCCGATGATGACGACAGAATCGGTCCGACCCGGAACAGTGCGCATGGTTTCCGGTGTACACGACAAATCACTGCGAACGACGTCACGGCTCTGTCATCCAGGTCACGAATCGAGTGGTGCCTGTGTCGTGAGGGGGACCTTGCGGGATCATCATTGAACGGCCCGCTGAACAGACAATGCCCGCACACCTGCTCGTGGTGAATTCGTCAAGCTTGGCGGCGTCGGTCCGGTCAAGCCCACCGTGCTGGCACCGTGGGCAGGCAGCCCGGATTCCCGCTTTTCCAGGGACGACCGAATCGAACGCGGTCGAGATGGACGCCGGGGCGTCTGGACGTCTGGACGTCTGGACGTCTGAAGAAGGAGAAACCGAACGTCGGTCGGGGGAATAGGATTCGCGAGCGACGCAGCAGCGCGCCGCCGCGGTTTTTGCCGACCGACGTCCGACCGAAAGGAGTGAGATGTCCGCCCAGGAGCGACCTACGCGCAACAACGGCACGACCGATGGCCCGAGGACCCAACCGAAAGCGCAAGAGAGGCAGGATGAACACCGTCAAGCACGAGGCAAACGACTCCCGATCATCTTGGCGGGACTGGCCTTCGTTGTCGTGGTCGTCGCCGGCTTCGTCATAGTCCTGATCGCCGGCCGCGTACCGGCGGACCGGGGCCGGGACGTTCCACCGCCCACCGTGCAGTCCTCGCTCATGGGTTCACCCGGGGACAACAGCAACAACGAGGGAAACACCGGTTGACCCGGAGAGTGACTGTCCGGCACGGCACTCCCCGATCTGGTTCACCCTTGCGGGCAGGGGAACTATCTGCCCGTCATCGCTGTGCCGGACGAACAAGGGAAGCACAATCATGGGTTCGCCACCGTCGACGATGACCGCGATGCCCGTGCCGCAGCCGCGCGGACCGCTGAGCGAGCAGATCATGCACGCCCTGACCGGCCGGGGCGCGAATCTCATCGACACACTGGCTTTGGCGAAGACGACCGCGCCGGCCGGCGTCCTGCTGGACGAGGACGTCCAGATATCCCTGCTCAGCTTGTACGAGCTGCACTACCGCGGTATCAGCGGGGTCTCGGACCGGTGGGAATGGGATCCCGACCTACTGGCCGTCCGTGGCGTGCTCGAGCAGCGTTTCGAGACCGAGATTCGCGACCGGACCACAGTTCCGGGTCTTCCCGGCGATGGCGATATCGCCGGGGCGTTGTTCGCGATGACGGCGCCGCAGCCGGGACCGAGCCTGTCTCGATACGTGGCGCAGAGCGCCAGCATCGAACAGTTCCGGGAATTCCTGACGCACCGGTCGATCTACCACCTCAAAGAGGCCGATCCGCACACCTGGGCCATCCCGCGGCTCGGCGGCTCCGTCAAGGCCGCCCTGGTGGAGGTGCAGTCGGATGAATACGGCGGCGGCCGGGCCGAACGCATGCACGCGAGCCTGTTCGCCCGCACCATGCGGGCGGTGGGTCTGGACGATCGTTACGGCAGCTACATCGATCGGGTGCCCGCCGCCGTCCTGGCCGGCGTCAACGCGATGTCCTTGTTCGGCCTGCATCGACGCCTGCTCGGTGCCACCGTCGGGCACCTTGCCGCCATGGAGATGACCTCGTCGCTGCCGAGTCGGTTGTACGGCAACGGTTTGCGCCGGTTGGGATATGGCGCCGACGCCACGCTGTTCTTCGACGAGCACGTCGAGGCCGATGCCGTCCACGAGCAGATCGCTGGGCGGGATCTCGCCGGCGGTTTGGCCAAAGCGTTGCCGGACCGCGCGCACGACATCCTGTTCGGCGCCGCCGCCGGCCTGATGCTCGACGACCTGGCTGCCGATCATCTGCGTTCGTGCTGGGAACGCGGGGCCGGCTCCCTGCTACCCGAGCCTCGGTGATGGACGCCACACCGCACCTGGCGGCCCTGCGCCCGACACCTGCCGGCATGAGCGCCATCGGGGCGGGACGCGACGGGATCGATGAGGGCGGGAACGAGGAACAGCCGGATACACCCGGCGGCCTTGCCGAATCGCCCACTCTCATCACGGTCTGCCCGGATGGACCGCTACTGGTTCGCGGAAGCGTGCGCATCGTCGATACAGACGGCACGGCGATTCCGCAGACCCGCCCGACCATCGCGTTGTGCCGGTGCGGCAAGTCGCGGATCGCGCCGTTGTGCGACGGCACTCACAAGATGTCCAGATCACTGGCCCGATCGGCGGACGAGCGGCGCGGCGACCAGAACCCGTCCGACCCTGCCTGACGAACAGTCCCCGGGAAGCGGGACCGTCGCACCGACCGCGTCGGCCTCGGACGCCGCGATCCCCCGCGCTCGCCGTGACGGACAACTGCTTGTCGGTGTTGTCGACACCAACAATGATCGCTTCGGGGACACTGCGCTGGGGGCTCCCGCCGTGAACCCTGGGATGGGCCGGGTGCCCAGGGCCCGGTCGGTTGAAAACACAGCCGGCCGACCCCCTCGCACCCCTCCAGCACTCCAGCACTCCAGCACTCCGGACGAGCACTGCTGCGGGCGGCGGAAAGACAACAGCCAACGGGTCACTGGCGGCTGTGCGGACACCAACGGATCACTCGTCGAACTCCATGACGACGTCACCGTCGCCGGAGCGCCGATGGGTGGTGCCGAACGAGCCGAGCATGGCAAGGGCGCGCATGTTACGGGCAGCGATCTGGGTGAGGATTCGGCGCGCCGGCCGCGGGCGGTAGGTGGCGAGCAGATCCGCCAGCATCCGGCCCAACCCGGCGCCCTGATAGTCGTCGGCGACCGTAATCGCCACGTCGAGGCTGTCCCGGTCGTGCGGGTACCGCAGGATGCGCCCGACTCCGACAATCCTTGCGGCACCCGCCTTTCCCTGGTCCCGGCCCGTTGTGGAGTCGGTCGATCGACCGTCTCCCGGGCCGCTACCCGCGGAGGCGAAAGCAGCGAAGGCGACATGATTCACACCATCCACGGCGTCGACGAGTCGTCGCAACGCAGCGGCGGTCAATGCCCGCGGCGGCGCCCCGAAGCGAGCGCGCGCGGAGTCCTCGGAGAGCCTGGAGAAGGCTTCGGCGAGTGCCGGTCCGTCCCCCGGCTGTACGGGTCGCACATGCACGAGCCTGCCGTCCCGCAGCATGATGTCGCGTTCGACGGTCGTCACCCTCCTCGTGTCCCGACATAACGGTCAGTGGTCTGGCTGACCAGACTGCCCGATCAGGGTCCGGTTTCGCCAACTTTGAGCAACATGTCGTCGATGACGGTCCGCCGAAACGGCAGCGCGCCGGTATTTACGACGACGATGGCGACCTCCCGGAGCTTGCTGTTCGTGTGCTGGCTGGAGCGGACGAGTAACGCGAAGCCCTGCTTGGCCGTCAGCTGGTAGGTGGCCATCATGATTCCCACCGCGGTGCCGATCAAGCGGTTGCTGTCCAGGGCGCTGCGGATCTGCCTCGCCCGGTCCTCGGCCTGGTCGACGGCCTCCTCCCGCAGTTGATGCAGTTCGTGATTGGACCTGACCCTGGCCAGAAGTTCCCGCGAGGAGAACGGCTTGGTGATGTAGTCGTCGGCACCCACGGCCAGGCCTTCCGCGGCCGCGTCCACGCCTCCGCGGGCCGTCAGGATGATGATCGGCACCCGCGCGGTCAGCGTTGACGCCCGCAGGTCCGCCACCAGGTCCAGGCCACCGCGGCCGGGCAACATCAGGTCGGTCAGCACCAGGTCGAACCCCGTTCCTTCGGCGTCGGTGATCGTCGCCAGGGCGGACTCGGCATCGGAAAACGCACCCACCCCCCAGCCGTCACCGGCCAGCAGCCGGCTCAGGTAGCCCCGCAGATCGACATCGTCCTCGACAACGAGAACCCGCGGCCGGCCGGCGACGTCCGACAGTGGTGGCTCTGGATGTGGCTGGGCAGAGATCGAGGCGGCCGGCACCGGGTCCAGCGGCAGCGTGACGACGAAGCAACTGCCGCGCCCGGGCTCGCTGCTGACCTCGATCGTGCCGCACAGCGCGCGCACCAGATCCGACACGATGGCAAGGCCGAGCCCAGCGCCCTGGCCGGCCTCGGCGCCGGGGCCACGGTAGGACCGCTCGAAAATCCTGTCCTGCTGGTCGAGCGGGATTCCCTTACCGGTGTCGCTCACTGTCAGCGTCGCCGCGGTGGCGGTCTTGCTGAGAATGACATCGACCCTGCCGTGCGGGGTGTACTTCAGGGCGTTGGACAGCAGGTTCGTCACGATGGTGGTCCACAGCGCGCGATCGACCAGCGCCGTGGCCGGGTCGGGCGGCACCGTCACATCGAGGGTCAGACCGGCGTGCTGGGCGGTCGAGCGGAACATGCTCGCAATCTCGGCGGTGGCGCCGGCGAGGTCAATACGATCAGGATTTCCCATCACGGAACCCATGTCGCCACCTGAGAGTTCCAGCAGCGCATCGACCATCCGGCGAAGCCGTTCCGCCGCTCGGACGGCCGCTTCCAGGTCCTCACGTTCGCTCGGGCTGCGCGGCTGCGCGGCAAGCAGGTCCTGCAGCGGAGCGAGCAGCAGGGTCAGCGGGGTGCGCAACTCGTGGCTGACGTTCTGAAAGAACTCCATCTTTGCGCGATCAAGATCGGCGAGGACCTGCGCCCGGCTGCGTTCGTACTCGTAGGCGACGGTATCGGTCAGGGCCACCCGGATCTGCCGGCCGACCAGCGCGAAAAATCCGCGGTACTCGTCGTCGAGCGGTCGATAGGGGTTGACGCCCAACACCAATGCGCCTATCGGCTGCGACCGGCCACTGACGGTCAACGGCAGCACAACGGCGGCGTCCGGGGTCAGCGGGCCGAGCGGGCCGGGCAGCAGGGATCCCGGGAAGACTTCGCGCAGCCCGGTCAGCTCCTCGGAGTTTCCCGTTGCGATCACGCGATCGAGCATTCCCGGCGAATCGCCGGACAGCTCGGTCAGACCGCGCGCACAGGCGTCCGGCGCCAGACCGAAGGCAGCGACCCGCTCGGGACTCGCGGCGCCATCCTGCTGCAGGAAGGCGACGGCGAAAGGCACGCTCTCCCTGGTCTTCCCGATGACCTCGAAAGCGGCGGCACAGGTATCAGCGGTCATGCCACGTTCCGTCGCCGACAGCAAGCCCAGTTCACGGACCGTCCGCATCCTGCGTTCGTTCAGGACCTTCCCGGTGACCTCTTGGGTCACCGTGAGCATCCCGACGATGCTGCCGTCGGTCTCGGTAATCGGGCTTTGCGAATAGGTGAAGTAGCACTCCTCCGGATAACCGTTGCGCAGCAAGATGTAGCGCTGGTCGTCGGCCTGAACGGTCTGTCCCTCGAGCACCACTCGCTCGATCCGCGGGCGGATCGCCTCCCACGATTCGGGCCAGATGTCCTTCATCGGGGTACCTAGTGCGGTCGGGTGCCGGGCCCCGAGCTGTGCGATGAACGCGTCGTTGTAGACCCCCGCCAGCTCCGAACCCCAGTTGACGGTGATCGGGAAGCCGGACCGCAGCGCGTTCCGGACCGTGCCGCGCAGCAGCGGCGACCAGGACTCCACCGGCCCGAGAGGGGTTGCCGCCCAATCCAGGGAGCGACACATCCGGCGCACGTCGCCGGGACCCTCGAACTGCGCATCTGCGCCCTGCGCCAGCATGACGGCACCACCCATCGACTCGCGTTGGCACCAAGGCCGACTTGTGGCCCCCGCCGCTCATCGCTGGGCTCTGCGTAACCCCGATAGATGCGACGGTGTTGAGTTCGGTTCTCCATTCTGCGCCTTTGTCGCCCCTTCGTCCAGTTCCTCAGGTCTGGACGCACCCTGGGGGAGCGGCGGCCGCCGGTTGCCGTTTCAGCGTCCTTGCGGAGGCTGCCCGTACCCCAGTTCTGCGGCCGTCTGCCGGGCTCCGTCGTCGAACGGCACTGCGACGACAGCAGTGCCATAGGCGCAGATCTCGGTCCAGGTGTCGCCGATGTCGGAGGTGTCGAACCGCATGCAGACGATGGCGTTCGCACCCCGCCCCTTCGCAGCATCGAAGAGCCTCGTCATGGCCTCGTTCCGGCTCTCGGTGAGCTGCTTGGTCATCCCTTGCAGCTCGCCACCGAACATCGACTTGAATCCGGCGCCCATCTGCGCCAACGCATTTCGCGAGCGCACGGTGAGTCCGAAAACCTCGCCGCACACCCGCTGGATCTGCCAGCCCGGCACTTCGTTGGTGGTCACGCACAGCATGGGCACTCCTTCATCGGTCAGCGCCTGCCGACTTCAGGCACGGCGTGCAGTGTGATCCATGGTGAGGGTGAAGCCGGCGGATCCCAGCACATGTCGACCGATCGGGTGTCGAGCCCCCGGAGCCGGGGCGGGCATTTCACGACTGCGTAACGGTCGCGTCCTGCAGGCTGGTCGATGCGGTGCTCGGCACCCCGCTCAACACCCCGCTCAACACCCCGCTCAACACCCCGCTCAGCACAGCGGTCGGTTCGTTGGTCGGTGCCATGGTCGCGTCGGCATGCGGCATGCTCGACGATGCGTCGTCGACCGGGGCCGCCTGCGCCGTCCCGTTCGTCGCTGCCACTGGGGGAATCGGCATCGACGCGGTCTCGGTGACCGGTGCGGCGGCCGTGGCTTGCGTCACCAGGGTGTGCACAACGACAGTCGGCGCCTGCACCTCCACGGCGACCGGAAGGGGCCCGTCGACGGCGGCCCGCAGCAGCGCCAGTCGCGCCGTCAGGACCGCGATCAATTCCATGTCGCTGGCCTCAGCCAGCGGACGCAACCCGGTGGCCGCCGCCGGCGAAACCGCATCGGGCGCGGTCGGTTCCGGGTGGGCGGCGATGAAATCGGCGAGTTTGGCCTGCCCGACCCGCAACCGTGCACGCTTGCCCTTCTCGTAGTCGCGGAGAGTCTTGACGTGGACGCCGAGGATGTCAGCCAGTTGTTGCTGAGTCAGTCCGGCACGGTTCCGCGCCGCCTTGACTTCGCCAGGTTCTGCCATGCATGAGATGGTAATGGGCACGAACGGTGCGTGACCCCATCAAGCCCGTGCGGCCCGGTCGAGCGGATGAGCCGGCCTGTAAGCCGGGTTCTGTTCCCGGGCACCTTACGGCGATCCCGTTCGGCGACCATCCATCTCGGCGTACCGTCGCCGGCACGCTCATGCGGTCCACCCGCAGGCTCGGGCGGGCCACCCTCGAACACCTGCGCACCGGGTCCCTTGCGGGACGACGGCTTTTTGACCTTGCTCCGGGTGGGGTTTACCGAGCCGCCCCGGTCACCCGGGACGCTGGTGGTCTCTTACACCACCGTTTCACCCTGACCGGCCGTCCGAGAACGCCCGGCGGTCTGTTCTCTGTGGCACTGTCCCGCGGCTCACGCCGGGTTGCCGTTGACAACCACCCTGCCCTGTGGAGCCCGGACTTTCCTCGACGCCCGCGCTGCTGCCAGCACGGCCGACGCGGCCGCCCGGCCGACTCATCCGCCGGTGATCCTACGGGCGATCGGCGCCCTCCGGGACGCTGCCCTCCTGGACGTTGCCTCCCTGGACGCTGCCCTCCTGGACGCTGCCCTCCGGGATGCACCCGGCCAGTGCGGCCAGCACCTGCTCGTCGGAGGTCTGCGAGAAGTCGTCGTATCCCTGGTGCACGGCCGAGAACCGGTCCGGTGTGAGCGCACACACCACCTCGTCCACCTGCTCTCCCCAGCCGGACCCCATCCCCGCCGGCCCGACGGGTACAGCCACCACGACCCGCGCGGGTAGCTGCCGGTTGACCGCCGCGACCGCGGCCCGCATGGTCGCGCCGGTGGCGAAACCATCGTCGACAACGATGGCGACCCGACCTGTCACGGGCACCGGCGGCCGGTCCCTGCGCAGGGCCACCACCCGCCGTTCCAGTTCCTGCAACTCGGCGCGGTAAACGGCGTCGAAGTCCGCCGCACTGATCGATAACCCTTGCACAACATCGGCATTGGTGACGATCTCGACCGTCGTGCCCACGTTCGCGATGGCGCCCATGGCGAGTTCCGGACGGCCCGGCGTGCCGAGTTTGCGGACGACCAGGACCTCGAGCGGGGCGGACAGCGCGGCGGCCACCTCGGCCGCGACCGGCACGCCGCCGCGCGGCAGCCCGAGCACCACGACGTCGCTCCGGCCGGCGTAACCGCTCAGCAGCGTCGCGAGGTGCCGGCCGGCCGCGCCGCGGTCCGCGAAGCGCCGTCGTGCAAAGCCCCCTGCCACCGCTCTAGTGAAGTACCACGAGCGGCGAGCGGCAAGCGCAACCGTCAGCCGACCAGATGACCGGTTTCGTTGACGGCCCACACCATCACCGCTCCGGACGGCTGCACCGTGAATCCGGACAACGAAGCGGTGTCGATCCGCACCCGGTAGGCGATTCCGGAGTCCGCGCCGAGTGCGGCCGCAAGGATCATCTTCGCGGGCGCCGCATGGGTGACCAGGACCAACGTTGTGCCGCGGCGGCTCTCGACAGCATCGTCCACGACCGGCCATACCCGGTCCCGGATTCCGGTGAAGGACTCGCCGCCCGGAGGGGCCGCGTCCGGGTCCGACCGCCACGCCGCGAACTCGCGTGGCCATCGCTCCGCGATCTGATCGACGCGGAACCCGGTCCAGTCGCCGAGCAGACCGTCGACCAGGCGCTCGTCAACGGTCACCGTCGCCCGGACCTCGTCGGCGATCACCGCTGCCGTGCTGGTGCACCGCTGCAGCGGCGACGTGAGGATGTGGGTCGGGGCCAGCGTGCCGATCCGCTTGCCGACAGCGGTGGCCTGGCTACGCCCGAGGGCGGTGAGTGGGACGTCCTGCCGGCCGGCGAACCGCAGTTCGGCGCCCCAGGTGGTCTGGCCGTGCCTGACGAGGACCACACGCGTTGCGCCATCGACCATCTCGGCCGGCGCCGCCGCCGCGGAATCCGCCGGGCCGCGCATCCCGGTGCCACTGCCGGCCGGTGCGGCAGCGGCGTCGTCCATCGCGCGATTCGCGAGCAGGTCCGCCCGTGCGTTCCGCGCGCGCGGCACCCACTCGAACTCCACCCGCTGGAACTGCTCGACCAGCGCTGTCGCGGCGGCGGCCAGCCGCTGGAGTTCGGCATTCTTGATCTTCCAACGGCCGGACATCTGCTCGACCACCAACCTGGAATCGAGTCTTGCCGTAACGACCGACGCCCGCAGGTCGCGGGCCGCCTCGAGAGCGGCGATCAGTCCGGAGTACTCGGCCACGTTGTTGGTCGTGACGCCCAGCGGGCCGCATCGCTCGGCAAGGATCGCGCCGGCCGGATCGAGCACGACAGCGCCGTATCCCGCCGGCCCGGGGTTCCCCCGGGAGCCGCCGTCGGCGTACACAATCACCGCACCGCCGACCGACACCGGCGGTCGCTGCGGCGGGCTCACGACCGGATCAGGATCGCGCCACATTCGCTGCAGCGCACCACGTCCTCGACGCCGGCCGCCCAGATGTCGCCGAGCGCACTGCGGTCCAGATCCATCCGGCACGCCTCGCACCGCGACCCGTTCAGCTTCGCGGCAGCGACCCTCCCGCGTGCCCGGATCTGCTCGTACAAGGCATTGAGCTCCGTCGGCATACCGTCGAGGAGAGCCTTGCGTTCGGCAGCCGACCGTCGCAGCTCGCCATCGATGTCGGCGAAGGCGTCGTCGCGTCGCTGCTCGGCGGCCAGTAGTTCCGCCCGCGCGGTGGCCAGCTTGCTGTCGGTGTCCGCGAACGCCGCGTCAGCGACCTCACGCCGCTCCATCAGCTCCAGCGCCTCGTCCTCCAGGGTCGCCTGACGCCGGGCCAGCGACACGATCTCGTGCTGCAGGTTCTCCAGGTCGCGGGCCGGAGCGGTCCCGGTAGCCAGCCGATCCGCGTCCCGCTCTGCCCTTGCCCGCACTGCGTCGATCTCGTTGTCCAGCCGTCGACCGGCACGGTCCAGATCGCCGATCTCCGTCTCGGCGAGGATGCGGGCACTGCGAAGCTCCTGCACCGCGGCGCTGCCCGCACTGATCAACACCAGTTCGGGCAGTGTGCGGCGGCGATGCTCGGCCGCCGACATCGCCTGGTCGAGGCGTGCGACGTCGAGCAAGCGGCGTTGCACGAAGGGATCGGCTTTGAGGGGCACGGGCCCATCCTTTCAGTCTCCCGCTTCGATCAGGGACGCTTCGATCAGGGACGCTTCGATCAGGGACGCCCCGATTCAGGCGGTTCGACTCGGGACGCTTCGATCAGGGTCGGTTCGGTACGGGACGGGGCGTGCACAGTCCACGGATCGGTCCGGAGCGAGGAGACCACTGTCCGCAGTCCGGGGAGTTCGGATTCCAGCAGAACCGCTGCGGCGGCCAGCCACGGCCATTCCCCCGCCCAGTGCGCGACCTCCACCACGGCCGGTCGCCGGGGATCGGCGACGAACTCCGCAACAACGTGATGCCGCAGATCGGAGGTGAGATACACGTCCACCCCGGCGGCCGCCGCCGCGTCGAGGAATCCGTCACCGGCTCCGCCGCACACGGCGACGGTCTGTATCTGCCGGCCGGGATCCCCGGCCGCGCGAACCCCGCCGATGGTGCCGGGCAGGACCCCGGCCACCCGCTGGGTGAAGGCCCGCAGCGTCGTCGTCCGCGGCAGGCTGCCGACCCGTCCGCTGCCGATCGCACCGTCGCCCACCCGCGCCACGAGGGGCCGCGTGCCGGAGAGCGCCAGCACCCCGGCGAGGGCGTCGTTCACCCCACCGACGGCAGCGTCGGCGTTGGTGTGCACGGCGACATGCGCGAGGCCCGCCAGCAGCATCGGGTGCAGTAGCGATCCTTTGTCGGTGTCGGCCGCGATCGACTGAACCGGCCGGAACAGCAGTGGATGATGCGTCACCAGCAGTTCCGCACCGAGGTCGATCGCCTCCCGCACAGTGTGACGGTCCACGTCGACCGACAGGAGCACGGTGGAGACCCCGGCGTCGCGATCTCCGCAGGTCAATCCAATGCCTGTGTCCCAATCCTCGGCCAGCGAGGACGGGTACGCCGTCTCCAGGACAGCCAGAACGTCGCGGACCCGGACCACGGTGCCCCCTTGTTGTTGTGCGCTGTTCTCGTTGTGCGCCGTTGCCGCAAGGATGCGACAGCACGGTCCTGCCAGCGATCGGCGCCCCAGTGTGCCAGCACGGTGGACAATGGACGTGTGAAGTCCGTGCCGCGCCCGTCCTCGTCGCCCGCGACGCCGCAGTTCTCCGTCGACACCCGGTTCCATGTCTGCGTCGTCTGCTCCGGCAACATCTGCCGCTCCCCGATTGGCGAGCAGGTTTTGCGGGCCGCTATTGCGCAGGCCGGACTGGCCGATCAGGTCCGGGTCAGTAGTGCCGGAACGGGCGATTGGCACGTGGGGAATGCGGCCAATCATCGAGCCGTTCGGGTGTTGCGCGCGGCGGGATACCCCGAACACGACCACGTCGCCCGGATGATCTCGCAGGCCGACCTCGACGATGTCGACCTCGCTCTGGCCGCGGACTATGGTCACCTTCACCAGTTGCGGGCACTCACCGGGGACCGCGAGAAGGTCGCGCTGCTCAGAACTTTCGACCCGGAAGCCGATGACGACGAGGTGCCGGATCCCTATTACGGTCCGGACGCCGGTTTCGACGAGGTGCTGGCGATGACGGTCGCGGCCGCGCCGGGCGTTGTCGCCGAGATCCGCCGACGGCTCGCAACTACCGCCGGTTCCGCCAACGCCGAACGCTCCCGCCGGTGACCGAACGGGATTCCGTCGTGGGCCGCCCTGGCAACCGGTGGGCGTTTGCGCTCAGCCCGGGTTGGATCGCCGCTGCGCTGGCCGCGCTGGCGTTCGCAGCGACGTGTTTCTTCCTGCTCGCGCCCTGGCAGTTCTCCCAGCACGAGACGAGGTCCACGCAGAACGCCGCTATCCAGGCGGCGCTCGCCGCGGCACCGGCCACGGCCACCGACCTGCTGTCGACGACCGGACAACCGCCGGCCGAGGCGCTCTGGCGGGTGGTCACGGCGACCGGCACCTTCGATCCCAGCAGGCAGGTGCAGGTACGACTCCGGCAGGACGCCAACGGCAATCCCGTGTCGGAGGTGATCACGCCGTTCCGGTTGAACTCCGGACAGTGGTTGCTGGTCGACCGTGGTTACGTGTCCTTCGTCGACGTCCGCAACAACGTTCCGATTGCCGCCCTGCCGGGCGGGTCGGTCACCATCAGCGGCCGGGTCCAGCAGGAGCAGACCGATCCGCGGAACCGTCAGCCGACGATCGTGGACGACCGGGTCGAGGCCTACGCGATCAACAAGTCGGCGGTCACCGGCGCGACGGTCGGTGGCGCGCGGCCATCCGAGCAATTTCTGCGGGGCTACGTGCAGTTGACCGCCAACAGCCCCGGTGTGCTGACGCCGATCGACGTGCCACAGACCGATGCTGGGCCGTTCCTGTCGTACGCGCTGCAATGGGCGGTGTTCGGCGTTCTCGCGTTGATCGGTTTCGGTGTGTTCGTGCACCGGGAGGTCGTTGCGCCGCGCGCACTGGACGACCGCGAGAACGTCCCCGATGCATCGGATCCCGGGACAACGGACCCGGAGTCGGACCCGGAGTCGCTGCAACGCCAGCGTTTCGACCGCGATCCATCGGACCCGCAGATGCCGACCGCGGTCGTCGCCGGACGCCAGCGGCGCCGCACCAGGGACGGCTTCGACCGCTCGCAGCTCTACGACGAGTGACGCCCGACGACCGGGCGGCGACCACCGAGCAGGCAGTGCTGCGGCGCTCGGTGCGCCGGCTGTGGTGCCTGCCGGGCACTCGCCTCGGAGTGAACTCCTGGCCGCCGACACTGCGTCATCGGTTCATTCTGGGCTGGAACTACTGGTGGCAGGCACATCTGCTGGACTGCGTCGTCGATGCCGGGTTGCGGGATCCGACCGGCTCGCGGAACGTGCAGCGGCGCAAGCTGGCCGAGCGGTTGTCCCGGGCCATCCGGATGGCCAACGGCGTGCGATGGACGAACGACTACTACGACGACATGGCCTGGCTGGCACTGGCCCTGCAGCGGTCGGACCGCCACCTCGGGACCTCTCACGCAGGTGCGGTCCGCGAGCTGATGGCCGAGATCACCGCCGCGTGGACCGATCGCGAGGGCGGCGGCATCCCGTGGCGGCGCGGCGATGCGTTCAAAAACGTGCCGGCCAACGGCCCGGCAGCGATCCTGCTGGCCAGGAGCGGTCAGCTGCAGCGGGCCGCGGACACGGCGGACTGGATCGACGAGCGGCTGCGCGACCCGGCGTCGGGACTGATCTGGGACGGCCTGCGTCCGGGGGCGGACGGCCGGACACAGGCCGAGCAGGTGATCTACACCTACAACCAGGGGGTGGTCCTGGGCGCCGAAACTGAACTCGCCTTGCGGGAGCCGGCGACCCGCGACACCCATGTTCGCAGGGTCTGTCGACTGGTCGACGCGGTGCGGCGGGACCTGTCCCACGATGGTGTGCTGACCGGCCACAGCGGCGGCGACTCCGGGTTGTTCAGCGGCATTCTCGCGCGCGACCTCGCGCAGGTGGCGCTGCTGCTTCCGGCGGATGATGACGCAGCGACCCGGGCCCGACGGGTCGCCCGCGATCTGGTCCTGGCATCGGCCGATGCCGCCTGGGCGCACGCGCATGTCGCCATCCGCGCCGGAGTTGGACCCAGTTTCGGGCCCGACTGGTCCAGGCCGGCGCTCTCACCGGTGGTCGGTCGGCCGCCCGAGCGGGACCTGTCGGTGCAGCTGGCCGGCTGGATGCTGATGGAGGCCGCGGCCGCCGTCACCAAGGTCCATGGTCGGAACAACTAGCCGTCCCGCCCTGCCAGGCCTCGAACGACTGCCGGCGACTGCCTGGATCCCGCTACCCTGCGGTCCATGCGCGTCGGTGTCGTCATCCTTCCCCAATTCAGCTGGCCAGAGGCCCTGGTCCGCTGGAAGTCGCTGGACGACAGGGGTTTCGCGCACGGCTGGACCTACGACCACCTGGCCTGGCGGGACCTGGCCGACCAGCCCTGGTACGGCACGATTCCCACGCTGACGGCCGCGGCCACCGTTACGCAGCGGCTGCGGCTGGGCACCTGGGTCAGCTCACCGAACTTCCGGCACCCGGTGACGCTGGCCAAGGACCTGATGACGCTCGACGACATCTCCGGCGGCCGCCTGCTCGCGGGCATCGGCGCCGGCGGCACCGGTTGGGACGCCACGGTCCTCGGCCAGCAGGTGCTGACTCCAGGGCAACGTGTCGAACGGCTGGCCGAATTCGTCACGCTGCTCGATCTGCTGCTCCAACAGCACGAAACCACCTTCACTGGAACGTATGTCACCGCGGACCGGGCAAGGATGGTGCCGTCAGGAAGCCGGGCCCGGATCAGGTTGATCGTCGCCGCCAACGGCCCTCGGGCGATCCGGGTCGCGGCGCGCGCGGACGCGTGGGCTACCACCGGTCCGGCCACCGGGACCCTGTCCGACTGGTGGGACGCCGTCGCAGGATCGGTGCGCCGCTTCGAGGAGGCGGCTGCCGAGCTCGGTCGCGATGCACGTCAGCTCGAGCGTTACCTCGACCTGGATTCGGCACCGGTGCTGTCGGTCAGCAGCCCGGGTGCCTTCGCCGACGCCGCCGGCCGGGCGGCCGCGCTCGGCTTCACGGATGTGGTGGTGCACTGGCCACGCCCGGACGGGGTGTACGCCGGAGACGACGCCATCCTGGACAGCATCGCCGATCAGCTCATCGACGGCGCCCTGTCGACCTGACCACTCACCGTGGCTGGATGCCCCGTCGCAGCGGCGACAGCGGTGGGTCGATGCGACCGGCGAAGATCGACGCGGCGGCGATGATCGCCAGCACGCCGCCGAGTGCGGTCACCCACGGCCCAGAGCCCGCGGATGTTTCACCGGGCTGGAACACGTTGGCGTCACCGGGTTGCACGGCGCGGTAAAGGCCCCAGCCAGTGCTGATCAATCCGCACAGGGTCAGCACCGCCGCGGTGATCCGGTGCGGACGTTCGCCGCCCTGCACCGCGGCCACGGTGATCGCAGCGACCACCGTGATCGCCCCGAACAGCAGGCCGATCAGGCCCGGGCGGTAGGTGCCGTCACCGTCCAGCACATCGTTCAGGTTGGTCCCTGCAATGCCGCTGTTGCCGGTGATGCCGCCCCACCCGGTGATCGATGTCGAACCACCGTCCTCGGTATCCGTGCCGATCCAGGGCAGGAACGAGGAGCCGATCATCAGCAGTCCGGCGGCGCCCGCAACCACCGCGACCCATCCGCGGGTGGCGGTTGCGTTCGAACGGCCCGGCATGCGTCGAACCGTACGCATTGCCGGGTCAGGAATTGGGCAGCACGTCGATCAGCACCTTGCCGACCACGAACCGCTCCACCGCGGCGTGCGCCTCCGCGGCCCGGTCGAGTGCGAAGTGGTGCAGCGGCAAACCGGCGTCTTCGCCCACCCGGATCGCGCCGGCGGCGACCGCGGCGGCCACGTCCTGCACCGCCCGCGCCTTTGCGTCGGCGGGCGCGGTGTAGACCAGGACGAACTGCCACCGGGCGTTCGGCGCCATCAACGGCCGGACCGGCAGGGTCAGCTCCGCGCCGCCGTTGTCGGCGTACATCGCCACCGACCCGTGGCGCGCGAGGACACGCGCGTCGATCCCGGCGTTCGCCGCCGGCGACACCTCCACGATGGTGTTCACCCCGTGCGGAGCCAGCTTTCCGATCTCCGCGACGACATCCTGCTGCCGGTAATCGATGACGTGGTCCGCACCCGCCGCCACCGCGGACCGAGCCTTCGCGGCGCTGCTCACCGTGCTGATAACGGTGGCGTCGCTCCAGCGGGCGAGCTGGATCGCGGCATTTCCCACGGCGCCCGCGCCTCCCGCGACCAGGACCACCCGGTCCTGCAACCGACCCGGGCCGAGATCGGTCGGACCGTCCTGCGTCACGGTCAGGCAGCGGTGTGCGGTCAGGAAGGGAATCCCGAGTGCGGCTCCGAGATCGAAGGACGCCGTGTCTGGCAGCGGCACGATGTGGCGGCTCGGTACGACCGTGAACTCCTGGGCCGTGCCGTGCGGGCGGGCATAGGCCGCCTCCCAGATCCAGATCCGCTGGCCGACCATGGCCGCATCCACACCGACACCGACCGCGTCGATGATCCCCGCACCGTCCTGGCCGGGAACCTGCGGCGGGTCGACGACGCCCGCAGCGCCCGCGCCGCGGCGGGATTTCCAGTCCGTGGGATTGACTCCCGAGCGGTGTACCCGGACGCGTACCTCTCCGGGTGCGGGGTCCGGGACGGGCCGTTCCACGACCTGCAGGACATCAGGGTCACCCTGTCGGGAATACTCGACCGCTCGCATCGCACGACGGTAGTACGCGCCTGCCCGACCTGGGCGACCAGGTCAGTACGCTGCCAACGATGTCGGATCCGGCGTTCGGTGGCGTCCTGCTGAGGATGGACGGTGTCGTGCACTCCGGCGATCTGGCCGTGCAGTCCTTCGCCCGGCACGTCGCATCGGCGCTGTCGGCCGAGCAGAGTCTCGCCGTGCTCGCCGGTATGCGCGGCTTCCTCGAGCAGAAGCCGGACCTGCTCGCGACCGGGACCGAGCTGGCCGGTCCGGAACTGCGCACAGCGGAGGACGGCGAACGGGCCGTCGAGATGCTGGCCGTTGCCGCCGGCCTCGGCGCGTCCAGGATCGACGCCGCCCGGGAGGCGTCACGCAGTGATCTTTCTGCCAGCGCGTGGGTGATCGACCCACCGGACGGCTTGACGGAGATCGTCGACGCCCTTGCCGGGCGGGCGAGGGTCGCGGTCCTCACCGAGCGGCACGACCCTGCGGCCGGTCCGGTGCTGGACGCCTGCGGGCTGACCGATCGCGTCGAACAGGTGTTGCTCCCGGTCAGCTCGGCCATCCGGCACCTGGTTCCGGCCGACGGCGGTTCGGACCGGCTGCTGATGATCGGAACCCGATGGGCCGGTGAGCTGCACACGGCGGCCGCCGCCGGCTTCGACACCGCGATGGTGGACCGTTTCGGTCAGCAGCGCGGAATGCCGACCTGGCGGGTCCCGCAGCTCGCCGCGCTGGTCGATATCGTCCGGACGTGGATCACAGCACCGTGAGCGGGCAGGACACCGCCGACAGTCGCGGCGACAACCGTCATCAGCTCTGGCTGACCCCGGACGGGAACCCGCCCGACGTGCCATCACACGTCATCGCGCATCTTTCCGACACGCACCTGACGTCGATCGGCACCCGGTACAACGGCGTGCTGGACGCCGATGCAGCGCTGCGCCGCGCGGTCGCCGTGCTCGAGGACGCGGTGGATGGCGGCCGGCGACTGGACGCATTGGTGCTTTCCGGCGACCTCACCGACACGGGTGATCCGGACGCCTACCGGCGCCTCGCGTCGGCGCTCTCGGCCCTCGGCGCACCACCCATCTTCGCCGTTGGCAATCATGACGTTCGGCCGGCACTTTATCGAGAACTGCTGCACCGCAACGCTAGTGGCCCGGTCCTGCAGGTTCATGACATTGCCGGGCTACGGCTGCTGGTGCTCGATTCCACTATTCCGGGAGCAGGCCACGGCAGGCTCTCCGAGCTGCATCTGGCCGAACTGGGGCACGAGCTGGAACGACCCGCGCCACACGGGACTGTGCTGGTACTGCACCATGCGCCGGTTCCCCCGCCGTCTCCCCTACTGAGCTACTTCGCCCTGGAATCGGCCTCCCGACGGGCGCTCGCCGCGACCATCGCGGCGACAGACGTGCGACTCGTCCTCGCCGGTCACCATCACATCGCGCAGTCCGCGATGCTCGGCGGCGTACCTGTCGCCGTCGCGGGATCCACGGTGATCAGAACCGATCCGCTGGCCCGTACCGGCCATGACCGGACGTGGGCGAGTGGGAGCTTGAACCTTGTCGAGGTCTACTCCGATACGGTCGCCGTTTCGGTGATTCCGATCGACGGCGCCGAGCAGGTGTTCGACCTCGACGAGCAGGGGTGCCGGGCGATCATCGCCCAGCATCCCACCGCCGAGCACACCCACAGCGGGGATCAGCGCGCCTGATGCACCGTCTGCCGACCGGTCACCGAGTACGTCCGGATCCTGATCCAGTGCGTGCGCTCGATCAGATCCGCCCATGGCCACACACCGAGCAGGTTCAGCCGGGCCACGTCGGCCGGGTCCTCGACGGTGACGGCAACACCGCGGACCAGCACGCTCCAGCCCGCGCGGCGGTCGGCGTCATAACCGTCCACCTCGAACGCCACCGGCAGTTCGTTGTCGGCCGCCAGCAACTTGGATCCATCGGCCGTTCGGAAGATCACCGACTCGCCGTCCAGCCCGTGATTCACCGGCATGATCACCGGATCGCCCTGCGACACGAACGCCACTCTGCCCACCCGGGCAGCGGCCAATCTGCGCAGACATTCCTCGCGGGGCAGCACGGCGAGCCCCGCGTGATCGAGCGGGAAGGAAGTCGTCACGGCTACAGTCCTTTCCGGCCCACAACCCCTGGGTTGCGGTCCCCACGTCGCGACCGACACCGGCCGCCTCTACGACGATGACGCCAGCGCGACCGGCGCCAACAGGGTCGAAGGGCCCGTTCGGACCGAGGTCTGTGATGGCTTGCGATGTTCCTGCAGTCGACGGCGCACACGCCCTGGCCGAAACGTCGGGGAATGATTCGGCCACAACCACGCAAGGTAGGGTGAGGATCGTCCAGGAATCACCGGTTCCGAAACGTCAGTCGCTCATGGCACTTTCAAGGAATGGGCGGGAACAGATGCGGTGGACCCACCCCCCCTCGGGTGACTTCAGGTGCGATCACCGGATCTACTCGCCGGAGCGCGCATCGGGTCTTGTACCGCGTGATTCCTTGCGGCCACCGGTTCGGCGTGATCGGTGACGACCGTACTCGATGTATCCGTGTTCCTTTCCCGCCCGCCGAACCTGGCTGTGACCACCGGCCGACGCCGCACGACAGTTGCCCGCCCGACATACCCGGCTCCCGTCCGATCCCTGGTGACGCCCGGTATCCCCACCGACAGACGTGAGGCCGCATGAGCACCGCAGTGAGCAGAACACGACAGCCGCGCACCCCCAGACCGCCCACCGAGTATTCGCAGTTGCTGCAGACAGTGCAGCAGGCAGGTTTGATGAAGCGGCGCTACGGCTACTACGCCGTCAAGTCCGCACTGATGGTTCTGGCGGTCGCGGGCATCGTGGCAGGCATGATCCTGCTCGGCGAGAGCTGGCTGCAGCTGCTCCTGGCCGTCGGGCTCGGCCTTGTCGTCGCGCACTTCGGGTTCCTCGGTCACGACGCCGCGCACCGCCAGATCTTCCTGTCGAACAAGGCGAACCACCGCGCCGGACTGGTGCTGGGCACGTTGTTCAGCGGCATGAGCCTGACCTGGTGGAACCACAAGCACAACAAGCATCACGGGGCGCCGAATCAAGTCGACAAGGACCCGGACATCAAGCCGTCGGTTCTGCACTTCTACCCGTTGGAATCTTCCGGCCACTCGCGTCTCGTGGCATTCCTGCGCCGCAATCAGGGCTGGTTGTTCTTCCCGCTGCTGACGCTCGAAGGCATCAACCTGCATGCACAGTCGATCATCACCAGCGTCACCCGACGGTCCGGCAAGCGCCAGCCGGTCGAGATGGCGGTCCTCGCGGTCCGTTGGGTCGCCTACCTCGGCCTGGTGTTCTGGGTAATGGATATCGGGCAAGCCGCTGCCTTCCTCGGTCTCCAGGTTGCCGTGCTCGGCGTCTACCTCGGCGCCACGTTCGCGCCGAATCACAAGGGAATGCCGATCCTGCCGGCGGACGCCAAAATCGACTTCATGCGTCGCCAGGTGCTGATGAGCCGCAACATCATCAGCAACCGGTTCACCACGTTCGCCATGGGCGGGCTGAACTACCAGATCGAGCACCACCTGTTCCCGAGCATGCCGCGACCGAACCTTCGACGCGCACAGGCGATCATCAAGCCGTTCTGCATCGACAACGGGGTGGCCTACACCGAGACCACGCTGAGCACGTCGTACGCGATCGTCGTCCGCTACCTGAACCTGGTCGGGCTCCGCGCCATCGACCCCTTCACCTGCCCGTTGGTCGCGAGCATGCGGCCACGTAGCTAGATCCGGGTGGCCCACGGACTCCTTGCCGGCCTCAGTCGTCCTCGACGAACGGCACGCACGGGTCCGCCCGTCAGGACACCCGCGCAGCGCAGATTTCTACACGACCACGGCGAGAAAACCGGGCACGGTCAGCACGATCCAGGTCCCGGCCAGCAGGCACGGTCCGAACGGGATCGCCGACCTCATGGTCAACCGCCGGCGGGCGAGGCCGACCAGCGCGACCGCGGCGCCCAGGACGAAGGCGATGGTGATGGCCAGCACCGCCGACGCCACCGACAGGTAACCGGTCAGCAGCCCCAATGACGGCACGAGTTTCACGTCACCGCGTCCGATCGCGCTGGGCGCGATGGACGCCACTGCCCAGAACAGTCCGGTCAGCACGGCAGCCACCAGAGCGGCGATCAGGAGGCTGCCGGTACCGGGCGCGGCCCACCCGGTGAGCACCAGCAGCACGGCCGTGATCGGAATTGCGGGCAGCGTCATCGCGTCCGGGAGCCGGTGGTGCACGATGTCCACCGCACCGAGCGCGACCGCGAGCAATCCCGCCCAGACAACCAGCGCGACGGTCGGTGCGGGCCAGGTCAGGGCAACTCCGGCGCCGGTCAGCACGGCCGAACAGAGCTCGAGCACACCCGGGCGCAGCACCACACCGCGCCGCAGGCGGCCGAGCAGCACCCGGAGCACCGCACCTGCAGCGGCGCCGGCCAGCAGCCCCACCAGCGCGGACACGATTCCGGCGGGGTGCATGACGCGACGCTCTCACGTCGGCAACCTCGGCGGCGACATCTGTCCCCATCGTGGAGTCGCCCACGCGGCGGCTCAGACCGGCAGCGGCAGGTCCGTTGCGGCGGCGGCGCGCAGGCCATCGCGCATCGCCGTGACCGGCGCCGGCAGTCCGGTGAACAACTCGAACTGTCGAAACGCCTGGTGCAGCAACAGGTCCAGTCCGGTGACGGTGATCCGGCCCGGCCCCCCCGCGGCGGCCACCGGGGTGGGCCACGGGTGGTAGACGACGTCGAACAGGATAGGCACTGCCCGCAATGCCAGGGCCAGCGGATCGGCGGCGCCGGCCGGGACGGTGGAGACCACCAGGTCCGCTCCCGCGGCCGCGTGCTCGATCTCCCCGAGCGTCCAGCCGATCGGGGTGACCGGGACCCCCAGCCTGACCCCGAGGTCGACGACGCCCGCCGTGCTCTGCGGCCGTCGTCCGGCGACGATCACCCGGGTAGTGCCGATCTCGGACAGCGCGGCGAGCACGGCGGCGGCGGTGCCTCCGCCACCGAGTACCAGGGCCGAGCCGGGTGCGCCGCATCCGGCGGCCCGCAGCGAACCGAGAACACCGTCCACGTCGGTGTTCTCGGCGAACCAACCGGCAGACCGGCGGACCAGCGTGTTGGCCACACCCAGCGCCGTGACCCGGTCGGAACGCTCGTCGGCGACAGCCGCTGCCGCGGCCTTGCCCGGCATCGTGACGGAGAACCCAACCCATTCCGGGCCGGCGGCGGCCACCAGAGCGGGCAACGTCTGCGCATCGCACCTGATCACGTCATACCGCCAGCGGGTCAGTCCGGTTGCAGCATATCCGGCCTGGTGCAGCGCCGGCGAGAGCGAATGCGAGACCGGTGAACCCAGGACACCCGCCCTGCGGGCGGAGCCGTTGGGGTCAACCGAAAACACCGGCTGCCCTTGCCTTGGCGACGCAGGCCTCGTGCTGCTTGGCGGTGATGCTGAAGCATGACTCGCCCTTGGCGTTCTGCTTGACGAAGAACAGCCAGGGGCCCTCCGCCGGGTCGAGCGCCGCCGCAACGGCGTCGGGCCCGGGCGAGGATATCGGGGTCGGCGGCAGGCCTTTGTGTACGTAGGTGTTGTAAGGGCTCTTGGTGGCCCGGTCCTTGGCGCTCGTCGCGATCGAGGCCCGATCGAGCGCGTAATTGACCGTGGAATCGAACTCCAGCTTCATCGCCTTCGCGAGGCGGTTGTACACGACCCGGGACACCTTGGGCATGTCGGCGACGATGCCCTCCCGCTCCACCAGTGACGCGATGATCGCCGCTTGATATGGGGTGATCTTGCGTGCGGCGGCCTCCGCGATGATGTCCGTGCCGTTCCACAGCGCGGCCGACGCGCTCAGGACGGCCTTGAGCGCCTGTTCCGGCGTCGAACCCGGCGGAATGTCGAAGTCGCCGGGCAGCATCATCCCCTCCAGGCGCTTGCGCGGATCGGGCGCCGTGCGGACGTCCTCGTCCGCCCATTCGATGACGCCGAGTTCCGCCGGGTCGGCGGTCTCGGCGACCTTCCACAGCTCGTCGGCGGGAAAGCAGTCCTGCTTGCTGTTCAGCGGCACGCACGCCGCCTCGGTGATCTGGGTGATGTATCCGGGCACAACCGTGGCGGGCGCCGCGGGATCGGTCGAGACGGCGGTGACATCCGCCAGTTGCCGACCGGGAATGAGCCGGACCTGACCGACCCGACTTCCCTTGGCCACCAGCGCATCCGCCGTCGCCTGCGCGGAGGCGCGCTGCCGCACCTTGTAGTAACCGGGCCGCAGCGCCTGTACGTCGGCGTCGAGAGCGGCCTGCTGTTCGAACGCCTCAGGACCGGCCACCACGCCCGCATCGGTCAGCGTCCGTGCGATGTCGGAGATGTCGTCCCCGCCCTGCACCCGGATCACGACTTCGTCCCCGCCGGGGCCGGCGAAATCGGGCACGATGTCGGCGGTGGAACGCCAGAGCACGAAGCCGGAGATCAACCCGGCGACGATGACCACGAGCACCACCACCGAGAAGACGACCCACCGACGGTGCCTGCGCACGGCCTTGCGGGAATCGACCTCCCGTTCCGGTCGGCTGGGCGGGGGCTCGGAGTCGATGGAGTCCTCCGGCGGTGTGGCGGCCAATGCGGCCTTGAGCTCGTCGACATCGAGCTCGCCGGTTTCCCCGTCGCCCCGGCCGAAGATGCCGAGCTGATCATTCACCGGCAGCCGCCGGCGAGGTTGTCCAACCGGTTCTGCAGAATCCGGATTGCGGCGAGCTGGTCGACGACCTTCCGGCGGGCGCGGCCGCGCACCCCGGCCTCGGCGAGCTGCCGGTCCGCCGAGACGGTGGTCAACCGTTCGTCGACGTAGACGACCGGAACAGGACCGATGCGGGCCCCCAGGGCGCTGCCGTAGGCGCGGGCGGCGACAGCGGCGGGCCCTTCGGTGCCGCGCAGCGTCTTCGGCAACCCGACGACCACTTCCACCACCTCGTGTTCCTCCACCAGCGCTGCCAACGCGACCAGGTCGGCCTCACCCGACGCGTTCCGCGCCAGCGTGCCGACCGGGGTTGCCAGGAGGCCATTCGGGTCGCTGATCGCGACGCCCACGCGAACGGTACCCACGTCAACCCCCAGCCGCACGCCTTTGCCGGGTGTGTGCTGATGTGTTGCGGCGTCGGATTCGGGGCTCACCGCGGGTGCCGCGGGGCCGCGGGAAGGGTCGTCACCGCGCGTCAGGCCCGGCCCGCAGCGAGCGTCGTCCGCAGGGACTGCACCGCCAGCGGAATGCCATCGGGGTTGGTTCCGGCGCCCTGCGCCATGTCTTTCTTGCCGCCGCCGCGGCCTTCGATCGCCGGCAGCAGCACCTTCGCGAGATCACCGGCGGCCCAGCCGGCAGCGACGGCAGCCGGGGTCAGCGCGACCACGAAGGCCGCGGTTCCCGGGCCGGGTGCGAACAGCGCGACGACCGCGGGCCGGCTGCCGAACCGGCCCCGGACGTCGGTCGACAGATTGCGCAGCTCTGCCGGCGCCGTTCCGGGCGGTGCGGTGGCTGCCACCAGTGCGACATCGCCGATCTGCGTGGCGCCCTCGATCAGCGTGCCGGCGCTTGCCGACAACGCCGCCGACCGCAGCGCCGACAGCTCCTTCTCCACCGCCCGCAGGCGATCGAGCAGTGCCTCGATCCGGGCCGGCAACTCGCTGGGCTGCACCTTCAGTGATGACGCCAGCTGGGACACCAGGGTTCGTTCGGCGGCCAGCCGATGGAACGCCTCGATCCCGACGGCGGCCTCCACCCGGCGCAGGCCCGACCCCACGGAGGATTCCGCCGTGATGGCGACGGGACCGATCTGCGAGGAGTGCTCGACGTGGGTGCCGCCACATAGTTCGACCGACCAGGGACCGCCGATCTCGACGATCCGGACGGTCTGGTCGTAGGTCTCACCGAACAACGCGATCGCGCCCATCGCCTGCGCCTCGGCCTGCGAGCCATACAGCACCCGCACCGGAAGGTCCTGCCGGATCGCCCGGTTGGTGACTTCCTCGAGTTCGCTGCGGGTCTCCGGGGACAACCCCTGGTTCCAGGCGAAGTCCAGCCGGAGGTACCCGGGCTTGTTGTAGGAGCCGGACTGCAGCGCCTGCGGACCGAGCACCTGGCGCAGCGCCGCATGCACGACGTGTGTGCCCGAATGCGCCTGCCGGGCGCCGAGCCGCCACTCCGGGTCGACCTTCGCATGCACATGCGCGCCCTCGGCGAGCTCCCCGTCGACGATCCGGACCCGGTGCACGATCAGCCGCTTGTCAACCCGCTGCACGTCCAGGACCTCGGCTGACACGCCGGTGGCCCCGATGATGGTGCCGGCGTCGGAGTCCTGGCCGCCGGACTCGGCATAGAACGAGGTCCGGTCCAGCACCAGTTCGACCTCGTCGCCGGCGGATGCGACCAGAACCCGCTCACCGTCCCGGATCAAGCCCTTGACCGTCGCCTCGGACTCCAGTTCGGAATAGCCCGTGAACTCGGTGCGACCCTGCTCCAGCAGCGACCGGTACACGCTGAGGTCGGCGAGCTTGCCCTTGCGGGCCCTGGCGTCGGTCCGTGCGCGTTGCCGCTGCTCCTGCATCAACCGCCCGAACTCGTCGGTGTCGACACTCAGCCCCGCCTCGGCCGCCATCTCCAGCGTCAGGTCGATCGGGAACCCCTGGGTGTCGTGCAGCAGGAACGCCGTCGACCCGGGTACCACCGAACTGCCGGACTCCCGGGTTTCCAGGGCCGCGAGGTCGAAGAGCTTCGAGCCGGACGCGATGGTGCGCAGGAATGCCTGCTCCTCCGCGACCGCGATCCGCTGGATCCGCTCGAAGTCGGTGGTGAGCTCCGGGTAGGACGGGCTCATCAGCTCGCTGACCGTCCGGGCCAGGCCGGGCATCACCGGCTCGGTGACGCCGAGCAGCCGTGCGCTGCGAACGGTCCTGCGCAGCAGCCGGCGCAGAACGTACCCGCGACCCTCGTTGCCCGGGGTGACGCCGTCGGAGATCAGCATCATCGACGATCGGCTGTGGTCGGCGATGATCCGCATCCGCACATCGGCCTCGTGCTGCTGGCCGTAGGTCAACCCGGACAGCTGCTCCATCCGCCCGATGATCGGACGCAGAAGGTCCGTCTCATACACGTTGTCGACGCCCTGCAGCAGGAAGGCCAGTCGCTCGACACCGAGCCCGGTGTCGATGTTCTGCTGCGGCAACGGTCCCAGGATCGGGAAGTCGTCCTTGCCCCCGGAGCCATGAGAGTCGCCGCGCATGTCCTGCATGAAGACGAGGTTCCAGATCTCCAGGTAGCGGTCCTCGTCGGCGATCGGCCCGCCTTCCACCCCGTACTCGGGCCCGCGGTCGTAGTAGATCTCAGAGCAAGGCCCGCAGGGTCCGGCAACGCCCATCGACCAGAAGTTGTCCGCCATCCCGCGGCGCTGGATCCGTTCCGGCGGGACGCCGGCGACCTGCTCCCACAGCTCGGCGGCATCGTTGTCGGTCTCGTAGACGGTGACCCACAACCGCGACGGGTCGAGCCCGTAGCCGCCGTCCTGGAGACTCCCGGTCAGCAGCGCCCAGGCATGCTCGATCGCGCCGTGCTTGAAGTAGTCGCCGAAGGAGAAGTTGCCGGCCATCTGGAAGAAGGTGTTGTGCCGCTGCGAGACGCCGACATTTTCGATGTCGAGCGTTCGGACGCACTTCTGAACGCTCGTGGCACGCGGGAACGGCGTCGTGATCTGACCGAGGAAGTACGGCTTGAACGGCACCATCCCGGCCACCGTGAACAACAGCGTCGGATCCTCGCTGATCAGCGGCGCCGACGGTACCACGGTGTGGCCGGTGTTCTCGAAATAGCCCAGGAAGCGGCGGCGGATCTCGTGGGTCTGCATGGGTCCTCGCTGACATGCTCGAAAGGATGAGGCCGCCGGGCGGTTGCCCCGGCGGCCTGCCCGCCTACGGCGCGGCGGTGTGCTGCTGGAGAAATCAGGCCGATCGTCGGGCCGATCGGGTCGCCTCGGGGCGCGGTACCGGCCGGGTCGGCGGTGCTCCCGGCGCTCGGGGTTTCACCGGAACGGGCATGGCCGGGCCGATCGCCTCGGGGCCGACGAGCATCACCGCACCCGTGCTGCTGTCGATCAACGGCCGGTAGCCGGCCCGCCGGTTGATCGCGCCCTGCCGCACATCGGCGGCGAACGCACCGACGGCGTTGCCCAATTCCGCCACCGCGTCGGCGACATCGGCGGCGATCGCCGATGGAGTCACCTTCGCCTTCAACGCTTCTCGGGCGGCTTCCTTGGCTCTGCGGGTGCGCCTGGTGACGGCCACGCCGAGCGCAACCCCCGCGCCGAAGTAGTAGATCCGCTTCACGGCTGCCGCCATCCTTGTCCGCGGCCCGCTGCACCGGTCGGGCCCTGCCTCCGGTTCGATCACCGGCGGTCGTCCGTGGGAAGGGTACCCGCCGCTGCGCGGAGGAGACGGTGACCGCCGCAATGAACCGAACCCGGTCCCGGCGCGTGTTCCTGCCGACCGGAGAACGCCGGCGCGTCGCGGAGCACCCGCCCGGCGGCGGATGGGAGATGATCACCGCATGTTCGATCAGATCAACGGGTTACCGGTGCACATCCTGGTGGTGCATGCCGTTGTCACGTTCATCCCGCTTGCCGCCCTGCTCACCGTGCTGTCCGCCGTCTGGCCGGCCGCACGCCGCCGGTTGGGCATCGTCACTCCGGTCGTGGCGCTGGCCGCGGTGGGGGCGGTGCAGGTCGCGGCGGAGGCCGGCGAGTGGTTGCAGGCCAGGCTGCCCCGGTCGCCGCTGATCAACGAGCACGTGGATCTCGGCGGCAGTCTGCTGCCCTGGGCGATCGGGCTGTTCGTGGCCGCCCTGCTCGCCTGGGGTGTGCCCACCCTGCTGGCCCGCCGGTCCGGTCGTCAGGCTCCCCCACCATGGGTCGGCGTGGTGGTCGCCGTGGTGGCGGTCGCGCTGTCCGCAGCGAGCGTGGTGCAGGTCTACCGGGTCGGTGAATCGGGCTCGAGGGCCGTCTGGACCGGCTCGTTCTGCCCGACTCCCGTCACCGCCGAGGGCGCGTGCCAGGCGTCGGGCTGAGCGAGGTCAGGTCGTGAGAAGCGCGGGCAGACGGTCGGTGACGACGCCCGGTTCACCGCGCAGGTCGCTGTAGCCCGACGCACCGTGCCCCGCTGTTCGATAGCCGATACCGGTGCCGTCACCCTCACTCGTGAGCGAGTGAGGGTGTCGGCGACCAAATATTGGAAGCGTCCTGGCGAGTGCGATGAAGGGTTGTCGGAACGCGTCAGGCTTTGTAAGCTATATCCGGGTCGAATCGATTCGAGTGACCTGCAACACGGTGCGGACTACCGCCCAACCGGCTGCTGCCGCAGGCGTCAACCCTCGTCCGAAGCGGCTCCGTTCGTCCGCCGAGCGACCACCCCTGCCCTACACCAGACACCCCCGCCGCCCGTCAGCCACACCCGCGTCTACAGAGAGGTCCACCCCGAGTGACCACCGGACAAACCACCGCGATCGAGGTCTGCGCCGACCTGACCGCCACGTTGATCGAAGCCCCTGCATCGGCGGCGACCGCATCGACGCAGGAGTCGGTCGCGAACGACTGGCGGCGGACGGCCGTCGTCTACCAGGTGTATCCGCGGTCGTTCGCCGATGCCAACGGTGACGGGATAGGCGATCTGCCGGGCGTCACCCACCGGCTCGGCGCTCTGGCCGACCTCGGCGTGGACGCCGTCTGGCTGTCCCCGTTCTATACCTCGCCGCAGGCCGACGCCGGCTACGACGTGGCCGACTACCGCACTGTGGACCCGGTGTTCGGCACCCTCGCCGACTTCGACGCGCTGCTGGACAAGGCGCACCGGCTGGGCCTCAAGGTGATCGTCGACCTGGTACCCAACCACTCCTCCGACGAGCACGCATGGTTCAAGCAGGCGCTGGCCGCCGGGCCGCAATCCCCGGAGCGCGCCCGGTACATCTTCCGCGACGGCCGGGGTGAGAACGGTGAGCTGCCGCCGAACAACTGGCAGTCCTGCTTCCGCGGGCCGGCCTGGACCCGCACGACGAACCCGGACGGCACGCCCGGCCAGTGGTACCTGCATCTGTTCGACACCACGCAGCCCGACTGGAACTGGGAGAACCCCGAGGTCCGGGAGGAGTTCCTGTCGGTGCTGGCGTTCTGGCTCGACCGCGGCGCCGATGGGTTCCGCGTCGATGTCGCGCACGCGCTGATCAAGGCGCCCGGGTTGCCGGACCTCGACCCACGGGTCGATGCCGGCCCGGACGCCGACCCCGAGGGCTTCTTCCAGACCGGCCCGATGTGGGACCAGGACCGCGTGCACGAGGTGTACCGCTCCTGGCGGGCGCTGCTGGACACGTACACCCCCGACCGCATGCTGGTCGCCGAGGCCTGGGTGAAGCCGCTGTCCCGCCTTGCCCGCTACGTCCGTGACGACGAGATGCACCAGGCGTTCAACTTCGACTACCTGGAGACCGAGTGGGACGCGATCGCGCTCCGCCGCACGATCGACGCCTCGATGGCGGCGAATGACGCCGTCGGCGCCCCCACCACCTGGGTGCTGTCGAATCACGATGTGGTGCGCCACGTCTCGCGTCTCGGACTGGAAACCGACGGCCCGCGACCGAACGGCATCCGGGCACATGACCCGCAGCCCGAGTATCACTTCGGATTGCGCAGGGCCAGGGCGTCGAGCCTGATGATGCTGGGCCTGCCGGGGTCGGCGTACCTGTATCAGGGCGAGGAACTGGGCCTGCCCGACCACACCGCGCTGGACGACGACCTCCGTCAGGACCCCACCTGGTGGCGATCGGAGTACACCGAGGCCGGTCGGGACGGCTGCCGCGTTCCGCTGCCATGGGAGGGCGACGCACCGGGACTGGGCTTCGGCCCGACAGGCGCGACCTGGTTGCCGCAGCCCGCGCAGTACGCGGAGCTGGCCAGGGACAAGCAGGTAGGGGTCGACGGGTCGACGTTGACCATGTACCAATCGGCCCTCGCGCTACGCCGCGCGTTCAAGCTCGGTGCCGGATCGCTGGAGTGGACCACCGGCCTGCCCGATGACGTCATCGGCTACCGCAACGGCGAGGTGACCGTGATGTCGAACATGGGAACGACCGCGGTTCCGATGCCGGCCGGTGAGGTGCTGACGGCCTCTGGAATCCTGCCGGACAACGACGTGCTCCCGTCTGACGTCACCGTCTGGCTCGTCTGATGATCCCGATCTGACAGTGATCACGACCGGATCGTCGGCCCGCGAAACCCGCGAGAAGGGTTGATCGAAATGCTGACCGCGCGGTTGTGCCTACGCCCCTTGCGGATGACGGACGCGTCGGCCCTGTCGGCATACCGGTCCGACCCCGATATCGCGCGATACCAGCAGTGGACGGCGCCGTACACGGTGCAGGACGCCCACACGCTGATCGGGGAACTGGTCGAAGCGGACCCGACGACGCCGGGATGGTTCCAGTACGGACTCGAGCGGCGCGCCGACCGTGCCCTGGTCGGCGATTTCGGGGTGCATCTGCACAAGAACGGCCAGCAGGCGGACATCGGGTTCACCCTCGCCGTCGAGCATCAAGGCGTCGGGTACGCCGCCGAGGCGGTCCGCCGGCTCCTCGATCACCTGCTCGTGGAGCGCGGTCTGCACAAGGTGTCGGCGGAATGCGACGGGCGCAACCTGGCCTCGGCGCGGTTGCTGACCCGGGCCGGATTCCGGCTCGAGGGCCGGCTGCGGTCGCACACCTGGATCAAAGGTGAATGGACCGACGACCTGTGGTTCGGAATGCTGGCCGACGAATGGCCGCCGGACCCACAAGTGCGGAGTTCAGGCGAATCAGGCACCTGAAATCACGGCCACAGAAATTGGGCTCACACGATCAGGGCGTGAGCAACAGCTTCCCGGTGCTCCGCCGGCCAGCCAGATCCTCCTGGGCTTTCGCCGCGTCGGCCAGCGGGTAGCGGCCCCCGATGCGGACGTGCAGCTGTCCGGCGGCGATCCAGCCGAACAGGTCCGCCGCCCTGCCGAGCAGCTCCGCGCGGTCACGCACAAAGTGATCGACGGTCGGTCTGGTCAGCTTCAACGAGCCGCCGCGATTGAGTCGCTGGATGTCGAACGGCGGAACCTGCCCGCTCGCGCCGCCGAACAGCACCATAGTCCCGCGGACCGCCAGGGAATCGAGCGAGCCGTCGAAGGTGGCGGCGCCCACCCCGTCGTACGCCGCCTGCACACCCAGGCCACCGGTGAGTTCGCGGATCTGGCCGGGGACGTCGCCGTAGCCGACCAACACCTCGTCGGCGCCTGCCCCACGGGACAACGCAGCCTTCGCCGGCGTGGAGACGGTGGTGATCACCCTGGCGCCCGCGGCTTTCGCGATCTGGGTGAGCAGCAGGCCGACGCCGCCGGCGCCGGCGTGCACGAGCACCGTGTCCCCGGTCGTGATGCGGTAGACATCGGTTGCCAGCGCGTGCGCCGTCATCCCCTGATGCACGACTGCCGCGGCCTGCTCGTCGGACAGGGTCGGTGGCAACGGGATCAGTTTCTCGGTAGGTGCGACCACCTCTTCGGCGTACGACCCGGGCACCTGCAGCCAGGCGACCCGGTCTCCCACGGCAACGTCGGTGACACCCTCGCCCAGCGCGATCACCTGACCGGCGCCCTCCCTGCCCGGGACCATCGGCAACGGCATCGGGTAGACGCCCTGCCGGTGGTAGATGTCGATGAAGTTCACCCCGGCGGCGGCCACCTGCACCGCGACCTCACCCGGACCCGGCTCACGGGCGTCGATCTCGGTGTAGTCCAAGACTTCCGGCCCGCCGGTCTGCTTTACCTGGATCGCCCTGATCCTGCCTGCTCCCGTCACCCTCGCACCCTCTTCCGCTGGTAGGCCGATACCTATCTCTGTTTCGGTTCCCCACGGATCGTCCGCCGTATCTTCGGAACCCGCTCCGCGAGCAGGCGTTCGGCGCCGTGGCCGGTCGGGGCGTAATAGTTCCGCCCGACCAGTTCGTCGGGCGGGTACTGCTGCTCCACCACGGCTCCCGGCCGATCGTGCGGGTAGAGGTACCGCTGAGCGTTGCCCAATGTCGCCGCGCCCGGGTAGTGCCCGTCGCGCAGCGGCGGCGGCACCGAACCGGCCTTCCCCTCCCGCACGTCCGCCATGGCAGCGTCGATCGCCCTGATGACGGCGTTCGACTTCGGCGCGGTGGCCAGATGAATCGTTGCCTGTGCGAGCGCGATACGAGCCTCCGGCAATCCGACCAACTGCACGACCTGCGCCGCGGCGACAGCCACCGGCAGCGCGGTCGGATCTGCCATGCCGACATCCTCCGAGGCGTGGATCATCAGCCGGCGAGCGATGAACCGAGGATCCTCCCCCGCTTCGATCATCCGGGCGAGGTAGTGCACCGCGGCATCGACATCGCTGCCGCGGATGGACTTGATGAACGCGCTCGTGACGTCGTAGTGCTGGTCTCCGGAGCGGTCGTAGCGGACCGCGGCCCGGTTGACCGCCCGTTCCACGGCAGCAAGGTCGATCTCGCCCGGCCCCCCGCCGGATGCAGCCATCTCGCCCACCGAGTCGGCTGCCGCCGCTATCTCGCCCACCGAGTCGGCTGCCGCCGCTGTCTCGCCCACCGAGTCGGCTGCCGCCGCTGTCTCGCCCACCGAGTCGGCTGCCGCCTCCAGGGCGGTGAGGGCCCGGCGCGCGTCCCCGCCGGCCAGTGCCACCAGGTGCGCCCGCGCCTCGTCGGTGATGGTGAAGGCACCGGCCAGGCCGCGTTCGTCGGTCACCGCCCGGTCCACCAGCGAGGCGACGTCGGTGTCGGTCAGCGGCTGCAATTGCAGGACCAGCGACCGGGACAGCAACGGCGAGACAACGCAGAAGAACGGGTTCTCGGTGGTCGCGGCGATCAGTACGACCGTCCGGTCCTCCACCGCGCCGAGCAGCGAATCCTGCTGGGTGCGGGAGAACCGGTGCACCTCGTCGATGAACAGGACCGTCTGCTCGCCGGTGGACCGCAGCCGGGCGGCGGCATCGGAGATCACCGCACGCACCTGCGTGACACCGGCCGACACCGCGGACAGCTGCGCGAACTGCCGACCGGTGGCACCGGCGACAAGCGTTGCCAGCGTGGTCTTCCCGGTGCCGGGAGGTCCGTACAGCAGCATCGATGACGGCGACCCGCCCTGCACCAGGCGACGCAGCGGTGCGCCCGGTCCCAGCAGGTGCGCCTGTCCAGCGACCTCGTCCAACGAGCGCGGGCGCATCCTGGCGGCGAGCGGGGCGTGCGGGTCGACGGGGCGGTCCGGCGAGCAGGCAGCGGCCGAGCGGGTGGGTGCTGCCCCGGGTGGCTCCGAGGTGCCGGCCGCCGGGAAAAGACCTGGTTCAGACGGACTCACCGGGCCGACGCTACCGCCGCCGTGATCAGGCGCCTGCGATCCGACCGCGATCAGGGGACCAGCTCTTATCACCGAGAACTGCAGCAAACAGATTCGGCAATACCATTGCACCCACAATGCCGACGGGTAGTGCGGGGCCTTTTGCCGTGTCACCACCAGCAGCGTCACCAATCTTGGTTCTTATGTTTACGTCAGTGGAGGCGGCAACAAACTGACGGTATTGGGCCAGCTGTGTCGAATAGGCGTGTTTGGTGACTCACGGGTGATCAATATTGCGAAGGGTCGGAAACAGTCCATCACTCTGGGTGATTTCGGTTGGGGCACCTAGCGGATAACGTGGCCGAACCACTCATGGTGCGGTTGGACGTCGAAGCTACGACCAACAAAAGGACGGGGGCAGTGCCCGCTGGGTGCGAGCAAAGACATGCGACCAAAAGCATGCGAGCAAGATCAACTGTCGTTGCGTCAACGGTGGCCAACGGCATTTACACGGGGAGGCACATTCATGGCATCAAAGGCACTGGCGCTGGCTGCGGTAGGAGCGTGCGTTTTCAGCGTGGGACTGGCTACGCCGGCGATGGCCGCGGCGGCGGCGGCGGCGGACGACGCGTCGTACCAGGCGACGCTGAACCCGATCACCGCGAACAAGGTGACCGGCAACGGTGAGGCCTGGGTGACGCTCAACGGTGATTCAGCGACCATCAAGATGACCGTCAACGGCCTACTGGACGGTGCGCCGCACGCCCAGCACATCCATATCGACGGTAAGGGTCGCTGCCCGACCGACGCAGAGGCAACCGATCACAACGGAAACCTGGCGATCTCGACGCCTGACGGGGCCCCCCTCTACGGAACGATTGGCACCTCGCTGACGCTGACCGGCGACACCTCGCCGGCGGCCGCGTTGGCGATCGAGGACTTCCCCGCAACGGGGAACTTCACCTACGAGCGAACGATCGACCTCGACCCCGCCGTGGTCAGCAACCTCGAGAACGGCACCGCGGTCATCGTGGTGCACGGCATCGACTACAACGGCAACGGCAAGTACGACGACGTCCTCGGGCCCAGCCCGTTGGACAAGTCTCTGCCGCTGGAGGCGACCGCGCCCGCACTGTGCGGACCGCTCGCGCCGATGCAGACCTCAGCGGTACCTCAGGGCGGAGTGGCCACCGGCGGTGGTAGCACGGCCGCGAACGGGGTGAACACGTCCGCAGTCGCTGTCGGTGCCCTGGCGTTGTTCGCCGCGGCCGGGTCGGCGGTGCTGGCCTACCGGCGGCGGCGCCCTGCGCAGGACTGACGCGGCCGCTGCCGTCGATGCTGCCCGGGGTGAACTTCCACCCCGGGCAGCATGACATTTCCCGGCTGCGGAAGGGCCTGCCGCGGGCAACACAACACAGCGACGCACCGAATCAAGGGGACAAGGCAGCCAATGACATCGCAGGCCCGCACCGGCCGTGCGCGCAGCTACGCGGCGCTGGCCATCATCCTGTGCGCGGTCGGCCTCGCGGTGCTGGCGTCGTCGTTTCTCGGTGTGACTCCCGGTCCGCCGACGCCGCCGCCCGCCGCGGCGGGCACCATCGCGCCCGACGCACCCGCACCACGCGCCGCCACGGCACAGCCGTCGACCGGAGGTGCTGGCGGTTCCGCGTACGCGTTGCCCTCGGTGAGCACTGCCGAGCCCCCGGCAACCCGCCGACCACCACCGCGCACCGACGGGCCTGAGCTCCCGCCCTCACCGCCGGTGTCGCTGTCCATCCCGACGCTCGACGTCCAGTCACCAGTGATACAACTCGGCCGGAATCCCGACGGCTCCATCGAGGTCCCAGACCTGAACGACCCCGACTCCAAGGCCGGGTGGTACCGCAACTCATCGGCGCCCGGCACCGCAGGGCCGTCCGTCATCGTGGGCCATGTCGACTCCAGCGAGTACGGGCCCGGGGTCTTCTATCGGCTCGGCGACCTGCGGCCCACGGACACCATCGAGGTGACCAGGGCCGACGGCATTGTTGCCGCCTTCCGCGTGGACGCAGTCCGCTCTTACCGCAAAGACAGCTTTCCCACCCTCAGCGTCTACGGCAACATCGACCACGCGGGACTACGGCTGATCACCTGTGGTGGCGGGTTCGACGCAAGCGCAGGCTCTTACGACAGCAACCTCGTCGCCTACGCCACCTTGATCTCGGCTCACCGGCCGGCCTAGAAGTGGACACTGCCGCTGCAGAGGCGTACCCGGCTATCACCCCGAGGTCGCCGCCTTGGTCGGCCGACTGACCGTCGCGTTGATCTCGGCCGGTGCGTTGCTCGCCGCCACCAGCCGGTGGACCAGTCGCATCTTCTCCAGCACCGCCGGGGGCAGCACGAATGGATACAGGTCCCGGTGCCCCATCGACCGGTTGATCATGTTCAGTGACCAGACCAGCGGCAGCCACAGCGCGATCATCCGGTCGAACCCGGCGTTCCCGGCGAGCGGCTGCGTCGCGGTCGCACCGGCCGGCGCAAAGCCGAAAGCGGCTGCGGTGTCGATGGTGTCGCGGATGTGAAGGTAATGTGCGAAGGTCTCCGCCCAATCCTCGGCGGGGTGCATGGCGGCGTAGGAGGAGACGTAGGTCTGTTCCCAACCTGCGGGTGCACCCTGCGAGTAGTGCCGGTCGAGCGCGGCCTGGTAGTCGGCGTCGGGGTCGCCGAACAGCATCTCGAAATCAGCCCTGGCAGAACCGGATTCGGCCAGCACCAGGAAATAGTAGTGCCCGGTTTCGTGCCGGAAGTGGCCGAGCAGTGTCCGGTACGGCTCGTCCATCCAGACCCGCAGCTTCTCCCGGTGCACGTCGTCACCCTCGGCGAGATCCAGGGTGATCACCCCGTCGTCATGGCCGGTGATGACCTGCTGCTGGGAGCTGGAGAGCAGGTCGAAGGTCAACCCTCGCTGCGGGTCCTCGACGCGGTCGCTGATCGGCAGTCCGAGATCTACCAGCTCCACGACCAGTCGACGCTTGGCGGCTTCCGCCTCGGCGAACGCCGGCAGCGCGGAGTCACCGTCCGCCGGGCGGGTTCGGGTCAATGAGCAGGATCGGCACAACGCAGCACCGGCCGCGGGCACCAGCCAGTTGCAGCCGGCGGTCTGCTGGTTCGCGCAGATCATCCGCTGCGGTTCGAGAGTAGTCACGCCCTGCTGGCCGAGGACGGCGAACTCGCGCAGCACGGGATCGAAGCCGATCCGATGACCGCAGTTCAGACACAGCGAGTTCTCGAACGCAAGCCGTTGGCCGCACTCCGGGCAGGAAAAATCACGCATGGACATCCTCAGCGTCGGGAGGGGTTGGGGCTCGTCCGGATCAGTCCAGCGGGGCGACATCGACCGCGACGTCCATCGTGCTGGTCTTGGAGTCGGTGTAGATCACGCCGCGCAGCGGTGCGACGTCGTCGTAGTCGCGGCCCCAGGCGAGCACCGTGTAACGCTCGTCGGCCAGCGTGTCGTTGGTCGGGTCGAAACCGAGCCACCCGCCGTCGGGCATCCGGACCGCGGCCCAGGCGTGGCTGGCGTCCGCGCCAACCAGCCGTTGCTGCCCCGGCGGCGGGTGGGTCGCGAGATAGCCCGATACGTAGCGGCAGGCCAGTCCGACCGAGCGCATCGAGCCGACCGCAAGGTGGGCGAAATCCTGACAGACACCGGCTCGCGACTCGAGCACGTCGACGACGGTGGAGGACACCGAGGTCGCCCCGAACTGGTAGGTGAACTCGGTGAAGATGCGGTGGGTCAGATCGATCACCGCGTCCAGCAGCGGCCGCCCCGGCGTGAAGGATCGGTCCGCGTACTGCCGGATCGGGGCCGGCATCGTCACCAGCGGCGAAGGCAGGGTGAACTCCACCGCGGCCGGGTCGACACCGGCCGGGCGGGCGCGTTCCCATGGCAGGCCAGTCGCCTGCGGGTCCAGCGCCTGTGGTGTCACCTCGACGTCCGAGCGCCCGATGACCTGCAGTTCGGTATGCGCGTCGGTGATGTGGAAGTAGGCGTTGCCGTTGCCGTACGCGTCGACATCGTGCGCCAGGTCGCTCGGCTGCGGGTGCACCGTCAGGCTGTGCTGCAGGCACCGCTGCCCGGGCGTATCACGCGGTCGCAGGTAACCCCGCCCGAAGGAGGTCCCCACCTCGGCCGGGTACCGGTACACCGTGCTGTGCTCGATGCGGTAACGACGCGTCATGCTGGCTCCTGCCCGGTCCCGGCAGCCGAACCGGTCTGCAGCGCCTGCATCGCTGCGGGATGCCAGAAGTGTTGTCCTTCAACCGCTTCGGCAACCCCGCGTAGGGCCCCGTACACGTCGTCCAGGAACTGGCGCAGCTCCGTGAGCCGCCCGGCGGCATCCGCGTCGACCAGATCCGCCGGCCGCACCCTGCGCAGCCTGCCCTCCAGATCCTCCAGGCGCCGCTGCGGACGGGACGTACCGGAGGAATCCGGTAGGGCACGCAGATCGGCGCGGGCCTGACCCACCTGATACGCCAGCGACCGCGGGTTGCCGGCATCGAGCAGGAGCAGCTCCAGCATTGTCGCGATCTGAATCCGCCCGCGGTAGCGCCGGCGGTACGTCACACTGGATTCGGCCGCCGCCAGCACCGATTCGACCACCAACGAGTCGACGGCCGAGGAATGCGCGCGGGTCAACGTCGCCCGCAGCATCGTAGTCAGCTGCTGTGCCCGCTCCAGCCGCCGGCCGAGGTCCATGAAGTACCAGCCGGGATCGCGCACCATGTTCTCGCTCGCCAGCCCGGACAACGCCAGCATGCTGGACAGCACACCGGCCTGCGTGCTCGACAGGGCGAGACCACCGACGTCCCCGGACGCGTCGGCCAGTTCGGTGATCGCCCGATCCGTCGCACCGAGCACCATCCAGGTGTCCCCGGACAGCTGATCGCGAACCGCCCGGGCCGCCTCCCGCAGACCCGAAAGGGACTGCGCCACTGTGCCTTCCGTCGCGGCGTCCACCATCAGGTCGCGGATCCGGGGCAGCGGTTCGGCTCCGGCGGCGGGCTCCGGCGTCCCCGACACCTCGGTCACGGCGGACAGCAGCACCGGCACGCAGCCGGCGCCGGGATGCTGCGGGCGGAACCGGAACTCCTCCACCCGTTCGCGGGTGACGGTCAGCAACCTCGTCAGGTCCTCGGCGCGTTCGGCGTAGCGGCCCAGCCAGAACATGTCCTCCAGAACGCGGGGCGATGACGCCACCTCCAGCCGCTCCGGCGCCACCAGCGGACCCTCGTACAGCCAGACCCTGCCGTCCATCCGGTCGGCGCTGTCTGCCCGACCGGAACGCACCCACACGTCCTTGGCCACGCTGGTCCCGCCGCGGCCGCCGGTCTGCTGGGTCTGCTGCACCCGGCCGAGTGAGCCGGGCATCGCCACATAGCCGGAACCGTGCGCGACGGTGAACAGCCGCAAGCTCACCTGCCCCGGCATCAGCCCGTCGGGCGTGGCCATCGGCGCCTCGGAGAACGGCGCGGCCGACTGGCCGACCCACGCCGTCGGCTCGGCCTCCAGCCGCGCCCGCCACTCGTCCCGCTCCGCCCGCGACATCAACGCGGGCAACAGCGATCTGCCCCGACCGGCCGGCCGCAGCACCATCTCGTCCAGGTTCGCCAGAACATGCGACCGTTCCGCCGGGTTGCCGCACCAGAACGTCGGCAGCGAAGGCAACTTCAGTGTCTCGCCGAGGATCGCCCGGGCCAGCTTCGGCATGAGCGGTGCCAGGCCCGAGTTCTCCAACACGCCGCTGCCGATGGTGTTGACGACGGTGACGGTCCCCCGCCGGCACGCCTCGGTCAGGCCCACCACCCCCAACCGGGACGACGGCCGCAGATCCAGCGGGTCCGACCAGGAGGCGTCCACCCTGCGCACGACGACATCGACGGGTTCGAAGCGGCCCATCGACCGCATCCACAGCCGGCCGCGGCGGATGGTCAGGTCCGCGCTCTGGACCAGTGGAACGCCGAGCAGCGAGGCCAGCATCGCCTGGTCGAACGCCGTCTCCGAATGCGTTCCTGGGGTGAGCACCATCACCCTCGGGTTCTCGGTCTGATCCGGCGCCACCGACGCGAGGGCGGACCGCATGGTGTGGAAGAAGGCGGCCAGCCCGCGGGGCGCGCTGCGTCGAAAGACGTCCGGCAGAACCCTGGACACCACTCGCCGGTTCGCCATCGCGTAGCCGGCGCCGGACGGGGCCTGCGTGCGGTCCCCGAAAACCTGGAACTCGCCGGTGGCGGCCCGGCAGACGTCGACGGCGTGGAAGAACAACTGGTGGGCGCCGGGAATCCGGATGCCGTGCGCCGGGCGGAGGTAGTCCGGATGCTGGAACACGAGTTCGGGCGGCAGCAGACCGTTCTCGATGAGCTGCCCCGGCCCGTACAGGTCGGTCAGCACAAGGTCGAGCAGCGTCGACCGTTGGATCAGGCCGGCCTGCAGCCGTGCCCACTCGGTGTCTTCGACGACCACCGGCAGCGGGTCGAGACGCCACGGTTCCTCCGGCGCGGGCGGCGCGTCCCGATCGCCGGTGACGGGCGTATAGGTCACGCCGTCGTCCTCGAGGAGCCGCTCGACCTGGTCGGTGAGGGCGCCGAGCCCGGACCCACCGATCGCGTCGAGTTCGGCGGCCAGGTCCGCCCAACCGGGCAGCAGAGCACCGGTGGTGCCGGTCATCTCGTCATAGCCGCGGTGCGCCGCGTCGTTGTAGGGCAGTGTTCCGGTACGCGCCAGGTAGCTCTCGACGGGCGAGGCTCGTGCCGTCACCGCGGCATACCCGCCCGGGTAGAGCACATCCGGCTCGGAAGAGGTCACCCGGACAACGCCGAACCGGGAGTGCGGCGCCGCGGACGTTCGATGGCCACTGTGCTCCCTTTCCGTAGGTTCCTGCTGCCGCACCGCATCGCACTGCGGCTGTCCGACCATGCCGTTGGTTCGCACACTCTATTCAGCGCGTGTTTCCGGCTTGGTACGTCAACGCCGTTGGTACGTCTTCTCCGCAGCGGGCGCCGCATGGCGGCGACGGCCAGGTATCCGGACCGCCGGGGCGGGTCGGGGATCGTCGATCACTGCGGAGCAGACGATGCAGCTACGGTCTGGAGGAACAGACAAACAATGACCGTCATCGTGAACGAGCACCCGAGAGAGAGTGCGTATGGAGATCCAAGTCAGCACCGACAGCAACATCGAAGGTCGCGAAGAATTGGTGCGTCGGGTGGAGGACCAACTCGAGGCCACGTTGGCACGGTTCAGCGATCGGATCACCAGGGTGGAGGTGCACCTGGGTGACGAGAGCGCCGGCCGGTCGAGCAGAACTGATCAACGCTGCATGCTGGAGGCCCGCCCCGCCGGCCGGGCGCCAGTGGCCGTCACCAATTTCGCGGACACCATGGATGCAGCGATCCGCGGCGCCGCCGACAAGCTGGTCAGAGCACTGGAGAGCGAGTTCGGGCGGCTCGCTGACCGCAAGGGCGGCGACACAATCCGGGGGGCGGAGCGGAGCTGACGTCGCGCGTGCTCAGCTGCCCGCAGTGACCCAGCCCGGCCATGAGTGGGAACCACCGTCGCCTCGATGCCAACCGTCAGGAGAATACGTTGTTCACCCGATCTGATCTGTTCACTGTGCTGGCAGCAGTTCCACCGCTCGGAGTCTCGATCTTCCTGCCCACTCATGTCCGTGGTAGTGAGGTCCGTCAAGGCCCGATACGGCTCAAGAACCTGATCAGCCAGGCCCACAACGGGCTGTTGGCTGCGGGGCTCAGTGCGGTGCAGGCCGACGCATTCATGGCTCCGGCGGCATCGCTGATCGATGACTACCCCTTCTGGCAACACCAGGATCAGGGCCTGGTGTTGTTTCTCGACTCCGACCGGGAGCACCACTACCAGGTCCCTATCCCGCTGAGCGAACAAGTGGTCGTCGGCCCCGGCTTTCACGTTCGGCCGCTGTTGCCGATCCTGGCGGCCGACGGAGCGTTCTGCGTGTTGACGATCACCGCTGGGAGCGTGCGGTTGTTCGACGCCTCGCGGTTCGCCCTGGTCGAGGCGGACAGCTCCGACTTGCCAGAGAACCTGTCCGATGACCTCGGGGAACCGGACTACGAGAATCCGGTCCAGGCTAGCCCGGTCGCCAGACCCCACACCGGTTCGATCAGCATCAGCAATGCGCAGGTGTACGGGGACAGTCCGGCAGAGTGGCGCAAGAGTCGGCTCGTCGAGTTCGCCCGCCGAGTTGCCACGGCTGTCGAGCGCCGCCTCGCTGTCAATCCGGTGCCGCTGGTGTTGGTCGCGGACGCCGAGGTCGGCGGCCACTTCCGCAAGCTCAGTACCCTGGGCCCGCTTCTCGCCGGCGTCATCGAGGCCAACCCGGAGTCCATGGACCAACAGCAGCTCCACGAGGCCGCGTACACCGTGATGCGGCCGCGACTCGACGCCGGCCCTGTGGAAGCGGTCGAGCGCTGCCAAGCACTGTTGGGGAGCGAGGATCCACGCGCCACGACGAGCACCGAGGACCTGGTGCGGGCGGCGTACCAGGGCCGCGTCGACACAGCGTTCCTGTCCGAGGACGAAACGGTATCGGGGAGCTACGACGAGGCGAACGACCAGATCGTCAACGGTGACGGACCGCAGGCAGGCGACCTGCTCGAGGCGGTGGCGGTACAGACACTTCAGCACGGCGGCGCCGTCCATCTGCTTTCCAGGGCGAAAGTGCCTGGCCCCGGGCCCGCAGCGGCAGTCCTGCGCTACTGATCGGTGGCCGAACCGGTCAGCTGTTGGGCGCCGCGGGCTTCGCCGGTACGGCATCCACCCCGGCCTCCTTGCGCTGCAGCGCGGTGATGGGCGCCGGCGCCTGCGTCAGCGGGTCGAACCCGCCGCCGGACTTGGGGAACGCGATCACCTCTCGGAGCGAGTTCGCGCCCGCCAGCAGCATGACGATCCGGTCCCAGCCGAAGGCGATGCCGCCATGCGGCGGCGCACCGAAGGAGAAGGCGTCGAGCAGGAATCCGAACTTCTCCCGTGCCTCGTCGTCGGTCAGCCCCATCACGGCGAACACCCGGCGCTGCAGGTCCTCACGGTGGATACGGATCGAGCCACCGCCGATCTCGTTACCGTTGCAGACGATGTCGTAGGCGTAGGCCAGCGCGGAACCCGGGTCGGTGTCGAAGATTTCAACAGATTCGGGCTTCGGCGAGGTGAAGGCGTGGTGCACGGCGGTCCAGGTGCTGCCGGCCCCGCCGACCGACACGTCGTCGGTCTCGTCGACCCGTTCGAACAGCGGGGCGTCGACGACCCAGCAGAACGCCCATTGGCTCTCGTCGATCAATCCGCCCCGCTTGCCGATCTCCAGCCGGGCCGCGCCGAGCAGTTCCTGACTGGACCGGCGGGCACCGGCGGCGAAGAAAACAGCGTCACCCGGTGCTGCGCCAACGGCCTGCGCCAAGCCTGCGCGTTCGTCCTCGGAGAGGTTCTTGGCGACCGGTCCGCCGAGCGTTCCGTCGTCGGCGATGGTGACGTAGGCCAGGCCGCGGGCGCCGCGCTGCTTCGCCCATTCCTGCCACGCGTCGAATCCGCGCCGCGGAGTGCTGGCGCCGCCCTTCTGTACGACGGCACCGACGAACGGCGCCTGGAAAACCCGGAACGGGGTCGCGGCGAAAAAGTCGGTGAGCTCGGTGAGCTCGAGATCGAAGCGCAGGTCGGGTTTGTCGGAGCCGTAACGGTTCATCGCGTCGACGAAGCTGATCCGCGGGATCGGCGTGCTGATCTCCTGCCCGACCAGCCGCCACAGTGCCACGATCACGTCCTCGCCGATCGCGATGACGTCGTCCTGGTCGACGAAGGACATCTCGACATCGAGCTGGGTGAATTCCGGTTGCCGGTCGGCACGGAAGTCCTCGTCCCGGTAACAGCGGGCGATCTGGTAGTACCGCTCCATTCCGGCGACCATCAGCAGCTGCTTGAACAACTGCGGTGACTGCGGTAGCGCGTACCAGGAGCCAGGCTTCAACCGTGCCGGGACCAGAAAGTCCCTTGCCCCCTCCGGAGTGGACCGGGTCAGGGTCGGCGTTTCGATCTCCACGAACTCGCGGTCGTCCAGCACCGATCGGGCGGCCCGGTTCACGGCCGCGCGAAGCCGCAGCGCCGCCGCCGGACCGCTGCGCCGCAGATCCAGATACCGATACTTGAGCCGGGTCTCTTCGCCGACCGTGATCGCGTCGTCGATCTGGAACGGCAACGGAGCCGATTCGGACAGCACCTCCAGCTCGGTGGCCTCCACCTCGATCGCCCCGGTGGGCAGGTCCGGGTTTGCGTTGCCCTCCGGGCGGATCGCGACCGTCCCGGTCACCCGGACGCAGAACTCGCTGCGCAACGCATGCGCAGCCGCCAGGACCGCGCCCGAGTGGAAGACCACTTGGGCAACACCCGAGGCGTCACGCAGATCGATGAAGATGACGCCACCGTGGTCGCGGCGGCGGGCAACCCACCCGGCCAGGGTGACGGTGACGCCGTCATCGGTCGGACGCAGGGAGCCGGCAGTTCGATCGCGGAGCACAGGGATTCCTCTGGACGTGGGACGGAGGGACCCGGCGATCTTACGGCGGCGGGCGATGGTGCCCAACGCGAATGACCTTGCGATGGACAGCTCGACTGCTATGCCGCGACTCGGCCCCGTACCGCAGCGGCGCCGGCGATCAGTTCCATCGAACGGAGCTTCGCTGCAGCCCCGTGCGCGCGCGTCGAGATCAGCATCTCCGCAACGCCGTACCGGTCGGCCAGCGCGTTCAACCCATCGGCGACCTGCTCGGCGGTTCCGATCACCTCGGTCGTGCCCATGGCGCGGATCAGCTCGAACTCCGCGGGGCTGTACGGGTAGGCGGCGGCCTGTTCCGGGGTCGGGATCTCCTGCAGGCGACCACTTCTGAGCAGCACCATGGACAGCGCACCGGCCCGCGCCTCGAACGCCGCAGCCTGCTCGGTTTCCGCTGCCAGGGCCGTGACGCCGATCATCGGGTAGGGCTCGGCCAGCGTCTCCGAAGGGCGGAACAGCGAGCGGTACAGATCGAGGGCGGCGTCGGTATTGCCGCCGGCGCCGGCGAAATGGTGCGCGAACGCAAAGGGCAGGCCCAGCCGCGCGGCGAGCCGGGCGCCGTAGTCGGAGGATCCCAGGATGTAGATCGGCACCGGCGACGCCGGCGTGGTGCGGATCCTGGAGAATGGGTGATCGGCCGGGAAGTCACCGTTGAGGAAGTGGCGGAGCTCCGCCAGTTGATCGGCGAAGTCGTCGGAATCGGCACCGTCCATCCGCCGCCGCAGCGCGAACGCCGTCAATTGATCACTGCCGGGCGCCCGGCCGAGTCCCATGTCGATACGGCCGGGATGCAGGGCCGCGAGCGTGCCGAACTGCTCGGCGACCACCATCGGAGCGTGGTTGGGCAGCATGACACCACCGGAACCCAGCCGGATGGTGCTCGTCCGGGCCGCGAGGTGGGCAAGCAGGACAGCCGGGGCCGATGACGCGACTGCGGGCATTCCGTGATGTTCGGCGACCCAGAATCGATGGTAGCCAAGCTGTTCCGCTCGGACCGCAAGATCTGTCGTGGTCGCCAGCGCTTCACCGATGGAGCTTCCGACACCCACACCGGCCAGATCCAGCACGGACAGCCTGAAAGTCCGCCGCCCACCATCTGTCTGCTTCGGGATCGCCTGCTCTGCTGTGGTCGTCACTCACGCGTCCTCTCCTGAGTCACTGCGGTGTGCAACCTGAGGGGGCGACGGGCTGTTCCCTGTGCCTCTGCGACGTGCAGCGCTTCCGGTCAGACGTCCAGCAGCGGATGTGGCGAGCCGTGCTCTTCGGCCGGGCGCCGCTGATAGCGCTGGACGTGCTCGGCCAACTCCGAAAGCCGCTCCGAACGCTGGCCCTTTCCGCCCGATTTGGTGACCCAGTCGACGTAGACCCGCTGGTCGTCCGGGCGCAGCGCCTCGAACGCTGTCAGTGCTGCTTGATCGGCTTCTAGCACCGCCGCCATGTCTTCGGGAACAGCAACCCCTCGTGCAGTGATCATGATCAACTCCTCGATAGCGTGACGTGCGACTCCGCGATCATCTTCCTCCGCCGTTCCGGAGGCTGCCACCGTGAGAAGGCTCGCCCGGCCGGCAAAGTAGGTCCGCTCGGCTGCCGTCCTGGCCAGCCGAGCGGCCGATTCCCACTCCCGGCGCGCCTGCTCGACGCGGCCCAGCCGCGCCAGCAGCTGTGCGCGGGCCCCGAACGCGTACGGGTAACGGTCGAGACCGCCGAGGCCGATGACCTCATCGAGGTCGGACAATCCCCTCCCCGGTCCGAGCAGGTGACCCAGTGCGACGCAGCGTCCGACCGCTGCCGTGGCGGACGGCTCCCGTTCGAGGAGTAGCCCGTACCGCTCGACAATCCTTGCCCAGTCGGTTGTCGCAAGGGAACCGGCCCGCGCGTGCTCGGCGGCGATCGCCGCCTGCAGGGCAAGCGGACCCGGGTCGGACCCGGCCAACACGGCCGCGGCCATCGCCAGCCCACGACCGATCAACCCGGTGTCCCAACGGGTCCGGTCCGCGTCCGCAAGCAGAATTTGAACGACAGGTACACGACCCGACGCACCACAGGCAACCGGGCATCCACGGTGGCGTCGTCGGGAAGGTCGAGTGCCGAGCCGGCCGCAACCAGTCGCTTGGCCCTGGTCAGCCGGGCCGCCATGGTCGCCTCGGATACCAGGAAGGCGGCGGCGACCGCCGCGGTCGGGACCCCGCAGGCCAACCGCAGGGTCAGTGCGATCTGGTCGTCGACGGAAATCCGCGGGTCGCAGCA
>JBBRVZ010000012.1:0-63667 GCA_038246445.1 Mycobacteriales bacterium
GACGGTCCGGTTGCCGATGGTCGAGATCGGGCGCCGGGCACTGCACCTGGCGCTGGACCGGCTCCCCTCAGGCGGTGACGACACTCAGATGCCGGTCCTTCACACCGTGCTCGGCGAGGTGGTGATCCGGGACAGCACCCCGCCGCGGAACCAGCGGGCGGTGTAGCAGGTGGAGCCGGCCGCGATCGGATACCGAGAGCCCGCAAGGAGCGGGCCTACGCGCGTACCTTCGGCGGCCGACGGTTCGGTCTGGTACCGGGCGAGGACCCGAACCGACTCGGTGTGCCCGGCCGAGGCCATGTCGTTGAAGTCATCACGGATGGACGTGTTCTGCGGGGCCTTGATCGGCGCGTGCAGCCAGTCGACGCGGTCGTAGTGCCCGACCAGGGTCAGCTCCGGCGCGTCGGGCGGGCCGGGTGTGGTCAGGAACTCGACCGCACACTCGGGCTGGCTGACCAGATGACGCGTCAGCCCGCTACGGTCAGGCCCGGCAGCGCCGACCCTCGTTCCCAGGCGGCGGCCACATCCGCGGATCCCACCAAATCCGTGAGCTGGTCAACGGCGGCAGTCACCGCGGAGCGGTCCAGGGTGCCAACGAAAGTGAGAGGCTTGCCGTCGACCCTGTCACGTCACGCACACTCGTGAGACTGCAGTCCCCGCGATCGCCGCGGTTAGCTCCGGCGAGCTGGGTGATCGTCTGACGGGTGCAGATCACGAAAACACCCAGGACCGTTCCCGTGCCACGCCCACCCGCACTTCCTGGCCTGCGGCGCGCTGGGTCGGCGACTGCTTCAGCCGGCGGCCATCTTGCCCAGTGCCAACACCTGCGCCACCACCATCCGCTCGATCTCGGCAGGGTCGACGCTCTCGTTGGACGCGTGGATGCGGGAGAGCCTGGTGTCCTCGGCGCCCCAGAGGATGACACCGGCCCGCGGGCACGCATTCTGCAGCGAGTTGATCAGCGGAATCGAGCCGCCGGACCCGAGCGCCTCGACCGGCGCGCCGAACGCCTCCTGCAAACCTGCCTCGGCGGCCTGGACTGCCGGACCCTGCATGTTGGCCGCGAACGGCCAGCCCGCCTTCAGCGGGCTGATCTCCACCTGGACATTCCACGGTGCCACCGAACGCAGATGCGCGACGAGCAATTCCAGTTCATGGTCGGCGTCGGCCCCGGGCACGATGCGCATCGAAACCTTGGCCGACGCCTGCGGAATCAGAATGTTGGCGGCGTCCGCAACGCTCGGCGCGTCGATCCCGATGACGGTGGCGGACGGCTTCGCCCACAGCCGTGAGGACAGCGAACCGGTGCCGACCAGGTCGACGCCGGGGAGGATGCCCGAGCTCTCCTGATAGACGTCGGCATCGACGTCCGCGCCGGGCCAAGTGCCGGTGGCGACGCCGGGCCCGATCGTGTCGCCGGCGTCGTCATGCAGGGTGGCGAGCATCTTGATCAACGCAACCAGGGCATCGGGCGCAGCGCCGCCGAATACCCCGGAGTGGACGGGGAACGCCAGGGTCCGCACGGTCACGGTGCAGGCCACGTCACCGCGCAGCGCGGTGGTCAGCGCCGGTCTGCCGACGGACTGATTGCCCATATCGGCGATGACGAACGCGTCGCAGTCGAACATTCCGGGATTCGCGTCAACGAAATCCTCGAGGTGACTGATGGTTTCCTCCTCACCTTCGATGAGGATCTTCACGCCGACCGGCAGGTCAGGACCGAACGCCTGCAGGGTCCCGGCGTGGATGACGATGCCCGACTTGTCGTCGGCGGCCCCACGGCCGTAGATGCGACCGTCCGCGCCGGTGGTCGCCACGAACGGGTCGGTGTCCCAGCCCTGGTCCGGCGGGGCCGGCTGCACGTCGTAGTGCGCGTAGAGCAGAACGGTCGGAGCCCCTGCCGGAGCCGGGATCTCCGCCCACACCGCGGGATAGCCGTCAGGAATATCGAGCAGCCGGGCCTGCGCACCGCTGCGCCGGAAGAGATCGACCACCGCCTCGCTCATCCGATGCACCGGTTCGCTGGGGAAGCCGGGGAAGGCAACCGACGGGATCGCGACCAGCGCCCGCAACTCGTCGAGCAATCCCGGCATCAGCTCGGCGACCGTGGCCGCCGCCCCATCGACACCGCTGGCGGGTGTTGCTGTTTCCATAAGGGCTCCTCGATTCGACGACACCTGCGGCGGTCAGTACATCAGCCTCCGACGGCGAGTGCGTGAACCCCGTCGCCGATCGCGCGGCTCGGCGGCGTAGGACGCTCGCGAACCGGGTCCAGTTGCACCGGCGGTAATGAGGACCAACCACCCGCCAGCTGGCTCGACCAGGCTCAGGACTGATACCCCTCCCTCGAGGGACCTCGGTACGGCGGGACTGCGGGCCGCACGCCTGCGTCTGCCCGATCCTGGTGCTCGAGGACCTGACCTTTGGACTGAACGGCAGTTGACCCGAGTACGTCGTCCATAACGTCACTGCGGTGGAGTGGCTCTTCGAGCCCAAAGCCGTCGGCTCGTGGCGACCGGCGCATCGTCAGCGGGTGATCGTGAAACAGCCGTTCCGGACGAACGACGGGAGTGGCGAACTCGACGACGTGGCCGGTTGACCGAAGTCATACAGGTAGGCACCGGCGTCTCCGGCGCCCTCGAAGAACTGCAGCTGCGTCGCCCGGCCGGCGACCTGTGACAGGTACACCTCGGTTCGATTCTCGGGCTGGGCGCTGAAGTGATGAGCGAAAACGAACCACACCCGGCCCGAGTCGGACACCGGCGCCAGCGGGTCCGCCGCACATCCCTGGTTTGCCTCTGGTCGGGTAAAGCTGAAGACCCCACCCATGGGCACGCCGATGCGCGGTCCGTAGAACTTCATTGCAGAGGTGGCGTACCGCTCCGCCAGCACGACATCTCCGGGTCGTTGATGGTCGGCGACGAACTGGATCGCTTGCCGACCGGCGGTGGTCTCGTCGGGGCGCACCACCGTGCTGACGCCGGCAACGACGGCAGGACCCGCCGACACGAGCAGAGCAGCTGCGCACACCCCGACGGCGAGCTGCTGCCACGGTCTGGGTGAGCCATGTTTCAGATCGGGAGCACCGTCGGCGAGCCCTGCGCTGACGAGCAGATAGATCAGCGGCAACAAGTACAGCGCCAGGCGCTGCGCAAGTGGATAGGACTGCGCCACCGCGGCGCCGACAGCGGCCAGCAGGATGACGGCGATCAGCACCGCCGACCACGGGCGCAACCTCGCCAGGGTCGCCAACCCCCATACGGCGAGTACCACCGCCAGGGCAGGGATCCAGAATTGCGCGACGGTTTCGGTCAATGTCACCGCCACCGAACCGGCCCAGCGCAGGTCACCACCGATCGATCGGGGCACCGGCGGATACCCTCCGTATGCCTGCCAATAACGCAGGAGTTCGTCATTTGCAGCGAGCTGCCTCAGCACGAAGAGCCATTCGAGACCGACACTGACCGCGAGAACCGCACCGCCGGCCGCCAACCGGAACAGCACCTGGACGTCCCGGCGCCAGCGCAATGCCAGGAACAGGCCGCAGGCGGCCGCGATGAGAATGGTGGGCTGCGAGCACCAGACCAACACACCACACGCGAGCCCCCAGAGCAGGGCGCCCCGGAGCGTCGGCCGGCGGGTGCTGAAGCGGGTCGTCAGCAAAAGAACGAGCAGTGCGCACGCAACGTCCGTAGAATATTGCTTGGTTTCCGCCGCGTAATAGATCAGGGCCGGTGACGTGGCAAACAGAACCGTCGCTGCGGGCGTCGCAACGTCACCGATCAACCGTCTGGCAACCAGCGGGAATACCGCCAGGGCCACCAGGGCACCCAACCAGGGCACCAACCGCAGCGACAACTCGTCGACGCCGAAGAAATCGATCGATGCCCGCTCAGCCCACAGCCAGCCGATGGGACCGCCCTGATTGCCGGCAAGTGGTTCGAGCAGCTGACTGAAGCCGCGCCGTACCAGGTTGTCGGTGACCGTCAACTCGTCGAGCCAGAGCGACTTGCCGTACAACCACTCCCGGGTGCGGAGAACGGCCCCGAGAATGACAGCAAACGGAACAAGCCAATGCAGATAGATCTGACCGAATCGAGCAGCGAATCCCCCGGCCGCGGGTGCACCACGACCTTGCCTGTGTTCGTGGACACCGTCTGCTGCGTCGTCCACCGCGACGTCGCCAGACATGTGTCCTCCCACTGTCTCGGGCAATCACCGCGACCCCCGGTGCTGGCCGATCGACCGGGCGCCCAGCCCCGTGTCAACGAAACCACGGCGAGTCCGCGTCGACCGCTCCCCATGCCGAACCCATTCGACGAGCACATTGTTGCAGTCCCCACAGGTCATGCCGGCACGTGACGATCGCCATGACGGCACATTCGTGGTGCGGGGCCTATTGCCACTCGGCCGTCTGCCGTCGAACTGATCTCGGAACGCAGGGGCCGCTGTGCTGGTTGTCCAGCTGGAGGACCGCAGTTGGGTCGTCCTGAGCGGGCAGCGATGCGGGTGATTGGTGGGTGCGACGAGCCGTCGTTCGGCGACGCGGCCCGTGGTGCTGAAGACTTCGGTCATGGCCGCCTCCACGCGTGCACCGCGGATCTGGATCGACGTGGAATACGGCGCCGCCTTCGGCGACGCCGCCGGCTGCCTGGCCGTGTTCTCGTATTTCACGGGCGTCACCGCCCCGGTGCGTGAGACTTGGCTGTTCCAGCAACACACCGGTCCGTTGATCCGCGGCTTTTACTACCCCAGGAACCTTCACGAACGGTTCGGCGTCCCGAACGGGCGCGGTCCGTCGATGGTGTTGATCGACGAGCGCGGCGATCACCAGTGGTTCAGCGGCGCGTCATGCATGCCGGGTGATGCAGGCGCAACGGCCAGCAGGATCCTCATCGAACTGGGGATTCCAGATGTCACGGTTTCTGGACCCACCGCGCCGGCATCATCGATCAACCCGCAGTCGACTGTCGACCTGAGGTCGACGTTCGACCCGCAGTCATCGTTCGATGAGCTGCACATCGTCGACGGGCAGCTGGTAAGCCGCCGGCTCGTCGGCGAGCCGGTTCCGTCGAGTCCGCCCGGCCGCACCTTCATCCGTGGCGGCCGGATCGTCACCCGGATGGAATTCGACAAGGGCGGCGTCACGGCCACCGATCTGCGTGAGCTGTGGGCACTGGCCACGGAACCGCACGGGTGGCTCGGTGAGCCCACCGCGCTGACGCTCTACGACGACCGGCGGCGCTCCGAGGAATCCGGGTACGACGGCTGCCAGTTGGTCGCCGCCGGCCGGTCGGGCCGCGATCTGTGGATCCAGCTCCCCGATCCGGACGAGTACCACCGCGTCGCGCCCGGCCGGCAGCGCCAGCAGTACGAAGGCGCGTTCAGTGAGTACGAGGCGGCCAAGCAATGGATCTTCCGCAGTGTCGGCGCGGACATCGGCCCGCCCGATGATCGCCCGCTGCGGGACAAGCTGCTGGGACGGCACCGTGTCCCGCCCGCCGTTGTCCACTGGCCCTGACGGCGGATCGCCGTGGGCTGAGCACAGGAAGTCGGCTGCGCGCTGGTCGGCAGTCGTTATCCCCCAGGGAATTCCGGGCCGCTCCTAGCCAGCAGGGGCGCTGCGTGCCGCGAGGGGCAGCTGCACCTCGAACCGGCAGCCCCCGCCTTGGTTGCTGACGCTGATCTCGCCGCCGTGCGCGTGCACCAGCCCCCTTGCGATCGCCAGACCCAGTCCGGCACCTGTTTCCTCCGTCGTGACCCCACTGCGCGGCGAGCGGGCGGCCACGCCGCGGAACGCGACGTCGAACACCCGCGGTAGGTCGTCGGGGTCGATACCGCCGCAGCCGTCCTGCACAGCCAGCCACGCGTGGTCGGTGTTCTGACCGGCGACCACCTCGATGGTCCCGTCGGACGGGGTGTGCCGAATGGCGTTGACCAGCAAATTCCGCAGCACCCGGACCAGTTCGTGGTCCGACCCCTGCACCGTGGGCCAGCGCGGATCCGCGGACGCCGTGAGGTGGATCCCCCAACGCCCGGCCGCCGGCGCCGCCGCCTCCATCGCCTGCGCAACAAGTTCTTCGGTGCTGACCGGCCCCAGGGTGAGCGCCAGGGCACCGGCGTTGATCCTGGACAGCTCGAACAGGTCGTCCACCATGGTCGACAGCCGCGTGGTCTCGGAGCTGATACGTCTGGCGTAGTCGGCGATCTCGGCCGGATCGACGACGACGGCGTCCTCCAGCGCCTCACTCATCGCCCTGATGCCGGCCAGCGGCGTCCGCAGGTCGTGGCTGACCCAGGCGACCAACTGCCTGCGGGAGGCCTCCGCCGCCCGCTCCGCGGCGCGCTCCTGCTCCGCGGCCAGCGCACCCAGGGCCATCCGTCTGCCCAGGAACACAGCAACAGGAATGACGACCACCGCTATCAGCGCGCACGCGGTGGCCGTCAGGGCCAGCGCCGAGGTGTACATCAGGCCGCTGATCGCGACCACGAACACCAGCACCGCGAGGATCGGGACGGTGACAAGGGTCGCGATGTTCGCGGCCGCGGACCGGTGACGCAGCAGGAACAGCACGCCCAGTTCGACAGCGCCGGTGAGCACCGCTGCGAGCAGCGCCCAGGGCAGGATGTGCACCACATCGGTCATGGCGCGGCGAAGTCACCGGCGGCGGCGGGGGCGATCGGCGCACCGGCGTCGAGGCGGTAGCCCACCCCCCAGACCGTGACGATCCGCGTCGGCCGGGACGGGTCCGGTTCGATCTTCTCCCGCAACCTTCGCACGTGGACGGTGACCGTGGACTGGTCGCCGAACGACCACCCCCACACCTGTTCCATCAGCTCCGCCCTGCCGAACACCTGACCGGGATGGCCGAGCAGGAAATGCAACAGGTCGAATTCCCGTCCGGTCAACGCCAATTCGGCGCCGAGGAAGCGCGCAGTCCGGGAGATCGGGTCGGTGGACAGTTCGCCGTCGGCGCTGGTCGCAGCTGCCGGCCCGGCGATGGCATGCTGCCCGGTGCCTCGGCTGCGGTCCAGAACCCGCCCGACCCGCAGTGCCAGCTCCCGCGGGCTGAACGGTTTGACGACGTAGTCGTCCGCTCCGTACTCCAGCCCGACCACCCGATCCGACTCCTCACCCAGCGCGGTCAGCATGATCACCGGAACGGTGGAACTGCGACGCAGCTCCCGGCAGACGTCCAGCCCGTCCATGCCGGGCAGCATCAGATCCAGCACCAGCAGGTCCGGGTGCTGCGTCCTGGCCAGGTTCAGCCCGGTGACCCCGTCGGCGGCTTCCAGTACCTGGTGCCCGTCCCGGGTGAGATAGCGGCGCAGCACCTCGCGCACGGTCTCGTCGTCATCGACGACCAGCACGCGGGCCTGCCCGGTCACCCCTCCACCTTTCCGAACGATGTGCGGCGCCTACTCGCCCGGGCACCTGCGGTATCGGCCCGGCCCATCCTCCGACGGTAGGTCGGGGTCCGAGCCCGCACCACCGGTCGCACGGGAATCACCGCAAACTGTAAGGACTCGGTTCGACCACCCGGCGGGATTCCAGTGCCGCCCGGATAGTGGTCAACCGGCGCTCCCACGACGAGCCGACCGCGGTGAGCGCCGCCGTCCTACTGTCGTCCGGGCGCCGGGTCAGGTCCACCACGAGGCGGTCGTCGGCGAGCCGTTCGGCCACACCCTCGCCCCACTCGATGACGACGGCGCTTGCCTCCAGATCCGTGTCCAGGTCCAGGTCGTCGAGTTCGAGAGCGCCGCAGAGCCGGTAGGCGTCGACATGCACCAGCGGTACGGCATCGGGGTCCCCGCCGGCGGGGCGATGCACCCGCGCGATGACGAAGGTCGGCGACGTCACAAGCCCCTGCACGCCCATGCCCACCGCGATCCCCTTCGTCAGGGTTGTCTTCCCGGCACCGAGCGATCCGCTCAGGATGACCAGATCGCCCGCGCGGAGCCGGCTTCCGATCTCGTCACCGAGCGCCAGGGTCGCCTCGACGCTGTCCAGAACGATCGTCATCGACCGGCCCTCGCACCGTTGGCGGGCTTGGGCCGCGATCCTGCCGCACGACTCGCCGCACGCCGTCGGCTCGTCGAAGATCCGGTTTGCGGCAGGGTTGTCGCGTGCTGCACAGCCCTGCGCAGCATCGCCCGCAGCGCGTCGTTGGTCACCGTCGGATCCTCCATCATGGCCATATGTCCCGACCCGTGGGCAACGACGAAGTCCGCGTCCGGCAACGCATCCGCGATCGCCTGGGACCGATCGATGGGTGTCATCCGGTCTTTGTCGCCCGCCACGATGACGGTGGGGATCCCGGCCAGCGCGGGCAGCGCCGCCGATTGATCGTGCGTCAGCAGGGCCGGCGTGAACTCGGCGATCACCTCGACGGGGGTACCGGAGATCATCTCGTCCAGATAATCCACCATGGGGCCGGGGACGTCGGCGCGGGCGAAGCCGAGGCTCCTGGTGAGCAGCCACACCGCGTCCCGGCTGCTCTCCCGGCCCCGTTCGAACATCGCCGGGTACCGCGCGGCGAGCGTGGTCACCGCGCGCACCAACGGATTCCCACCGGCCATCAGCAGCCTGGTCAGTTCGGACGGGCGCATCGAGGTGGCCCCGGTGCAGATCAGCCCGACCCCCGCCACCCGCTCGGCGAACAGATCGGGGTTGCGGGCGGCCAGCGTCAGCATGGCCATCCCGCCCATGGAATGGCCGACCAGCACGACGGGACCGACAGGCGCTGCGGTGGCGATCATCTGGCTCAGGTCGGAGGCGAGATAGTCCATCGTGGAATGACTCTCGGGAGCCCGGGTGGAGGCGCCGTGTGAACGCTGATCGTAGAACACCAACCGCGCCTGTTCGAAAATGCCGGGCGCATCGACGTTGGCTGTGTTGAATTCGGCTGGGTCGGATTCGGCTGTCTTGAATTCGGCTGTCTTGAATTCGGCTGGGTCGGATTCGGGAGCGGCAGGTTCGCCGAACCCAGGCCCGGCGAGGCCGAGGCGTTGGTAGTGCCAGGCTCCGGAACGCAGGGTCCAGCCGTGCGAGAAGATGACCGTCAGTGGCGCGGTGACCGGCCCGACCTCCTCGACGTGCAGGGCGACGCCGTCCACCGCGTCCACCGAATAGATCCGGTCCGCCTGCAGCAGTCCGTACCCCTGCTCGTCCTGCGGGTCGGCCAGCAGGGCGGCTTGTGCGGCCTGGTAGCGGCGCACCACCATCCGCTGGGCCGTGACGCCGCCCAGGGCGGCCGCGCCGATCACGCCGGTAGCGATTCCGGCAGCTCCGAGGAGCCTGCTGACGGTGCTCATGAGGCTCCCCCTGCTGGTGACGCCCCGGCGGTGGCGCCGACGTACCGGCGCGGCACCCGCGGACCGATGCGGGTGACGATCTCGTACCCGATGGTGCCGCAGGCCGCGGCCCACCCGTTGGCCGTCGGCTCACCCGCATCGCCGGGCCCGAAGATGACGACGTCGTCGCCGGCCGCCACCTCGTCATCACCGCAATCCACCACCAGCTGATCCATCGCCACCCGTCCGGCGATCCGCCGGCGCTTGCCGCGGAGCCATACCTCGCCGACCGAACTGGCCGCCCGTGGGATGCCGTCGGCGTACCCGAGCGGCACCAGGGCGAGAGTCGTCTCGGCGCTCGTGCGGTAGGTCAATCCGTAGGACACACCATGCCCGGCCGGAACGCGCTTGGTCAGCGCGATGCTGCCGCGCAGCGTCATCGCCGGGCGCAGAGCACCGCCGACTCCGGCATCGTCGAGTTCACCGTCGAGCGGGTTGAGCCCGTAGATGCCGATACCGCAGCGCACCATGTCGAAGTAGGTGGCCGGATGGTCCAGCACCGCGGGGGTGTTCGCGAGATGCCTGACGGCGCCGATGATTCCGCTTTCCTCGGCGCGATCGACCACGGCGCGGAAGGCTGCCGTCTGTTCGGCAACAGAAGAATCGCCGGGCATGTCGGCGCAGGCCAGATGGCTCATCAGACCGGTGACGCGGACCCGGCCCGCCCGGTGAGCGGCCGCGACGGCGTCGAGAACCACGCCGATGTCGCCCACCCCCACCCCGTTCCGGCCGAGCCCGGTATCGATCTTGACCTGGACGGCGGGGGCGACCGCATCGACGGCGAGCACCGCGTCGAGGTGTCGCAGGCTCGATAGGCCCAGCTCCACCCCGGCGCGCACGGCCGCCCGGACGTCCTCCCCGGCCGGCCACAACCAGGCAAGTACCGGCGCGGTGATCCCGGCCGCCCGCAGCTGCACAGCCTCGGTCGGCGTCGCGACCCCGAGGTAGGACGCGCCGCCGGTCAGTGCGGCCCGGGCGGACGGCACGGCGCCGTGCCCGTACCCGTCCGCTTTGACGACGGCCATCAGTCGCCCGTCGGGGTTGTGACGCCGGACCGCACGCAGCAGTGTTGCGGTGTTGGCGGCAAGGGCGTCCATGTCCACGACGGCTTCGGCCCGGATCCGGCCGGCGCTGGGCTGCACGGGTGACGCGACACCCGAACAGCCACCCGCGGCCTGCGCAACGTCGGGCGCGGTGACCGAGTGTGTGCTCACCAGACGATGGAATCACGTTCTCGGCCGATGTGGCGTCATGTGCCTCGACAGGGGCGTCCCGACAGGCGGGGGTGGGGGCGGCAACCGGTACCCGGTGGACCCAGGCAGGTGGGTAGAAGTTCAGTTGAGTTGGAGTTCAGTCGAGCCAGGGCGAATTCGGGGGCTCGATCGGCACCGCAGGTCGACGCAACTCCGCTCACCCGCGCGGATGACCGCCCGGATCGCCCGGGTCACCGTCCGGATCGCCCGGGTCACCGTCCGGCAAGCCCCAGGTGATCCCACAGCACGTGCGCCCCGAACAGCCCCGACCGTTCCGCGCGCTCACCCGCCCGGCCGTGCAGGAACGCACCGGCGGCGGCGGCGAGCAGGGGTGGCAACCCGCCGGCCAGCAGGGAGCCGATGACGCCGGACAGCACGTCCCCGGAACCCGCTGTCGCGAGCCATGACGAGCCCGAGAGGTTCACCGCCGCTTGCCCTCCCGGTTCGGCGATGAGCGTTCGGTGACCCTTCAGCAACACCGTCGCACCGCCTTCCCGCGCCGCCCTGCGGACCGCGCCGAGCCGGTCCTCGAGCGGGATGTCGGGGAACACCCGGGCGAACTCCCGGTCGTGTGGCGTCAGGACGGTGACCTGCCCGCTGCGACGGCGAGCCGCGAGCAATGATGGCAGCACCGCGAGCACCGTCAGGCCGTCGGCGTCGACGAGCACCGGCACGTCCTGCGACAACACCCAGCGCAGCGTCGCGATCGACGAGCCCTCGGTGCCCATACCCGGGCCGACCACCCAGGCCTGCACTGTGCCCGCCTCCGCGGGGGTCGCGGCGGCCACCACCTCCGGCCATTGCGACAGGACGGCGACGGCCTGAGCTCCCGCGTACCGCACCATGCCCGGCCTGGTCCGGACTGCTCCCCCCACACACAGCACCGGCGCGCCGGGGTAGCCCGGTGAGCCGGCCGCGATGCCGACCAGACCGCCGGTGAACTTGTCCGCCGCCGTGCCCGGGCCGGGCAACAGGCGCTGCAGGGAGCCGTCCGTCATGGCGATGAGGTCGGCCGGCTGGCCCGTCATCTCCATCCCGATCGGCACGCTGACCACGGTGCCGGCCTGCGCGTCCGCAATGAGCAGACCGGGTTTGACGCCGCCGAAGGTGACCGTGACGTCTGCCAGGAACGCCACCCCGCGGACCTGTCCGGTGTCCGGTTCGATCCCGCTGGGTACGTCCACGGCCACCCGCAGCGCCCCCGTAGCGTTGGCCAGACCGACGAGATCGGCGGCGTCCTGCCGCAGCGGAGGTTTCGCCGCGAGCCCGACGATGCCGTCGATGATGACGTCCGCGGCGTCGATCACCCGGCGCACCCCCGGGTCCTGCGCGGTGAGCACCAGGCCGCCGGCCCGGCGCAGCGCGCGCAGGCCGCCGTCATGCGCCCTGGCCGGTTCGAGCAGCACCGCGCTGACACGCATGCCACGACGACGCAGGAACGAGCCGGCGAACAGGGCATCGCCGCCGTTGTTGCCGGACCCCACAAGCAGGACCACGCTCCGACCGGGGTGCGGTGACCGAACCCGGTCGGCCACCTCCTGCGCGATCGCATGCGACGCACGACGCATCAACGTGCCGTCGCCGTCTCTGGCGAGGGCGATCGCCTCGATGTCGCGGATCTGCTGCACGGAGTACGCCGGGATCATCGGTTCATCCTGGCCTGCTACGACTTTGACGGCCGATTCGGGCTGGCCGGCTCACCAGCCGTAGTGATCGAGCGCCGCCTGCAACCGCGGGATCCGGGCGGCGCCGAAGTGTCGCAGCCCCACGAGGATCTTGTGCAGCTGAAGAGCGGTCCGCCGCTCGGGATAGCCGGGTTCGAACGGCCATTCCCGCTGGTAGGCGTCGAAGAACTCGTCCGGCAACCGCCCGGACTCCATGAACGCCAGGTCCAGCTCCCGGTCGGCGAAGCACACCGCCGGATCGACCAGCCAACGCCCGCCGATGACGTTGCCGACCCACAGATCACCGTGCGTCAGTGACGGCGTGGAATCGGTGGGGAGCAGGTCGAATAGCGGACCCGCGCAGGCAGCGCGCAATCGGTCGGCCAGCACCGACAGCACCTGCGGATCGTCCAGGTGCGCCAGGATGCGCCGCTGCACGAAGAAAGTCGGCCAATCGGTGGACCATTGGTTCTGCTGGTCGAACAAGCCGGCCGGGTTGTTGCGGTGCCAGCCGAACCGGTTCGACGTCGTGCCGTGCACCCGCGCCATTGCACGACCCAGAGCCGCCCAGGCCGGCGGTCCGCTGACGTACTCCATCACCAGAATGTGGCCCGCAGTGCCGAGCACATCGGGCGTCGGCGCACCCGCATCGGCAAGCACGCGCAGGCCCTCGGCCTCGACCTCCGCGGGATACGGGCACCACTTCACGACGACGTCGCGGCCGTCGGCCAGCCGTTCCCTGGTCGTGGCGCAGATCAGGCCGCCCTCGAGCGGCTGCGAACTGGCAGACCGCGGCAGCCGGTCCGGCCAGTCCCGGTTCGGGTCTGCGTGCGCTGGCATGGGTACATTCTCGACCCGGCTTCGAACGTCCGGCAGGCCCCGTTGAAAGGGTGGGTCAATGCGGTCTCGGGGCGGTTTCGGTGTCGGTGGCGGTCGTGCGATGTCGATCGCGGCGTCGCCTTCGTTTTCGGCTTCGTTGTCGGGGTGGTTCCCTATGGTCAGCGGCATGACCAACGTGCATCACAGCATCGACTACGTCGAGCTCCCCGCCCGGGACCTCGCCGCCACCCGCGGGTTCTACGAGAAGGCCTTCGGCTGGGCCTTCAACGAGTACGGCCCGCAGTACGCCGGCATCCAGTCCCCGTCCGGGGAGGGAGAGGTCGGGGGGCTGGACGGGACCGCAGGACCGGAACGGCGATCGCCGTTGGTGCTGCTCTACTCCGACGATCTCGACGCCTCGGTCGAGGCGGTCCGAGCGGCCGGCGGGACGATCGTGCAGGAGCCGTACGAGTTCCCCGGCGGCCGGCGGTTTCACTTCACCGACCCGAGCGGCACCGAGTTGGGTGTCTGGGGGGCGTCATGACGTAGGCGTACGGGGGATGTGTCGGGCCGGCGCCGAGGCATGGGCGGAACGAGCGCCCGGTCCGGTGTCTGCCACCTCGCCCGGTTCCACGACCGCGCAGTCACCGCCAGGGCAATCGGCGCCCGGCACCGGGCACCCAGCGCCCGGCAGTCGACAACGGGCACCCGGCAATCGGCAATCGGCAATCGGCAATCGGCAATCGGTCACCCCAGAGCGATGACGACAGCCGCGGCGATACCCGCGTCGTGCGACACCGACAACCGCCAGCCCGTCACGCCCAGATGTGAGGCCGCCGCGGCAACGGTCCCGACGACCTGCAGCACCGGCCGTCCCGAGGACTCGGAGAGCACCCGGCAGTCGTGCCAGTCCATGCCCCTCGGGGCGCCGAGCGCTTTGGCGACGGCTTCCTTCACCGCGAACCGGGCCGCCAGCGAGGCGGGACCACGGGTATGGCCGGTCCCGGTGATCAGCTCGTCCGGACCGAACAGCCGCGCCGACAACGAGGGCGTGCGCTGCAGCGCGGCAGCGAACCGGTCCACCGCCACCACGTCCATGCCGACCGCAACAACGGTTGTCCCGGCAGGCATCTCGGGCGCTATCACCGGCGACTACTCGACGGTGACGGATTTGGCGAGGTTGCGCGGCTTGTCGATGTCGTAGCCGCGCGAGCGGGCGATCTCCGCGGCCAGGATCTGCAATGGAATCGTGCTGACCAGCGGCTGGAAGAGCTTCGGTACCCGCGGCAGTTCCAGCAGGAAGTCGGCGAAAGGCGCAACCGTGTCGTCACCCTCCTCGGCGATGACGATTGTCCGCGCCCCGCGGGCCTGGATCTCACGGATGTTGGACAGCAGCTTGCTGTGCAGCAACGGGTCCGACACCGGCGACGGCGTGATCACGACGACCGGCAGGCCCTCCTCGATCAACGCGATCGGCCCGTGCTTGAGCTCTCCCGCGGCGAACCCCTCGGCGTGCATGTAGGCAAGCTCCTTCAGCTTCAACGCACCCTCCAGGGCCACCGGATAGCCGACGTGCCGGCCGAGGAACAGCACCGCCTTCGACCGCGAGATGTCCTGCGCGAGCTTGCGGACAGGGTCCATCAGGGTCAGCGTCTGGGCGACCGCTTCCGGCATCTCGCAGAGCAACTCAAAATCGCGGGCGATCTCGTCCCGGTACTTGGTGCCGCGGGCCTGCGCCAACGCGAGCCCCACGAGGTAGTTGGCCGTCACCTGCGCAAGGAAGGTCTTCGTCGCCGCCACCCCGACCTCCGGTCCGGCGTGGGTGTAGAGCACCGCGTCCGATTCCCGGGGGATCTGCGATCCGTTGGTGTTGCAGACGGCCAGCACCCTGGCCTTCTGCCGGCGCGCGTGCCGGACCGCCTCCAGGGTGTCGGCCGTTTCGCCGGACTGGGTGACGGCCACTACCAACGTCTGGCGATCGAGCACCGGATCCCGGTAGCGGAACTCGCTGGCCACCTCGACCTCGACGGGCAGCCGGGTCCAGTGCTCGATCGCGTACTTAGCAACCAGCCCCGAGTGGAACGCCGTGCCGCACGCCACCACGAAAACCTTGTCGATGGTGCGGAGATCGTCGTCGGACAGCCGCAGTTCGTCGAGCACGATGCCTGAGCCGTCGAAATGCCCGAGCAGGGTGTCCGCGAGAGCCTGTGGCTGCTCGGCGATCTCCTTGTCCATGAACGTGGGGTAGCCGCCCTTCTCGGCGGCGGCGAGATCCCAGTCGACATGAAAGATCCGGAAGTCCGCACCAGCGAAAGGGTCCGGAGAGAACGACGTCACCTCGTAGCCGTCCGGGGTGATCACCACCAACTGGTCCTGGCCCAGTTCGACGGCCTTACGGGTGTGCGCGATGAAGGCGGCCACATCGCTGGCGACGAACATCTCCCCGTCCCCGATACCGATGACCAGCGGCGAGTTCCGGCGGGCCGCAACGAGGATGTCCGGCGCGTCGGCATGCACGGCGACCAGGGTGAATGCCCCGTCGAGGCGCCGGCAGACCGCCGCCATGGATGCCGGCAGGTCGCCGACGGTCGGACCGTCGGCAAAGGCAGCGCCCAGCAGGTGGGCGACCACCTCGGTGTCCGTGTCGCTGGTCATCTCGATGCCGCGGGCCTCGAGTTCCCGGCGGAGCGGCACGAAGTTCTCGATGATGCCGTTGTGGATGACGCCGACTTTGCCGTGCATATCCGTGTGCGGGTGCGCGTTGCGGTCGTTCGGTGCGCCATGGGTGGCCCACCGCGTATGCCCCATCCCGGTCGTCCCGTTCAGCGCGACCTCGCCGGTGTCGATGTAGTTCTCCAGGTTTGCCAGCACGCCGGCCCGCTTGGCGGTGTGCAGGTGACCGTGACCGTCACCGATAGCGACGCCGGCCGAGTCATAGCCGCGGTACTCCAGCCGGCGCAGCCCCTCCAGGACGAGCGGGAGCGCCTGACGGGGGCCGGTATAGCCGACGATGCCACACATACCGCCAAGGCTAACGGCTGCACAGCCGCCGACCGACATCCTTGGAGGAACGTGCCAGATCGGCGGGTCGCGGGGGTGAACTGTCACACTGCGTGGCCGACACAGCGTGACTCAGACCTAGGAACGGTCACTTTGGGTCACTCACGTGGTCGTTGCAGCGGTCCCTCCGTCGTCGCGCTGGACGAGGCCGGGTTCCACGTGACCCCGCGCGGCCTGCAGTTCAGGCGGCAACCCCGGGTGTGGCCGCAGCGACCTCGCCTCGTGCCAGGCCGTCAACGCCAGGGCGGTGGTTACCGGGAACCACAATGTCCGCTCGGGCAGGCTGGGCGACGCGCGGTTCACCAACCCCCGACAGCGGCGACGGCCAGTAGCCCCGGCGCCGCTCTTCTCGATCAGGGAGTCCTCGCCGGCGTGGGGACGTTCTGGGTGAGCGAGATGGCCGCGGCCGGCGGCCGCCGGGAACCGGGAGCGGGAGCCCGCCGCACCCGGCGAAGAGACGTCCGGCGAGCCCAGGACGGCCGCGCGGGGAGGAACGTGGTGCACCGAGCGAGCAGCCGCACCGCTCCGCTGACCTTCGACCCCGGTCGTCATCGGGCGACTCGAGCGAGACGCCTGGGTGGCCTACTACCGCCGCGACTGGCACCGCCTTCTGACGGCAGCCGGCCGGATGGTCGACAGCGGGTTCGGGATGGGGCCACGACACGCAACAGCGATCACGCCTCGACCGGCCGCCCACCCCTGGACATCGCCGACTCCGGCGGGACCACGCCGGTCGGCGGCGCCGGGTCCGGAGTCGCATAACGCTCCCGGTCCTCGGGAGCGGACGCCGCGACGGCGCGGATGTCCGCCCAGGCCCGGAGCTGGGCGATCTGCTCGGCCTGCGTCACCGACAACGGGACGGTGTTCTCGATCTCGTGCTCGAGGTCCCGCTGCAGTAGTTCACGCCGCTCGTTGAACGCGTTGAAACACGCGGCGATCACCACCTGCTCGATCTCCGCGCCGGAGAACCCCTCGGTGGCGCCGACCAGGGTGTCCAGCAGATCGTCGGTCAGCGGCAACGTGCCGAGGGCTGGACCGGCCTTCAGCCGCGCCTTGAGATGCAGCCTGAAGATCACCCGCCGCTCGGTGTCGGTCGGCAGGTCGATGAAGAAGATCTCGTCGAACCGGCCCTTGCGCATCATTTCCGGCGGCAGCAACGAGATGGTGTTCGCGGTGGCCATCACGAACACCGGTGCCGTCTTCTCCTGCATCCAGCTCAGGAACGTGCCGAAAACCCGCGCTGAGGTACCACTGTCGCCACCGCCGGAGGCACCGGACGCGAAACCCTTCTCGATCTCGTCGATCCACATGACACACGGCGCAATGGCTTCCGCTGTGCGCAGCGCCGTGCGCATGTTCTGCTCGCTCGCACCGACCAGACCGCCGAAGACCCGGCCGATGTCGAGCCGGACCAGTGGCAGCGACCATGCGGACGCCATCGCCTTGGCCGTCATGGACTTGCCACAGCCCGGAACACCTGTCACGAGAACACCTTTCGGCGCGGGCAGCCCGTAGGCCGCGGCCTCCTCCAGCCAGGAGCCGTCCCGCTTGCGGAGCCAGGTCTTGAGGTTCTCCAGGCCGCCGATGTCATCGAGGCTGACGGTGGACCGGACCACCTCCAGCACACCGGACTTCCGCACGATCTGCCGCTTCTCCTCCTGGACCAGTGCGATGTCGTCATCGGTGAGGCGTCCGTCGTCCACCATCGATCTGGCGAAGGCGTTCTCCGCCTCGAAGGCGGTCAGGCCGAGTGCCGCCTTGGCGAGCCGCTCCGCTCCGGTGGGACCGAGCGCGACTTTCAGCGCACCCGCCGCCGAGTTGCGTGCGATCATCCCGTCCAGGGTCGCGCGGATCTGCGGCTCCGTGGGAAGCGGGAAATCGACCAGCGTGACAAGGGACTCGAGGTCCGGCGGGATCCGCGGGGTCGGCGAGATCAGGATCAAAGTCCGCGGCACCCGGCCGTCCTTGTAGAAGCGCACGGTGTCCTTGACCGCCCGCACCAGCTGGGTGTCCGCGGGGGTGTTGTCCGATCCCATCCACGGGTGCAGGTCGAGCAGCACAACAACACTCGGCATGGTCAGGGCAGCGGCGGCGGTCAGGGCGGCGTGCGGGGTGCGGGTGTCCGGGTTGCCGGGCTGACCCAGTGCGGCGAACCCGTTCGCGGTGGACCAGGTGTAGACCTGCCGGGCCGGCGAGACCTGGGTCCGGTTACCGACGACGGCGGCGATCTCCGCCAGCGCGCGCGACTCCTCCGCCGTCTGTATCGACAGCAACGGGAACCGCGCGCGGATCAACCTACGAAGGTTGGTCGCGAAGTCGTCTGCCACGTCCGTGCTCCCTGTGTGCCATGGTCGAACACCCGATCCCGCCGCCGCACCTGCCCTGTAATCGCTGTCCCAGCCATCGGCGGTCGGTGGCGATCGGTCGGACACCGCACGGCCGGGATCGGCCCACCGGCTACTGTACGAGAGCGATTCAGCGGTCCTGCGGCGGCTCGTGCGGGCTGTCCTCCCAGCTCGGCCCGGTGTTGCGATGAGTGTCCGGTACAACGCGGGAACCAACCGATCGCGGCAGCCGACCGCACCACAGAACCTGCACGTCGAGCTCCGAAAGGACCGTCATGGCCAAGAAGCCGATCCCCAGCGTCCAGCGGCCCACCCTCGAGTACTTCGCCTACCGCGGCCCGAACCGGGTCGCCACCGGCGATCTGGCCGCCGCCGGAATGCCCGGCCTCGTGTTCACCCCGACGTCCGGCCGTCGGCTGCCGATCGTGGCGGTCGGGCACGGCTGGCTGCAATCCGCCGACCGGTACGCCGACACCATGCGGTACCTGGCGTCGTGGGGCATCATCGTCGTCGCGCCGAACACCCACCGCAGCCCCTTCTCCTCCCAGCAGGGGCTCGCGCTGGACCTGTCCCGGGCGCTGCGTCTGGTGGCCTACGGCGAACTGGGCGAGGGACGGGTCCGCGGCGACCTGCGGCGGATGGGCGTGCTCGGTCATTCCATAGGTGGTGGAGCGGCGATGCTCGCCGCGGCGAAGGACGACCAGATCCGTGCGGTCATGACGGTCACCGCCGCCGAGACCCGGCCGTCCGCGATCGAGGCCGCGGGCAGGGTCGAGGTGCCGAGCCTGCACCTGATCGGCTCGAAGGACGACATGGCGGAGTCGGACGGGGCACGGATCGCCCGCTCCTGCACCGGGCCCGCACAGCTGCGGATGGTGAAGGGTTCGGGCCACCTGGGCCTTGCGGAGGGCAAGTCGTTCGTCAACGGCATCATCGGCGCGGACTCGGACAAGAAGGTCCAACAGGTGACGCGGATGCTGGCGTCCGCCTTCTTCATCCGTCATCTGACCGACGCCGAGCAGTTGGCGGACGAAATGGACGACAAGGTCAAGGGCACCACCATCGAGGACCTGGAAGACCCGGACCTGCATTCCTCGGTGTTGTCCGCGGGTGACCTGGCGGCCGTCGCGAGGCTGTGACGGTTCGGGTACTCGGACGGCTCGTGGGAGTTCAGTCGACTTACCGTGCTGATCGCGCCACCGAATGCGCACTACCTCGACTGAACCCGGGTGTAACGCGGGCAGGCTGGAGGTCCCGGTCGGCGCTCTCCCCGAGCCCGAAGTCTCACCAGGCTCGCCGCCGCGGAGTTGAGTGTCGGCGGTCCCGTCACCGCCTGCCTGCACACGGCGGCCCAGCTCGACGGGTTCGGCATCGAGTCCGACCGCATGACGCACATCATCGGGCTCAGACCGACGGCCTTGCGATCGCTGATGGCGCACCGGACACCGGCTATCAGCCCGTTGCAGCGGGCGGACCGGTTTCGGGTCGTCCATCCAACGGAAACTGCCGTCCGCCTGGCTGCGCGCGCGGCGAACCCCGCTCGTGCCTTGGCCCTGCTGGACGCTGCTCTGCGGTCCGGCTACTGCAACGCGGCCGAGCTGTGCGGGATGGCCGCTAACTTCCACGTCGATGGCATCGGTTCCGTCCGCAGGCTGATTCCCATCGCAGACGCTCGTGCTGAGTCACCGCCGGAATCCTGGTTGCGGTGGCTCTGTCATGACCCCGGCTTCCCACGCCCCGCGCCGCAGTTCTGGGTGCGATGTGCGGACGGTGCGTCCTACCGGCTGGACCTGGCGTGGCCGAGGATCAAGCTGGCGCTCGAGTACGACGGCGTCGAACTCCACACCGGCTCCGCGCTGACCCGCGACCGGACACGGGTCAATGCGCTCACGGCGCAGGGTTGGACCATCGTCGCCGTGACCGCGCCGATGCTGACGGCCGGACGAGCCCGGTTGGTCGACCAGATCGCGGGCCACCTGCGCAGGGCCGGAGCTATCGCCGGTTGACTGGCGGCCGGGTAGGACGCGTAAAGGCCGAGATCTCCAGCATCGTCACGCGAGTTCGGACGACCATTCGCGAGTTCCGTTGACTTATGGCGAAAACCTGAACCCAGAACCCGCGCCAAGTCCACCCCACTTGCACGACCCGCACTGAACGACCCGCAGCCGAACACGCGCGATCCGCGCAGCCCATAACCCGGCCACCGGCGATCAGACGCTGGCCACGACCTTGGCGACCCGCTCTGCGATGTCCTGAGCGGCCTCGGGCGTTCCCGCCTCGACCATCACACGCACCAGCGACTCGGTGCCGGAGGGGCGGAGCAGGACGCGGCCGGAGTCACCCAGTTCCGACTCCGCCCGATCGACCGCGGCGAGCACCTCGGCAGACGAGGCCACAGCCGCCTTGTCGGAGACGCGAACGTTGATCAACACCTGGGGGAACCTGGTGACGACCTTGGCCAGCTCGGCCAACGGGCGAGCGGATTCGGCGACAGCGGCCATCAGATGCAACGCGGACAGCAGTCCGTCACCGGTGGTGGCGTGGTCAGCGAGAATCAGGTGTCCGGACTGCTCGCCGCCGAGCGAATAGCCGCCATTGTGCATGTCCTCGAGCACGTACCGGTCGCCGACCGCGGTGGTGCGCACGGTGATGCCGGCCTTCGTCATCGCCTGGTGAAAGCCGATATTGGCCATCACGGTGGCGACCACGGTGTCCTGCACGAGCCGGCCGCGTTCCTTCAAGGAGATCGCCAGCAGCGCCAGGATGACATCACCGTCCACGTCCGACCCGTCGGCTGCGACAGCCAGGCAGCGGTCCGCGTCACCGTCATGAGCGATACCGAGATCGGCACCCTCGGAGACGACGGCCTCGCGCAAGCCGGTCAGATAGGTGGAGCCGACGCCGGCGTTGATGTTGAGCCCGTCGGGGCTCCCGCCGATGACGATGACCTCGGCCCCCGCCCGCCGGTAGACCTCGGGCGCCAGGGATGACGCGGCACCATGCGCGCAATCGACGACAACCCGAAGCCCGTTCAGCGGGTTCGGGGTGGCGACGAGGAGGTGATCCAGGTACCGGCGATCGGCGTCGACGGCGCGGCGGATACGACCGACACCCTCGCCGGTGGGCAGCGGGGCCGGATCGTCCATCCGGCGTTCGATCTCGTCCTCGAGAGAATCTTCGAGCTTGCGACCGCCGTGGGAGAAGATCTTGATGCCGTTGTCGGGCATGGCATTGTGCGACGCGGAGATGACGATCCCCAGGTCGGCGTTCAGGTCCGCCGTCAGGTACGCCACCGCAGGAGTGGGCAGCACCCCGAGCAGGACCACATCGACACCCGCGGACGCCAGACCGGCGGCCACCGCGGCTTCCAGCATCTCGCCGCTCGCCCTGGGATCGCGTCCGACGACCGCCAGCGGACGGGTTGGGCTCAGCGGCAGGACCGCATCGCCGTGCGCACCGAACGGCCGCACCGGGGGCACTCGAACCCGGCGTCCGCCGAGCACCTGGGCGGCCGCAGTGGCCAGCCGAAGTGCGAGCGCCGGAGTGAGGTCCGCGTTGGCGAGCCCCCGAACACCGTCCGTGCCGAACAGCCGTCCCCCCACGGCGATCAGCGCTTCGAGTACTGGGGCGCCTTGCGAGCCTTCTTCAGCCCGTACTTCTTGCGCTCGGTGGCGCGTGCGTCACGGGTCAGGAACCCGGCCTTCTTCAGCGGCGGACGATCAGTCTCGTCCAGCTCGATGAGCGCACGGGCGATGGCGAGCCGGAGCGCGCCGGCCTGGCCGGTGACGCCGCCGCCGTGCAGTCGGGCGATGACGTCGTAGATCTCGCCCTTCTCCAGGATCACCAGCGGCTCCTTGATCAGCTGCTGGTGGACCTTGTTCGGGAAATAGCTGTCCAGGCTGCGGCCGTTCAGCGTGAAGGTGCCGTTGCCCGGCATCAGCCGGATGCGGACCACGGCTTCCTTGCGGCGACCGACGGTCTGAACCGGACGATCGACGGCGACGGGCAGGACGACGGCCGGAACGATCTCCGGTGCCTCGTCGAACGCGGTGGCGTCGTCGCTGACGATGTCGTCAAGGGCGACCTCGACGGCCGCGTCGTTCTCGGACGGCGGGTCGATTTCTTCCTCGACGGCAACTTCGGGGTTCTGGCTCACGGACTGACTCATCTCGCTGTTCTGTGTGCGGCGGGGTGCTGGACTGCGGTTCTTGGGACAGCTGGGTTGTCGGCAGCGGCGTGCTGCACGAAGTGGCCGACGACCACTGTCACTGGGCGACCTGGGAGATCTCGAACGGCTGCGGCTGCTGCGCCAGGTGCGGGTGGTCCGGGCCGGCGTAGACCTTGAGCTTGCGGGCCATCGAACGGCCCAGCGAATTGTGCGGCAGCATGCCGATGACGGCCTTCTCGACAAGTCGCTCGGGCCGGGTGTCCAGTAGGTCGCCGACGGTCTGCTTGCGCAGGCCGCCCGGGTAGCCGGAGTGGCTGTAGAGGAACTTGCCGTCCCGCTTGTTGCCGGTCACGGCGACCTTGCTCGCGTTGATGATGACGACGAAGTCGCCAGTATCGACGTGCCGGGCGTAGATCGCCTTGTGCTTGCCACGCAGCAGCTGCGCGGCCTGGCTGGCGAGCCTGCCGAGCACGACGTCGGTCGCGTCGATCACGTGCCAGGCGTGGGTCACATCGCCGGGCTTGGGGCTGTACGTGCGCACGGATATGCCTCTTCGTTCTCGTCCAGGGTGGTCAGGCCGGGGGCGGGTGCTCCCCAGGTGATGCGCGGCACCACGTGGTCAGAACTCCGCGAATCTGACTCGCCGAGATCCACGAACACACTGCACAATGCGGGCCGACGCACACGCGTCGGAACCGCCGCACGCAGTTGCGCGGCACACCGACTGGCCAGAGTACCGCGACGCCCTCGGCAAGGTCAAAGTGACCGGATTGCCCGCCCTCGGTCACTCGAACTCGCAGCCCGGCGCGCCCTGGTGACCTCGGCACGACGGGCGAGTTGAGCGTCGGGCGGGTAGTCGACGGCCATCAGTGTCAGCCCGTGTGCCGGGGCGACGTGGATGTCGGCGGTCCTGATGCCCGCCTCCAGGAGCTCGGCCGGCCGCTCCGCCGGAATACGAAACTCGCCGACGGAGATCAAGGATCCGACGAACGCGCGGACCATCGAGTGACAGAACGCGTCTGCCACCACATCGATGGTGACCTCGTCACCCCGTCGCTGGACGGTCAGTGACTGCAGCTCGCGCACGGTGGTGGCCCCCGCGCGCGGGCGGCAGAACGCGGCGAAGTCGCGAAGCCCGATCAGGGCCGACGCGGCAAGGGCCATGGCGTCGACGTCGAGCGGTCGCCGGCGGGCCAGGACGAAGCGGCGGTGGGCAGGTTCGACGCCCCAGCCGGCGGTACCGATGCGGTACCGGTAATGACGTCGCAGCGCGGCGAACCGGGCGTCGAAGCCCGGCGGCGCAACCGTGATCGCGCGGACCCGCACGTCCAGCGGCAACAATCCGGCCAATCTCCGGAGCAGCCCGAGTCGTCCGGCTGCGGTGATGTCCGCGGTTCGGGCGGCGCTCTGGTCGGCGGCGGCTCGGTCATCTGCCGCGCCGTCGCCGGATCCGGTCACCAGGTGCCGTGGCGCGAGCGATAGCAGGACGTCGTGCTCGACGTCGATGTGCGCGACCTGGCCGTTGGCGTGCACACCGGCGTCCGTCCGGCCGGCGACCACCAACGGCGGCGGTTCCCGGAACAGCACGGTCAAAGCCCTGAGCAAATCCCCCGCCACGGTGCGCCGCCCGGGCTGGACGGCCCAGCCGGAAAAGTCGGTGCCGTCATAGGAAAGGTCGAGCCGTAGCCGGTTCAGCTCCTGCTGTGCCATCGTTCCGCCCGTTCGCAGCCGAGCACGCGGCCGTCATCGGCGCACGAGCCCATCATTGCGCCGGGACCGGGCACGTCGACCCACCCCGCTCCGCAGGTCCCGCTCGCGGGCTTATTTTGCCTCGTCGGCGCCCTCGGCCGGATCCTCCGTCGCGCCCTCGACGGCCTGCGCCGAGCCGCTCTCGGTGTCCGCGCTGATCTCAGCGGCGGTAACGGCCGCGTCGTCAGCGGCTTCGTCGGCCCGCATCGCGTCGGCGTCGGCACCGTCGACGACCCGACCCTCGTCGACCGCCTCAGCGTCGGCAGTGGCAACGTCCGGCTCGACCACCTCAGCCGGCGTCGAGGCGGCAGCCGCGCCGGAAGAGGCGGCAACGCGGGCGCTGCGATCGCTACTGCGAGTGGAAGACGCCCGACGCGCGACGCGCGACGCGGAGGCAGAAACGGTCTCCTCATCAAGCAGCTCGATGATCGCCATCGGAGCGTTGTCGCCCTTGCGCGGGGCGGTCTTGATGATCCGCGTGTAGCCCCCGTCACGAGTGGCGAAGGACGGCGCGATCTCGGCAAACAGCCTGTGCACCACGTCCTTGTCACGAACGGTCTTCATGACCTCACGACGCGCGTGCAGGGTGCCCTTCTTGGCCATGGTGATCAGCTTCTCCGCGTGCGGGCGGAGCCGCTTGGCCTTGGTCTCGGTGGTGGTGATCTTGCCGTGCTCGAACAGCGAGGTGGCGAGGTTGGCCAGGATCAGCCGCTCGTGCGCCGGTGACCCGCCGAGGCGGGGACCCTTCGGGGGCGTAGGCATGAGATGTTCCTTCGATCGTTGTCCGCGGCGGTAGGCCCGCGGCGGGTGAGGCGGCTGCCCGGGAGCGAACTCCCGGGCGCCGACGGTTTCCTGTCCATGTTCGACAACGTTGCTGCGACATCGCTGGCGAGGCCAACATCCCTTCGGGACGAAGAACGCCGCGCGCGATCTCGCAACCGCCGTCGCCCACCCGGCAACCGGGTGGACCATGCTCCGGGCACTCCCACTGGCAAAGCCAGTCCCATCGACAATGTCGGTTGGGTGAGCGAAGCGAAGCAACTGCTCTGATGAAGTTGTCAAGCCCGGGCGAAGCCCGATTTCATCCCAGTCCCGGAGGGACCGATTAGATTTGCTCGGTCTCGGCGTAATCGGTGTCGTCCACCGCGGCCTCCGGCGCAGCGACCGGGCTGATCGCGGCATAGCCACTGTCTTCGGTGTCGTCGTTCCAATCGTTGTCGCTGTAGGTCAGCGCAGCGGCCGCGGGATCGAAACCGGCCGGCGAGTCCTTGAGCGACAGGCCCATGCCGGCGAGCTTGATCTTGACCTCGTCGATCGATTTCTGACCGAAATTGCGAATGTCGAGCAGGTCCGCTTCGGTCCGCGAGACGAGCTCGCCGACAGTGTGGATGCCCTCGCGCTTGAGGCAGTTGTAAGAGCGAACCGTCAGGTCCATCTCCTCGATCGGCAGACCGAACGCGGCGATGTGATCAGCCTCGGCGGGCGACGGCCCGATCTCGATGCCTTCGGCGTCCACGTTGAGCTCACGGGCCAGGCCGAACAGCTCCACCAGGGTGGTGCCGGCGGAGGCCAGCGCATCGCGCGGGGTGATGGACGGCTTGGTCTCGACGTCCAGCACCAGCCGGTCGAAGTCGGTGCGCTGCTCGACGCGGGTCGCCTCGACGCGGTAGGTCACCTTGAGCACCGGCGAATAGATCGAGTCGACCGGGATGCGGCCGATCTCCGCGCCGACGACCTTGTTCGGCGATGCGGGGACGTAACCCCGGCCGCGCTCGACGACCAGCTCGATCTCCAGCTTGCCCTTCTTGGTCAGGGTGGCGAGCTTGAGATCGGAGTTGTGCACGGTGACGCCGGCGGGCGGCGCGATGTCGGCGGCGGTGACGTCACCGGGGCCCTGCTTGCGCAGGTACATGGTGACGGGTTCGTCGTCCTCGGACGACACCACCAGCTCCTTGAGGTTCAGGATCAGCTCGGTGATGTCCTCCTTCACGCCGGGGACGGTGGTGAACTCGTGCAGCACGCCGTCCACGCGGATGCTGGTGACGCTGGCGCCCGGGATGGACGACAGCAGGGTGCGACGCAGAGAGTTGCCGAGGGTGTAGCCGAATCCGGGCTCGAGCGGCTCGATCACGAAACGCGAGCGGTTCTCGACGACAACTTCTTCAGTCAGTGCGGGGCGCTGGGAAATCAGCATGCGTTGGTTCCTTTCGCAGGTGGCATCCGCCATATGACGCCACTGGTGGTACTGCTACGGCCGCCCCCGCCCCGGGCCGCGCGAACAAGTCCGCGCGACACCGGAACAGACGGGTACTGCAGATTCGCCTACCGGCGGATCCGTCCAACGTCCGCCTCACGGCGGATCAGTCCGACGAATGCCGAGCATCAGTCGGGTACAGCACTTGCTGGGATAGATCTGTCGCACTCTGCCGACCCCGCCCCCCGGCCACACTGGCGAAGCCAGTCCTACCGACGGAGTCGGTAGGGCGGAGCGAAGCGAAGCCAGTGCGGAAACGAGCTTGTCGAGCCCGGCGAAGCCGGACCCCACCCACTGGCCGAGCCAGCGCTTACTTGGAGTAGAACTCCACGATCAGCTGCTCGGTGACCTGCGAATCGATCTGCGCACGCACCGGGAGGGAGTGGATGAGGATGGTCAGGGATTCCGGGACCACCTTGAGCCACGCCGGGGTCGGCCGATCACCGAACGTTGCCCGGGCGAGCTCGAACGGGAAGGTCTCCGTCGACTGCTTGCGGACCGTGATGATGTCGTACTGCTCGACGCGGTAGGACGGAACGTCCACCCGCACGCCGTTGACCAGGAAATGACCATGCGTGACGAGCTGACGCGACGCCCGCCGGGTCCGGGCCAGACCCGCCCGGTACACGACGTTGTCGAGACGAGACTCCAGGATCTGCAGCAGGGTCTCGCCGGTCTTGCCGGGGCGGGACGCGGCTTCCGCGTAGTAGCGGCGGAACTGCTTCTCCATCACGCCGTAGGTGAAGCGGGCCTTCTGCTTCTCCTGCAGCTGGGTCAGGTATTCCTTCTCCTTGGTCCGCGCGCGGCCGTGCTGGCCGGGCGGGAAGGGACGGCGTTCGAAGGCCTGGTCGCCGCCGACCAGGTCGGTCTTCAGGCGACGGGACTTCTTGGTCATGGGACCGGTATATCTAGCCATTACTGTGCCATTTTCCTTTCGGCCGGGTCAGACCCGGCGCCGCTTGGGCGGCCGGGTTCCGTTGTGGGCCTGCGGGGTGACATCGGAGATTGCGCCGACCTCGAGGCCGGCAGCCTGCAGTGAACGGATCGCGGTTTCGCGTCCCGATCCCGGTCCCTTCACGAACACATCGACCTTGCGCATGCCGTGCTCCATGGCCTGGCGCGCGGCGTTCTCGGCCGCCATCTGAGCGGCGAACGGGGTCGACTTACGGGAGCCCTTGAATCCGACATGGCCGGCGGACGCCCAAGAGATCACCGCGCCGGTGGGGTCGGTAATCGAAACGATGGTGTTGTTGAAGGTGCTCTTGATGTGAGCGTGGCCGTGGGAGACGTTCTTCTTCTCCTTGCGGCGGACCTTCTTGACGGCTGCTGAACCCGTACGGGCTTTGGGGGGCATCGTTTACCTGGCCTTCTTCTTGCCGGCGATCGTCTTCTTCGGTCCCTTGCGGGTGCGCGCGTTGGTCTTCGTGCGCTGTCCGCGGACCGGGAGGTGGCGGCGGTGCCGCAGCCCCTGGTAGGAACCGATCTCCATCTTCCGGCGGATGTCGGCCTGAACCTCGCGGCGCAGGTCGCCTTCCACCTTCAGGTCCGCCGCGTCGATCGCGTCGCGTAGGGCGAGCACGTGCTCGTCGGTCAGGTCCTTGGAGCGCAGATCGGGGCTGATGCCGGTGGCGTTCAGTAGTTCGAGGGAGCGGGTGCGCCCGATCCCGTACACGTAGGTGAGCGCAATCTCCATCCGCTTGTCGCGGGGGAGGTCAACGCCAACGAGTCTCGCCATGGGCGTGATACTCCTTTGCCGTTCTCACAGGTGTCGGTCGCGCCCCGTCCCCGGGTTGGTACCCGGGGCCCCGGCCTGTGGTCCGGGGGTGTGCCGCCTGATCGGCCCGAGGGCCGGAGGTGGCGGGTGGCGGCGCGATTGCTGTGCTCCTGCCTTGCAAGTGCTGTCATGCCGTGCAGCGCGGTGCCTGCGGTGCCGCTACTTCGCGACTGGGTGCCGGGCGATCAGCCCTGGCGCTGCTTGTGCCGCGCGTTGCTGTTGCAGATGACCATGACGCGGCCGTGCCGACGGATCACCTTGCAGTTGTCACAGATCTTCTTGACGCTGGGTTGAACCTTCACTGCCGTCCTGCTCTCTCTAGTGCCGCCTTGACGTTCAGGGCGGACCACGCGCATCTGTGCGATGCACTCCCTATCGGTCCCGTCCAAGCCGGCCGATCGTCCCGGTTGCTGACCCGGGCCCACCCCTGAGACGGGGGTGGATTTTCCTGCATTCGCTCGCCCATGCGTAGGGCGGGGGTCGCCTACTTGTAGCGGTAGACGATCCGGCCGCGGGTCAGGTCATAGGGCGACAGCTCCACGACGACCCTGTCCTCGGGAAGTATGCGGATGTAGTGCTGCCGCATCTTGCCGCTGATGTGCGCGAGCACGCGGTGCCCGTTTTCCAGCTCCACGCGAAACATCGCGTTGGGCAACGGCTCGACCACGCGACCTTCTACCTCGATGGCCCCGTCTTTCTTGCCCATGTCCTCCGCAATCCGATCCGTTGGCAGTGCTGGCCGCCGGCCGAACGAGCATCGGTGACGATGACGTCCGCGGGCGCGGCGGCCGGGCTTGAGTCGAGGCGCACCGCCCGCACGGACCTGCCGTTCCGGCACGAGGCCGTCACAGCTCTTCCGTCTTCGAACGCGGGAGGCCGGCGCGCTCAGATGCCATTCATCCGATGCCGGCCGGACGCGTGCAGCACCCAGCCGACACGACTCGCGCGCCGACGTTCCACTCTACGCTCGTAGGCCGCTCGGTCCAACTCGCGGGAACCCGCGGCGAACCACCGTCCGCGCATCGACGCGCTACCGTTGTGCCCACCATGAGCCTGACCTGTCCGAAGTGCCAGAGCAAGATGCGCAGCTACGAGCGCAACGGCGTGACCGTCGACCAGTGCAAGCAGTGCCGCGGGATCTTTCTCGACCCGGGCGAGCTGGAGCACCTACAGGCGGCCGAAGCGCGATATCTGGGTATGGAGCAGGCCGGTACCCCGCCACCCCCGCCGATCAAGGACTATGACGCCCCCCGTCGGCCGGCGGACGAGGACAAGGGTAAGCGGACCGATCGGCTGTACGCCGAGGACCGCAAGCTGCGGAAGGTGAAGAAGCGGAAGAAGACCTTCCTGGAGAGTTTCTTCGACTGACCCGCCGCTGACCCGCCGCTGACCCGCCGCGCACCGCCGTCACGGGTGCGTGGGGTCACGGCGACGATGGTCCGGCGAACGGGTACTGGGTGGGCGGGTCTGCCGCCGAAGGGAGCCTTGTGTGACGTTCGTCGTTACCGGGATGATCAGCGGCCTGCAGTTGGCCGCCGCCCCGGTTGACGTTCCCGAGGCGTCCGTCCCGATGCCGCAGGGCCCGCTGTTGCTGGCCGACGAGGACGTGCTGTTCGAGTACGGCTACGTCTGGCTGCCCTACGCGATGGCGGCGATCCTGCTCCTGGGATTGGGTGCCGTCGCGGCCATTCGCTGGCGACACGGGGCGCCGCGGACGGCGGAACTGCTGTTCACCAGCGGCGGCCTGCTGGCAGTGCTCGCCGCGATCGTCCTTGGCTTGGCCGACGGTGCCACCGAAAGCAACGGGCTGGCTTCGATCGACCCACCCGTGTGGCAGTGGGTGATCGAGCGGCGGAGTCCCGCGCTGACCGAGGCGGCGATCGTCGTCACGAACGTGGGCAGCACGGTCGCCATGTCGATCATCGCGGTGGCCGCCGCTGGGTACCTCTGGTGGCGGGGGCGGCGCTCGGACGCGGCACTGGTGGCGGTGGTCGCGGCGGGTGCTGGGGTGCTCGTCCGGTTCGGCAAAGCCACCGTCGGACGGGACCGGCCACCGGTGGATCTCCGGCTCGTCGCCGAGGGCAACGAATCCTTTCCGTCCGGGCACGCGCTGGCATCGGGTGCGATCATCGGCGTGCTGCTCGTCGTGTTCGTGCCGTCGATCGGTCGCCCCTGGGTACGTGCCGCGGTGATCGGCGCGGCGTGCCTGTTCGTGCTGGCCATCGGACTCTCGCGGCTGTACCTGGGGGTGCATTGGGCCACCGACGTGATCGGGGGTTGGGTGACGGGGCTGGCCTGGTTGCTGTTGTGCCTGACTGTCCGCCAGGTGTGGCGGCACCGTGGACGACCTGCGCGGATCGTCGACCCGGCGGCGGCCGAGGGGCCGGCCAACCGTTCCTGATGACCTCCGGTCGGCCGGCTCTTGTTCGAGCGGCATGTGTTCGCCTCAGTGGCGCCCGGGTCGGGTGCCGGGATTCACCCCCAGTTTGCCGCGAGCGTCAGGCAGAACGGGTGACCGCTGGGATCCAGCAGCACCCGCCACGTCTCGCCGGGCTGCTCGTCGGGGAAGCTCGCGCCGAGCTCGACGCACCGTGCGACGCCGGCGTCCAGGTCGTCCACCGCGAGATCGAGGTGGAACTGCTTGCTGCCGTGCGAGTTCGGCCACCCGGGCGGCTCATGATCGGGCAGCGTGCCGAATCCGAGCGCGATGCCGCCCGGGCCCGAGAGCATGGCGTACTCGTCCTGGATGTGGGCGACCTCCCAGCCCAGGACGCCCGACCAGAATTGCCCGTCACGTCTGGCGTCGGAGCTGTCCAGGGTGAGCATTTTCAGGGTGGCGACGGCCATTGCGGTGCCTTCCTATCGGTGATGAGGAACGCCGACAGCTTGCCTAAGCTGGGCGGGTGACGGCTAGCAGAAAGGCGACAGCCGACGAACGCGCGGCGGCAGCGCAGCGGGCGACGGGCGACGAACGCGCGACCGCGGCCACCGCGACGACCGGCGGCATCCTGCGCCCCGACGAACAGGCGCGGCACGTGGAGCTCGTTCGCCGCCCTGCCGCACCCGAGGCGAGCCGATGGGTCGAGAACCAGTGGTCGTTGGCCTGGGACCTGGCGGCAGGTCGCGCGTTCAGCAGCCACGTCCTGGCCCACCCGACCTGTTCGCTCACCGTCGAGCGTGGAAGCCACCCGCGATCGGAGCTGCCGGCCGGCCAGGCCCTCGTTGTCACCGGCGTCGCTACCCGACGCTTCGATGTCGAGATCAGCGGCTGGGGCCGGGTCGTCGGGCTGCGCTTCCGGCCGGGCGGGCTCGCCGAGCTGACCGGTCGTTCCGCCGCCGCCTGGACCAACCGGGTTGTCCCCGCGCTGGACCTGCTGCCAGCGGATCTGTGCAGGACGCTGGCCGACCCGCATCTGTCCGATCAACCCGACGACTGGGCAGCCGCGGCGCAGGCGGGTCTGGCCGCGATGGCGATGACGCACGAACACGCTCCCGGTCATGGCGGCATCAACCGGAGCCAGTCCTCACCGGTCCTGTTCGCCGGGCGCCGAACCGCTCGGGACCGCACCGATCAGAGCCATTCCGAACGGTACGACCTGCTCCTCGGCGTCATCGCCGACATGCTCGCCGATCGCTGCCTCATCGCCGTTGCGGAGGTGGCCGGACGGCACGGCGTCACGGTGCGCGCGTTGCAGCGGCTGTTCACCCACTACGTGGGCGCCGGACCCAAGTGGGTACTCGGCCGCTACCGGATGCACGACGTCGTCACCGAGCTCGACGACGGGTATGCCGGGACGTTGACCGATCTTGCCTACCGCTACGGGTGGTACGACCAGGCGCATTCTACCCGCGACTTTGCCGCCTTGGTCGGCCTCACTCCGGGGCAGTACCGGGATCGGCCGGTGCAGTGACGTCGCGCGGCTGCCGGTCGCGGGCTGCCGAGCCGTCACCGTCAGCCGGGCTTGCGCAGCCCGTACCTCGTCTCCGGCCGGCCGACGTGCCCGTACCGCAGGCTGCGTTCGGCGACATTGGTGTCCGCGAGGTGCTCCAGGTATCTGCGGGCGGTGATCCGGGAGACGCCGAGGAACTCGGCGATCTGGCTCGATGACGCCTCGCCGATCTCACGCACCGCCCCCACCACGATGGCCAGAGTTTGCTTCGTCATGCCCTTCGGCAGGGCGCCGCCGGCGGGCCAGTGCAGCATGCCCAGCGCCCGGTCGACCGCCGCCTGGTCGACGTCGGCGTGCTTGCCGACCTGGTTGCGGAACTCCTGATAGGCCAACAGCCGGTCCCGCAGCGTGCCGAACGCGAAGGGCTTGATGACGTATTGCACGGCGCCCTGCGCGACGGCGGACCGGACGACGTCGGCGTCCCGGGCGGAGGACACCACCATCACATCGACGGTCGAGCCGGCCGCGCGGATGCGCCTGAACAGGTCAAGGCCGCTGCCGTCTGGCAGGTGCAGGTCCAGCAGCACCAGATCGACCTCGCCGCAACCGAGCGCGCGTTCGGCCTCGACTCGGGAATGCGCAACGGCGGCCACGAAGAACCCGGAAACCCGCTCCACGTAGGCCTTGTGGGCGCGGGCGGCGATGGGTTCGTCCTCGACGACCAGGACCTTGATCAACGGGCACTCCGGCTCGCGCCGTCGGCACCGGCATGTTCTGTCGCACCGGCCGCCGCCGGCAGCCACACCTGGAATCGCGCGCCCTTGCCCGGCTCCACCCCGACGGTCCCACCGCAGCGTCGGACCGCCTGCGCCACCAACGCGAGCCCCAGGCCACGGTGGCCCGCCGGTCCGCGTGCCGACTTGGTCGACCAACCGCGCGAGAACACCGATGCGGCCTGCTCCGGCGTCAGACCCGGCCCGTTGTCCCGCACCGTGATCAGTACCCCGCCGTCAGCGACTTCGGCGGCGACCTCGACCCGACGCGGCCCCTCCGCGGCGGATCTGTCCGTCAGCACGTCGAACGCGTTGTCGACCAGGTTTCCCACGATGCTGACCAGCTCGGCGTCCGGTGCGATATCGGGGGGCAGGAACGACCCGGGCCGGATAACCAGTTCGATGCCGCGTTCCGCGCCTTGCGCCGACTTGGCCAGCAGCAGAGCCGCGACCGCCAGGTTGTCCACCCCGGCCAGTACCCGGTCGGCGAGTCCCTGCGCCGTCTGCATTTCCGACACCGCGAACGTCAGCGCGTGGTCGGTCTCGCCGAGCTCGATCAGCGAGATGACGGTGTGCAACCGGTTCGCCGATTCGTGCGCCTGCGCGCGCAGTGCCTCCGAGAAACCCTCGGCGCGGTCCAGTTTGCCGGTCAGTAACTCCAACTCGGTGTGGTCCCGGAGCGTCACAACAGCCCCGACGATGTCGCCCTTCACCTGCACCGGTCGCCGGCTGATCACCAGCACGGTGTCCTGCGACAGCACGAGCTCGTCGGTGAGACTGCCCAGGTCGTCGATCAGCTCGGCAACCTGCGGCGGTAGCCCCGCCTCCGCGGCGGTCCTGCCAACGGCGTCATCGGTGAGCCCGTGCAACCGCCGGCCGGCGGCGTTGATGCTGACGATCCGGCCGCTGCCGTCGAGCAGCACCATCCCCTCGTGCACGGAGTCGAGCACCGCGTCGTAATAGGTGAAGAGCCGGGCCAGCTCGCGGGGGCCCTTGCCCAGCGTCTGCCGGCGTACCCAGCGGGCGATCAGCAGCGACCCGGCGACCCCGATCGCCAGGGCCCCGGCGGCGATGCAGCCGAGCACCCACAACCGGCGGTTGGTCGCCTCGTCGACGTGGTCCACCAGCACGCCGACGGCGACCAGGGCCACCACCCGGCCGTCCTGGATCACCGGCGCGATGGCGCGGACGGACGGTCCGAGCGTGCCGGTGTAAGTCTCGACGGCGGTCTTACCGGCCAGCGCGCGGTCCCGGGTGCCCAGGTACTCCTGGCCGATCTGCGCCGGGTCGGGATGGGTGTACCGGAGGCCGGCGGGCGTCATCACCACGACGAAGTCGGCGCCGGTGCTGGCCCGGACCGCTTCGGCGTAACTGCCCATCTCCGCGGCCGGAGCGGTGATCTCCTGGCCGGCAGGGTATTTCGCCGTCACGGCGGCGCGGACGCTGGGCGCGGCGGCCACGGTGGATGCGACCGCGGCGACACGCTCGTCGGTGCTCCGCCCCGTCTCGGCGTTGGAGTCCACCAGCAGGGCGGCGAGCGCAGCACCGAGCACGGTGACCAGGACGACGGCCTGCAGGGCCAGGATGCGGCGCGCGAGCGACCAACTGGAACCGGCCTGCACGGGCCCGACCTCCCGCCGCCGCCGCGATGGTCACAGGGTGGGCGCGCACCGTCGCAGCACCCTCTCCGGCAGACCCTACAAGCAGCAGGCTCCCGGCGAATCAGAAGTCGAGGCCCACCACATTCGGCCCGAAGGTCCGGGCGGGATTCAACCAAGTCCCGCAGATCGGGCTGCCCCACATGCCGGCGAGTCCGACCGAGGTCCGGGCTGTCGCTGTCCGTGTGTCTGCTGGATGCGCAGACCGGCATCCGCACGGACGTCGGCTGCTGCGCGGGCCGTTTCGCGCGGTCAGCTACGCCGAGCTCGACGACGCCGACCGTGACCGCGCGCTGGAGGCAATGATCGAGCGGGGAGAGCGAATCCGGGACATCGCGCGCTCGGCACCATCTTGCTGGCCGGCAGCAAGATCCGCGGCCGGGCCAGGGTCGACACCTGACCGCTTCCGACGCGGCGGGAGCGACACGACCTCGGCCCGCAGGAACACCACGAACAGTGCGATCAGCAGCGCGGCCCTGCCCCAGACGCCGATCAGCACGAGTTGCGGCGACAGCGCGTCATAGGCGGAGCTGGGCCGGCCGCTTCCGATCAGGTACTGCCACCGGAAGAACCCGATGCCGATCGCGGCGTCCACCACGAAGTAGCTCAGGATCCAGCCGGAACGGATCCGCAGTAGCACGAAGAACGGCAGCAACCACAGGGTGAACTGCGGCGAGTGCACCTTGTTGAACAGCAGGTAGCCGCAGACCATCGCGGCACAGACCTGCAACCAGGGATAGCCGCGGCGACGGTCGTACCGCAGCCACCCGAACAGGCACGCCAGCAGCAACGCGGCCAGCGTCGTCCCGGTCGCGATCAGGGCCAGCGTGTGCTGCACGGCGTCATTGTCGGAGTTGCTGTACGGCCGGGCACCCCAGAACCAGATGGTGTTGGTGGTGACGTCGATCGGCCGGCTCCACTGGAACTGGAATGACGCCCACCAGCCCGCGCGCCCGGCGACGGCGAACGGCAGGTTCACCGCCGCGAACACCGCCGCGGCGCCGACCGCGAAGGCGGTCGCGCAGAACCAGCGGTTCAGCACCGGCCTCGCCGCACCGGCCGCGGGCCGCCAGCCGCCCGCGCCGAGCCACAGCGCGACAGGCAGGGCGAACATCAACGGGTAGAGCTTGAATCCGGCGCCGATGCCCAGCGCGACCGCCGCCCCGATCAGCGGTAGCGGGCGGGAGATCGTGCCGCCGGTTCGCTCACCGCCCACCGGGCGGCTCGCCCGCAGCAGCACCCAGAACGCGAGCACCGTGGCCGCCACCGAGAACAGGTCCCAGTTGTGGAACGCGTACAGCACCAGCGGCGGGGCCAGTGCGAACCACCACGAGCGCAGCCCCGCCAGCCAGGCCAGCAGCGCTGCCGTCAGCAGCCCTGCCAGGCCCAGCAGCACAGCGGTATGGCGGAGGAACTGACCGTCGGTCGAGGACGGCCCGGCGGCCACCCAGATGGCCAGCCCGGTGAGCACCGGGTACTCCAAGGAGCCACCGAACAGGGTCTTGGACTCCGCGTTGTAACCCCCTGAGACGTACGGGAACACGTGCCGGTCGACGTCCCGACCGACCCACAGGTACTGGATGTCGGAGTAGCAGACGTCCCGGGCGACCCGCATGCTCAGGTCGGGTGTGCTGCGGCCCTGCGAGTCGAACGAGGGACCGATGCACCGCGCCTTGTTGGCGTATCCGACACCCAGGGTCAGCGCGCACAGCAGCACCGTGACAAGGACGAAGGCAGGGGTTCGCCGGGCGATGGCCTGGCGGGCCTGTGCAGCGGGCAAGACCTCAGTCCAGCGAGACCGGGACGATCCCGAACGGCGCGAGACCCGCGGCGCCGGCGTCGAACGCCGTCAGCACCGTCAGACCGTCGTCGCTGATCGCGATCGAATGCTCCGTGTGCGCGGCCCGCGCCCCGTCCCTGGTGACGACCGTCCAGCCGTCCGGCAGCTCCTTGGTCGCCGGCCGGCCGAGGGTGATCATCGGCTCGATCGCCAGCGCGGTGCCGGCCGCCAGCCGCGGCCCCTTGCCGCGCTTGCCCTGGTTGGGGACGAACGGCGCCATGTGCATCGCGGTGCCGATGCCGTGCCCGCCGTAGTTCGCCACCGATCCGTATCGTCGGCCGTCGTTACGCGCCGACAGTGCCACCGACAGCTCGATGGCGGACGAGACGTCGCCGAGCCGGCCGTCCGCCCGCGCCGCGGCGATCCCCGCCCACATGGCCACGTTGCACGCGGTGATGAGGTCGACCTCCTCCATGGTCGGCGCGGAGCCGACGTGCACTGAGATCGCAGAGTCGGAGTGCCAGCCGTCCAGGATGCAGCCGGCGTCGAGGGACAGCAGGTCACCTTCGCGGAGCACCCGGTCCGCGGACGGGATGCCGTGCACGACCTCGTCGTTGACCGAGGCGCAGATGGTCGCCGGGAAGCCCGGGTCGGAGCCGCGGGCCCCGTAGTGCAGGAAGTTGCTGGTGGCGCCCGCCTCCGCGATGACGGTGGCAACGGCATCGTTGACGTCCAAGGTGGTGGCGCCCGGCGCGACGGCCGCGCGACCGGCCGTGATGGCCGCCGCGAGCACCAGTCCGGATGCCCGCATCGCCTGGAGCTCGCCCCTGGATCTGAGCTGGATTCCCCTGTCGCTCATGGTCTGGGCGGGGTCCTCACCGCTGCTGCAGAGCGGTCAGGGCGCGCTGCTGCACTTCTTCGACAGTCCCGACACCATCGACGGCGACCAGCAGGTCCGCGTAGTGCTCCACCAGTGGGGTCGTCTCCGAGTGGTACAGCGCGAGCCGGCGGTTGATGGCGTCAGCGGTGTCGTCGGCGCGGCCGCGGTCCAGCATGCGCTCCAGCAGCACGTCGTCGGGTGCATCGATGAGCAGCACCGCGTCGAGGTCATGGTCGCTGGCGTGCAGCAACTCACCGAGCCACTTGGCCTGCGGGACGGTCCGCGGGAAGCCGTCGAGCAGAAACCCCGGGTCTGCGTCGGGCTCGGCGAGGCGGGCAGCGACCATCGCACTGGTCACCTCGTCGGGGACGAGTTCACCGCCGTCCATGTACTTCTTGGCCAGCACGCCGAGCTCGGTGCCCGCGGTGGCGTTGGCGCGGAAGATGTCGCCGGTGGAGATGTGCGGGATGTTCAGGTTCTGGGCAAGCAGGTCCGCCTGCGTGCCCTTGCCGGCTCCTTGCGGGCCCACGATCAGAATTCTCATCAGCGGAGGAACCCTTCGTAGTTGCGCTGCATCAACTGGGTTTCGATCTGTTTGACCGTATCCAACCCCACGCCGACCATGATCAGCACAGCGGTGCCGCCGAACGGGAAGTTCTGGTTGTTCCCCTCCCCCGTGAGCTCGAGGAACAGGTTCGGCAGGATCGCGACGACGCCGAGATAGATCGATCCCGGCAGGGTGATCCGGGAGAGCACGTACTGCAGGTACTCGGCGGTCGGTCGGCCCGGCCGGATGCCGGGGATGAAGCCGCCGTACTTCCGCAGCTCGTCCGCACGTTCCGTCGGGCTGAAGGTGATGCCGACATAGAAGTAGGTGAAGAAGATGATCAGCGCGAAGTACAGCAGGATGTGCACCCAGCTGGACTGGTTGACCACGTACAGCTGCAGGAACTGGGCCCAGCCGCTGACCTCCTGGGTGCCGTCCGCGTTGACCGTCGTCGGGTTGATCAGCTGGACCAGCAGCAGCGGCAGGTACAGCAACGAGGTCGCGAAGATGACCGGGATCACGCCCGCCTGGTTCACCTTCAACGGCAGGTAGGTGGAAGTGCCGCCGTACATCTTGCGGCCGATCATGCGTTTCGCGTACTGCACCGGCAACCGGCGCTGGCCCTGTTCGACGAACACGACGGTGGCGATGATCGCCAGAGCGAGAACGAGCACCACGGAGAAGACGACCGGGCCCTGGTTGTCCAGGATGTTCTTGCCCTCGGCCGGGATCCGGGCGGCGATGGAGGTGAAGATGAGGATCGACATGCCGTTGCCGATGCCGCGGTCGGTGATCAGCTCACCCATCCACATGATCGCGGCGGTGCCGGCGGTCATCGTGAGCACCAGGACGATCAGCGCGAACGCGCTCTGGTCCGGGATGATCTGGTTGTTGGTGGAGCAGCCCGGGAACATCTGGCCGTTGATGGCCAGGGCCAGGAACGCGGTGGACTGCAGCACACCCAGACCGATGGTCAGGTAGCGGGTGTACTGCGTGAGCTTGGCCTGGCCGGACTGGCCCTGTTTCTTCAGCTGCTCGAATCGCGGGATGACCACCGTCAGTAGCTGCACGATGATCGACGCGGTGATGTACGGCATGATGCCGAGCGCGAAGACGCTGAGCCGTAGCAGTGCGCCGCCGGAGAACAGGTTCAGCACGGTGAACAGGTCGTTGCCCGAACCGGCCTCGTCGATACAAACCTGGATGGCGCCATAGGACACACCCGGCGAGGGCACGGTGGCGCCCAGCCGGTAGATGGCGACCATGGCGAGCGTGAAGAGGATCTTCTTGCGCAGATCCGGCGTCTTCAGCGCCGTGGCGAAAGCGGCGAGCAATGATCCTCCTGGCTACACCGGCCCCCGTTGAACGAGCCGGTGGCGGAGACCCGGTCGGAGAACCGGAACTCCGTCTCCCGATCACGGCAAAGACGCCGTGTCCTGACGGTCGTGCTGGACGTGAGAACTCCCCCGCGGCGATCCGGGTCCGTCGAGGTGCGGCGGAACCGGATCGAACGTGCGGTGCGGTGACGGTTCCGGTCGGCACTCGGGCACCCACGAACTGTCCTGCGGGCGCCATCGCAGTGCCGGCGAGGAGCCGGCCGCAGCCTCCGACTGTAACGTACCCAACCGCTCTGACAGGCATCCGCGACGGCGGCCGGAAGGGTGGTGGCCGGCCTTGCGAAGACCCGCGTCCGACCGTCGAGGGGGACTGCAACGGCAGTCCGGCCCACCGGAGTGAGCGTTGCGCATCACCCAGGCCGGTATGCGTCACCACAGCTGTTGCAGCGAAGGCCGGGGCCATCCCTGAGTACCGAACCGCCCGGCACAACCCCTCGTCGAGGCGCACCGGGCGGTAGTCGGAGGTTCGTACGTCAGACGGTGGTGACGCTCCCACCGGCGGCGGCGAGCTTGTCCTTGGCGGACCCGGAGAACGCGTTCGCGCTCACCTGCAGGCTCACATCGCCCAGGTCCCCGTCACCGAGCACCTTGACCAGCTGGCCCTTGCGGACCGCGCCGGCCGCTACCAGCTCGTTGACACCGACGGTGCCACCGGCCGGGAACAGCTCCGCGAGCTGACCGACGTTGACGACCTGGTACTCGACGCGGAAGCGGTTCTTGAAGCCTTTGAGCTTCGGTAGCCGCATGTGCAGCGGCAGCTGACCGCCCTCGAAGCCGGCGGCGACGTTCTTCCGCGCGCCGGTGCCCTTCGTGCCGCGACCCGCGGTCTTGCCCTTGGACGCCTCACCGCGACCTACCCGGGTCTTGGCGGTCTTCGCGCCAGGGGCCGGACGGAGGTGATGGACCTTAATCGTCATGACTGATCTCCTGCACTTCTTCGACCGACAGCAGGTGCGTCGCACGGTTGATGTAACCGCGGTTCGTCGCGTTGTCCGGCACGACCACGCTGTGGTGGATGCGCTTGAGACCGAGCGACCGCACCGACTCCCGGGCCGGACGCTTGTTGCCGATGGTGGATTTGACCTGGGTGACCTTCAGAGCCATCTCAGGCCCCCTGACCGGCCCGCGCCCGCAGCATGGCGGCGGGGGCGACGTCCTCGATCGGCAGGCCACGGCGGGCCGCGACCTCTTCCGGACGCTGCAGGTTCTTCAGCGCCTGGATGGTGGCGTGCACGATGTTGATCGGGTTGTCCGAGCCGAGCGACTTGGACAGCACGTCGTGGATGCCGGCGCATTCCAGCACGGCGCGCACCGGACCGCCGGCGATGACGCCGGTACCCGGCGAGGCCGGACGGAGCAGCACCACACCGGCGGCCGCCTCACCCTGCACAGGGTGCGGGATGGTGGAGGCGATGCGGGGCACCTTGAACATGTGCTTCTTGGCTTCCTCGACGCCCTTGGCGATGGCGGCGGGGATTTCCTTGGCCTTGCCGTAGCCGACACCGACCGAGCCATCGCCGTCACCGACGACGACCAGGGCGGTGAAGGAGAACCGACGTCCGCCCTTGACCACCTTGGCCACGCGGTTCGTCACGACGATGCGCTCGAGCAGCGGGTTGCGATCGACGGGGGCGTCACGACGGCCGTCACGACCACCGCGACGGTCCCGGCGGTCACCGCCGCCTGCGTTGCTCCGGTCGCCGCCGCCGAAGCCGCCGCGTTGTGCTCCGGGCATCAGATATCCCTCTCGATCATGCTCAGGTGAATGCTGGTCAAGGTGCTCATCAGAATTCCAACCCGGCGCTGCGGGCGCCATCGGCGAGCGCGGCGATCCGGCCGTGGTACGAGTCGCCGCCGCGGTCGAACACGACCGTGGTGACGCCCAGTTCGGATGCACGCCGGCCGACCAGCTCGCCGACCAGGCGGGCCTTCGCGGTCTTGTCGCCGTCACCGGCCCGCAGATCCGCTTCGAGTGTGGACGCGGACGCCAGCGTGCGACCGACGGTGTCGTCGACGAGCTGCACCGCGATGTGCCGGGCTGACCGGGTGACGACCAGGCGGGGACGTGAGGCCGTGCCGGTGACCTTTTTCCGGAGCCGGAAGTGCCGCCGGGCGCGCGCCGTGCGCCGCTCGTGGGAAACGGAGGTTGCCATCACTTACCTGTCTTTCCGACCTTGCGCCTGACGACCTCGCCGGCGTACCGCACGCCCTTACCCTTGTACGGGTCGGGCTTGCGGAGCTTTCGGATGTTCGCGGCGACCTCGCCGACCTGCTGCTTGTCGATGCCCTCGACCCGGAAGCGGAGCGGCGACTCGACGATGAAGGTGATCCCGGCAGGGGCCTTGACCGGCACCGGGTGCGAGTAGCCGAGGGCGAACTCGAGGTCCGAACCCTTGGCGGCGACGCGGTAGCCGACGCCGACGATCTCCATCGACTTGGAATAGCCCTGGGTGACGCCGACGACCATGTTGTTGACCAGGGTGCGGGTCAAGCCGTGCCGCGAGCGGGAATCACGCTCGTCGTCGGGTCGGGTCACCACCAGCTCGCCGTCCTCGCGGGCGATGCTGATCGGCTCCACGACCTGGTGCTCCAGCGAACCCTTCGGTCCCTTGACGATGACTGTGGATCCCTCGATGTTGACGTCGACACCCGCCGGAACGGGAATTGGCAGTCGTCCGATTCGTGACATGTCTGCTTCTCCCCTACCAGACGTAGGCGAGAACTTCCCCGCCCACCTTCTTCTTGGCGGCCTGACGATCGGTCAGCAGACCGGTCGAGGTCGAGATGATGGCGACGCCCAGCCCACCGAGCACCTTCGGCAACTCGGTGGAACGCGCGTACACCCGGAGCCCGGGCTTGGAAACCCTGCGAACACCGGCGATGGACCGCTCACGGTTGGGGCCGTACTTGAGCTTGACGACCAGCGACTTGCCCACGGGGGCGTCAGCGGTGGTCCAGGAGGCGATGTAGCCCTCCTTGACGAGGATGTCGGAGATGGTCCCCTTCAGCTTCGAGAAGGGCATCACGACCTCGTCGTGGTACGCCGAGTTGGCGTTGCGGATCCTGGTCAGGAAGTCCGCGATCGGATCGGTCATGGTCATGTCCGTCGTGCCTTTCTCGCCTGGTACCTGACACCGCTGCGCGGGGCTGGGCCTGTGACGACGTCGGGCGCCTGATGGGCGCCATTCGGGTAATGCAACTGGAGCTTCGCCCCGACCACCTTGCAGAACTGCCGGAGGCAGTCCAACAAACGCGAAGCGTTTGTTGGGCGAAGCGAAGCGGAGCCAGCGCCTCTAATACACTTTCGAGCCGGCTGTCAGGCCGTCTTCACCTACTGGCGGAGCCAGCGTTACTGGCGCCAGCCAGCGCTACCAGGAGGATTTGGTGACGCCCGGGAGCTCGCCGGCGTGCGCCATCTCGCGCAGGCAGATCCGGCACAGGCCAAACTTCTTGTACACCGAGCGCGGGCGCCCGCAGCGGTTGCAGCGCGTGTAGCCGCGCACCGCGAACTTCGGCTTGCGCTTGGCCTTCATGACCAGGGCGGTCTTCGCCATCTCAGTTCTCCTTGAAGGGGAAGCCGAGCTGCCGCAGCAGCGCGCGTCCCTCGTCGTCCGTCTTGGCCGTGGTGACGACCGTGATATCCATGCCGCGCGGCCGGTCGATCCGGTCGATGTCGATCTCGTGGAACATCGACTGCTCGTTGAGACCGAAGGTGAAGTTTCCGTTGCCGTCGAACTGCTTGGCCGACAGGCCGCGGAAGTCGCGGATACGGGGCAGCGCGATGGTCAGCAACCGGTCGAGGAATTCCCACATGCGGTCGTTGCGGAGGGTGACCTTCGCGCCGATCGGCATGCCTTCGCGCAGCTTGAACTGAGCGATCGACTTGGTGGCCTTGCGGATGACGGGCTTCTGCCCGGTGATGGTCGCCAGGTCGCGCACAGCGCCCTCGATCAGCTTGACGTCACGAGCGGCCTCGCCGACACCCATGTTGACGACGACCTTGACGACACCCGGGATCTGCATGACGTTGCCGAAGCCGAACTGCTGCCGCAGCGCATCGCGGATCTCGTTCTCGTACCGGACCTTGAGCCGTGGCTTGCTGGTCTCGATCGTGGGGTTCTCAATGACGACAGTCATCACAGGTCCTTACCGGTGCGGCGCGCGACGCGTACGTTGCGACCGTCCTCGTTGACTCGCTTGCCGACCCTGGTCGGCTTGTTGTCGCCGTCCACCACCTGCACGTTCGAGATGTGGATCGGCGCTTCCTGGGTCACGATGCCGCCGGACTTGGCGCCACGCTGGGTCGTCGAGACCTTGGTGTGCTTCTTGATCCGGTTGACACCTTCGACCAGCACCCGATTGCGCTCCGGGTAGGCCTGGATGACCTTGCCGCGCGCGCCCTTGTCCTTACCGGCGATGACCAGGACGGTGTCGCCCTTTTTCACCTTCAGCCCCATCACAGCACCTCCGGCGCCAACGAAATGATCTTCATGTACTTCTTGTCGCGCAGCTCGCGGCCGACCGGCCCGAAGATGCGGGTGCCGCGCGGATCGCCGTCGCCCTTGAGCAGCACGGCTGCGTTCTCGTCGAACTTGATGTACGAGCCATCAGCCCGACGCTTCTCCTTCACGGTGCGCACGATGACGGCCTTGACGACGTCGCCCTTCTTGACACCGGCACCGGGAATCGCGTCCTTGACGGTCGCCACGATGATGTCGCCGATGCCTGCGTACCGACGGGCGGAGCCGCCGAGCACACGGATGCACAAGATCTCCTTGGCGCCCGTGTTGTCGGCGACCCGGAGCCTGGACTCCTGCTGAATCACGTCAGTCCCAACCTTTGCGATGTCGCTCGCCGGAGGGTTCTTCCGTGCAAGCACTTGTCGATTTCTCGCTGACCCTGCGGGGCAGCGTTGCGGAGCAGTGTTACTGGGCCCGCTCGAGGACCGACACCAGCCGCCACCGCTTGGTGGCGGACAGCGGGCGGGTCTCGGCGAGCAGGACCCGGTCGCCGACGCCGGCGGTGCTGTTCTCGTCGTGCGCCTTGACCTTGGTGGTCCGGCGGATGACCTTCGAGTAGCGCGGGTGCTTCACCCGGTCCTCGAGCTCGACGACGATGGTCTTCTCCATCTTGTCCGAGACGACCATGCCCTCACGGGTCTTGCGGTCGCCCCGCTTCTTCGCTGCGGGTGCCGCTGTCTCGGAAGACACGTTCGGTGTCTCGGTCGCGGTCACCACTTCTGGCTGCTCGCTCACGCGGCACCTCCCTCATTGGCCAATTCATCCGGACCGGTCGAAAGCCCGAGCTCGCGCTCGCGCATGACGGTGTAGATCCGGGCGATGTCGTGCCGGACCGTGCGTAGCCGGCGGTTGTTGTCCATCTGGCCGGTGGCCATCTGGAACCGGAGGTTGAACAGCTCCTCCTTCGACTCACGCAGACGCAGTACGAGTTCGTCCGTGCCCAGTTCGCGCAGCTCGTTCGCTGCGGTCTCGGTGCTTGCCATCAGGTTTCACCACCCTCCCGGGTCACGATGCGGCACTTCATCGGCAGTTTGTGGATCGCGCGGCGCAAGGCCTCGCGGGCGGTTGCCTCGGTCGGGTAGCTCATCTCGAACAGGATCCGGCCAGGCTTGACGTTGGCCACCCACCATTCGGGCGAGCCCTTGCCGGAACCCATCCGGGTCTCGGCCGGCTTCTTGGTCAGCGGGCGGTCCGGGTAGATGTTGATCCAGACCTTGCCGCCACGACGGATGTGCCGGTTGATGGCGATACGGGCCGACTCGATCTGCCGGTTCGTCACGTAGGCCGGCTCCAACGCCTGGATGCCGTAGTCGCCGAAGGTGACCTGGGTACCACCGCTGGCCATCCCGACCCGGTTGGGCCGGTGCTGCTTGCGGTGCTTGACCCTGCGGGGAATCAACACGTCGATCAGACCCCTGTCGTCTCTGGGGCCGTAGCGGCTGCCTCGGGATTGTCCTCGACGGCCGCACGGCCAGCGTCGGTGGACGTCGGAGTGGTACCCGACGAACCGGAGCGGCGACGCGCCGGACGCTCTGCCCGATCGTCACGTCCACGGCTGTCACCGCGGGCGCCACGCGCAGCGGCGGCGGCCTCGGCCACCCGCTGCTCGGCCAGGGTGCCGACCTTGTCGCCCTTGTAGATCCAGACCTTCACGCCGATCCGGCCGAAGGTCGTCTTGGCCTCGAAGAACCCGTAGTCGATATCCGCGCGCAGCGTGTGCAGCGGTACCCGACCCTCGCGGTAGAACTCGCTGCGGCTCATCTCCGCGCCGCCCAGACGACCCGAGCACTGGATGCGAATCCCCTTGACGACCGGCGAACGCTGTGCCGACTGCATGGACTTGCGCATCGCGCGACGGAAACTGACCCGGTTGGACAGCTGCTCGGCGACACCCTGGGCCACCAGCTGCGCATCGGACTCGGGGTTGCGCACCTCGAGGATGTTCAGCTGAACCTGCTTGCCGGTGAGCTTCTCGAGCTCACCGCGGATGCGATCGGCCTCGGCGCCGCGACGACCGATGACGATGCCCGGTCGGGCCGTGTGGATGTCCACCCGGACCCGGTCGCGGGTGCGCTCGATCTCGACCTTCGAGATGCCGGCGCGGTCCAGACCCTTGGACATCAGCTTGCGGATCTGCACGTCCTCGTTCACGTACTCCGCATACGCCTTGTCGGCATACCAGCGGGTGCTCCAGTCGGTGGAGATGCCGAGACGGAACCCATGGGGGTTGATCTTCTGACCCACTAGCGGGTCCTTCCCTTCGCACTCTGGGCGGTGGTGCTGCTACGCCCCTGGTTGGACTGGTTCGCATCGACCGAGACCAGCTCGATGGTGATGTGACACGTCCGCTTGCGGATCCGGAACGCCCGGCCCTGCGCACGCGGCTGGAACCGCTTGAGCGTCGGACCTTCGTCGACGAAGATCGTGTCGACGACGAGCGTCGACGGGTCCAGGCCCTGGTTGTTCTCGGCGTTGGCGACCGCCGAGGCCAGCAACTTGGCGACCGGCTCGCTCGCGGCCTGCGGGGAGAACCGCAGGATCGAAGCGGCGTCGGCGGCGTTGCGACCGCGGATCAGGTTGACCACGCGACGCGCCTTCATCGGGGTGAGGCGCGCGTAGCGCACCGTTGCCCGAGAACGCGGCAGCTCGGTGGCCACCTGCTTGTTGTTGCTCATGACGACGACTCCGTCCATTTTCTCTCAGCCACCGCACTCATCCCCTGCGCGCGCGACGGTCGTCCCTGATGTGGCCCTTGAAGGTCCGTGTCGGGGCGAACTCACCGAGCTTGTGACCGACCATCGACTCGGTGACGAACACCGGGACGTGCTTGCGGCCGTCGTGCACGGCGATCGTGTGCCCGAGCATGTCGGGGATGATCGTCGAGCGGCGCGACCAGGTCTTGATCACGGCCTTGGAGCTCTTGTCGTTCGCCGCGTCCACCTTCTTGAGCAGGTGGTCGTCAATGAACGGGCCCTTCTTGAGACTGCGGGGCATCTCTTTCCTACCTCCCTGCTCTGGTGGACGTGCTGGCATTCATCAGTTCGCTCTGCGTCGATCTCTGGGTTGACGTCAACGCTTTCTGCCGCCCTTGCGGCGGCGACGAACGATCAGGTCGTCACTGGCCTTGTTCGGCCGGCGGGTGCGGCCCTCGGGCTTGCCGCCCGGGTTGACCGGGTGACGGCCCCCGGAGGTCTTGCCCTCGCCGCCACCGTGCGGATGGTCGACCGGGTTCATCGCGACACCGCGGACGGACGGGCGCTTGCCCTTCCAGCGCATCCGGCCGGCCTTGCCCCAGTTGATGTTCGCCTGCTCGGCGTTGCCGACCTCGCCGACGGTAGCGCGGCAGCGCACGTCGACGTTGCGGATCTCGCCGGACGGCATCCGAAGCTGTGCGTACGGGCCGTCCTTGGCCACCAGCTGCACCTTCGAACCGGCGGAGCGGGCGATCTTCGCGCCGCCACCGGGCCGCAGCTCGATCGCGTGCACGACGGTGCCGACCGGGATGTTGCGTAGCGGCAGATTGTTGCCGGGCTTGATGTCGGCGCCGGCTCCGGTCTCGATGCGGTCACCCTGTGACAGCTTGTTCGGCGCGATGATGTAGCGCTTGTCACCGTCGGCGAAGTGCAGCAGCGCGATCCGCGCGGTGCGGTTCGGGTCGTACTCGATGTGCGCGACAACGGCCGGCACGCCGTCCTTCTCGGACCGCTTGAAGTCGATCACCCGGTACGCGCGCTTGTGACCGCCACCCTGGTGCCGGGCGGTGACCCGTCCATGCACGTTGCGGCCGCCCTTGGAGTGCAGCGGGCGGACCAGCGACTTCTCCGGGGTGTCGCGGGTGACCTCGGCGAAATCAGCCACCGAGGAGCCCCGGCGACCCGGGGTCGTCGGCTTGTATTTACGGATACCCATCGTCTCTCAGTCCCTAACCTGTGACATTCGAATCAGCCGCCTGCGAAGACGTCGATCGGCTTGCTGTCCTTGGACAGCGTGACGATGGCGCGCTTGGTGGCTTTGCGCTGGCCGTATCCCGCACGGGTGCGCTTGCGCTTGCCCTGCCGGTTGAGCGTGTTCACCGAGGTCACCTTGACCCCGTCGAAGATCTTCTCGATGGCGATCTTGACCTGGGTCTTGTTGGCGTCCGGGTGTACCTCGAAGGTGTAACTGCCCGACTCGAGCAGCCCGTAGCTCTTCTCGGACACGATCGGTCGCACGATGATGTCCCGCGGATCGGCGATCATGCCGAGTCCTCCTCTGTGGCAACAACTTCAGCAGCGGTGGTGTCGTCGTCGTCCTGCACGGCCGACTTCTTCGTCAGCGAGATGTCGCTGCCCTCGGCCGCCGCATGACGACCGGCCGGCGCGTCGAGCGCAACCGGGATCCCCTTGGCGGCGGAGTCCACGAACTCCTCCAGCGCCTGGCGGGTGAAGACCACGTCGTCGCTGACCAGTACGTCGTAGGTGTTGAGCTGGCCCGAGGTGATCAGGTGCACCTCGGGGACGTTGCGCAGGCTCTTCCAGCCGAGCTCGTCCTCCGCGCTGAGCACCACCAGGATGTTCCTGGCCGACGACACCGCACGCAGCGCGGTCAGGGCCGTCTTGGTGGACGGGCTCCCGTTGATCGCCAGCGTGGAGAGCACGTGCACGTTGCCACTGCGGGCCCGATCGGACAGGGCGCCACGCAGTGCCGCCGCCTTCATCTTCTTCGGGGTCCGCTGGGCGTAGCCGTGCGGGACGGGGCCGTGCACGGTGCCGCCACCGTTGAACTGTGGCGCGCGGGTCGAGCCCTGACGGGCCCGACCGGTGCCCTTCTGCCGGTACGGCTTCTTACCGCCGCCGCGGACCTCGCCGCGGTTCTTCGCCTTGTGCGTGCCCTGGCGGGCCGCGGCGAGTTGCGCGACGACGACCTGGTGCATCAACGGCACGTTGGCGGTGACGTCGAAGAGGTCGGCCGGCAGTTCGACGCTGCCCTCGGCCGCCCCCGAGGGGGTGGTGATCTGGACCGTGGTCATCAGGCACCGACCTTGCTGTGGTTCTTGACGGCGGAGCGGATCAGCACGACGCCGTTCTTCGGGCCGGGGACGGCGCCGAGGATCAGCACGAGACCCTTGTCGGCGTCGACCGCGTGAATGGTCAGGTTCTGTGTGGTGACCTTGTCGTTGCCCATCCGGCCGGCCATCCGCATGCCCTTGAACACCCGTCCGGGGGTGGAGCAGCCGCCGATGGAACCGGGCGAACGGTGCTTGCGCTGAACGCCGTGACCGGCACCGAGGCCTTTGAAGCCGTGCCGCTTCATGACGCCCGCGTAGCCCTTGCCTTTCGACGTGCCGGTGACGTCGACGAGGTTGCCCGCATCGAAGACCTCGGCAGCCGTGAGCTCCTGGCCGACGGTGTAACCGGAGACGTCGTCGGTGCGCAGCTCGGCGATGTGCCGGCGCGGCGTGACGCCCGCCTTGGTGAACTGACCGGCGACCGGCTTGGTGATCTTGCGCGGGTCGACCGCGCCGAACGCGAACTGGACGGCGCTGTAACCATCGGTCTCGGGCGTGCGGACGGCGGTGACGACGACCGGGCCGGCAGCGACGACGGTGACCGGGACAACCCGGTTCGCCTCATCGAAGACCTGGGTCATCCCGAGCTTGTGGCCCAGGATTCCCTTGATCGTGTTTGCCATGTTGGAAGTACCCATCTCCTGTGCGGAAGAATTTCGCCCTCGTGGGCGGTCTCGACTGACCCCTTCGGGCTCTGGACGTTGATCGTTTGGGCTGGTCGCCCTTACTGGATGTTGACGTCCACGGACGCCGGCAGGTCGATGCGCATCAGCGCGTCCACCGTCTTGGGGGTCGGGTCGAGGATGTCAATCAGCCGCTTGTGGGTACGCATCTCGAAGTGCTCGCGCGAGTCCTTGTACTTGTGCGGCGAGCGGATGACGCAGTACACGTTCTTCTCAGTGGGCAGCGGCACCGGGCCGACGACGCGGGCACCCGTACGGGTCACCGTCTCGACGATCTTGCGCGCTGACGCGTCGATCGCCTCATGGTCGTAGGCCTTGAGCCGGATGCGGATCTTCTGTCCCGCCACGCTTGCCGTCCTTCTCACTTGTCGCGGTTTCCCGCGGCTTTCGCCTTGTCGCGCACTCCGGGGGTCCCGCAGCGCACTTCGTCGCGGTTCTCCCGCTGCTGTCCTCGTCCTGCTCAGCGGGCTGGCCCGCCGGTCCTGCTTCGCAGCCGTTGGCCGCTGGAGTCCTGCTCGCGGGCCGGCCCGCATCACTGCTCGCGGTCATGGGCCGCACGCGTCCTGCTCGCGGGCGCCTGCACCCGAATGCCGGGCAGACATGATCCGTCGCCGCTGTTCAGCTGTCTGGGTTCACCGGTCCACGCGGTCGGGCGTGTCGCCCGCACTCGCACGCATCCGCTTCGAAGGTCCTCTCGGATGCTGGTGGATCGGCCGCACTCGGCTGAGCGCGAGACTGCAGTTGGTTCAAGTCCTGCCGATATTCCCAGGTCAGAAGCTGTCCGTTGATCATCTGCTGATTATCGGCCCGCTCCAGGCTGACCTCGTCTGGGCCGCACGAAAACACGACCCCGTCAAAGGGCAACCCGAGAAGTATGCCCCATGGGCGGGGGTGACTTCAAATCCGCCTCCCTGTGATGATCCGGGCACCGGGTATCGGGTGCGGTGCGGTCGGCTCGGTGGCGGTCCGGGCTTGGCTGGAGTGCGGTTCGGGCCGCTGGGGCGGCGGTCGGACGGTGGGTCTCGACCTGCCGCGGCGCCCCTACTCGCAGCGGGAGCCGAGTCCGGAACGCACCCGCCCCGCCCTCGCTCGCACCGACAACGCCCCGCTCACGCTGCAGCACGAGCAACCCGCCCCCGGCGGGAGCAGCGCGCCGAAACGAGAGCAACGCCCCGCCAACCCCCGCGGCAGGCTCCATTTGCCGTGTTGCTCAGCTGCTGCCCCGCCGGAGGGCGCGCTGCAGCCGATCGATCACCGCGGCGGGGTGGTCGAGGTCGGCCCACACCCAGCGGACGACGGACCAACCGGCGTCACGCACAGCATCCTCGCGGAGCTTCTCGCGGAACAGCGCTTCTGCTGGGTCCGGCCCGGCGATTGCGGGACCGTACTTCACGCGCCCGTCGAACTCGCCGAGGACCTGGTGCTTCCGGTACCCGAAGTCGCCGCGAGCCAGGAAGCGGCCATCAGCATCGTGCACCTCCACCTGTAGGTCGGGTTTCGGGAGGCCGGCGCGATGAATCATCACTCGGCTGCGCGACTCGCCGACGCTCTCACTGCGGCCGTCTGCGAAGGTGATCGCGCGTGCCGCCGCCAATCCACCGGGCAGTCGTCGTGCCCCCTGAAGGTGTTCCTCCAGCTGTTCCTTCGTGGTCAGTCGCCGTTGCAGTGCGGCGTCGGCGGCAACCACGGCATCCTCGAAGGAGAGGACGCGGCAGAGGTCCAAAACCGTACGTGCGGCTGACGTGACGTGCCAGCCGTGTGCCTCGACGACGTCGTCATCCGTCAGCAGCGCGACATGGGTATGCAGGATCGGTCCCCGATGACCCTTGGCCGGCGGCTCCCTGGTGACGTGCACCGGGCCGGCCGAAGTGACAGTCACCGGCAGCCCATGGAGTACCGCCGCTGAAAGGTGGCTGAACACCGGCTCACGGGAGACGCGCGACCGCGCGGCGAACATCGCCATCCGGTGGCGTTCAGCCGGAGATACCGCTGGAGCCGAACCGGCCGCTCCGCCGACCAGGTAGGCCCCGCGAACGGCGAGCGCCCAGCTTCCGCTGGCGCGAAGGCGCCGTATCTCGCCGTCGGTGTCACCATCGGCGAGCGCTCGTGACCTCAGCAGCAATCGCGGGCGAAGGATGCGTTCCGCTGTCATACGCGCACCATGCCTGCGGTCCCGGCGGTGCTGCGACGACCCGGCCGCTTTGTGGATGGTTCGCTGCAGGTGGACAACTTTCCCGGCGCCCGCCACCGGCCCCACCTCGCAGCACCGACGCCCCGCTCACGCTGTAACACGAGCAACCCGCACCCGGCACGAGCAACGCGCCAGAACAAGAGCAACGCCCCGCCCAACACCCCGGCGCTCGGCCCCACTCGCAGGCGCGCAACAGCAAAAGGCCCCGCCATCACCGGAGTGACGAACGGGGCCCTGAGCCACTTGGCGGAACCCGCCGAGAACGAAACTACTTGACGATCTTCGTGACCGAGCCGGCGCCGACGGTGCGGCCACCCTCACGAATCGCGAAGCGAAGGCCCTCTTCGATGGCGATCGGCTGGATCAGCGAGACCGTCATCTCCGTGGTGTCACCGGGCATGACCATCTCGGTGCCCTCGGGGAGGTTCACCACACCGGTCACGTCGGTGGTCCGGAAGAAGAACTGCGGACGGTAGTTGTTGAAGAACGGCGTGTGCCGGCCGCCCTCGTCCTTGCCCAGGATGTAGACCCGGGCCTCGAACTCGGTGTGCGGGGTGATCGAGCCCGGCTTGACGACGACCTGGCCACGCTCCACCTCCTCGCGCTTGGTGCCGCGCAGCAGCAGCCCGACGTTGTCGCCGGCCTGGCCGGTGTCGAGCAGCTTGCGGAACATCTCGACACCGGTGACGGTGGTCTGGAAGGACTTCGGCTTGATGCCGACGATTTCCACGGTCTCGTTGACGTTGACCTTGCCGCGCTCCACCTTGCCGGTGACGACGGTGCCGCGGCCGGTGATGGTGAAGACATCCTCGATGGGCATCAGGAACGGCTTCTCGGTGTCGCGGACGGGCTCCGGGACGGACTCGTCAACGGCGTTCATCAGCTCGACGACGGTCTCGACCCACTTCGGGTCGCCCTCGAGCGCCTTCAGGCCGGAGGTGCGGATCACCGGGGCGTCCTCGTCGAACTCCTGGTTGGCAAGAAGTTCGCGAACCTCGAGCTCGACGAGCTCCAGGATCTCCTCGTCGTCGACCATGTCGGCCTTGTTCAGCGCGACCAGGATGTAGGGCACACCGACCTGCTTGGCCAGCAGCACGTGCTCCTTGGTCTGCGGCATCGGGCCGTCGGTGGCGGCCACGACCAGGATCGCGCCGTCCATCTGGGCCGCGCCGGTGATCATGTTCTTGATGTAGTCCGCGTGACCGGGCGCATCGACGTGCGCGTAGTGCCGCTTCTCGGTCTGGTACTCGACGTGCGCGATGTTGATGGTGATGCCGCGCTGACGCTCCTCGGGAGCCTTGTCGATCTGATCGAAGGCGGAGACCTCGTTCAGGGTCGGGTACTTGTCGTGCAGCACCTTGGTGATGGCCGCCGTCAGAGTCGTCTTGCCATGGTCGACGTGACCGATGGTGCCGATGTTGACGTGCGGTTTGCTCCGGTCGAACTTCGCCTTCGCCACTGCTGTCCTCCTCAGGACTCTTCTGATGCGCCATGCGCCGGTACTGATTGCGGTCGTCAGGGCGTTGGTGGATGGATCTGGACCGGGATCGATGTCGAGCCCGGACCCGTGACGGTGGAGCGGGTTACCCCACCATCTCGACTGTGCAGGGTACGGATGGCCGCCTCACGCGGCCAATCCGTACCTCTCGGTGCGGCAATTACTCGCCGTTCTCCTTCGCGGATCGGATTGCTCGCCTCTCGGGGAACTCCGGCCTTCGCTCGCCGGCGCTCTCTCGCGCCGTCGAATGTGGCTGCGTCATTCCCCGTTCTGCTTCGCGATGATTTCCTTCGCGACATTGGTCGGAACCTCGCTGTACCGGTCGAACACCATCGAGTACGACGCGCGGCCCTGGGTCCGCGACCGCAGGTCGCCGACGTAGCCGAACATCTCCGACAGCGGCACGAGGGCCGTGATGACGCGGGCGCCGCTGCGCTCGGACATGGCCTGGATCTGTCCACGACGCGAGTTCAGGTCGCCGATGACGTCGCCCATGTTGTCCTCGGGCGTGACGACCTCGACGCTCATCAGCGGCTCGAGCAGCACGGGTTTGGCCATCCGAGCGGCTTCCTTCATCGCGATGGAACCCGCGATCTTGAACGCCATTTCGGACGAGTCGACCTCGTGGTAGGCACCGTCGACCAGAGTCAGCTTGACGCCCAGCACCGGGTAGCCGGCAAGGATGCCGTACTGCAGCGCGTCCTGCGCACCGGCGTCCACCGAAGGGATGTACTCCTTTGGGATACGGCCACCGGTCACGGCGTTGACGAACTCGTAGGTGGCACCCTCCGAGTGGGCCATGTCCAAGGGCTCGACCGTGATGAGGATCTTCGCGTACTGCCCGGATCCACCGGTCTGCTTCTTGTGCACGTAGCTGTACTTCTGGACGGTCCCGCGGATGGTCTCGCGGTACGCGACCTGCGGCTTGCCGATGTTGGCGTCGACGTTGAACTCGCGCCGCATGCGCTCCACCAGGATGTCCAGGTGTAGCTCGCCCATGCCGGAGATGACGGTCTGGCCGGTCTCCTCATCGTTCTTGACCTTGAAGGTCGGGTCCTCTTCGGCGAGCTTCTGGATCGCGGTACCGAGCTTCTCCTGGTCGGACTTGGTCTTCGGCTCGATGGCGACCGAGATGACCGGGTCCGGGAAGTTCATCGACTCGAGCACGATCTGGTGCGTCGGGTCGGTCAGCGTGTCGCCGGTGGTGGTCTGCTTGAGCCCCATGACGGCGACGATGTCGCCGGCGCTGACCGAAGCCAGCTCCTCACGCTTGTTCGCGTGCATCTGATAGATCTTGCCGATCCGCTCCTTGCGGTCCTTGGTCGCGTTCACGACCTGGGTGCCGGTGTTCAAGGTGCCGGAGTAGACCCGGACGAAGGTCAGCTTGCCCAGGTGCGGGTCGGTCGCGACCTTGAACGCCAGCCCGGCGAAGGTGTCCTTCGGGTCCGGGTGCCGCTCGGCCGGCGTGACGCCGTCGGTCAGCGTGCCCTCGATGGCGCCGACGTCCAGCGGTGACGGCAGGTACCGCACCACCGCGTCGAGCATGGGCTGAACGCCCTTGTTCTTGAATGCCGAACCGGTGACGACCGGGTTGACCTTGCCGGCGATGGTGGCCCGGCGGATGGCGGCGTTGAGCTGCTCGAGGGTGAGCTCCTCACCGACGAGGTAGGCCTCCATGGCCTCGTCGTCGTGTTCGGAAATGGTCTCGATCAGCTTCTCGCGCCATTCGGCCGCGGACTCGGCCAGATCGGCCGGGATCTCCTCGATGGAGTAGTCCTCGCCCTTCACGGTTTCACCGCGCCAGGTCAGCGCACGCATCTGCAGCAGGTCCACGACACCGATGAAACCGCCCTCGGCTCCGATCGGGATCTGCAGCACCAGCGGGGTGGCACCGAGCCGCTCGACCATCATGTCGACGCAGCGCCAGAAGTTGGCGCCCGTCCGGTCGAGCTTGTTGACGAAGCACATCCGCGGCACGTGGTACTTCTCGGCCTGACGCCAGACCTGCTCGGTCTGCGGCTCGACACCGGCGACGCCGTCGAACACGGCAACGGCACCGTCCAGGACGCGCAGCGAACGCTCCACCTCGACGGTGAAGTCGACGTGACCAGGGGTGTCGATGATGTTGATCTTGTGACCCTTCCACCACGTCGTGGTGGCGGCGGAGGTGATGGTGATCCCCCGCTCCTGCTCCTGGTCCATCCAGTCCATGACGGCTGCGCCCTCGTGGACTTCGCCGATCTTGTACGTGATGCCGGTGTAGAACAGGATGCGCTCGGTCGTGGTGGTCTTGCCCGCGTCGATATGCGCCATGATCCCGATGTTGCGGACCTTGTCCAGGGCGTTCGTGGCCACGGTGGCTTCTTCCTCGTCTGAAATGAAAGGGGGGTGCTGGGTGCTCGTCAGCCGCACGCACGCGGGTGTGCCGGCTCGGAAGTCAGCGCCCGGTACAGCGCCGAACAGGGATGCGATATTCCTGTTCAACGCTGCTAGCGGGCTACCAAAGACGGATCGATCGACCGTCGGCTGACGATAAGGCCGTCACCAACGGTAATGCGCGAAAGCCTTGTTCGAATCGGCCATCTTGTGCGTGTCCTCGCGCCGCTTGACGGAAGCACCGAGGCCGTTGGAGGCGTCGAGCAACTCGTTCATCAGCCGCTCGGTCATGGTCTTCTCGCGGCGTGCCTTCGAGTATCCGACCAGCCAACGCAGCGCCAGCGTGGTGGACCTGCCGGGCTTGACCTCGATCGGCACCTGGTAGGTCGCGCCACCGACGCGCCGGCTCTTCACTTCGAGGGCGGGCTTGACGTTGTCGAGCGCTCGCTTGAGGGTGACAACCGGGTCGCCGCCTGTCTTGTCGCGGCAGCCCTCGAGGGCGCCGTACACGATCGACTGGGCGATGGACCGCTTGCCGGCCATCAACACCTTGTTGACCAGCTGGGTCACCAGCGGGGAGTTGTAGACCGGGTCGGGGACGAGCGGCCGACGCGGAGCGGGTCCCTTGCGGGGCATTAGCTCTTCTCCTTCTTCGCGCCGTATCGGCTGCGAGCCTGCTTGCGGTTCTTGACACCCTGGGTGTCCAGTGACCCGCGGATGATCTTGTATCGGACGCCGGGAAGGTCCTTCACGCGGCCGCCGCGCACCAGCACGATGGAGTGCTCCTGCAGGTTGTGGCCCTCGCCGGGGATGTAGGCGGTGACCTCGACCTGGCTGGTCAGCTTGACCCGGGCGACCTTGCGAAGCGCCGAGTTCGGCTTCTTCGGGGTGGTCGTGTAGACGCGGGTGCAAACTCCACGACGCTGCGGGCTGCCCTTGAGGGCCGGCGTCTTGGTCTTGCCGATCTTGTCGGTGCGGCCCTTGCGGACCAACTGCTGGATCGTGGGCATGTGCTGGCGACTTCTTCCTTCGCGGGGTTCGCGACGAGGCAGTTCTGCGTCCTGATGCACCGCCCCTGACGGAACGGCGTCGTGCTGTTCTTCCGTTGCCCCTCGCGGAGCAGCGTGTTGCTGTGCCCATTCGGGCGACGCGCTGCTGTCATGCACAGCCGGGCGGCCACGCAGAACCGAGGACTCAAGGATGAGCGTGTCGGTTGCGGCGCCCTTCTGGGGGCACTGCACGTGGGTTGCCATCCTGCGGTCGCCACCGGATGTCAACAGGCACTGGCCTACAGGCATACGACAACGACCCAGCAGGACCGGGCCAATTGAACAGGCTACCTGCGGGGGCGGGAAGCCTGCAAGTCGCTTGGCCGTGCGGTCAGGGCTGGACGCCGGAGTCGTGCGATGACGTCACGAACAGACGTCTGCAGTGGTCTGCCGGCGCCGGTGCGGCTCCCGCCGCGACTCGTTCAGGAGTCGCCCGCGGCAAGCCGGACCTCAGCGCTGGGTACTTCGCCGCACACCTTACCGGTACCCCCTTTCCGGGACCGGGGCGGTGAGCTGAGGCTGCCGGGCACGTCGCTGCGTGATCAGCCGTTGCTCGAGCCGCACAATCAGCTCGCCAGTCGATGCTCGGTCCACAGCAGCCCGGAGAGGCTCTCGACGATCTGCAGCTCGATGCCGGACCGCTTGGCCAGCCACTGCACCTCACCGTGGGTACCCGCGCCCACCTCGCGGAGCCAATCCGCCGACGCCGTCATCCGGGTCGGCCTGGCGCCGACGAGATCCCTCAAGGGTGACGTGATCTCGAACCAGTCCCCGTCCGGTCCGATCGCCCTCAGTCGCACGCGGCTGATCTCCCAGCCTCGCCGACCGAAAGCCTGTGCCGCATAGAACCACTCCCGGTGGACAGCGGCGAAATTCGGCTCGAAATGGATCCACCACTCGTGTCTGGCCACGCCGCGCTCCCTCTCGTGCTGGTACCTGTGCTCGTCGCGAACCGCCGGCCGGCGCACACGAGAAGCACCCGTCTTCGACCCTGTTTCCAGTGTGCGCTCACGTGACCCGTGGGCTCAGCAGATTGATCACGCGCCGAGCGCTTCACCGCGATCAGGCGGACCGGCGCCTGCGCCTGCGGTGGCTATCGAGGGCCGCAGAGCCGCTGGATCGCGGCAATCAGGGCCGCGCGGTGCTCTTGAATCTGGCCCGCGGTCGAACCGGCACCGAGGGCATGCAGTGACGGTGACGCGGTGAACCACGAGGCCACCAGCCCGAGCACCAGCATCAACAGGTCAACGGATCCGATCCGGGTCGACGACCCCCGCCTGCTGTGCCGCGGCCAGTTCGACCACCTTCGGCCGGTACACCTCGGCCTCCAGCTCCGAGACAGCTGGGCGCTCCAGCATCTTCCACAGCGTCAATCTGACCAGATCGGGGTGCGCGAGCATGTGATCGAACAGTGCCCCGGCGTATCCGGGAAGGCTGTCGGCGAAGAACGGAACTGCATCCGCCAGCACGCCGAGGGAGTGCACCATCACGGTGTCGAAGAGCTGCTCCTTGTTGCCGTAGTAGGCGTAGATCAGCCTCTTGTTGGCTCGGGTGTCAGGGTTGGTAACCATCCAGTTAGGAACCTCAGAAAGGCACCGTCATGGCATCTGCTCCCCCCGCCGGACCGCTCGGCCCCATCCTGATCACCGGATGTTCGTCCGGTGATCGGACGTGCCTCGGCGGTGGCGCTGCACCGTGCAGGCCGGACGGTGTACGCCACCGCGCGCCGGCCGGCATCGGTCGCCGACCTTGCCGACATGGGGATCCGGACCCTTGCGCTCGACGTCACCGACGAGGCGGCGATGGTCGCCGCCGTCGGCACTATCCAGGAGGAGGCCGGGCCGATCGCCGTCCTGATCAACAACGCCGGCTACGGCCTGTACGGACCGGTCGAGCAGGTTTCGATGGACGAGGTCCGGCGCCAGTTCGAGACCAACTTCTTCGGGCTGGTGCGACTCACCCAGCTGGTCCTGCCGGGGATGCGCGGCATGAGAGCGGGTCGGATCATCAACGTGTCGTCCATGGGCGGCAGGGTGACACTGCCGGGCGGGGCGTTCTACCACGCCAGCAAGTACGCCGTCGAAGGTCTCAGCGATGCGCTGCGCATGGAGCTCGCACAATTCGGCATCGACGTCGTTCTGATCGAGCCGGGTCCGGTCCGCACGCCGTGGAACGACGTTGCAGTCAGCAACTTGGCCGGGAGCACGGCGGGTACCCACGGGTCGGTGGCCCCTGTTGCAGAGCCGGGCGACGCCGATCCGTACGGGCTCTACAAGCAGGCCGTCGCCGGCTCATTCGAAACGGCACAGAGCGGCGCAGTGGCCAAGCTCGGCTCGACCGCCGACGACATCGCGGAGGTGATCGTCAAGGCCGTCACCACCAAACGCCCGCGGACCCGGTACCTGATCAACGCCGTCGCCAAGACCCTCGTCGCCACCAGGGCGTTGCTGCCGGATCGGTTGTCCGACAAGGTGTTGAGCCTGCAGTACGGACTTCCGAAGTAGGCCCTGGACCGGTTGCGGTCAGGGGGCCGACCGAAGGATCGTCCGCCCGCCAGGCACCCTGACCTCCAGGGCAACGATCCGGTTGCGCGGCACCGAGGTCGCCGCGGTCACCCTGGCTGTCGCGCCCGGCACCGCCCGCCAGGTTCCCGCCGAGCCTGAGTGGCCGTCGACGTCGAGCACGGCGAGGTCGTAGGACACGGACGGGCTGGTCCCGTCCTGGTAGTTGCAGATCACCGTGATGGCGGTGCCCCACTTCTTGTCGAACAGTTCCAACGAGGCCGACATCGGCCCGGGGACGACCTGCGTCATCGGGGTCAGTTCGTCCGGCACCGCCGGCGATGTCGCAGGCGGCGGCACTCCGGCAGAATTCGTGCCGGCCGTCGCAACGGTCGCCGAGGGCCGGGGGGCGGCGCCGAACTCGTCCGCCTCCTGGGCGTTGCGCACCACCAGCGCTGAACTGATGGTGAGCACTGCCGCGACGGCGGCCGCGAGCAACCCGGCCGATACCCAACGGCGCCGCCGGCGCACCGCCTCGACGCGGGCGACCAGCAATGGCAGCAGGGTGTCCGGAACCGGGGGGCCGCCATCCCGCACAGCCTCCTGCGAGGTCAGCGACAGCAGGCCGGGCAACCCGGCGATGCGCTGCACCGAAGCTTGGCAGTCCTCGCAGCTCCGTAGGTGCTCCTCGTACCCGCGGCGGTCAGCAGGCGACAGTGCTCCCATCACGTAGGCGGCATCGCTGCGGCACAGCTCGCTCACGTCACCACCCCCATTTCCTCGAATACCAGCCGGAGCGCGTGCAATGCGTAGTGCAGGCGCGATTTCACCGTGCCCACCGGCACTCCCAGCCTGGTCGCGGCCTGGGAGGCCGTGCAGCCACGGAAATAGCATTCCAGCAGCACCGCGCGATGATCCCGGGTCAGCCGGCGCAGCGCCTCCGCAACCATGATCGATTGCACGGCGGTGTCGGTGCCGTCGGGTTGCAGCAGCTCGGGCAACAACTCCGCCGACGTCGTCGGCCGACGCTGCGCCGAACGCCAATCGTCGACAACGATGTTGCGGGCAACCGTGAACAACCAGCCGCGGGCGGAGGCGTCCTTCTGCGCGAGCACAGCGGGTTTGCGCCATGCCCCAAACAGCGTCTCCTGTACGACGTCCTCCGCTCGACTGCGGTCGCCGCCGGTGAGGTGCAGCACGAAACCCCAGAGCGCGGCGGCGTGTTGCTCGTGCAGCACCCGCAGCAGTTCGTCGTCGGCTCCCGATCCGGGCTGCCCGGATGTCCCCAGGTCGGACCCGGTCCGCCCTGATGACACCTGCCCGGCGCCGGCCCACCTGTCGCGCACTTCTCCATTGGGCGCCTTCTCACCGCCGGCGGAGGTGACCGCGTCGCTGGTCGGATCGGGCGTCACGGGCACCTTCCTTCTTTCCTTGACCTGCGCACCTGGCAGGTTGGGCACGGACGCCGCTCACCGCGGGTCACGAACCGCCACCCCCAACCGGTGCCGGGATGCCGCCACCGGCGTGACCGGCGTCCGCGCTCTGCCTACATCACGCTCTGATCGATCGTAGGGTTCGACGCCGGGCGAACCGGTCCTGCGAGCAACCCAGGAGCAGGTCACGGCGGCGCCGGTACCCGCACACGCCGCCACGTCAGCGAGGATGGGCGGATGAGCTTCGAGTCTCTCTACACGCACGGATTCGCCCGCGTGGCCGCGTGCACGGCCGATGTCTTTATCGCCGACCCGATCCGCAACGCGCAGAGCGTCGTCGAGGTCGCCACCCGCTGCTCGGAACGGGGCGCCGCACTGGCCGTGTTTCCCGAACTCGCGCTGAGCGGTTACGCGATCGACGACCTGCTCGGTCAGGACGCCGTGCTCGACGCGGTGCATGCCGGCCTCACCGCGATCGTCGAGGCCTCCAGGGACCTGCTGCCGGTGATCGTCGCCGGGGCGCCCCTGCGCCACGAGAACAGGCTGTTCAACACCGCAGTGGTGATCCACCGCGGAGAAGTGCTGGGCGTCGTCCCGAAGATCCACCTGCCAAATTACCGGGAGTTCTACGAGCGGCGGCAGTTTGCCTCCGGCGACGGGATGTGCGGTCTGCAGATCACTGTCGGCGGTGCGCAAGCACCGTTCGGCACCGACCTGCTGTTCGCCGCGCGTGACGTGCCGGGCCTGACGATCGGCGTGGAAATCTGCGAGGACATGTTCGTGCCCGTGCCGCCATCGAGCTATCTGGCGCTGGCTGGCGCGGCCGTGCTGCTGAACCTTTCCGGCAGCCCCATCACCATCGGCCGAGCGGACACAAGGAGCCTGCTGTGCCGGTCGCAGTCGATCCGCTGCCTCGCCGCGTACCTCTACGCCGCCGCGGGACAGGGTGAGTCGACGACCGACCTGAGCTGGGACGGTCAGACCACGATTTTCGAGAACGGCAGGCTGCTCGCTGCAGGCGCACGATTCGCCGACGACCCGCAGGTGACCCTGGCCGACGTCGACCTGGACCTGCTGCGTCAGGAAAGGGCCAGGCAGGGCACGTTCGAGGACAACCGCCGCGCGGTTGGGACGAGCAGTGTTGCAGTGAGCGGTGTTTCGGCAAGCACTCTTGCGGCGGGTACCGGTTCGGCGAGAACTGTCGCGGCGTCGGGGTATCGTTCCGTCGAATTCCTACTCGACCCGCCGGACGGCGACCTCGGCCTGCTGCGGACCGTCGAACGGTTCCCGTTCGTTCCTGCTGATCCGGAACGGCTGGCGCAGGACTGCTACGAGGCCTACAACATCCAGGTCGACGGCCTGGTGCAGCGGCTGCGCGCGATCGATACCGCCAGGGTCGTCATCGGCGTGTCGGGTGGCCTGGATTCGACGCACGCACTGATCGTCGCGGCCAGGGCAATGGACGTCCTCGGCCTGCCGCGCGCGAACATCCTCGCCTACACCATGCCCGGTTTTGCCACCGGCAGCTCCACGAAAGCCAATGCGTGGGCACTGATGACGGCGCTGCAGGTTTCCGCCGCAGAACTCGACATCCGGCCCGCTGCAACGCAAATGCTGACCGACCTGGAGCATCCGTTCGCGCGCGGCGAGGAGGTCTACGACGTCACGTTCGAGAACGTCCAGGCAGGCCTGCGAACGGACTACCTGTTCCGGCTCGCGAACCACCATCACGGGATCGTGCTGGGCACCGGTGACCTGTCCGAACTGGCTCTGGGCTGGAGCACCTACGGCGTGGGCGACCAGATGTCGCACTACAACGTCAACGCCGGAGTGCCGAAAACGCTGATCCAGCACCTGATCCGGTGGGTCAGCGGGCTGGACGACTTCTCCGACGAGGTCGACGAGATCCTGCTGTCCATCCTGGGCACGGAGATCTCCCCCGAGCTGATCCCGGTCAAGGAAGGCGAGGTCCCACAGAGCACCGAGAAGTCCATCGGGCCTTACGAACTGCAAGATTTCAACCTGTTCTACACGCTGCGGTACGGCTTCCGGCCGTCGAAGATCGCGTTCCTGGCCTTGCAGGCTTGGTGCGACGTGGACACCGGCCATTGGCCTGTCGGGTTTCCGCAGGAGCGGCGTCGAGCCTACGACCTGCCCGCGATCCGATCGTGGCTGGTCGTATTCGTGAAGCGGTTCTTCGGCTTCAGCCAGTTCAAGCGTTCCGCGATGCCCAATGGGCCCAAGGTGTCCGCCGGCGGGTCGCTCAGCCCACGCGGCGATTGGCGGGCACCGTCGGATGGCAATGCCGCGGTGTGGTTGGCCGACATCGATCGACACGTGCCGGGGGGCTGACCCTTTTCGGGGGCTAGGAAACCTGCAGTCCGCCGTTGATGTCGTACGTCGCCGCCGTGATGTAGCCCGCGTCCGGACCCATCAGGTAGGCCATCAGCGCGGCCACCTCCGCGGGGGTACCGACCCGCCCGACCATGGTGTCCGCGCTGAGCACCGCCTTGCGTTCGTCGGTGAGCGTGCCGCCCATGATGTCGGTATCGATGGGACCCGGGGCCACCGCGTTGACGGTGACGCCGGACCGTCCGACCTCGCGGGCGAGCGCCCGGGTGAACCCGATGATTGCCGCCTTCGAGGCGCTGTAGGCAACTTTCGAGTAGGTGCCCCCGCCGCGCTGCGCGGAGATTGACGAGACGCTGACGATGCGGCCGAAACCGCGCTCGACCATGCCGGGCAGAACCGCGTGTGTGACGAGATACGTGCCCCGCATGTTGACGGCGAACACCCGATCCCACTCCGGTGGCGTGACGGCGGCGAACTCCGTCGGAGAACTGATTCCGGCGAGATTGGCGAGCCCCACGATCGGCGGCAGCGCCCGCTGTACCGCGACGATGGCCTCGGCGACGGAGCTTTCCTCGGAGACATCCGCGGCCAGCCCCACTGCCTGTACCCCGTGAGCGGCGGACAACTGCCGGGCGTTCCGCTCGGTTGCCTC
>JBBRVZ010000013.1:0-56983 GCA_038246445.1 Mycobacteriales bacterium
CGGTTGACTGCGTCCGACTGAGCAACTGGGCCCAGCGTTCCCGCAGGCGGGTCAGCTGGTCGCCACCGAGGGCGTCGTGCCGCCGACAGGCGCCGGACCACCGGGGCCCTGGGCCGTCGGCGCCGTGCTGGGCGGCTCCGTAGTCGTCGGCGCGGTCGTCGGCGCGGTCGTCGGAGTGGTCGTCGGTTGCTCGGTGGTGGTCGGCGTCGGGGTGGTCGGCGTCGTGGGGGTGGTAGGCGTCGTGGCTGTCGTCGGGGTGGTGGGCGTGTCCGCGGTGGTCGGCGTGCTGGGTGGTGTCGAGACCTCCGTCGTCACCTCCGCTGTCACGATGACGGACGGTGCAGCGGGGCTGCTGGTGGCCGGTGTGATGGTCGCCGGCGGGGTGTTGTTGCCCTCGTTCTGCAGGAGCGCGACAACGCCGACGAGGGCGCCTGCCGCTACCGCCAGGATCAACAGCGTGATCGCGAAGATACGGCCGGCCGACGACGCCGAACGCTGCGCCGGTGGCGGCGGTGGCAACACCGGGACCGGTTGCGGCAGAGTGGCTGTCGCCGGCGGCGCCGCGGTGACATCGGCCCTGCCGGTCAACGCGGCTTCCACCTCGGCCGCCGTGGGTCGGCGACCCGGATCGGACTGCGTCATGGCCCGGAGCAGTGGCGGCCACGAGCCGGGCAGGTTGACCGGCACCACCGGATCGCGGAGCAGCCGGGCCACCGCGGATTCGACCGCACTACCCGGGTACTCCCGATGCCCGGTCAGGGATTCCAGCAGGACCAGACCGAGCGCGTAGACGTCGGTCGGCGGCCCGACCTGGGCCCCGCGCGCTTGCTCGGGGCTGAGATACGCAGCGGTGCCGATGACGTCGGCTGCGGAGGTCAGCCGTTCGGCCGCCAACTCGCGGGCGATGCCGAAGTCGCTGAGCTTCACGTCACCGGCGGTGGAGATAAGGATGTTGGCCGGCTTGATGTCCCGGTGCACCAGGCCGTAGCTGTGCACCGCGGTCAGCGCTCCGGCCACCGCCGCGCCGACCCTGGCGACGTCGGCCGGCGGCATTCCCGTCGGGGTGATCCGATTCAACAGGGTCCCGCCCTGCACAAGCTCCATGACGAGGTACGTGAGGTCGTCGTCGTCCGATCCGCCTGGGTCCTGCCCGTGGTCGACGCCCAGCTTCGCGTCGTACACGGTGACCAGGTGCGGATGATGCAGCTTGGCGAGAACCTGCATCTCGGTGCGCTGCCGGGCCACCGTGGTCGCATCACTGATGCCGCGGTGGAAGACCTTCACAGCAACCGCCCGGCCCAGCAATTCATCGGTGGCCCGGTACACCTCTGCGGTGGCGCCGCGGCCGAGCAGTTCGTGCAGGCGGTAGCGTCTGTCCAGCACCGTCCCGGGAACGACGTCCGGCGTCGGATCCTGCCGGGTCCGATCCTGGTGGGACGCCGCGGGCGGGATCGGGTCGCGCCGTGCCGCGCCGCGCGGTGCGCCCTCTGCGGGGCTGTCCATGCCGGTCCGGTCGGGGGAGTCGCCCGCGGTTCCCGCAGGTTCGTCTTCGGCTCCCACGCGGATCAGACTAGACGGTCGATGCCCTGGAATCGGCCGGCCGGGGCGCCTGTGGTGCACTGGGCGATCGTAGAGAGGAGCCACATGACCCACCCGGAGACCGCCGTGCTGACCCGCGCCAATCCCCTGCTGAGCGAGTCCGATCGGCCGTTCGCGCTGCCACCCTTCGCCGACATCGACAACGAGCACTTCGCTGAGACGTTCCGGGTGGGGATGGCCGAACAGCGCGCCGAGGTCGAGGCAATCATCGCCGATCCCGATCCCGCTACCTTCGAGAACACCATCGTGGCACTCGAGCGGTCGGGCAGGGCGCTGCAGCGGGTCTCGGCGGTGTTCTTCAACCGGTCATCAACAGATTCCACCGAGGCCCTGAGGGCGATCGAGACGCAATTCGCGCCCCTTTTGACGGCGCATTCGGATGCGATCCGGCTGGATCCACGGCTGTTCGCGAGAGTGGCGGCGGTGTACGAGGCGGAGCAGGCAGATCCCGGCCCCGGCCCCGAAGAAGCGATGCTCGTGCGGCGGTACCACCTGGACTTCGTGCTCGCGGGTGCTGCCCTTGACGTTGCGGGACGAACCAGGCTCGCCGAGCTCAACCAGCGGCTGTCCACGTTGTCGACATCGTTTGCGCAGAACCTGCTGCAGGCGACGGAGGCGGCCGTGGTGTTCCTCGATGACGAGCGGGAGCTCGACGGGCTGAGCCCCGACGCCATCGCGACGGCGTCGGCCGCCGCCACGGCGCGCGGGCGGGAGGGGGCGTACGCCATCACCCTGGTGCTGCCGACCGGTCAGCCGCTGTTGGCGGTGCTGCGCAACCGCGACGTCCGCCGCCGGTTGTTCGTGGCCTCCGTCAGCCGGGCATCATCGGGCGAGTACGACAACGGCCCGATCGCCGTCCAACTGGCCTCCCTGCGCGCTGAGCGTGCACGGTTGCTCGGGTTCGGAACCCATGCCGATGCCGAAGTTGCCGATCAGACGGTGAAGTCCAGCGCCGCCATCGACGAATTCCTCGGGAGGCTGGTCGGCCCGGCATTGGCGAATGCCGATGCCGAGGCGGAACTGCTGGCCCGCGTCGCGGCGCGTGACGGTGTGGAATTGGCGCCGTGGGACTGGGCTTTCTATTCCGATCGTGTGCGGGTGGACAATTACGACGTCGACACCGCTGCACTACGGCCGTATTTTGAGTTGGAAAGAGTGCTGGCGGACGGCGTCTTCGCCGCGGCGCGGCGGCTCTACGGAATCGAGCTGGTCGGCCGGGACGACCTCTCCGGGTATCACCCCGACGTCCGGGTGTGGGAGGTGCGAAACGCCGACGGTTCCCCGATCGGTCTGTTCCTCGGCGACTACTTCGCCCGGGAGGGAAAGCGCGGCGGGGCGTGGATGACCAACTTCGTCGACCAGTCATTCCTGTTCAACCAGTTCCCGGTGGTCGTCAACGTGCTCAATGTGCCACGGCCGCCCGCCGGTGAACCAGCACTGCTGACGCTCGACGAGCTCCGGACCTTGTTCCATGAGTTCGGGCATGCCCTGCACGGGCTGTTCTCCCAGGTTCGGTACCCGCGGTTGTCCGGCACCGACGTGCCCCGAGATTTCGTCGAATTCCCGAGCCAGGTCAACGAGATGTGGATCCTGTGGCCCGATGTGCTCGAGCACTACGCCCGGCACATCGACACCGGGGAACCTCTGGACCCCGCTGTGGTGGCCGCCATCCGGGCCGCGGAGCAGTGGGGCGAGGGTTTTCGATCAACGGAGTATCTGGCCGCGACGGTGCTCGACCAGGCATGGCACCGGATCTCGCCGGACGAGGTGATCACCGACGTCCAGCAGTTCGAGCGGGAGGTGTTGCAGCGCTACGGGATCAGCCACCCACTGGTACCGCCGCGTTACCGTACGACCTACTTCCAGCACATCTTCGCCGGCGGTTACTCGGCCGGCTACTACTCCTATATCTGGTCCGAGGTGCTCGACGCCGAGACCGTCGAATGGTTCAAGGACAACGGCGGGTTGCGGCGGGAAAACGGAGATCTGTTCCGCAGCAGGGTGTTGTCCGTCGGCGGATCGGTCGAATCGATGGCCGCGATCCGGTCGGTGCTCGGCAGGGACGCCCGCATCGAACCCCTGTTGCGACGACGCGGGCTGGACGGAGTCGCGTGAGCCCGGCGGGCGCACCGTCCGGCGACGCGCCGCTGGCGGGTTACCGGCACCTGGCGTCCGGCAAGGTACGCGACCTGTACGAGGTGGATGACCGGCTGTTGCTCATGGTGGCATCGGATCGGATCAGCGCGTACGACCACGTGCTGCCCAACCCGGTTCCGGACAAGGGCAGGATCCTGACGGCGATGAGCGTGTTCTGGTTCGACCTGCTCGCCGATCTCGTGCCGAACCATGTGGCCGCGGTCGACGACCAGCGCATCCCACCCGAGGTGCGGGGACGGGCGTTGCTCGTCCATCGGCTGGAGATGCTGCCGGTCGAGTGTGTCGCCCGCGGCTTCCTGACCGGGTCCGGGATGACGGACTACCTGCGGACCGGCGCAGTCTGCGGTGTGGCGCTGCCGGCCGGTCTGGTCGAGGCGGATCGGTTACCCAAACCGATCTTCACCCCGGCGACGAAGGCCGAGATCGGTGCTCACGACGAGAATGTCGATTTCTCCGCGGTGGCCGCCTTGGTCGGCGACGAGCGTGCCGAGCAACTTCGCGCGCTGACCCTGGCGTTGTACGCGCGGGCGGCCGACCATGCCGCCGGCCGCGGATTGTTGTTGGCGGACACCAAGATGGAGTTCGGTCTGCTGGGCAACGCACTGGTGCTCGGCGACGAGGTGCTGACCCCGGATTCGTCGCGGCTCTGGCCGGCCGAGGGTTACCGGCCCGGACGCGTGCAACCGTCATTCGACAAGCAGTACGTGCGGGATTGGCTGACCTCACCGGCATCCGGCTGGGACCGCGCGTCGGACACGCCTCCGCCACCACTGCCGGAGGATGTCGTGTCGGCAACCCGTGAGCGCTACCTCGAGGCGTATGAACGGATCTCGGGCCGCTCCTTCGACGATTGGCCCGGCTGAGCCTGGACGGTTGATCGCCAGCGGCCGGGCCGGTCAGTGGCCGGCACCCGCCAATTGCAGGCCGACGACGCCCGCAACGATCAGCACGATGGATCCGATGGTCACCGCGTTGGCGGGGTCCTTGAAGGCCACGATCCCGATGACGGCCGTCAGCACCGCACCGATCCCGACCCACACCGCATAGGCCGGGCCGACGGGAAGTGTCCGCAAGGCGAACATCAAACCGGCCATCGAGGCGATCAGCAGCACCACGAAAGCCACCGACGGCCAGAGTTTGGACAGGCCGTCCGAAGCCTTGAGGGACAACGCCCAGCCGGCTTCCAGAACCCCGGAAATGATCAGGACGAACCACGCCATGGTCGCTCCCCGCCTCGACACCGCACACGCCCGCTGCGCTGCGCGAGCGTAACTGGACCCCCGGTGCTCGAGCGTCACCTCCGGCGAGCCGAGTGGCGCGCCACCGTCATCGGCCCGGCGCATCGAGGTCCACTGTCGGTCACATCGCTAACGAGCAGGCCCCGAGGATCAGCTCTTGGCGGTCTCCACCTCCGGACTGAAATCAGCGCTGGTATCCGATAGGGGCGCGGTCGGGCCATCTCCCGATCCCGTTCCGCCGGCCCATGTCCAGTCCCGGACCGAAGGGATGTCGTCCCCGTACTGGCGGGTGTACCGGCGGGCGCCCGCCCTCGTGTCGACCATCTCCTGACGGAGCAACGCCGCCGACGACTGCAGCGATGACACCCGGTCGATCACATCGATCACCAGGTGGAACCGGTCCATGTCGTTCATCATCACCATGTCGAACGGCGTCGAGGTGGTGCCTTCCTCCTTGTAGCCGCGCACGTGGATGTTGGCATGGTTGGTCCGCCGATAGGTCAGCCGGTGGATGAGCGTCGGATACCCGTGGTAGGCGAACACGACCGGCTTGTCGGTGGTGAACAGGGTGTCGAAGTCCCGGCCGGAGAGTCCGTGCGGATGCTCGGCCGTGTCCTGCAGTCGCATCAGGTCCACGACGTTGACGAACCGGATCTTCAGCTTTGGCAACCGTTCCCGCAGGATGCTGACGGCCGCGAGGGCTTCCAGGGTGGGCACGTCACCGGCACAGGCAATCACTACGTCGGGATCGCCATTGTCGTTGGAGGCCCAATCCCAGATGCCGAGGCCCCGCGCGCAGTGGTCGCCCGCCTCGTCCGGGGTCAACCAATCGAAGGACGGCTGCTTCGCGGCCACGATCACGTTGACGTAGTTCACCGACGCGAGGCAGTGCTCGGTCGTCGAGAGCAGGGTATTGGTGTCCGGCGGGAAGTAGACCCGCACCACTTCGGCCTTCTTGTTGATCACGTGGTCGACGAAACCGGGGTCCTGGTGCGAGAAGCCGTTGTGGTCCTGCCGCCACACGTGCGAGGTCAGCAGGTAGTTGAGCGACGGAATCGGCCGCCGCCAACCGATCTCGCGAGTCACCTTGAGCCACTTGGCGTGCTGGTTGAACATCGAGTCGACCAGGTGGATAAAGGCCTCGTAGCAGGAGAACAGCCCGTGCCTGCCGGTGAGCAGGTAGCCCTCCAGGAGGCCCTGGCAGGTGTGCTCGGAGAGGATCTCGATCACCCGCCCGGTATGGGCCAGATGCTCGTCCACCGGTCGGATCTCGGCCTGCCACACTTTGTCGGTGATTTCGTAGACCGCGCCCAGTCGGTTCGAGGCAGTCTCGTCCGGGCCGACGATGCGGAAGTTCTCCCGGTTGTCGGTCATCACGTCCAGCAGGTATTCGCCCATCACCCTGGTCGGTTCGTGCACCGACGCGCCAGGGGAGCTCACTTCGACCCCGCGCTCGCGGAAGTCGCGCAGCATCAGGGGTTTCATCAGCAGGCCGCCATTGGCGTGTGGGTTCGCGCTCATCCGCCGGTCACCGCCGGGTGCCAGCGCGGTGATCGCGTCGACCACCTTCCCGGTGTCGTCGAACAGCTCGTCGGGCCGGTAGGACTCCATCCATTCCTGCAGCAGCTTGCGATGCTCGTCGTTGTCCTTCGTGCCGGTGAGTGGGACCTGATGGGAGCGCCAGGTTCCCTCGTACTGCAGCCCGTCGATCATCTTCGGCCCGGTCCAGCCCTTGGGGGTGACCAGCAGGATCATCGGCCACGGGCGTCGCTCGGTCTCGCCGCGTTCCCGCACCCCGGCCTGGATGTCGCGGATCCGTTCGGTCACCGTGTCCATGGTTTCGGCCATCGTCTGGTGCAGGATCTGCGGGTCGTCGCCCTCGACGGTGAAGACCTCGTGGCCGTATCCGGTGAGCAGGGCCTCGAGCTCGGGGCGGGTGATCCGGGCGGGGATGGTCGGGTTCGCGATCTTCCAGCCGTTCAGGTGCAGGATCGGCAGTACCGCTCCGTCGTGCAGCGGATCGATGAACTTGTTCGCATGCCAGGATGCGGCCAGTGGCCCGGTCTCGAACTCGCCGTCCCCGACGACGGCGGCGACCAACAGGTCCGGGTTGTCGAACGCCGCGCCGTACGCATGCGAGAGCACGTAGCCGAGTTCGCCGCCCTCGTGGATCGACCCCGGCGTCTCGGGAGCAACGTGGCTGGGAATGCCACCCGGGAAGGAGAACTGACGGAAGAGCTTTCGGATCCCGTCCTCGTCGGGGGTGATCCGGGGGTACACCTCGCTGTACGTGCCGTCGAGATAGGCGCTGGCCACCGCAGCGGGACCGCCGTGACCCGGACCGGCCAGGAAGATGGCGTTGACGTCCTGCTCGCGGATGATGCGGTTGAGGTGCGCGTAGATGAAGTTCAGGCCCGGGGTGGTTCCCCAATGGCCCAGCAGGCGGGGCTTCACGTCGTCGGGAACGAGTTCACGCCGGAGAAGCGGATTGTCGAGCAGGTAGATCTGGCCGACAGCCAGGTAGTTGGCCGCCCGCCACCACGCATCCAGTTCCGACAGCTGCACGGGCGTGAGTGGCCCGGCTGTCGGGGCGGAGGCGGCGGGGTCGGCGGAATTGCGCACGGTGGTGTCGGTCATGGGTGGTGTCTCCCAGGGTGGTCGGACAATCGGCCAAGCAGGCGACGATACGCCTTCAACCTGTCGTCCCGATGTCGCGCAGGATGCGGGCGGCCGTCCGGTGACCGTCGGTCGGCGCCTCGTGCGGGCCGACCAGCACGCGTGCGACGTGATTCGCGGAAGTTGCCGGCCGCAGTCCGGATCTCACCGTGCCGCCGACCGCTGGTGCCCGGCCCGGCGGACGCTGGGGTCGGAGAGATCCTTGCCCGTATTCACACGGTCAGCCGCAAGATTGCGCACATTGTCGATGGGCTGCCGTCGCCGGCCATCCCGGCGGATCAGGATCGGAAAATGTGCGCCCGGGTACACCGCGGGGCCCGGGATGGACTTGCCTGCCCGCGTCGAACCTGGTGCTTGAAGCGGGCCCGAGCCCGAGCCCGAGCCGCGTTCCGGGGGTAGCGTCGGCGTCGATGACTGAGCAACAGCCCTTCGCCGTGGTGCGGCGCTGTCAAGGCTTCGACTTGCGTCGCTACCCCGCGCATGTTGTCGCCGAAGTGACGGTTCGGTCGTCGTTCGACAATGCGGGCTCCGTCGCCTTCCGGTCACTCTTCGGCTATATCACCGGCCAGAACGTGAGCAGATCCGCGGTGGCGATGACCGCCCCCGTTGTCCAGTCGCCGGCTTCGCAGAAGATCGCGATGACCGCGCCCGTAGTGCAGCGCAGCGACGGGGACGGCGAGTACGTCGTCGCCTTCGTGCTGCCGGCCTCGATGACTAGCGATACGGCACCGGAACCCATCAACCCGCGGGTCGAGATCCGCACGGTGGACGCCAGTCTCGCGGCCGCGAAGGCCTACAGCGGCCGCTGGTCGCAGTCCTCCTACGATCGCCATTGCGCGGAGTTGCAGGAGGCTGTCCGCAGCGAAGGTTTGCGACCGGTCGGCTCCCCCCGATTCGCTCGCTTCGACCCGCCCTTCAAGCCCTGGTTCCTGCGCCGCAACGAGGTCGTGCTGGACGTGGAGGAGGCATCCACCCCGGCCGACGACCTCGACTAGACCGAGACAAGCCCCTTCCGCGGGGCCAGCAGGAACGCGATGAGGTACAGCGCGGCAACCAGCAACAGCAGGTTCCGGTATCCGGTGAGCAATGCCATGTACTCCAGGCAGCCGCCCAGCATCGCCCCCAGCAGGTTGAGGCCGAACGCCGACCGCGAATCGTCGGAGGCGCCGAAGCGCTTGGAGAAGGCGACGTTGGCCAGGTAGATCGGGATGAAGGCCAGCAGGATCGCCGCCACCAGTCTCGGTAGGAATGGCAGCGTCAACAGCCACGACGGCTCGATGAAATACGAGACCGCAAGGGAGGCAGCAATACCGCCGAACACAATGGGCAAGGGCGGTGTTCGGAATCTTCGGGTGGTCTCGACGGCGGCCAGCACGATGATCAGCACCCCGGCGAACACGAGCGCGTTGACCAGCCACGTCGTGCCGAACAGCAACGCGAACGTTGCGATGTTCTTCGTCTCCAGCAACAGGAACGCCGCCCCCATGAAGAACAGGTCCGCGTACGGCCGCATCGAGCGGAACGGCCCACCGAGGATGCGGACCGCGATCAACGAGATCAGCAGGATGCCGCCGAGGGTCCAGAGATAGAGCGAAGGAATGGACCCACCCTGGTAGTACAGGAAGGGCCGGTCGTCCGTGGCCGGGGCGATGACGGCACCGGCCGGGGCATACGGTGCGCTGCAGGCCTGCTTCGATTCGTCCAGCGCGGCCGTCACCACGGCCTGGCCGCCGCCGATCTCGTCCACGCAGGGCTGGTGCCCGAACGCGGCGGCAGCGGTACCTGCCAGCCGGTCGATCAGCCAGTCCTCGCGGTAGTAGTTGTACATCGAGAACGAGCCCTCGGGCGTCAGGTGTTCGGCCGCTGCCTGGAGTGCCTGCTCGGTGAACAGGAAGCTCTCCAGCCGGATCTGCGAGGCCCCGGTGACCAGCGCCAGCGAATCCGGGAGTGCGAACAGGATCAGGTCGTACTTGGTGTCGGTGGTTTCCAGGAACGCCCGGCCGTCGTTGACGTGCCGGGTGACCCGGGGGTCGTCATAGGGTTTGTCGGGGTTCTTCTCGGCGCCGATGTCCATGATCCGCGGGTCGATGTCGACGGCGTCGACGTGCTGCGCGCCCTTGGACAGCGCTATCGCGACATCGGAGCCCGAGCCGGCGCCGATGATCAGTACGTTGCGCAGCGGGTTCCGCGGGGACCGCTCGTAGGGCAGGCCGTACTGCGGCTCCTCCAGCAACCGCTGCTGCGCGGCGCGCATGATCTGGTGCGGCACGCCGTTCACCGAGATGTCCGTCAATGATGTGCCGCCGACGATGCGGTCCTGGGTGAAGATCTTGTAGTACGGCGACCAGGAAATGCCCGGGGCTAGCGTCTCCATCACCAGCACGGTGATCATCGCGGCTCCGGACAGCAGAGCGAGGTACCGCTGCCACTTGCCGATCAGCACCACGAAGGCGACGGTGACGACGACACCCCAGACGACGGATGGTGCCCGCAGGAACGACATCACGGTGAACAGGCCGATGCCGATCAGCGAGCCGACAAGGTCCCATCGGTAGGCGGTGAGCGGCCGCAGGTGCGCGAAGCACCGACCGACCACCTCAGAGGGCCCGGCCAGGCAGGCGGCGACGAGCACGAAGATCAGCGGCAGCACCAGCCAAGCCGGCGGTCCGGTCGTGCTGAGCGAGGTGAAGTAGATGACCTGGTCGCCGACGGCACGGTCGATGGTGACCGGCTCAAGGAAGGTGAAGATCACCAGCAGGGCCAGGATCACCGGGGTGAGCGGCAGGACGGACCAGCTGCGCCGGGCGATCAGGAACCCGAGGCCGATGCCGAGGAACGAGCCCAGCAGCACGAAGTTCGAGAAATAGCTCAGGTGCACGACGTTGGAACCCAGCCAGCGGATCAGCGCCAGCTCGAGGAACAGCATGAGCGCGCTTCCGAGAATCAGCCGTCGCACGACCGCGTAGTCGGGTGTTTCCGGGTCGGCGTCGACCGGCATTCGCCAGGACCGGCGCGGTGCGGTGACCGTGCGTGCGGCGGAATCCGCCGGCTCAGTGGTCGGCTGCCCGGAACCGTCGGCCATGTCCTACCTCCGCCCGGCCGAGGGTCGGCCGGCTCGTGCATCGGGTGATGGGTTGCTGTTCGCCTGCCCGGTACCAGGCTCGGGGCCTTGGTGCGGCGACGGCGTCAGGCGCGCCCGGAGCGTCGTCACAGGACTTCGAAGTGACCGTCGTCCAAGTTCATCCAACGCGCATCCTTCGGTCCGAGTCGGGTCAGCAGCCCGTAGACCAGGTCGGGCGACGCCAGGATCTTGTCGTGGATCGGAATGGCGACCACCGGATCGACCTCGCGGTAGTAGTCAATGGCCTCCTTGACGGCCATCCACGGCGCCGAGGTGGGCAGCGCGAGGATCTCCACCTGGCGATCCAGCACGGTCAGGCTGTCGCCCGGGTGCAGCAATCGCCCGCCGATCAGATAGCAGGCATTTCCGATGACGGGAACGTCTCGATGGATGACGGCGTGGTCGCCCGCGAAGACCTCGACGCGGGTGCCGACATCCAGTACGTCGCCGGTCTGCACCCCGATTGCGGTGAGATCGGCCTCGGCCAGCACGGCCACCGAACCGCTGTCTGCGTACAGCACGGCGTGGGGGTTGGCCCGCAGCACACCGGCCAGCCGGCGCGGATCGACATGGTCAGCGTGTTGATGCGTCACCAGGACGGCCGTGAGACCGGACAGCGTCTCGAAACCCTGCGAGAAGCTACCCGGGTCGATCAGGATGCTCGCCGCGCCGTCCACGACATGCAGGCACGAATGCCCGTACTTGGTGACCTTCATGCGCAAACCTTCCGTCCTGGTCGCTGCGGGGTCAACATCCCGGCGGGCCGGAGACGCAACGGCCGGGGAACTGACCCGGGTCAGGTTACGTCCGGTCGGGCGCCTGTTCCGCCACCGCAACGCTCGGACGCCGGCAACGGATCGGCCACCGCGCGGTTTGGACGCCGGCAACGGATGGGCCACCGCGCGGTTTGGACGCCGCGTCGAGCGTGGGTGAGTCGGGTGATCACCGAACCTGTCCATCTGACGCTGCCCTACAACGCGGAATGTTCAGAAACGGTGATCTGTTGCCCGGCGCACCGCGTCGCGGACCGCCCGGACGACCTCGCGTGGTCGCTCGGTGAGGTCGAACCAGGTGAATCGCAGCACCGTCCATCCGGCCGCCGTCAGCTGGTTCTGCTTGGTGCGGTCCCGCTGGAACCGGTCCGGCGTGTGGTGCCACGCCCAGCCGTCGATCTCGATCGCCAGCCGTTCGGCGACGAAGGCCACGTCGATGGTGGATCGGGACGCGGGTTCCCACGGGTGGTTCACCCGCCAGCCATGGATGCCGCCCTCCCGCAGGAGCTTGACGAAGATCCGTTCGCTCACTGCCGCGGACCGGTTGGCGGCTGCCCGTAACAGCTCACCGGCGTCCTTCGACCCGCGTGTCCCGAGATTTCGGTAGTACGCAGCCCGGACCTGCGGCAGGGAGACTTTCGTCTGCAATGCGCGATCGAGCACCGCCCCGCCGCCCGGACCCAGGGCGACGCTGCCGGCCAGTGCGGACAGCGCGACCCCTGTGACCTGGGTCGACCGGTACCACGCGCGGTCGGCGGATGGGAGGGGTCGGCGGATGACCTCGATACCAATCCGCCCCCGACGGTTCTCCCTCGGTGGGATGACGACGGCGATCCGCCCCGGCTCGATCGGCGTCAGACCCCACCACCACGCAGCGGCGTGTCCGTAGAGGTACCCGTTCGCACCGGCCCACAAGGCAGCCGCCGTCACCCGTGACACACACGAGAACGGGTGTTCCGCAGACCTGTAGACGCTCGGATGCACCGTGGCCCAGCGGGCGGTATCGAGTTTGGTACGGACCCGGCCGGTGGTCATCCCGGTCCCGAGGGCCTGCCGCCGTGCGATGACGCCGCCCTGCCGCCTGAGAATCTCGGCGACCCACACATCCGCGTCATCCACAGGCACGAGCATGGGCCGTACAGGGCGCGGCGCCGCGCGGTTGTGCACAGATCACCGTTCCTGTACATCCGAAGTCGCCAGGCAGCAGGAAATGTTCAGCGGCTTTGATCACCCGATTGGCCACAGCCCAACATCGGCTGAGCCCAACGTCGGCTGAGCGCCGGCTGTGTCGATCACCTCGGACGCGCTGACCGGGTTCTGCACGCACGTCGGGATGTCACCGCGGCCGACGATAGGATGACGGGCGGTCGGATGCGCTGGGGCATTCCGGGCGTCCGTTCCGCCGTCCGGCGCCCACTGGTCCGACCGGACCATGAACGGCACCGCTGAACGCACCTGAACCCGCTGGGAGCACCGCCGTGGCGCGCGTGGCAGTTGACGTTGTCATCAAACCCGAAATCCTCGACCCGCAGGGCAAGGCCATCCTGGCCGCGCTGGGCCGGACCGGTCATCCCGGCGTGACGTCGGTGCGACAGGGCAAGCACTTCGACCTCGAGGTGGACAACTCGGTCAGCGATGACGACCTCGAGGAGCTGGCCGGCACCCTGCTGGCGAACCCCGTCATCGAGACGTGGACGGTGACCCGGATCGCCGAGGCGCCGGAGCCACGGTCCGCGCGGGAGGCGGCACAGTCCGCGCCGGAGGCGGCACAGTCCGCGTCGGAATCGGCACAGTCCGCGCCGGAGGCGGCGAGATGACGTGGAACTCCGTCATTGCGCGGGGCGCGATGGACACACCCTTCGCCGCGAAACCGGGCGGGGCGGGCCCGCGGGTGGGTGTCATCACCTTTCCGGGCACGCTCGACGACGTCGACGCCGCACGTGCGGTCCGGTACTCCGAGGCCCAACCGGTGGCCCTGTGGCACTCCGACGACGACCTGCGGGGCGTCGACGCCGTTGTCGTGCCGGGTGGCTTCTCCTACGGCGACTACCTGCGGGCCGGTGCGATCGCCGCGCAGGCGCCGATCATGCGGTCGGTGATCGACGCGGCCGGGGCGGGAATGCCGGTGCTCGGGATCTGCAACGGGTTCCAGGTGCTGTGCGAAGCGGGACTGTTGCCCGGGGCTCTCGTTCGCAACGCCAGCCTGCGCTTCATCTGCCGCGACCAGTGGCTCCGGGTGGAGAACACCGAGACGGCTTGGACCTCCCGCTTCGAGCCCGGCGCCGAGATTCTGCTGCCGATGAAGAACGCCGAAGGCTGCTTCGTGGCATCCGAGCGGGTGCTCGACGAACTAGACGGTGCTGGCCGGGTGCTGTTCCGCTACGTCGGCGACGGTCCCGCTCAGGGCAACCCGAACGGCGCGATGCGGGACATCGCCGGAATCTGTTCGGCCGACGGCAGGATTGCCGGATTGATGCCGCATCCCGAACACGCCATCGATGCACTCACCGGCCCGACCGACGACGGGCTCGGGCTGTTCCTCTCCGTCCGGGACTGGATCGGCGCGGCTGCCGGGACCGGTGCCTGAGATGACCGACGGTAGGGCTCATCCGACCGCCGCGGATCTGCTGGACATCACCGACCCGATCGGCGCTGTGGACCTGGTTGATCTGGACCAGGAACTGGACACGGTGGCGCATGCGGCCGCGACACCGGAAGTGGCGCAGCCTTTCCGGGAGCTCGGGCTGAAGGACGACGAGTACGCCCGGATCCTTCAGATCCTCGGCCGCCGGCCCACCGCGGCGGAGCTGGCGATGTACTCGGTGATGTGGTCGGAGCACTGCTCCTACAAGTCGTCCAAGGTGCACCTGGCGTATTTCGGTGAGACGACGACCGACGAGATGCGGGCGAAGATGCTCGCCGGGATCGGTGAGAATGCCGGCGTCGTCGACATCGGTGACGGCTGGGCGGTGACGTTCAAAATCGAGTCCCACAACCACCCGTCGTTCGTCGAGCCCTATCAGGGCGCCGCAACGGGTGTCGGTGGCATCGTCCGCGACATCCTCGCGATGGGCGCACGTCCCGTTGCGGTGATGGACCAGTTGCGGTTCGGCCCGGCCGACGCGCCGGACTCGCAGCGGGTGGTCCCCGGTGTCGTCGCCGGCGTCTCGGGGTACGGAAACTCACTGGGGCTCCCCAACATCGGCGGAGAGGTGATCTTCGACCCGTCCTACGCAGGCAACCCGCTGGTCAATGCCGCTTGCATCGGCGTGCTCCGCGCCGAGGACCTGCACACCGCCCATGCCTCGGGTGTCGGCAACAAGGTGATCCTGTACGGATCGCGCACCGGGCTGGACGGCATCGGCGGCGTCTCGGTCCTCGCCTCGGCCACCTTCGCCGGCAATGCGGGCGGGGACAACAGTGATCACGGGTCGGACCCTGCAAGCAGGTCCGCCGGTGTTCATGGGTCGGACCCTGCAAGCAGGTCCGCCGAAGGTCGCCGGAAGCTGCCGTCGGTCCAGGTCGGCGATCCGTTCGCCGAGAAGGTGCTGATCGAGTGCACGCTGGAGGTCTTCCGCGCCGGGCTCGTCGTCGGTATCCAAGACCTGGGCGGGGCCGGATTGTCCTGCGCCACATCGGAACTTGCGTCGGCCGGTGACGGTGGGATGCACATCGTGCTGGACAACGTGCCGCTGCGCGCCGAAGGGATGACGCCCGCCGAGATCCTGTCCAGCGAGTCGCAGGAGCGGATGTGTGCCGTCGTCACCCCCGACAAGGTCGATGCCTTTCTGGCCGTCTGCGCGAAGTGGGAGGTGCAGGCCGACGTCATCGGTGAGGTCACCGACTCGGGCCGGCTGACGATCGAATTCCAGGGACAGACGGTGCTCGACGTGCCGCCGCGCTCGGTGGCGCACGACGGGCCGGTGTACCACCGGCCGGTTGCCCGGCCTGAGTCGCAGGATGCGTTGCAGGCCAACACGTCCGCGTCGCTGCAGCGTCCGAGCGCCGACCAGCTCGGTGAGCTGATCCTGACGATGGTCGCCTCCCCGAACCTGTGCTCGAGGGGATGGGTGACCGACCAGTACGACCGGTATGTGCGCGGCAACACGGTGCTTGCGCAGCCGGCCGATGCCGGCATCGTCCGCGTTGTCGAGACCGACGACGGCCCCGAACGCGGGCTCGCTATGGCGACCGACTGCAACGGCCGCTACACCATGCTCGACCCCTACGCCGGCGGCCAGCTTGCACTGGCCGAGGCATACCGGAATGTCGTCACGACGGGCGCTGCGCCGTTGGCCGTCACCGACTGCCTGAATTTCGGCAACCCCGAGGACCCCACCGTGATGTGGCAGCTGCGGGAGGCCATCCACGGCATCGCCGACGGCTGCCTGCAGCTCGGTATCCCTGTCACCGGCGGCAATGTCAGCCTGTACAACCAGACGGCTGGGGTGAACATCCTGCCCACGCCGGTGATCGGCGTGCTCGGTGTGATCGATGACGTGCGCCGGCGCACCAATCCGGGGATCGGCCGGGACACCGGCGAGACGCTGTTGCTGCTGGGCACCACCCGTGACGAATTCGACGGTTCGGCCTGGGCCGACGTCGTGCACGGGCATCTGGGTGGCCGGCCGCCGGCAGTCGACCTGGATGCCGAACGCAAGCTCGGTGACATCCTGATCGCCGGGTCCCGCGACGGGATGGTCTCCGCTGCCCACGACCTGTCCGAGGGCGGGTTGGTGCAGGCACTGGTCGAGATGTGCCTGTCCGGCGAGACCGGTGCGCGAGTGGTGCTGCCCGAGGGTGCGGACCCGTTCGTCTGGCTCTTGTCCGAGTCCACCGCACGGGTGGTGGTCGCGGTGCCGCGCACCGAAGAACTGCGGTTCACCGAGATGTGCACCGTCCGCCGCCAGCCGTTGGTGAAGATCGGCGTCGTCGACGCGGGCGACACCGGCGCGCCCGGCGAGCAGTTCCTCGACATCCAGGGGGTGGCGAAGATTTCGTTGGCGGACCTGCGCGAGGCCTGGTCGGGCACCCTGCCGGCGCTGTTCGGCTGACCCCTGCCCTCGCGGCTGGGTCCAGCCGCTGGGTCGGGCATCGGACGATCGTGTGACGCTCAACCGACAGGGTGTTGTCCGATAAGATTCTCTTGGGTGCGCCGGCAAGTCTGGTCGGCAGGTCGAACCACCGGCCGCCGGACCTGACGACAGGAGGCGCAGTTACCGTGGCCGTCAACCGACCCGCGCTCTTCTCGCCCGGTACCTGGGTGGAGGACGGACGCGTCGCCCAGCTTCTTCGCAAGGAAACCGTCGGCGGCGCTTTGCTTCTGCTGGCAACGGTCATCGCGCTGGTTTGGGCGAACACCGGAATCTCCGACAGCTACTTCGCTCTCCGGGATATGAGCATCGGCCCGGCCGCCCTGCACCTGGACCTAACGGTCGCGGAGTGGGTCGGAGACGGGCTGCTGGCGATCTTCTTCTTCGTCGCCGGGCTAGAGCTGAAACGCGAATTCGTCGCAGGAGACCTGCGCGATCCGCAGCGCGCGATCGTCCCGGTCGCGGCGGCGGTGGGCGGGATGATCGTGCCGGCGCTGCTCTACCTGGCGATCGCCGGCGGCTCGGGCCCGAAGGGCTGGGCCATTCCGACGGCCACCGACATCGCTTTCGCGCTGGCGGTTCTCGCGGTGATATCCACCCATCTACCAACCGCGCTGCGGACCTTCCTGCTGACCCTGGCGGTGGTGGACGACCTGCTTGCGATCACCATCATCGCGCTGTTCTACACCTCCGACCTCAAGCCGCTGTGGCTGCTGCTGGCCTTCGTGCCGCTCGCCGTCTTCACCGTTCTGGTCCAGCGCCGGATCACGCCCTGGTGGTTGCTGCTCCCGCTCGCGTTCCTCACCTGGGCGCTGCTGCACTCCTCGGGCGTACATGCCACTGTCGCCGGCGTCCTGCTGGGGTTCGCCGTTCCGGTCCGGGCGCGTGTCATCGTCGGAAAAGACGATGACCGTCAAGGGTTGGCGGAACGGTTCGAGCACCGGTGGCGGCCGATCTCGGCCGGGGTCGCGGTGCCGATCTTCGCCTTGTTCTCGGCGGGGGTGGCGATCGGCGGTCTGACCGGCCTGCGGTCGGCGTTGACCGACCCGATCGCGGTCGGCATCGTCGCGGGTCTCGTACTGGGCAAGCCGGCGGGAATCCTCGCCGCCACGTTCCTGACCTCCAAGCTCACCGGACGACCGCTACAGAAGGGCCTCACCTGGCCCGACCTGACCGGCGTTGCCATCCTCGGCGGCATCGGTTTCACCGTGTCCTTGCTGATCGGTGAACTCGCGTTCAACGGCAGCTCCGAGGCCGAGAATGTCGTGAAGATTGCTGTCCTGGTCGGCTCTGTCGCGGCCGCCATCCTTGCCGGTGTGCTGTTGCGGCTCCGCAACCGCCGCTACCGCGCGATCTGCGAGGAAGAGGAGCTGGACCTCGATCACGACGGCATCCCCGACATCTACCAGCGCGACGATCTCTGACGGCACCAGCCGCGCCCCGCAGCTCGGCACCCGGCAAGCGCTCCGCCGTCCGCGGGGCGCCCATGATCACCGTGACGCCGACCAAGCAGAGCACTGAGCCACGCGCCAACCGATCAGCGCCCCTGCAGCGAGCAGGACGAGCAGGATCGAACGGCCGATTGATGATGACGAAATCATCCCGGGCGTCCCGGCGGCGCGTCTGTCGCAGCCAGCACCGACAGCACTCCCTGCGCGGCGAGTCGGTGCCAGCGGCGGGCGTAACGCAGCATCGGGTGGCCGGCTCGCTGGATCAGCACCGACTCCACCTGTGCCCCGGCCCGGTCGGCGCGGGCGAGCCACACCCTGGTCGACGGCTCCGGGATGGTCTTGTCGCGTGTTCCCTGCACGAGGAAGATCCGCGTCCCGGCCAGACCGTCGACCGGATCTTCGGCGACCAGCCACGGCGCGAGGCCCACCGCGCCGACCACTGCGGGCGTCGTCCTTGCCGTCTGCACCGCCACTCGGGCACCGAGCGAATGACCCAACGCCACGATGGGGACGCCCGGCCGCTGCGCCGCGATCTGTTCGACCGCCCACCTGGCGTCTCGGAGCACAGCCTGCCCATCACTGTTCCAACCGCGCACCGAGAACCGCAGCCGGTAGACAGCAGCGGACGGCACCTGCCGCGCCACCGCACCGGCGACAGGCACCAGTCGCAGCGCAGCAGGGCTCAGCGGCCGCACCGGCGACGTCGAATCCACCGAACCGCCGTGCAGGACCAGAACGGCGGACCTCGCCTCGGCCGGCGCGGCGGTGACGAACAGTCGGGCGCGGTTGTGCTCGGGGTCCACCCTGTCGATTATCCGGTCGGTGGGCCGAAGTCGGTCGGCGCACGCCGGGGCGGGCTCGTCACCGCCGCCGCTCACCCCCACCTACAGTCGTTGCTCATGGCCCGACGCGTTGTCACCCGTGCGGAGCTGACGGCGGCGTTGGCGGCCGCAGCCGGTCCGCTGGATTCCGCCGCCACCCGGACAGCGGTGCGGGCGACGCTCGGCTGGATCGCGCAGACACACCCGGGTCGGTCGGTGGAGATCAGGGTGCCGCCGCAGGGGGCGGTACAGGCGTTCGCCGGCCCGACGCATACCCGGGGAACCCCGCCGAATGTCATCGAGACAACCGCGGCCACCTGGCTGGCGCTGGTCTCCGGGTCGCTGCGCTGGACCGACGCGGTCGCTGCCGGCCAGGTCGTGGCCAGCGGCACCCGTGCCGACCTGTCCGCGGTGCTACCACTGGAGGCGGACGGGCAGCCACCGGGTTGAGAGCCACGGCGTCATCCGAGGTGCAGGGCGGCAGACCGGCCGGTGGACGGGCTCGAGCAGGTACAGTGGGGTACCGCTGATCCCCTGGCTTGATCCGCCCGCAGAGGAGCACGGTTTTTGTGGTCACTGGCCCGTCGCAGGCATGCACGACCGGCGCGATCCCTGTCAGCACGTCCCTCCCGACACCCATGGTGCGTGGGTCGGGCGCGCCCGGGGCCGCCAGCGATGACATGAGACTGCTCGACCCCGAGCAGGACCCCTCGCCGCGCGAGGAGTGCGGCGTTTTCGGCGTCTGGGCCCCCGGCGAAGAGGTCGCAAAGCTGAGTTATTACGGTCTCTACGCGCTGCAACACCGCGGCCAGGAGGCCGCCGGAATCGCGGTGGCCGACGGCTCCCAGATCGTCGTCTTCAAGGATCTCGGCCTGGTATCCCAGGTGTTCGACGAGCAGACCCTGCTGTCCCTCAACGGCCACATCGCGGTAGGCCACTGCCGGTACTCCACCACCGGCTCGGGAACCTGGGAGAACGCCCAGCCCACCTTCGCCATCACCGACGTCGGGTCCGGCATCGCGCTGGGCCACAACGGCAACCTGGTGAACACCGTCGAGCTCGCTTCGCGGGTTGCCTCGCTGCCGGGCAAGGCGGGCAGGGGAAAGTGCTCCACCGACTCCGACCTCATCACCCGGCTGCTCGCGTCACAGTCCGCGGACTCCGGTCTCGAGGCCGCCGCCATGCAGCTGCTGCCGGACCTCAAGGGCGCGTTCAGCCTGGTGTTCTGTGATGAGCACACCCTGTACGCGGCGCGCGACCCGCACGGCGTGCGCCCGCTCGTCCTCGGCCGGCTGGACCGCGGCTGGGTGATCGCCTCCGAGACCGCCGCGCTGGACATCGTCGGCGCCTCGTTCGTGCGCGAGGTCGAGCCTGGCGAACTACTGGCCATCGACGCCGACGGACTGCGGAGCGAGCACTTCGCGCCGCCGACGCCGAAGGGCTGCATCTTCGAGTACGTGTATCTGGCCCGCCCGGACACCACGATCTCCGGTCGCGGCGTGCAGGCGACCCGGGTCGAGATCGGCCGCCGGCTGGCGGCCGAGGCGCCGATCGAGGCGGACCTCGTCATCCCCACCCCGGAGTCCGGGACACCGGCCGCGATCGGCTACGCGCAGGCCTCCGGCATCCCGTACGGCCAGGGACTGGTCAAGAACGCCTACGTCGGGCGGACGTTCATCCAGCCCTCGCAGACCATCCGACAGCTCGGGATCAGGCTCAAACTGAACCCGCTGCGGGACGTCATTCGTGGCAAACGTCTTGTCGTCGTCGACGATTCGATCGTGCGCGGCAACACCCAGCGGGCACTGGTCCGGATGCTGCGGGAAGCCGGCGCGGTCGAGGTGCACGTTCGGATCGCCTCTCCGCCGGTCCGTTGGCCGTGTTTCTACGGCATCGACTTCGCCTCCCGTGCGGAGTTGATCGCCAACGCCGGTGACGTCGAGGCGGTCCGCCGCTCGATCGGCGCCGACACCCTCGGGTACGTATCGCTGGAGGCCCTGATCGCCTCCACCGAGCAGCCCAAGAACCGGCTGTGTTCGGCCTGCTTCACCGGCGAGTACCCGATCGCCATCCCGGATCAGGTCGGCAAGCATGTCCTCGAGGGCATCGCTCGCGGCGTCGCCAACCCGGCGCACGTCAACGGCCGCTCGGCGTCCGACCCGACACTGCGCAGCCCGCTGGACGGACATGCCAGGGGAGTGGCCGGTGACGCCACCCCGGTGACCGCCGCCGGTTACGGCGCCGAGGACGCATTGACCAGACCATGAGACGAGTACCGGCATGAGCACTGCACACCATCCCATCGGCTCCGGTGCGACCTACGCGGGTTCCGGCGTCTCCATCGCCGCCGGTGAGCGGGCCGTCGACCTGATGAAGCCGCACACCCGCAAGACGCACCGGCCCGAGGTAATCGGTGGTATCGGCGGGTTCGCGTCGCTGTTCAGGCTGCCGCTCAACCGCTATCACGAGCCGGTGCTGGCGTCGGCGACGGACGGTGTGGGGACGAAGTCGGCGATCGCACAGGCCATGGACGTGCACGACACCATTGGCATCGATCTGGTTGCGATGGTCGTCGACGACCTGGTGGCCTGCGGCGCGGAGCCACTGTTCATGCAGGACTACATCGCCTGCGGCAAGCTCGACCCGCAGCGGATCGCCGCGCTGGTCGCCGGCATCGCCGAAGGCTGCGTCCGGGCCGGAACCGCTCTCGTCGGCGGTGAGACGGCGGAACACCCGGGACTGATGGCGCCGGACGACTACGACCTGGCCGGGACCGCCGTCGGCGTCGTCGAGGCCGAAGCGATTCTCGGACCCGACCGGGTCCGGCCCGGTGACGTCGTTCTGGGTCTGGGGTCCTCAGGCCTCCATTCCAACGGCTACTCCCTGGTGCGGCACGTGCTGCTGGACATCGCCAGGCTGCCGCTGGACGGGCACGTCGAGGAATTCGGCCGCACCCTCGGCGAGGAGTTGCTCGAGCCCTGTCGGATCTACGCGCTCGAGTGCCTGGCCCTGATGCGGGAAACCGATGTGCACGCCTACGCGCACATCACCGGCGGCGGCCTGGCGAACAACCTCGCCAGGGTGATCCCCGACGGCGTCACAGCGGTGCTCGACCGTCGGGCGTGGAGCCCATTGCCGGTGTTCGGCTACATCTCCTCGCACGGGCGGGTGTCCCGGGAGGAGATGGAGAAGGCGTTCAACATGGGCATCGGAATGGTGGCCGTGCTCCCCGCCGATGACGTCGACCGGGCGATGGCGATGCTGACCGCGCGCCACCTGTGGAGCGTGGTGCTGGGTACCGTCGAACACTCCGGCGGCCGCACCGAGCGGGTCGTGCTCGACGGTGATCACCCGAGGTTCTGACTGTTGGCGGGCAGCGGTTGGTTCCCGGCCGGTTCTCCGGCACCACTGACCCTCGTGGGTAGCGCCGGCGCCGACGTCATGCAGCGAAGGATTGTTGCTCAGGGCCTTCGCGATCCGAGTGCCCCGACTCCTGGGCAGCTGGTCGAAAGGCTTGTCGCCGTCCAGGCTCAGGAGTTCGCCTACGCGTTGTGGGGGGTCTCGGAGCGGGTGGCCGGGTACCCGGATCGGCCCGCAATGCTGGCGGCCTTCAAAGAGGGTGAACTTCTTCGCACCCACCTGCTGCGACCGACCTGGCACTTCGCGGTGCCGCGGGACGTGCGGTGGCTACTGCGGCTGACGGCGCCGCGGCTGCGCAGGCAGATGGCATCCCAGGACCGCCGGCACGGCATCGACGACGACGTGGTCGCCCGGTCGAATGCGGCCCTTGCCGCAGCAGTGCGGGGAGGCCGGCACCGCACCCGGCGAGAACTCGCCGCCATCCTCGAGGACGCCGGTGTCCCGGCCGGCGAGGGTCGGATCGGCTTCCTGCTGATGCATGCCGAGTTCGACGAGGTGCTGATCAGTGGCGCGATGAACGGCAAGCAACAGACCTACGCCGCCTTCGACGAGCGAGTGTTACCCGGGCACGAGTTCGACGAGGAGCAGGCGCTCACCGTGCTCGCCCGCCGCTATATGGCGACCCGCGGGCCGGTCACCGCAAAGGATCTCGCCGCCTGGGCGGGCCTGACCCTGGGGCAAGCCCGGCGCGGGTTGGCCGCTAACGAGAACGACTGCCTCGTCCGCGATGTGGACGGGATGACGTTGTGGTCGCTGCGAGATGCGGCTCCGGCAAGAGTATCCCGCGGGACGGTTGTGGACCTGTTGCAGGGGTACGACGAGTTGATCATGTCCTACAGCGAGAGTCGCGTTCTGCTCGCCGCCAAAGGCGTGCTGCCGGTGGCGGACTACGCCACCCACGCCCATGCCCTGCTCCTCGATAGCGCACTGGCGGGGCACTGGCGTCACCAGATCACAGGTGCCGGCGCGGTTGTCGAGATCCAGCTGCGCCGTCTGGTCAGCGCCGCCGAGCGTGCCGCCATCGCAGCGGCGGTGAACCGGTACGGCAGCTATCTCGGGATGCCGACCACGATGGCCGAACCGGTTCTGTTGTAGCGGCTGTTGCTGGCTGCCCGCTGTCGTCACAGCGGGGACCAGCCGGCGGCGGCCCTTTCACCGTGCGGCCGCGACAGTCGGCGGGAGCTTGTTCGCCCTTCGCCGAGTTCGCCCGGCGGCAGCTGGTGATCGTGATGGTCGAGTCGATCGCACCGGCGACGTGTTCTGCCGAATAGAGGTGGGCCGTCACATCGATGTCATGACCGTAGGCATTCGGGACGCGCCGGTCGCCCCAGCCGCTCTGATGGCCGGTCACCAACCATCCGCCGGGTTCGAGGACCCGCATCAACTCGCTCAGGACGATGGGCAGGTGCGCCGGTGGCGTGTGGATGATGGAGTACCAAGCGAGAACCCCGGAAAGGGAATGACTCTCGACGTCGAGCGCATCGATGCTGCCCACCGCGAAGTCGAGATCGGGGTGCAGGCGACGGGCAACCCGAACCATCGCCGGCGAAAGATCGATTCCAAAGGCGTCGACTCCGCGATCACTCAGATACCGGGTGAGCCGGCCGGGACCGCATCCCGCGTCGAGAACCCTTGCGCGCCCAGGCACACGGCCCGCGAAGTCCTCCAGCATAGCGAGATCCAGGACAGCCTCGGACCCGGTTGTCCGGACGAGTTCCGCGTAGTTCTCGGCCACGGTGTCGTAGACAGTGCGCGTGCGGGCCCACGGATCGCTCATGGGTCGGCACAGTAGACAGCGACACAGACGGCCATGCCGACGGCCGGACCCAGGCGGCGCCCTCGGTGGGTACGCCGACTGTCGATACAGCAGGGAAATCCTGGCTGCAGCGGCCCTCGGACCATGCTGCGGCGCCACTCTCCGGGAGCGCAACCACTACGGTCGGCGGATGCTGATCGCCGAAGACCTGTTGCTCCTCGCGACGGACGACGCCGCCGGCAAGACCACGGTGTCATCCATGCAACTCGACCCAGCCCTGGCCGGGGCGGTGTTGATGGAGTTGGTGATCCTCGGCAGAGTCAACCTGGAGGGCGACGGGCGTAAGGCGAGGGTGGTCGCCACCGACCCAACCCTGCCCGGCGATCCGGTGCTCGACCTTGCGCTGCAGACCCTCTTCGATCTGGGCCCGACCAAGCCCGTACACGCCATCGGCAAGCTGGCGAAGGGGCTGCGTGATCGCCTGAACGACGCCCTGGTCGAGCGCGGAATCCTGCGCCGCGAGTCTGGCAAGATTCTCGGGCTGTTCCCGACAACCCGTTGGCCCGCGCAGGATCAGGGCCCTGAGGCGGGCATCCGGGCATCGGTCGTCCCGGCGCTGGTGTTGGGCCAAGAGCCGGATGGCAGGACCGCCGCCATCATTTCGGTGCTGACCGCGGCGGACATGCTCAGGACGGTTGTGGATCGACCCGACCACAAGGTCGCGAAGGCGCGCGGCAAGGAGATCGGTGCGGGAAACTGGGCGACCGACAGCGTCCGAAAGGTGATTCAGGAGGCGCAGGCAGCAATCACCACGGCGGTGATGGTCAGCACCACCGTGGCGGCCTCGAGCTGATTCCGTCGGCTCACAGGGCGGGAGGACATATTCAGGCGGGCGGCACGGTCAAAGCCGACACGACACCGCTAGTCCCAGAAGGTGCGCTGTGCCAACGGTTGACGCGGCCAGACAGTAGATAGCAACGACGAGGATCGAGCTACCGGAGCCCAACCGGTCGGCCGGCGGCCCGGCTATCGACGACCCAAGCTAATGGCACCCACGTTGAGCTGGTCCTACCCCGCACACCCTTGCCACGGGGCATCCGGTGCCGCCCGGCTGTCGCTCGGCCACCAAGACCATGACGACGGCCAGGTAGTCGTAGAGGAAGTTGTCGATCGCCGCAACCGTCATCGGGCGGCGGACATGAACGCGACCACCCGCAGTCCGTCCAGGAGCGCCGACGCCGACATCAGCCCGGCCGCGGGACCTGGCAGCCGCACTGGACCGACGACCCTGCCGCGACTGCGAACAGCGCGGCAGCGATGACGGTGGCAGAAACGGCGCCAAGGTGGGTAGGACGGAATCGCGAGGACCGCTGTTCCGGCGGCTACTGCGATCAGCACCCGGGTACCGGCCAGTGCGCCATGAGCGCGGCCGCCACTGTTCGGCACGGTGGCCGCGTCGGTGCTGTGATGTAGGCGCGTGCGAACGTAGTCGTGCGGGAAGTCGACAGGACCGCGGCGTGCTCCGAGCAGTCGGAAGGAGTCGGCCCTGGACGTCAGATGCGTTGCAGTGGCATCGGTTCCCGTCGAGGTGGCTGAACCGGTTCCGCTGTGACAGCTCGCGACGGACGACGGCGCCGTTTGCAAAGGACCCGCACGCCCGGGATTGGCCGGACTGTGAAGGTCGTGTTCCCCGGCCGTCTGACCCGTTCTCGCCCGGATCCAGCGCTGTGCAGGGGCTGGCGGCAGCGGCGGGTCAGCCGTTCGAGGCGATCTGCCGTAGCCGGTCCAGCCGGCCGGACTCGTAGGTGGCGAACCAGCTGTCCGCGCCGAGCAGGTCCACCGCCGACGCGGCGTGCCGCGCCGCGTCGTCCGGCCTGCCGGTGGCGAGCATCAGCTCGGCGAGTTCCTCTTCGACATAACCGTCGGCGGCCCCGTGCGCGGCAAGCCGTAGCTGGATGTCGAGAGCCTCATCGAACCGGGCCAGTAGACGCAGCGCCCGCGCAACGGCCCAGCGGGAGACCCTCACCTGCTCCACTGTGCCGTGCAGCGAGTAGGCAGCGGACGCTGCTTGGAACTCGGCCAGCGCGGCGGCAAAATCCCCGGAATCGTGACGTGCCCATCCGGCGTTGTTGTGCAGCGAACCGGCCCAGCGTTGGGCGCGCGGTTCGGTGGACCGCTCGACCGCTCGAAGGGCGTGCGCCGTCCACTCGTCGGAGCGGTCGGTGTCGACGATCGCCAGCATGTGGGCGGCGTCAACCTCCAGGAAATCCTCGCCGGCAGCGCGCGCGGCGCCGAGGGCGTCGACGAAGTGCTCGATGGCCGCCGCCGGATTGCCGGACGAGTTCAACAGCCGCCCACGCTCCAGCGACACCCTGATGGGCACCACCGGGCTGGTCGAACCCCTCAGCGCCACCACGTCGAGCAGGGCACGGGCGTTGTCGAAGCTGCCGCGCAGGCCCAGAGCCCGGGCCAGCTGGGTGGTGAGCTCGGCGTGCTCCGTGCTGTCGGACGGTACCTCGTCGATGGCGTCGCGCAACCTGCGCTCGGACGCCGCCGCATCATCGAAGTCCCACAGCTCATCGAGCCGTGCGGGATCCAGCCCGGGGGAATCACTGGTGGATGTCATCCGTTGGCCCCGGCAGCCAATGCCCCGGTGCAGCCAGAGTGATGGTCACGGCAGCGTCCATAGCGACAGTCGCAGCCCGGCACGGGCTACCTGCGCCGGGAGGGCGCGACGTAGTCAACCGGCTCGTCGCTGATTTCCTCGGCGTACTTCGAATACACGGCAATGGGATCATCGTCGTCATCATCATCGACAACGGGCGGCGGTGGGGGCTGATACACCGCCCCACCTGTCAACTCGCGCTGCAAGGCGTTGACGTCGATCGACGCGGTGTGGTACTTGAGCTCCCGCGCAACCTTCGTTTGCTTAGCCTTCTGACGGCCACGCCCCATGGCGGACCCCCTTGCAGTAAGAAGCGGGGCGGCCCAAGAAAAGGCGGCCCCGGAATCAGGTGTGTTTCGTGCTGTCAACAGTACAGGCTGATGGTGTGGTTCCCACACCGACCCGTTGCCGCCGCGCGCGATGAAAGCGTTCGCGCGAGCGAGGCAACGTCCATCGTAGGGCCTGTCCGGATCGTCCGTGGCCAGTCCGCAGGACGGCGTCGAAGGCCTGTGCCGACCGGTCAGAACACCCCGGGTGCCAGCGCAACCGTGCCCACCGGCACGCCCCCACCGAGTACGGTCCCGGTGCCCAGCTCCTCCAGCAGTGCGGTCGCGGTGTGATCGCCGCCGATCCCGAGGGTGCGCAGACCGGCGACCAGGACCGGCATCCTGGCCCGGTCCCCGCCGTCGGTGATCTTTACTGCAACGCACCGGCCGTCCGGCAACGCGGCGCAGTGAACCCCTTCGGCGCCGCCCTTCACCAGCAACCCGGCAAAGGCCCGCATCAGCCGGGTGTCTTCCCGGCCGGTTCCACCCACCATCTCCGGGTGGGCGCGCATGGCATTCGACACTCTCCGTTCCGGGGAGCCGTGCGGCGCCGCGGACACCCGACCGAAGCCGCGGGCCAGCCCGAGGAGTGAGATCGCGAACAGCGGTGCACCGCAGCCGTCGATGCCGACGGCGGACGGGGTCTCACCGGTGAGCCGGGTGATCTCGTCGCCGACCCGGCGTTGCAGTGGATGCTCGGGCGCGACGTAGTCCGCGATGGGCCAGCCCTGCACGACACAGGCCGTGAGCATTCCGGCATGCTTGCCGGAGCAGTTCATGTAGATACGGCGGGCGAGGTGTCCGTGCGCGCCAGCGGCGCCGCTGCCGGCTTCGAGAACGGCCAGCATGGCCGCCTCGTTCATCGGAAGCGCCGGCGGACAACGGAGATCGTCCTCGGACACCCCGGCCGCGGCGAGCATGGCCAGTGCACGGCTGACGTGCATCGGTTCGCCGGAGTGCGACGCCGACGCCAGCGCCAGGTCCGCACCGCCTAGTGCGGCGCCGCTGACCAGCATCGTCACGGACTGAAACGGCTTGCTCGACGAACGCGGGAAGATCGGGCTCTCGACGTCCCCGCGGGCGTGCAGCACCGAGCCGTCGCGGTCGGTGATCACGACGGAGCCGAAATGCGAGCCCTCGTGAAAGCCGGACCGGTGGACGCGGACGAGCTCGATGGGGCCGGACACGGCGCGATGCTCCTCCGATGGTCGGTGGCGCCCCGTCCGCTCAGGGTGACGAGCGGCGGCCGCCGTGCCAGCTGACAGGTACCGGCCAAGAATGCCAGCTGTCAGGCAAGTATCTGTACCAGACCGCGTCGGCGGCGTGGGCTCTGGAGCCGCCGCCTGCCGATGATTCACTCACGTTCTTCACGCCGCAGGCTGCACGGCCTCAGTGACGAGATCAAGAAACAGAGATACAGCAGGAAAGCTGCTGGCCATCAAGGAGAGTGGGTCAGCAGCGTATGAGTCGGCGGGCAAAGCGAAAGGGATAGTTCTGTGCCGAATCAGGCATCAACCTGGACCACGAATATCTTAGCGAACTTGGAACAGCTGGCTCGAGATAAGTCATCGGGGGAAATGAGCAGTACTGTCGAATGGGTCGCGGGGCGCGCCTGGTTCGACGCCGTAGCGGTGGTCTATCGACAGCAGGCGGGTTCGTGGCTGGCCGGGTTGTACCTTGAATCGATCGAAAACTTTTCGTTATTGTTCGAACCGGTCAGCAGCGACCCCGAGGTGATCAGCAGCTTGATCTTTGCAAACGAAATCGACGACCCAAGCGGCCCCGGCACAGACGCTCCGCCGGAACATGTCAGGGGTGCATTTCAACATGTTGACGGAGTGATCCACTGGAGGGTTCAAAGGTATTGAGGCCATGCGACCGTTCGCTCCTTCCGTCGATCTGACATCGCGGCGTCCGATCCACCCGGAGCTGGAGCAAGCAGGGCCCAGTTCCCACATGCGAGCCCCCGTTTGCCCCACCAATTCTGACGAACAACGCCGAGCACCGACCGGAGATCATGAGTACGTTGTCGCTTCGACAGTGGAGGTAATTCCATGTCCGACTCCATCTCTCCGTCTGCCCCCGTACGCTGCGCTGCAGTATCTACCTACCGCTGCAAAGTCATTCACCAACTCAATCTTGATGACGGGCACGACTACCTCGAAAAGGATGGCCGCTGACCGATGTCCCCCCACCCCAAGCCGGTCGCCGCGAGCAAGCCTGCGAACCCCGCACAAGCTCGCTCGTCCACCACGCAGCCCACGAAGACCGCACATCGCGACGAGCTTGCTCGACGCGTCCGAGCCGCGTTCTCGGGCCGGCACGTGCGCGAATTGCAAATGTTCGGTGGCGCGTCCTTCATGGTCGACGGAAGGATGGCGGTCGCCGCCGGACGTGCGGGAGACCTGCTCGTCAGGATCGATCCCGACCGACATGAACGGCTTCTACAGGTACCCGGCGCCGGGCACGCTGTCATGGGCGCCGACCGGCCAATGGGGCCGGGATGGGTCCGTGTCGAGCGCCCACACCTGAAAACCGACGATGAGCTCAGCTTCTGGATCCGGAAAGCCCTTGAATTCCACGCCGCGCAAACGAAAAGGAATTCCTGACACCCGAGACACCCAGTGGCCATCGCGTAGGACGCACCCCAGGTCCTCGAGGTCCAGTGCGACGATAACGAGCTCGATGCCGCGGTCGTCGTCGCCGATCGGTACCACCGAAGCGCTCGGTCGACACCTGAGGACGGCACGGAAACACGATCGACGCTGTCTTCGTCGAGGATCGGCCGGACCATGTCCCACTCGGGTCAGACTCAGGCACCGGCCAACAATGCCAGCAGCACGGTCGGGTCGATGTTCCCCCCCGACAGCACGGCCACCGTGCGCCCGACCGGCAGGAGCTCCGGATGATGCAGGAACGCCGCCGCGGCGACCGCACCGCTGGGTTCCGCGACCAGCCGCGCCTCGAGCAGCAGCCTGCGGGTGGCGTCGGCGATCTCGTCCTCGGTGACCGTCACGATGTCGTGCACCATCGTCGAGATGTGCGCCCAGGGGAGCTCGCCGACGCTGAAGGTGCGCAACCCGTCGGCCATCGTCCGGGCTGTCTGGGCGGGCGTCCACGGGATTCGCCGCCCCGCCCGGAACGACTCTGCGGCGTCACCAGCAAGTTCCGGTTCCACGCCCACCACTCGCACGTCGGGCAGCAGGGCCGTCATCGCTGCCGCCACGCCGGCGATCAGCCCGCCGCCGGACACCGGGACCAGGACGGTCGTGACGTCCGGCGCGTCCTGCGCGATCTCCAGTCCCACCGTCCCCTGGCCGGAGATCACATCGGGGTGGTCGAACGGTGGGATCAGCGCCTTGCCGGTCTGTTCGGCAAGCTCGAGCGGACGGCTGAAGCGCTGCTCGACCGGCACCAGCTCGACGGTCGCGCCCAGATCCCGGGTCGCCTGCACCTTGCGAAGCGGGGCATTGTCCGGGATCACGATGTGCGCGTCGATGCCGAAAGCCTTTGCGGTGTAGGCGACCGCCTGCGCGTGATTCCCCGACGAATTCGCGAGCACACCGCGCGCCCGGACCTGCGGAGCCAACCGCGAGATGGCCGTGACGGCACCGCGGATCTTGAATGCGCCGATCGGTTGCAGGTTCTCCGGTTTGATCCACAGGCCCGGCCAGGGCGATGCCAGCAACGGGGTGCGGACCGCGTAGGGACGGATCAACTCCGCCGCGTCCTCGATGTCGGCGAGCGTGACCAGTCGCGGCTGCACGGCGCTAGTTCCGCCGGATCTGACTCAGTGCGCGGCGGTCGATCACCGACAGTGGAGTGGTGTGATCCGCCTCGCCCAGTGCATCGTCCGGGTCGATGGCCGCGTCGATCGACCCGGCCAGCAGGGCGGTCCCGACGTCGAGGCCGCGTTTGACCAGGGCAAGGGCGATCGGCCCGTCCTCGTAGTGCTGCGCAACGGTGCCGACCCGGCCGACGACCTTGCCGCCGGTGGTGACGACGGCGTCACCGGTCTCGGGCATTGTTCCCGCCGACCCGTCCAGGTTGAGCATCACCAGCCGCCGCGGGGGCCGACCCAGGTTGTGCACCCTGGCCACGGTCTCCTGGCCGCAGTAGCAGCCCTTGTCCAGATGCACCGCGGACTGCAGCCAGGACACCTCGTTCGGGATGGTGCGCTCGTCGGTGTCCACTCCCCACCGCGGGCGGCGGGTGGGGATGCGCAGGGCGGCGGCAGCCCAGCTTCCGGCCGGCGTCGCCCCTGCGGCGATCAGTGCTGCGGCGGTGTCGGGCAGCAGCGCCCGCTCGACGGCCAGGTCGAAACCGTCCTCGGTGCGCCTGGCGAAGCCGCCGGCCACGGGAACGGCATCGGCCCCGGTACCAGCCTCGGGAAACACCCGGGCCAGGATCGTTCCGGCGGTCGGGCCGGCAACTGTCAGGACGGCGAGACTGCCCGTGACCTCCGCGTTCTCGACCTTGGACCAGAAGCGCATGCCGTCCAGGAAGGCCAGCAGGGCGACGCCCGCGGCAGGCTCGGTGTCCAGCACTGCCGTTCCGTGCCACTCGGTGACGACGAAGTGGTGCTGGACATGTCCCTGCGGCGACAGGATCAGCGCCTGCGTCGTCTGCGCCTCGCTCAGCGTGCTCAGGAATTGCGTGGTCAGGGTGTGCAACCAGGTCAGCCGATCGTCACCCGCAACGGTCAGGACGGACCTGTTCGACCTGTCGAAGAGTGCTGCGCCGGTCTCCGCTGCTCGCTGCTCGGCCATCGGATCGCCGTAGTGCCACGCCGTTCCGGCGTCGATCCCCTCCGCTTCGACCGCCCCCGGCCGCATCAGCAGCGGGGACCTGTACGCCGGGGAGTTGTGCGGTGATGCCATGACTGCATGGTAGGCAGTGCGGATGTCGCCGGCGCCGGCTCCTGCCGAATGTGACCCGGTCCGCGAGGTGTGGGTCACAGCGGGCCGCACCGATTGGTCGCCTGCGCGACGGACCGGCACAATGGCGCCTCATGATGGCCGGTGACAGTGATGTCTCCATTGCTGCGGCGGCTGAGGTCGCCGGGCAGCGCCGGGTGCCCATCTTCAACGGCCACGGTGTGACGCCGTTCGTCGAGATGGACCGCTCCGCCTGGGCCGGGTTGGCCGCGTCCACCCCGTTGCTGTTGACCATGGGCGAGATAGAGCGACTGCGGGGCCTGGGCGACCCGATCGACCTCGAAGAGGTGCAAAACATCTACCTGCCGTTGTCCAGGCTGCTCAACATGTACGTGGGCGGCACCGGCGCGCTGCACCAGGTCACCACGACGTTCCTGGGGGAGCGGACGCAGCGAACGCCGTTCGTCATCGGCGTCGGCGGGTCGGTGGCGGTGGGCAAATCGACCACATCACGGGTGCTCGCCGAAATGCTCGGTCGCTGGCCGGACACGCCGCGGGTCGAATTGGTGACCACCGATGGATTCCTGTATCCGAATCGGATTCTTCAGCAACGAAACTTGATGGACCGCAAAGGTTTCCCGGAGTCCTACGACCGCACGGCGCTGCTCCGCTTCGTGGCCGAGGTCAAATCCGGCGCCGCCGAGGTCCGAGCCCCCCGGTACGACCACCTGAGCTACGACATCCTTCCCGACCACGAAGTGGTCGTGCGGCGGCCGGATGTGCTGATCATCGAGGGCCTGAACGTCCTGCAGCCGGCCAATCTGGATCGGGGCGGACGCAGCGCGCTGGCAATCTCCGACTTCTTCGATTTCTCGATCTACGTCGACGCATCACCGGTGGACGTCCGGCGCTGGTACGTGGAGCGGTTCCTCCGGCTGCGCGGAACCGCCTTCACCGACCCGGATTCCTACTTCCGTCGGTACGCCCACCTGACCGACAACGAGGCCGCCGATCTGGCCAACAAGATCTGGTCGTCGATCAACGAGCCGAATCTGGTGGAGAACATCCTGCCGACCCGCGGCCGGGCTACCCTGGTGATGACCAAGGGCCCCGACCACTTGGTTTCCAGGATCCGGCTGCGGAAGCTGTAACGCGCGCGGCCCGACGGCAGGTGTCGCGGCGGCAAGGGTGGGCCGCAGATTGCGCGTCGTTGTCATCGGTGCCAGCCTGGCGGGGCTGTTCGCAGCGGCCGCCGTGGCGCAAACCGGTCATCAGGCGGTGATGCTCGAGCGAGATGAGTTGTCTCCCAACACCCTCGAGCGCCCCGGGGTCCCGCAGGGCAGGCAGCCGCACGTCTACCTGCGCAAGGCGCTGTCAGCGGCCGAAGAACCGTTGCCCGGACTCCGGGATGATCTCGAGGCCAACGGCGGGGTTCCCTTCGACACCGGGCAGCTGGCGTGGCTCGGCGAAACCGGTTGGGCGCCGGTCGGTCCCTCCGGCCATAGCGTCGTTTCGCTCACCCGGCCGCTGTTCGAACAGGTTGTCCGCACCCGCGTCCTCGCCCTCGATGGCGTCGAGTTGCGTGACGGACACCGGGTCAACGGCGTGCAGCGATCGCAGGGCAACACCTGGCGGGTCGAGACGGACGGCGGGCCGGTCGGCGCCGACCTGGTCGTCGACGCGTTGGGACGTGCCTCGCGGATGCCGACCTGGCTGCAAGCCCAGTAGGTGGTCTGGTGTTACCGGTGGAGCACGGACATTGGCTGGTCCTGGCGTCCGGAATGGGCGAGCACCGGCCGCCCCGGGACAACGCCGGATTCGAGGCGTTCCTTCGGGATCTACCAGACCGGGCGGTTGCGGATTTCATCGCGCGAGCCACGCCCTGCGGCGATGTCGCCATCCACCGGCAGACGGGGAATCGCCGAACGCACTGCGAGAATGTTCGGAACTGGCCCGAGGGTCTGATCGTCATCGGCGACGCGATGGTGTGCTTCAACCCCGTATTCGGCCAGGGCGTCACGGTGGCCGCCGCGGAAGCCGTGGTGCTGCGCGACGCGCTGGCGGCGGGTCGGCTTCCCCGACAGACCCGTCGGGTGCTCAAGGACTTCGCCCGGACGGCGGCACTGCCCTGGGGCGTCGCGGTGGGGCAGGACCTTCGGCAACCCAGCAGCGAGGGGCGGCTGCCGTTGACGCAGGCGCTGCTGGACAGATGGGCCAGGGAAATTTCTGTCATGTCGGTCCATGGAAATACCAGGGCGTTGGAATCGCTGGGAGCGCTGTACCACCTGGCGGGCTCCCCTGCGGCCCTGCTGCATCCCGCCCTGATCGGCGCGGCCATCCGCGGACGCATCCTCGGCTACGGGCCGGGAGCCGCCCGCCCGGCCGACCTGGGCGCATTGCTGGGCCGATCAAGCTGACAGGCCGCACGGGTCGGCCGCCCGACTTGGTGCCGACGACCGCGGTGCAGGCCAGCAGGGTGCCGCCCTGCTTCGATGTGTCCTGATGGGACCCCTGGAGGCTGGAAGTATTCGGGCCACCACCTTGACGTTGGAATGACGGACCACCCAAACGAGGTGCGTGACCTCCTGCCGAACCCGCAACCCCAGATCAAGGAGCAACACCATGCGAGGAGCAGTACTGCACGGCCCCAAGGACCTCCGAGTCGAGGACCGGCCGGAGCCGGCGATCGAGAAGCCCACCGACGCGATCATCCGGGTGGTTGCCGCCTGCGTTTGCGGCTCGGACCTGTGGCCCTACCGCGGCATCGAATCGGTCGACGAGCCGGCCCCGATGGGCCACGAATACGTCGGGATCGTCCAGCAGGTGGGGGCCGAGGTCACCACCATCAAGCCCGGCCAGTTCGTCATCGGATCGTTCTTCGCCTCGGACAACACCTGCGAGATCTGCCAGGCCGGCTACCAGTCCCGGTGCGTGCACGCCGAGTCGGTGGGCGCCATCGGCACCCAGGCCGAACGCGCGCGCATCCCGTTGGCGGACGGCACCCTTGTCGTCACCCCCGAGGTCCCGTCCGACGATCTGATCCCCAGCCTGCTGGCCGCGTCCGACGTCCTGGGCACCGGCTGGTTCGCCGCCGTCGCGGCGCAGGTGGGTCCGGGCAAGATCGTCGCCGTCGTCGGTGACGGGGCCGTCGGCCTACTCGGCATCCTGGCCGCCCAGCATCTCGGTGCCGAGCGCATCATCGCGATGAGCCGGCATGAGTCGCGGCAGGAACTGGCCCGTGATTTCGGCGCCACCGACATCGTGACGCAGCGGGGCGACGAGGGAGTCGCCGCGATCAAAGAGCTCACCGGAGGTCTGGGCGCGCACTCGGTGATCGAGGCCGTTGGTACGCAGGAATCCATGATGCAGGCCATCCGCTCGACCCGTCCCGGCGGCCACGTCGGGTTCGTCGGCGTCTCGCATGACGTGGAACTGCCGGGTGGCGAGCTGTTCTTCTCCACCGTGCACCTGCACGGCGGTCCCGCTCCCGTCCGCCGCTTCCTGCCCGAACTGATCGACCTGATCGTCAGCCGACAGATCGACCCCGGCAAGGTCTTCGATCTCGAGCTGCCCCTGGAGGACGCCGCTGAGGGCTACCGGGCGATGGACGAGCGGCGCGCCATCAAGGTCCTGCTTCGGCCATAACGCCTCCCACGCCACGGCTGCGGTGATGTGGCTGCGGCGCCCAGCCTGATCCTCGGCGCGGAGTAGCGGCTCCGGGGTCGTCCCATAGGGTGAGCCGGTGACGGACCACCCCGCGCCGCTGGTGGCGCTGTTGGACGGCAGCCTGCTCGACCCAGAGGAACCGCTGCTTCGGCCTGACGATCTGGGGGTATTGCGCGGCGAGGGTGTTTTCGAGACGACGCTGGTCGTCGACGGCATCGCGCGGGACCTGGACGATCACCTGGTGAGGCTGGCGGTCTCGGCAGAGATGACCGGCATGGTGGTTCCCGGGCCCAACGAATGGCTGCGGGCCGTCGACGCCGTCATCGGTGCGTGGGACGGTGGCCGGCAGATGGTGGTCCGGTTGGTGGCCAGTCGCGGTTCCGAGTCGGCGTCCGGTCCGGTGTGTTACGCGCTGGGTGCCGCGTTGTCCGCGGTGAGCATCCGGCAGCGCGAGACCGGTGTGCGGGTACTGCTTCTCGACCGCGGCTGCACCGCCGCGGCCGCCGAGTCCGCACCCTGGCTGCTGGCCGGAGCCAAGACCTTGTCGTACGGGGTGAACATGGCCGCGCTGCGTCATGCGGCGGCCAACGAGGCGGACGACGCCATCTTTCTCGGATCTGACGGCGCCGTGCTGGAGGCGCCGACCGCATCGGTGGTGCTGGCCAAGGGCCGGACCCTGCTGACGCCGCCGCCGCCCGGGATCCTGGACGGCATCACCGTGCGGCGGCTGTTCCGGGCGGCCGCTGCGGCCGGGTGGACCACCGACGCCGCCGTCCTCACCGCGGAGGACCTGCATGCCGCCGACGCGGTGTGGCTGGCGTCGAGTGCACGGCTGCTCGCCCCCGTGGTGCGAATCGACGGCGTGGCACGATCGGACAGCGGACTGACCGGTGAACTTGCTGCGCTGCTGCAGGTTCCGGCCCTCAGCCCTTGACCTCAGCCCTTGACCGCGCCGGAACTCGCGCCACGAACGAAGTATCGCTGGAAGATGAAGAACACGACGGCGACCGGGATCGTCATCAGCAGGGCGGCCGCCATCTTCAACGGGAATTGCGAACCCGAACCGAGCTGCCCGCTGACCAGCGTGGCGACGCCCGAGGTGAGCGTGTTCAACTCAGGGCTCTGCCGCGAGATGATGAAGTGCGGCAGCTCGTTCCAGGACGCCTGGAATGACAAGATGGTGAGCGTGATGACGGCCGGTCGGGCCATCGGCAGCACCACCGACCAGAAGGTACGGAATGCGCCCGCGCCGTCCAGCCGAGCCGACTCCTCGACCTCGATCGGAATATTGATGAAAAACTGCCGCATGATGAAGACGCCTGCGGCGTCGGCGACCAGCGGGATGATCATGCCCAGATACGTGTTGTAGATGCCCAGCTGGACAAGCACCAGATACTTGGGGATCAGCAGCACCACCCCGGGCACCGCCAGCAGCGCAATGAACAGCGCCGACATCGCCGAGCGCCCGGCGAAATGCAGGCGCGCCAACGCGTATCCGGCCAGCGAGTCGAAGAACACCCTGCCGAGCGTGACGCACAGCGTGACGATCACCGAATTCATGAACCACCGCGGGAAATCGGCGGCACCCAGGCTCCGGTAGGCGTCCAGGGTCCATGCCTGCGGGATCGGATTGAGCGGATTGGCGGTGGCGTCCGGGTCGAACTTGAAGGAGGTGCCGAGCTGGATGATGAACGGGTACAGGTAGATCAGCGAGAAGAAGATCAGCACCAGGTAGATCAGCCAGCCAAGCCGCCAACGGCGTTTGGCAACTTCTGGGGACGTCGCGTCGACCGGTCCCGCTAGCGGGCGTCCGGACAGTGTGGTGCTCACTTTCCCTCCCAGGTGGCGATCCGGCGGCGGCGTTGCAGCTTCTCGCGATCGCGCATGACGAATCGCTGGAACAAGCTGAAGACGACGATGATGGCAAACAAGATGAAGGCGATCGCTGCCCCCTGGCCCCACTTGCCGTTCAGGAACGAGGTCTGGTACGACAGGTACGCCGGGGTGAGCGTGGTCTTCGCCGGCGCGCCCTAGCTCATGATGTAGACGGCATCGAACACCTGCCAGGTCCCGATCAGGCCCAGGGTGAGGACCAGGAACATGGTGGGTTTCAACGCCGGCAGGGTGACGGCCCGGAAACGCTGCCAGGCCGTGGTTCCGTCCACCATCGCGGCTTCTTCGACGTCCGCTGGGATGTCCTGCAGCGCAGCGAGGAACAGCAGCATGAAGGTGCCGGAGGTGGTCCAGATTGCCAGCGCGATGATGGCGCACATGGCGATCGAAGGTCCTGCCCACCACTGCCACCAGGTGAGTCCCAGGAATTCGTGGCTGGCCAGCCATTCGGGCGGGGCATCGGTGTTCACCCCCACCAGACCCAGCAGGATGTGCCCGACGCCGCGGGGGTCGGCGAACCAGTTCGGTCCATTGATCCCGAACCAGGCGAGGATCGCATTGACCACACCGGAGGCGTTGAACAGAAACAGGAACACGATGGAGATCGCGACCGACGACGTGACGGACGGGAAGTAGAAGGCGCTGCGGAAAAACCCCTTGCCGCGCAGCCGACGCCGGTTCAGCGTGGTGGCCAGCAGAAGCGCCAGGATGGTCTGCAGCGGCACGACCAAGACCACGTAGTACAGGTTGTTGCGCAGGGACGTGGCCAGGTCCCGCTGCGCCAGGCCGGGTTTGGTCAGTAGCGCCTGGTAGTTGTCCAGGCCAATGAAACCGGCCTGGAGCGGCGAACCCTTGCCGGTCCAGTCGGACAGCGACACCCACAGCGCCGAGATCACCGGCAGCAGAACAAAGATGACGATCACCAGTACCGCCGGGGTGATGAACAGCCAGCCGGCAAGGGCGTCCCTATTCTTCGACCTCCCGCCTCCTTTGCCGGTCGGCTTGTCCTGCACAGCACGGGCACGTTCGATCTCGGCGACGGATTCTTCTACTCCGCCGCTGCCGACAACGGTCATTTCAGGCTCCTGAATGCTTGCGCGCACTGCCTGGCAGTGGCGGGTCTTGAAATGGACTGATCAGAATCCGGCAGGCAAGCTCGATCCGACCGGGACCGGCCGGTGCGCGCCCGCACCGGCCGTACCCGGCGAGGTCAGCCGCCGATCGCGGCAGTCAAATTCTGCTGAACCGAGTCCAGGATCGCCTTCGGGTCGCCCCCGCTGGCCAGTCCCTCGAGTTGCGCGTCGAAATCGGTCAATACGTCGGTGATCCCGGCAGCACCGATGACGCCTTTGGCGTACTTGATGCCGTTGACGAACGGCGCGTTCTCCGGGAACTGCTTGAGGTAGTCCGCTTCCGCCGACTGGATCGACGGGATGACACCGAAGTCCTTGGCAAACGTCAGCTGCTGATCCTTGGTGGTCATCGCCTCGACGAATGCCTTCGCCTGGTCAGGGCTCTTGGTCGTCGCCGCGATGCCCCAGCAGTTGGTGAAGACCAGGGTGCCCTTGTCGCCCGATGGCCCCGCGGGGAGTTCCGCCACCTTGTATTTCACGTTCGGGAAGTCCTTCTGCAGCGATCCGAGCAGCCAGTTGCCCTCGATCGTCATGGCAGCCTTGCCCTTGCCGAAGGCCTCGCCGGCCCATCCCGCACCCAGGTCTTTGAAGGTTTTGAACGACCCGTCCTTCAGCTGGGTCTGCACGTACTTCAGGGCCTCGACGTTCTTCGGGTCGCTCGCGGTGACCTTGCCGTCCTGATCGACCAGGTATGCGCCGTTCTGTGCGACAAAGGCGCCGAGGCGGTCCCGGGACGGGGCGAGAGTCAGGCCCGCCACCTCGGGTGTGGTCAACTTCTTCGCGACGGCTGCGAGCTGGTCCCAGTTGGTCGGGATGTCGGCGTCGGTCAGCCCCGCCTTGGTCCACAGGTCCGTGTTGATGAATAGCGCCAGAGTGGACAGGTCCTTGGGTGCGCAGTAGAACTTGTTGTCGTAGGTGAACGACTTCTTCAGGGCGGGGTAGAAATCTCCCGCGTTCGACAGCGAGTCCGCGTAGGGCAGCAGGTTGCCCGCCTTCGCGTAGTTCGCAAACTGGTCGGCACTTACGTAGAACACATCCGGCGACTGACCGGACGAGAAGCCTTGCGCCAGCTGTTGTGTCAGGCTCTGAGCCGGCGTGGCAGTGACCTTGGTGCCGGACTTGTCGGTGAAGGCCTTTGCGGCCTTGTCGATGGCGGCGGTCTCGGCAGGACCGGAGGCGCCGTACAGCAGGGTGATCGCGCCGCCTCCGGCAGCCGCGCCGCCGCTGGCCCCGGCACTGCCGGAAGCTCCGCCGGCGGCAGCAGACTCGGCCGATGTGGCGCCACCCGCGCCCGGGGGCGAGGTGCTGGCCCCGCCGCAGGCTGCGGCGATCAGCAAGGTGAGGACACCGGTGACGGCCAGGGCCGTGCGCCGGAATCTGGTGGGGTGCATGAATCCTCCAGGGAGTAGGGCATCTGCACGAGATCTTCGGCAGGCGGACGATGCGGTGGTGCGGGATGCGGAGCGGATCGGTGTCGCGGGTCGGGACGTCGTCTCAACCCGGTGGACCCGTCGATCCGCGGAGCGCCAGGGTGGGCGGCAGCAGCACCTGCTCGGGTGGCGTTCCCTGATTGTTGGTGTCGATCTGGTGCAGCAGGATGCGAAAGCAGTGCTCGGCCACCTCGCGCAACGGCTGCGTCAGTGAGGTGAGGTCGGCGCCCTGGGCCTTGTCGCTGTCGTCGAACCCGATTAACGAAACGTCGGTTCCGGCGCGCAGGCCGAGGGAATCGGCCGCGGACAGTGCGCCGAGCGCCACGATGTCGGAGACGCAGACCACGGCCGTGACGTCCTGGCTGTCAAGCAGGTCCCGGGCCGCGACCCGGGCATCGCCCACCTCGTTGAAGCACCGCCGGGGTTCCGGTATCGGCAGGCCCGCGACGCTCATCGCGTTCGCCCAGCCGTCGAGCCGATCGGAGCCGACCTCGGAGTGCTCCGGCCAGCCCAGGAAGCCGATCCGGCGGTGCCCGCCCGCCACTAGGTGCCGGGTTGCCGCTTCGGTGCCGGCGCGGCCGTCGACGTCGACCCAGGAATGCGGTCTGGCAGCGTCCCAGGGTCTGCCGAAGGTGACGAAGGGAACGCCTTTCCTCTGCAGATGGTTCGTCCTGCGGTCGCCGGAGTGGGTGTACGTCAGCAGCAGGCCGTCGACGTTCCAACGATCGACAAGCTCGTCGTACGCATCGATCTCGCTCGCGTCGTCGGGAGCGGTATACAGCATGATGCGGTAGTCCGCCGCCGCCGCCGCCTCGGTGACGGCATGCAGGAAGCGGTCGAAGATTGTCGGTTCGGGGGTTTGATGGATACGCATGCCCAGCAGCTGCGACCGGCGGGTACGTAGCTGCTGGGCGGCCGGGTGTGGCCGGTAGGACAGTTCCGCGATCGCGGCCCTGACCCGGTCGGCCGTTTCCGCCCGGACCAGTTCGGGCGCGTTCAGGACGTTCGAGACGGTCTGCCGGGACACGCCGACGAGGGTGGCCACCGAACCGAGCGTCGCTCGCTCCGGTCGGGTTCTGGCTGCGGGCATGTCCCGTCCGGCAGATGCGGGTACTGCCGGGCCCGACGCCGGTGGCGGCATCGCAGCGGGCCCGGCTGTGGTCACCCTGCTCCTCCTCGGATCTGGCGCCGATGGGATCGATAAAATGCCGTTTGCCTGGGGATTGGATCGATCCAATGGTGGTCGTAGTGTTACCTCGGTCACGTTAAGAGTCAAGGTGCGGATGCTCTGGAGGCGATCACAATCTCATCACCACAACTGCAGGTGCCCGCGGCCGTTGGGCTGCAACCCCAGCTGCACGACCTGGTCACCTGCCTGGCCGCTCCCTGTGTCGTGCTGTCCGGCAGGGACGGGCAGATCAGGCCCGGCGGTGCACAGGGTGCGTTCGTCGCGGACGTTCGCGCGGTGAGCCGGGCGGTCGTCGCGCTCGACGGAGATGAAGGTGACATCGTCTCCGCCTCGTCCCGTGGACCGGGTGGCGCGGAATTCATCAGTGTCATCCGCTCCCTGGGGGATCGGTCGCCGGACCCGACGGTGTGGCTGCGTCGTCGGCGGACCGCCGAGGTGGCCGGGATGCTCGAGGAACTCACCGTGGTCAACTCCTCCGCCGAGCAGGTTCGGACTGTGGTCAGCGTGCAGCTTGCGTCGGATCTGGCCGACATGGACCAGGTGAAGTCCGGACGGACCAGCAGTCCAGTGCCGGCCTCCCGCACCGCTGACGGAGTTCGGTACGGGACCGGAGAGCTCACCGTCCAGCTCGGCTTCCCCGCAGCGCAGGTGAACCTTGACGGCTCCGGTGCCCGGGCGGAGTGGCCGGTGGTGATCGGGCCACGCTCGGATGTCACGTTGACCTGGTCGTTGTCGGTCCGTGATCGGGGAGCGGTTGTCGTGCCTGCGGGTCGGGATTCAGCCGGGTCGATTCCCGTGGTCGTTGCCGATGATCGACGGCTCGGGCCGTTCGTCACCGAGTCGGTGGCCGATCTCCGGGCGCTGCGGTTGTCGCTGGCAGATCTGCCGCAGGATTCGTTCGCCGCAGCCGGTTCACCCTGGTATCTCACACTTTTCGGCCGCGACGCCATCTGGGCGGCGCGTATGGCGCTCCCGCTGGGCACCGATTTAGCCGCCGGAACATTGCGGACGCTGGCGTCGATGCAGGGCACGGTCGTCGACCGGGATTCGAACGAGCAGCCAGGCAAGATCCTGCACGAGGTCCGCCGATCGGTGACCGCTCCGGCACCGGCGGATACGTCCTGGTATCCCGGGATGGCGCTGCCGCCGGTGTATTACGGCACCGTTGATGCGACCCCGCTGTGGGTCTGCCTGCTCGCGGACGCGTGGCGGTGGGGCATGCCGGCGCAACAGGTACAGGCCCTGTTGTCGGCGATGGAGCGGGCGCTGGAGTGGATCGACACCTTCGGGGACGCCGATGGCGACGGCTTTCTCGACTACTACGACGATTCCGGCCGCGGCCTGTCCAACCAGGGCTGGAAGGACTCGGACGACTCGGTGCGCTTCGCCGACGGCGCGATCGCGACGGGTCCGGTGGCTTTGGCAGAGGTGCAGGGTTACGCGTACGAAGCCGCGCTGGCGGGTGCCGAACTGCTGGACGCATTCGGGCGTCCGGGCGCCGACCGGTGGCGCCGGTACGCCGAGCAGATGGCCGCGCGGTTCCGGTCGTCGTTCTGGGTGTCCGACGAACTGGGCCGTTTCCCCGCGTTGGCCCTTGATCGGGACAAGCGCCCTGTCGATGCGCCCGCATCGAACATGGGTCACCTGCTGGCCACTGGGATCCTGACCGCTGACGAAGCACGTGTGGTGGCAGACCGTCTCGTGCATCCGAGCATGGCGAGTGGGTTCGGACTCCGCACCATGGCGGACACGGCCGGTGGGTATTCGCCGTTGAGCTATCACTGTGGTTCGGTCTGGCCGCACGACACGGCAATCACCATCCACGGCCTGGTGAAGGCGGGCATGTTTCAGCATGCCGCGACGCTGGCCGGCGGCCTGCTCGCCGCCGGGGCGGCGTTCGGAGGTCGGCTGCCCGAGCTCTTCGGGGGGTTCGCATCCTCCGACGTCCCGGCGCCCGTGCCCTATCCGGCTTCCTGCCGACCGCAGGCCTGGGCGGCCGCCAGCGCGGTCGTCATCGTGCAGGGCCTCCTCGGGCTCAACCCGGATGTACCGAAAGGGCTTGTCAGGCTGGACCCCTCGTCCGCAGTCGGTGCGCTGCAGGTGTCCGGGCTGACCGTGAACGGCGTTCCATTCGCGGTGTCGATCGACAGCAACGGTGCGGCGACATCAGTGCAGGCGGACGCGTCCTTGAAGGTGCTGCTGGGCGCGACCAATCGCTGACGCAGGGTGTCCCGTCATCGACTGATCCGGCCCAGGGCGTCACTGGCGCGTCGTTGCCTGATCTGTGAACGGCGCACCTGAATTCGGGCTTCGTCGACCGAGCGGCGAGCCTGCGCGACCTCCTCCTCGAGCTCGCGCAGCCGATCGGAGCGGCTCTGCTCCTCATCGGTGGCAATGAGGTAGGCCTCCTCGGCGTCGTCCACCGCCTGCTGCGCATCGGCAAGCCGAGCGCGCTTGGCCGCCGCGGCCGCGGCATTCGCCTGCGCTTTGCGCTCCGCTTCCTGTTGCTCCGCCTGCCGGCGCGCCTGCTCACGGTCCGCTCGGGACATACCCTGCGCCGACGGTCGCGACACCGGGGAAGAACGCTGCGTCGCAGTGTCTCTCGGTTCTCTCGCGCCCCTGCCGCCGGTCCCGCCGACCACCGTCAGATCCGGTGATCCACCAGCGCCGAAGCCCTCCCAGCGAGCGGGTTTGACCAGCGTTCCGCCCGCGACCTGGGCGGCGATGTCCGCGTCGGCGAGCGCAGCGGTGAAAGTTGAGACGACCTCGTCGCGCACAGTAGAACTGGGTGCCGTGTCATCGATCGCCTCGAAGGCCCGCTTCGTCAGCTCGTTCACCAGGCGCCGGCGGTGCGAGGTCAACTCCCGGATCTGCCGTCGATCGACCGACCGCTCGGCCTGCCGGAGATGTTCACCGAGTTCGACCAGCTCGGTGATCCCGTCCGGGTCGATCCGGGCCAGCGCGTTGACCGTGTACGCGGAACGGGTGGGTTTGCGCAGCGCGGAGATCTGTTTGGCCGCAGCCACATCGCCGTTCTTCTTCGCGGCCGCGACAAGGGCGGCACGGCGGTCGGTGAAACTGTCGGGGTCGTCTGCATACAACTCGTCCATCGCGGTGCGGACGGCGTCGTCGATCTCGGCCACAGTTCATCCTTCACCTCCGCGGCAGGGCCGTTCCACCCGCCGGTTGCGTGCTGATCAGCCGGGGTGCTCCTGCGCCAGCAGGCCTCGGCGATGAGCCGAGGCCACCGCCTTTACGCGGCCGCTGACGCCGAGTGCAAACACGTTGGACATGTGCACGCTCACCGTCTTGGAGCTGATGAACAGCCGCTGGCCGACCTGGCGTTGGTCAGACCCTTGCCGACCAGGCTGAGCAGCGCCAGGCCGGTCCCTCCGTCGCTGACACTGCAGCCGTTCTTGGCGTCACCAAAGGCCGAGTGTTTCAACTGGTGTCGCATTGATCGCGGACGCACCATGGAGGGTCTCGCAGCTGACGGGCCGACAGCGACCCGACCGGCGATCTCGGCCATCCGCGTCAGCAGCGCGTCTGTCGACACCCGCGTCGGACACCATCCCGGTCCTGCACCCATCGACTCTTGCTCATCCGCCCGGACCAGCAGCGCCCGCCGTTCGGATCCGCTGTGGGACTGGTCCGGGCCGCCAGCCGAAAAAGCGCAGCGGCCCGGACCGGGTCACCGGCGCGGGCGGTGAGCTCCGCCTCCGCGGCGACGAGCAATGGATATCGCTGCAGCGCACCACCGTCGCGGATCCGGGCGAGCAGGGCCAGGCCCTCCGCAGGTCGGTAGGCATACCCGTGCGCCACCGCGCGGTTCAGCTCGACCACCGGCGTCGGTTGCAGCTGCGCCAGTCGGTCGTAGTAGTCCGCAATTCGGCGCCAGTCGGTTCCCTCGACGGTCGGAGCGCCTGCGAGACAGGCGGCAAACTCGCCTGAAGTCCGTATGGACCCACCTCGGGCACCTCGGGAAGTCCACCGAGGATGTCGACCGCCTCGCGGATCGACGGGTGATCCCAGCGGGACCGGTCCTGTCGGTCCAAGGTGACCAGGCGACCGTGGGCATCGCGGCGGGCGTCGCGGCGGGAGTGTTTGCAGCAGCATGAGCGCCAGCAACGCCTCGGGCTCGGACTGGTCGGGCAGCAGCTCCGCCAGCAATCGAGCGAGCCGGATCGCCTCGTCGGCGAAGTCCGCTCTCCCGTCGGCGTTGTATCCGCTGGTGAACAGCAGATAGAGCACACCGAGAACGCCGGGTAGCCGTTCCGCCGGCGCGGCACCCGCGGGGGCCCGGTATCAGATGCCGGCGCCGGCGATCTTTGCTTTCGCCCGGGTCAACCGGCGTGTCATCGTCGCCTCGCTGATCAGGAACGAGCGTGCGATGTCCGCGGTCGGCATTCCGCAGATGGTCCGCAGCGTCAATGCCACCCTGGCCTCCAGCGCCAGTGCCGGGTGGCAACAGGTGAAGATCAATCGCAGCCGGTCGTCCACGACGTCCTCTCCGGCCGCTTCGTCGTCTCGCTCGTCGCCCGCCGCAATGGCCAGCACCGCCAGCTCGCGACGCTTGCGACGCTCGACGGTGGCCCGGCGCAGGACGTCCAAGGCGTGATGCCGGGCGACCTGCATCAGCCAGCCGGCCGGTGTCCGGTATCCCATCGGCCGGCCATCGGGCCACGGCCCGGGCCATTGTCTCCTGGGCGCAGTCCTCGGCCAGCGTCCAGTCGTGGGTGACCCGGATCAATGCGGCGACGATCCGCGATACGCGTCGGTGGCGGTCGTCGCAACGGTGCGAGCGACAGCCGTCACTGCTCGAAGTCGGCGAGCGGGCGGATCTCGATACGGCCGCCCCGCGACATGGGATGGGTGCGCGCCACCTCGATGGCCTCGTCGAGATCCGCGCAGTCGAGCAGGTCGAATCCGACGATCAGCTCCTTGGTTTCGGCGAACGGGCCGTCGGAGAGCAGTAGTTCCCCGCTCCGGACCCGCACCGTCGTGGCGGTGGAACGCGGGCCCAGGACCATTCCCTGCAGCCGCCGACCGGCGGTGTCGTTCTCGGCCACCCATTGGTCGATGTCGGGTTCGTTGTCGGTGTCGAGATCTGGTTCCGGGTCGGTACAGACGAACATCATGTACTTCATCGCGAGGGTCTCCTTCGGATCGGTTCAACCATGATGACGATCGGCCGACCCCGTTCCGGACAGCCCCCCACGGCGAATCCAGCCCGGTTCAGTCGACCGGAACCGCCTGCGCATGCCAGATGCGGTCGAGGTAGTCGCGGATCGAGCGGTCGCTGGAGAAGAAGCCCGACCGGGCGACATTGAGCACGGCACTTCGGGTCCAAGCGGCCTGATCGCGGTATGCCACATCCACCGCGTCCTGAGCATCGATGTAGGCGCTGTAATCGGCGAGCACCAGGTACTGGTCGTGGTGCAGCAGCGAATCGACGATCGGCGCGAAGGTGCCGCGGTCGCCACCGGAGAACTCGCCGGTGCTGATGGCGTCGATCGCCCTGCGCAGGATGGGGTCGGTCTCGTAATAGGTGTGCGGCCGGTAACCGGCGGTCATCGTTGCCGCGACTTCCGGCTCGGTCATCCCGAACAGGAAGAAGTTCTCCTTGCCCACCAGATCGCGGATCTCGACGTTCGCGCCGTCCAGGGTTCCGATGGTCAGGGCGCCGTTCAGGGCGAGCTTCATGTTGCCGGTTCCGGACGCCTCCTTGCCGGCCAACGAGATCTGCTCGGAGAGATCGGCTGCGGGGATCAGCGTCTCGGCAAGCGTCACGTTGTAGTTGGCGGGGAACGCGATGCGCAGCCGGCCGTTGACCAGGGGATCGGCGTCGAGCACAGAGGCCACCGCGTTGATCAGGGCGATCGTCGCCTTCGCGATCCGGTAGCCGGGCGCGGCCTTGGCGCCGAACATCACCACCCGGGGGAGCAGGTCGATGTCCGGATTGTCCTGGATCCGTTGGTACAGCGTGATCACGTGGAGGAGCTTGAGAGTCTGCCGTTTGTACTCGTGCAGCCGCTTCACCATCACATCGAAGATCGCCGAGGGGTCCAGCACGATGCCGTCGCGCCGCTCCAGCAGGGCCGCCAACCGGACCTTGTTGGCACCCTTGATGGCTGCGAACGAGGTGCAGAAGTCGTTGTCGTCCGCCAACGGCTCGAGTTCGCGGAGACGGTCGAGGTCTTTGAGCCAACTGTCTCCGATGGTGCCCGTGATGAGCCGGGAGAGGCCAGGGTTCGCCAGTCGTATGAAGCGTCGCGGTGTGACGCCGTTGGTGACGTTGGTGAACTTCTTCGGCCAATAAGCGGCGAAATCGGACAGCACCTGGTCGCGCAGCAGTTCACTGTGCAGCTCCGCCACCCCGTTGACCATCGATCCGGCGACCGTTGCCAGGTACGCCATCCGGACGGCGCGGAACGGGTACTCCTGGATGATCGACATCCGCCTGGCCCGCATTTCATTGTCGGGATCGGCGGCCCTGACCTCCGCGAGGAACACTTCGTTGATCTTGTAGATGATCTCCAGGTGCCGGGGCAACAGTCGTCCCAGTAGCGCCACCGGCCAGACCTCGAGCGCCTCGGGCAGCAGCGTGTGGCAGGTGTAGGCGAAGCACTGCCGGGTGATGTTCCAGGCCTGATCCCAGTCCATCTGCCGCTCGTCGACCAGGATTCGCATCAGCTCGGGAATCGCGATGACGGGGTGTGTGTCGTTCAATTGGAAGATCACCCGTTCCGGGAGTTCCCGGAGATCGAAATCCTTGGGGAGAGTGCGATCGAGAAAGTCACGCAACGAGCAGGCAGCAAAGAAGTACTGCTGCTGCAGGCGCAATTCTTTGCCCTGCGGTGTCGAGTCCTCCGGATAGAGGACCTTCGAGATATTCTCGGCGAAGGCCTGCGAGCGCACCGCCTCGAGATAGTCGCCCGCATTGAAGACGTTCAGGTCGAACGCCTGCGTCGCACGCGCACTCCACAGTCGAAGGGTATTGACGTTGCCGATCCCGTAGCCGGGTACCATGTAGTTGAAGGGAATTCCCCGGACTTCCCAGCCATGGTTCCAGCGTGTTCGCAGCACGCCGTCAGGGTCGACGTAGTTCTCGGTGCTGCCGCCGAAGCGCACGGTGACGGCCATTTCGGGATGCGGGAATTCCCACGGCGATCCGTTGGTCAACCACGAGTCCGGTTGTTCGACCTGTTCGCCGTCGACGAATGTTTGCCGGAAGATTCCGTATTCGTATCGGATCCCGTATCCGACGGCCGGAATTCCCATCGTTGCCAATGAATCGATAAAACACGCGGCGAGTCGGCCCAGGCCACCGTTGCCCAGGCCAGGTTCCACCTCGGCGTCCCGCAGGCTGTCCAGGTTCAGTCCGAGCGACTCCATCGAGCGGGCGGCCACGTCGCTCAGTCCCGCGGCGAGCAGGGAGTTGTCGAGCTGGCGACCCAGCAGGTACTCGGCGGACAGGTAGGCGACGACCTTGACGTTGACGTCGAGCTGGGTGTTGACGGTGTCCAGCCACCGGGACATCAGTTGTTGGCGGACCGTCCGGGCCATGGCCATGTAGAGGTCGTGCGTGGTGGCCCGCACCAGCGCGACACCCTGCCCGAACTGGAGCTCCTCCAGGAATTGGCGGGTGAACGTTTCGACGTCGGTCAGATCGACTTGGATGAGGTGTTTGGCGGCGGTCACGGACGGATACTAGCCAGGCTTTGTGTGACCGTCCCCGTGACAAAACAGCGGATGTGACCGGTACGTGCTGCTGTCACCGACTGTCCTGCTCCGACTACCGCACTGGGCAGATCTGCTGCCCGCTCATCCGGCGATTCGCCCGTAGCGCTCGGCGGCACGTTCGCGCGCCTTCGCCGCTTCGGTCTCCCGGTCCTTGGCAGGAGCCGTCGTCACCAGATCATCGAGCAGATGCCGGGTGATGTGGGCGATCTGCTCGACGGCCCGCTCGAAGGTTTCCCTGTTCGCGGCGGAAGGCTTCGTGGTCCCGCTGACCTTCCGGACGTACTGCAGGGCCGCGGCGTGTACCTCGTCGGCGGTGGCCGGCGGCTCGAAGTTGTGCAGGGTTCGAATGTTGCGACACATGATCGCCAGCGTGACAAGGGACGTTCGGACGCGCAACACCAGAACGGTTGATGGGTGGTCACCTCGCCGTCAGCCGGAGCAGCGACGTTCCGGGGAGACAGGGAGTTCCATCCAGATCGGCATGATCGGTCTACCGGAACACGACATGTAGGAGGCCTACACAACTCTCGGGTATCTGGCTGCCCGCACGTCGACCGTGCAATTGGTCTGCTGGGTGACCGCGGTGACCTATCGGGAGCCGGGGATGCTCGGAATCAGCCTTGCGCACGGCGGTCGGCCAAAGGCACGGGTCCCGCAGCCTTTGACGACGCTGGGCAAGGAGGTCATCCCGGTCATCGCGGACTGGTGACGCGGCCCAGCGACGGGAGCGGTTCCGGCGCTGGGGGCAATCCGACTCCCGGGTGTTGGGCAATCAGGCGTCCCGGCTCGGGCAGCGGGGGGACCCGTGATGCCGGGGCCGGTGCAGTCCGGTTCAATACGGCCATGGATCCACGCGCGGGACAGCCCGCCCAGGCCAGCGATCTCATCGATGTGGACGCGGTTCTCGCGGCCTACGAGGACCTGCACCCCGATGTCTCGGTGCCGGAGCAGCGGGTCGTGTTCGGCACGTCGGGTCATCGCGGCGCCAGCCTGGACAGCGCGTTCAACCGCGACCACATCCTGGCGATCACCCAGGCCATCTGCGAGTACCGAGCGGAGCAGGGCACCGACGGGCCGTTGTTCCTGGGGGCGGACAGCCACGCCCTCTCGGCCCCGGCAACCGCCACCGCACTGGAGGTGCTGGCCGCCAACGGGGTCACGGTGATGCTGGATGCGGCGGACGGGTACACCCCGACACCCGCTGTCTCCCATGCCATTGTGAAGGCCAACCGGAACCGGACCAGCAAACTGGCGGACGGCATTGTGGTGACCCCAAGCCATAACCCGCCCCGGGACGGCGGGTTCAAGTACAACCCGCCGAACGGCGGCCCCGCGGACAGCGACGCCACCGCCACCATTGCTGCGCGGGCCAACGACATCCTGGCCGGCGCCCTGACCGACGTGCGGCGGATGAGTTATCAGGCGGCCAGGGACGCCGACACGACGGGCTACTACGACTTCGTCGGCGGCTACGTCGGTGATCTCGACTCCGTCCTTGACATCAGCGCGATCCGGGACGCCGGTGTGCACATCGGCGCCGACCCGCTGGGCGGCGCGTCGGTCGCCTACTGGGCGGCCATCGCCGAACGCCTGCACCTCGACCTGACAGTGCTCAACGAGGTTGTCGACCCCACCTGGTCGTTCATGACGCTGGACTGGGACGGCAAGATCCGGATGGACTGCTCGTCGCCGAACGTCATGGCGTCGGTGGTGAACAGGGTCCGCGAGGACGGCGGCTACGCGATCGCCACCGGCAACGACGCCGACGCGGACCGGCACGGCATCGTCACCCCGGACGCGGGCCTGATGAACCCGAACCACTACCTGGCCGTGGCCATCGACTACCTGTACAGCCACCGGCCGGAGTGGGGCGCGGACATGGGTGTCGGCAAGACCCTGGTCTCCTCCTCCATGATCGACCGGGTCGTCGGACAGCTCGGCCGCCGGCTCGTCGAGGTTCCGGTCGGCTTCAAGTGGTTCGTGCCCGGCCTCATCGACGGATCCATCGGTTTCGGCGGCGAGGAATCGGCGGGTGCGTCGTTCCTGCGCAAGCGCGGCACCGTGTGGACCACCGACAAGGACGGCATCCTGCTGGCCCTGCTGGCCTCGGAAATCACTGCCGTGACCGGGAAATCGCCCAGCGAGCGGTACAAGGAGCTGACCGGGCAGTTCGGCAATCCGGCCTACGCCCGGGTCGACGCGCCGGCCAGCAAGGCCGAGAAGGCCAAGCTTGCCAGGCTCTCGCCCGAGGACGTCACGGCCGACTCCCTGGCCGGTGAGCCGATCACCGCCCGGCTCGTCACCGCACCGGGTAACGGCGCGGCGATCGGCGGCCTGAAGGTGACGACCGAGAACGCGTGGTTCGCGGCCCGGCCGTCCGGCACCGAGGACGTCTACAAGATCTACGCCGAGTCGTTCAAGGGTCCCGAGCACCTGGCGCAGGTTCAGGAGCAGGCGCGGGAGGTGGTGTCCGCCGCACTCGCCGGCTGACGCCGACGAGCCGGAGTCCGACAAGCCGACCAACTCGGGGTCCAGGGCGCGCAGGTCAGCCCGCGACCCGCTCCAGGGCGGCCGACGAGTGCGGTGCCAACTCGACGTCGGCATGCGCGCGTTCCTCGACATAGGCCAGCCGGCCGTCCGGGGTGATCCCGTACAGCCGGGTGGTTCCGACCACCGGAGGGGCCGTCGGGGTACGCCAGCCGACGTCGGTGGACAGCGCCCAGCTCGCGGCCGACCGAGGCCGGCCGTAGAAGACCTCGATCCGGCCCTCGGAATGCGCCACCAGAAATTCGATGGATCCGTCGGGTTGCGGCCGCCAGAAGCCGAGTTCGCGCGGTCCCGGACCGCGCACGCTGCCGTCGGGGTCGAGCAGCCAGGTCACCGACTCGTACCGCAAGAATGCTCGCCCGTCGTGCGAGATCGTCACCCGCTGGCCGAATTGGGGTTCCTTGGCGCCGGGGTCGTTTCCGAACAACCCGGTCCCGCGCCAGACGCCGACGAGCGGCAGCAGGGCCTTGCAATCGGGGTGCAGCCCCGGCCGGGCGCGGACGTTGGCGGTGTCAACCGGGATGGGCAACGGGGGAGTGTCAACAAAATCGAGCCCGCGGGTCAGCGCCGCTCGTGCCTCGGCGGCGGCAACCGCGGCGGTACCACTGGACGGCACCGGCCTGTCCGCGGCAGACCTGCGTTCGGCGTCCACCGGGCCGGCGGTCTCGGCAGCGGTGCGGCCGGTGTGTCCGTTGTCGCCGGGACCGGTCACTTCTCTTCGTGCACCAGCCGGTAGACGACGTAGAACGCGAACCAGGTAATGAGCAGCGCCACCGCGACGAGTAGGCCGGTATAGAAGATCTCCACAGGACAAAGCCTAGCCCGGGTCACACCGCCAGGTCCTGTGCCGCCGCGGACGTCACAACCGCCGGTGGATACGCCCGTAAATCGGTTGAACCGCCTCTGTGCGCGCCGGGCGTCGTAGCGCCGGATGAATGGCAGCGGTTCAACCGGTGGGCATCAGGTCAGCACGATGTCCAGTTCGTTGATGCCGGGGTGCACGTCGCCGCTGCTCTGACCGTTGCCGGCCCGGGACAGCGCACGGACCGTCCACGATCCGGGCGCGGCGTAGAACCGGTAGTCGCCGCCGGGGGAGGTCACCACCTCGGCGGTGAACTCACCCGCTGCGTCGAGCAGGCGCACGAAGGCGCCGACGACCGGCTGGGCGCCGGCGAGCACCTTGCCCTGGACGACGTACTGCTGGTCGACGTCAATGCCGGCAGAGATGGTCGAGGTCTGTTCCGGTGCTGCACAGGACATCTGAGTTCCTTCCAGGAAGGGCGAGAATCGACGAGCCGGGTTACCGGTGGTGGATGACGGACCGAGGGCGACCGGATGGCTGCCGCCCGGGAGAGCGGCCCGGCTCAGGAACCGACCTCGACAGGAACGCCGACCAGCGAGCCGTATTCCGTCCACGACCCGTCGTAGTTCTTGACGTTGCGTTTGCCCAGGATCTCGGTCAGCACGAACCAGGTGTGGCTGGAGCGCTCGCCGATCCGGCAGTACGCGATGGTGTCCTTGTCGTCCTGCAGGCCGACGGACGAGTAGAGCTCGGCGAGCTCGGCGTCGGCCTTGAAGGTGCCGTCCTCGTTGGCCGCCTTCGACCATGGAACGTTCAGCGCCGTCGGGATGTGGCCGGCGCGCTGCGCCGCCTCCTGCGGCAGGTGCGCGGGGGCGAACAGCTTGCCGGAGAACTCATCGGGGGAGCGGACGTCGACCAGGTTCTGGGTGCCGATGGCTGCGACGACCTCGTCGCGCAGCGCGCGGATGGACAGGTCCTGATCCGTGGCGGTGTAGGTGGTCTCGACCCGGTCCGGCACCTCGGCGACCAACCTCCGGCCGTCCAGCTCCCACTTCTTCCGGCCGCCGTCGATCAGCTTGACGTCCTGATGCCCGTAGAGCGTGAAATACCAGTAGGCGTACGCGGCGAACCAGTTGTTGTTGCCGCCGTACAGGATCACGGTGTCGTCGTTGGAGATGCCCTTGCCGGACAACAGTTTCTCGAAGCCGGCGCGATCCACGAAGTCGCGCCGGACGGGGTCCTGCAGCTCCGTCTTCCAGTTGATCCTGACGGCCCCGGGCAGATGTCCGGCGTCGTAGGCGGTGGTGTCCTCGTCAACCTCGACGAAGACCAGACCCGGGGTGGAAAGGTTCCGTTCTGCCCATTCAGTGGTGACGAGGGAGTCCTCGCGGCTCATGCTTGCTCCTTAGGGGTGACCGTTCGCCCGGTGTGGCGACGGGAAGGGACGTCGGAGGGTCCGGGACTTTGCGGGGAGTGCGCGGGACGACCGCCGCACTGAACGGGGTAGCGCCGCGTCGGCGGCACTGTCAAGCGAAAGGGGGATGCAGCGGGTGACCGGGGTCAGCGGCTGCAGCGGCGCCCAGAGGTGCTGCAACAGAGGGCACTGCCGACCCGGACGAGGTCGACGGCGCGCCGGCTGGTCAGCATCGGGCCCATGCGAACAACGGTAGCAGGACCGGCCCACCCCTTGTGATCAGCGGCGGAGCGCTCCCAACGACCGTCAGCGGCTGAGTTGGCGGCGGCGATGTGCTCTCGACGCAGGTCAGCAGTGGGGTTGCGCGCGGCTTGGTCACCCCCAGCACACGTCAGCCAGGACGCGTCACCCGGCACGCGTCAGCCTGCACGGCTCACCCGCCCCGGGTAGCGGCGGCGCGCAGTTGCGCCAGGCTCACCGGCCCGGTGGTGCCGGTGATGACGACATCACCTGAGGCGACGGACACCTCGGCACCGGTGATGGTGAACGGCAGGCCGGTGAGGGTGAACGACCTGCGCAATCCGCCGACGAGGGTGTCGACGGCGGCGGTGATGGCCGGAGTGACGTCCACCCCCGCCGCGGTCAGCGAATCTGTGGCCACGGTCAGGGTGTTCTCCGAGACGGTGACGGACGCGGTGCCGGTGAGCGGCACCCGCAGGCCGGCGATGGACACCGTGGCGGTCACCGCGAGAGATCCGTCCGGACCTGCGGACAGCGTGACGTCAGGTCGTCCGAGCGCGTCGGACAGCGAGGTGACGGGGACCAGAAGCTGCAGGCGGGTCGATCGGGCCGTCATCGCCGACGTGTCCTGATTGATCACCTCGCGCAACGGCAGGGCGACCGTGGACAGTTCCGCGATCGCGCGGGTCCCGGGCAGTTGTGAGCTGACGTCCGTGGCCGTGACGATCACCTGCGGGTATTCGCCGCGGACGGCGTGCAGCAGGAACGGGAAACCCTCGATGGACACATCCGGCGTACTGGCCATGCCGAGTTCGCCCTGCACCGCCGTCGCGGCGCGCGATTCGGCGTACGCCCGTGAGCCGAAGTCCGCGGCGATCAACAGGGCGGCCAGGATCACCAGGGCGATGACGAGCTTGCGCACCGGGCCAGTCTGGCATTCCCACCCGCGAGTCCCGGCCGGAAACGTTGTCACCGATAGACTCGGGCGTCGGTGTCCCGCGGAAGAGGAGGGAAACACATGGATCTCCTGCTGCTGACCACCGACCCGGCGCCGGCGTCCGTGCTACCCGCGGTCGACCTGCTTCCTGTCCGGATGAGGTCGGCTGCCCCCGAAGCGGCCTCACTGGTCACCTCCGGTCCCTATAGTCTCCTGCTGCTGGATGCGCGGCACGATCTGGCAGCGGCCAGGACCCTGTGCCGGCTGCTCGGCACCGACGGGCTCGCCGTCTCCATCCTGGCGATCGTGACCGAGGGCGGCATGGTGGCGATCGGGCCGGAATGGGGAGTATCGGACGTCGTTCTGTCCTCCGCCGGCCCCGCCGAGGTGCACGCCCGGCTCCGGCTGCTCGCGGCGCGCTCCACCAGTTCGGCGAACTCCGGGATGATCAGCCTCGGGGACCTCACCATCGAAGAAGACACCTACACCGCGCGGCTCCGCGGGCGTCCGCTCGAGCTGACGTACAAGGAGTTCGAGCTGCTGAAGTTCCTGGCCCAGCATCCCGGTCGGGTGTTCACCCGCGAGCAACTGGTCACCGAGGTGTGGGGTTACGACTTTTTCGGTGGGACAAGGACTGTCGACGTCCACGTGCGCAGGCTGCGGGCGAAACTGGGGGCTGAGCACGAGGCGCTGATCGGCACTGTGCGCAATGTCGGCTACAAGATGGTCCCGCCGTCACGGTCGGTCCTGCGCGACGAGTCAGCCGGCACTCCGGCGTGACACCGGCCGTCCCGGCGGGGGCGCCCGGCCCGGTCGGTAGGTGGCAACGAGGCACGGCCGCGACCGCGGCCATCGGTGAGCTGGCCGCCCGTGCCCTGTCGACGGACGGCGTCGCGCCGATATCGGGACACGTCCTCACGGCACTCGCGCTCGGTTCGGCGGACTGGCTGACGGGCGATGGCCTCGCAGCGCACGACTCCCCGGCGCACGACCCCCCGGAGCACGACCGCCTGGTCGACGACATCCCGGCCGGCGCCCTGCCGGCGGTGGCTGTTGTTGTCGACTCGGACCCGGCGGAAGTGGTCGTCGATCCGAACTCCCGCCGCCGCGGGGTGGGCGCCGCGCTGGTGAGGGCGGCCGTCGACCGTCAGGGCGGGGTGTGGGCGTACGGGAACCTGCCGGCCGCTGCCGCCGTCGCCGACCGACTCGGCCTGGTCCCCGGCCGCGTCCTGCTCCAACTGCGCCGCAGCCAGAAGCCCGGGGTGGCCGGTCAGGAGCCCCAGCTGCCTTCTCCGATCACCCTGCGAACCTTCGTTCCCGGCCGTGACGAGCAGTCGTTCCTCGCCGTCAATGCCAAGGCCTTCGCCTGGCATCCGGAGCAAGGTCGACTCGACCTCACCGGGTTGCGCGCCGAGATGGCGCAGCCCTGGTTCGATCCCGAAGGGTTTTTTCTCGCGGTGCGGGACGGCGAGGTGGTCGGGTTCCACTGGACCAAGGTGCACCCGATCGATCCGACCCCGGGGACCGGCGCCGGCGGCGCCGATCAGCCGCCTCGCCCGGTCGGTGAGGTGTACGTCATCGGAGTGGATCCCGACGCGGGCATCCGCGGCCTCGGGACTGCTTTGACCACGGCCGGTCTGGCGTACCTGCACCGGCGAGGCATCGACACCGTGATGCTGTACGTCGAGGGTGACAACGACGCGGCGCTGCGGCTGTACCACCGGTTCGGCTTCGGAACGCAGCTGACCAACGTGGTCTACCGCCGCCCGGCGGCACCTCGGCAGTGACGCACACCGCCCGCCGGCGATGGCTGCGCCGCACCGGCCCGCTGGTCCTCGCGGTTGCCGCCGGTGGTGCACTCGGTTCGCTGTTGCGCTAAAGCGTCGGCGGGTGTTCTGACCGGACGGTATTTCGGTCCGGTTCATCGGGAGCGTGCACTTCAGGGTTGGACGTCCTGTCGTCCGGTCGATGCCGACTGTTCACCTGCGGTTTGTCTTCCCGGCACCCGGCGTCGAC